>NZ_JBIVRU010000001.1:0-976340 GCF_044755845.1 Lysinibacillus sp. NPDC092081
TTTAATGTAAAAAACAATCAAAGCCGTTGAAATTTTACTCGTCGTAAAATTTCAACGGCTTATTAGTTTTCAGAGGAGGGTTTTGTCCCAGCCTCATTTTTTAAAATGAAAAATAAATACCACTACACCCTATTAAATTATTTTTTTCATTAAAATATGTGGGATGCCACAATCCATAAATTCTTCACCTTCACGCTTATAGCCTAATTTTTCATAAAAGCCCTCTGCATAGGATTGTGCGTTTAATTTAGATTTTGTTAAACCTTTTTCAAGTGCTATTTCCTCTAAACTTTGGATAATCACTTTACCTAGACCAAATTTGCGGAATTCTATTAATATACATATACGCTCTAGTTTGCCGTAGCCATCAACAACTCGCAGTCTGCCAGTTCCAACAGGTTGTTCGTTATAGTACACAAGAATATGATCACATGCTGCATCTAGTGTGTCGAATTCATCAAATTCTTCTTCCTTTGGCACCTTTTGCTCCTCAATAAAAACTTTTTGACGAATGGCAAATGCTGTTTGTAAATCCTGTTCATCTATAATTTTTTTCGTGTTCATCTTTATATTCCTCCTCGTTTTTTGCTGTTAGGAGCGTACTCTCCGTTGATAGAACTTTGTTTTCCGTCGGTAGAGCCGTATGCTTCGCTGCTAAAACTGCTTTTTCCGCCGCTAAAGCCGTCCTCTTCGCCGCTAAAATTGTTTTTTCCGCCGCTAAAGCCGTCCTCTTCGCCGCTAAAACTGTTTTTTCCGCCGCTAAAGCCGTCCTCTTCGCCGCTAGAACCGCCTTACAAAAGAACCCCACTGTATATATGAAGTGAAATTTCTTTGCATGGATGATAATATATAGTATAGAGCATTTTTTATTGCAAATACAATATTTTTTTCGGAGGCAATCAATGAAGGAAATTTTGCGAGATATTGGTGCGATTGCACGGGCACTTGATTCCATTAGTAATATTGAGTTTAAAGAACTCGATTTAACAAAGGGACAATATTTGTATGTCACCCGCATCTGTGAAAACCCTGGTATTATTCAGGAAAAGGTTGCGGAACTATTGAAGGTAGATCGCACAACTGCCTCCCGAGCGATTCAAAAATTAGAAACAAAAGGCTTTGTAGAAAAGCGTAATGAAGTTGGTAACAAGAAAAACAAACAGCTTTTCCCAACAGAAAAAAGTCTAAAGATTTATCCATTGTTAAAGCGAGAAGGAGACTATTCGAATGCTAGAGCATTAGATGGTTTTTCTCCTGAAGAAATTGACAGTATTCACGACTTATTAATTCGTATTCGTCAAAACATTGAAACTGATTGGGAATATGTAAAAAAAGGTCATACACGAAATTATTAAAGGCGATTCCTTGCGCTTCTGAACATTTGGAATCGCCTTTCTTTGCGAAGAATACCTTTTTATCTCTTCACGCCGTACATCCGTCCGCCTCTATCCCCGGGAACCCTTATTCAACGAATTTACTCTATTATTCTAGTTAATGTTGAAAATTTCTGATTAATCTAACATAATTATTAAAGTACAATCGAAGGGTAGGTGCTTATTTATGTCGAAACATCCTCTACTTGTACGTGATGTATTAAAGCGAAAGCATTTTGAATCTGCCAAGCTAATCGCAGGACAACAAGGCCTAAATCGACAAGTACTATGGACACATATTTTAGAAATAAAAGATTTTGATACTTTAATAAATGGCGGTGAGCTCATATTAACAACCGGTGTAGGTTTACAATTAGAGCGTGAAACACAAATTGCTTACTTACAAAACCTTATTCGTAACGGTGCTGCAGCTCTTTGTATTGAGATTGGTGATTATTTTAATTATGTCCCTGCAGAACTGGTTGCAATGGCTAATGCTCATGATTTTCCTATCATCATTTTTGAAGAGGTTGTAAGATTTATCGATATTACGCAGGATCTACATACTTACATTATTAATCAGCATCAGCAAGCATTAACACAGCTTGATACGATATCAAGGACTTTTATGGAATTGTCGTTAATGCCAAATGGGATTTTAAAAATTTTACAGGTGCTTCATCAAGATACAGATGCATTATTTTTATTTGTCTCTGAAGATACAAAAAGCTTTTATTATCCAATAGAAGCCAAAAAGTATTTACAACTTATGGAGGACCACTGTCAGCAACTAGAATTACACGAACCTATTCAACTACTGTCCATTGATAAAGATTATTTCGTCATCATTCCAGTCAATGGACTTGGACAAGTATGGGGCTATTTATGTATGCGTTCTGCACTGCCGAAGCCAAGTGATTATACATTGTTAAACCTTGAACGTGCAACAATGTCTATTGCCCAAATATTAATGCGTAATCGAATGCTACAGGAACGGCAGCAAAGTCGTGAGGATGAATTTATCCTCGCCTTAATACAAGGAGAACCGATTGATCTTCAGTATTATCAAAGTTATTTGCCGATGGAAAGTCGCAACTTATTTTATCGCGTAGTCGTGTTTAATATGCTTGATTATGCCAATACCTTTTCAGAGGAAGACTGGCAAGAAATACAGCTACAAAATGTCATGTTTGTTCGTTCCATTATAAAAAAACTTGGCTTTTTCCCTACCGTGTCGGTTCGACAGCATGAAATTATTATCCTTGCATTTTACATTGCTGCAGATGATATGGAGGAAAATCGCGACTCTTTTAATCAAGCTATACAGCAGATTGTTGCTCGAAAAACACCACAGCTTTTCGAGCAAATAACCCTTACCTTTGGTATTAGCAATGTTTATCAATCCATTAACAGCGTACAACAAGGCTATAAAGAGGCAAAAACAACCATTCAAATGCAACACAATGAACTTGCTTCTTCTATTTACTACAAGGATTTAGGTGTTTACAGATTGTTATTACATCAGGATCATGTTGCCCTTTTGCAATACGTTAAAGATTATTTACAAGAAATACTGTTGATTGATCAAAAGAATGGTAATGACCTTTATCAAACGCTCTGTGTTTATTTAGCATGTAATGGTGCCAAGAATGATACAGCTGAACAACTATTTATTGTCCGTCAAACACTCTATAAACGAATTGAACGACTAGAAAATATTTTAGGAGCTGATTTTTTACAGGCCCCTCACCGCCTCAATATAGAAATAGCGGTGAAGGCCTATGAATTATTGAAAAAAACAGCACCTGATATTTTACGCTTTTGAACGTGGATCCATAAAATCGCGTAACGCATTGCTAAGCATATACAAACCTAATACAAGTACTGTAATGGCTCCACCTGGTGCATAAGTGTACCAAGGGGCTCCAACTAAATAAGCTTGTGAATCTTTTAACATTCGTCCCCAACTAGGGTTTGGTGGCTGCACGCCAAGCCCTAAATAACTCAGTGCCGCCTCCGCAAGCATCGCAGTTGCAAAGGTTACAGTTGCGGCGACGATAATCTGCGATGAAATATTGGGTAATATATGGCGAAACATTATGCTATAAGGTTTTACGCCGATTAACTTTGCTGCTAAGACATATTCAGTGTCACGATGTTGGACGAATCCACTACGCGCAATTCTAGCAATGGCCGGTATGGCAATAATGCCTAATGCAATAGCAGTATTAACAATCCCTGGTCCAAATACCGCAACGAGCATTAAAGCTAATATAATTCCTGGAAAGGCCATTAATGCATCCATCATGCGCATAAAAATTTCATCAATCCAGCCTCCTACATACCCCGCTATACCCCCAATTAAAATACCAAAAATTATTCCGATAAATACCGTCAGTAGTCCGACTGCAAAGGCCGTTTGTGTTCCTTTCATAATACGGCTAAAAATATCACGGCCAAATTCATCCGTACCAAAAAGATAATCACTACTTGGGCTACGTAATTTTTGAGGTATATTCATCGAGTTCACATCATGTGGTGTATAAAAAAAGCTGATAATCATTACGATTAGAAAACCGACAATGACTAGTAGACCAATGATTAAATTGATATTTTTCATGTACCTTTGTATATTTTTCATCGTATCCACCTTTCATCGTAATCGGATTCTAGGATCTAACACAGAATATAAAATATCGACCATAAAATTGATCATGACCACCGCAACAGTAATATACATCACGATTCCCTGTACTAATGGAAAATCACGATTACTAATAGCCGTGATGAGGAGTTGACCGACACCTGGTAGCGAAAATACTTGCTCCACAATAATCGTTCCAGCAACAACTTCAGCCATGATCAACCCAAATACCGTTAATATTGGAATCATCGAATTTTTTAAGACATGCTTATACATAACATTGTGCTCAGACATCCCTTTACTACGAATCGTACGCACATAATCGAGCTGAACTTGCTCTAAAATAGCCGTACGAACATAGCGGAAATTGACCGCAATTTGTGGAATCGCAATTGTTAACGCTGGGAGAACGAGCGTACTTAACGCTCCTGCTACACTTTGTGTCCACGGAATATACCCACTTATTTTAAAGAAGCTGAACTGCATGCCAATATATAAAATGAGTATCATACCAAGCCAGAAAGAAGGAATGGCCATGCCAACTTGCGTCACTGTCGACAACGACACATCACTGAGCTTATTTTGTCTTCTCGCCGCAAACATCCCCAATGGTAAGGAAATGAGTAACACAATTAAGAGGGTGAGCCCAGCTAATGACATCGTTACAGGAAGTCTGTCAAACAGTAATTCTTTTACTGGCATTGAAAAACGAATGGAATTTCCTAATTCCCCTGTCAATAATCCCTTCATCCAATCTGTATATTGCTCATAAAGGGGGCGATTCAAGCCAAGCTCTGATCGCAAATTTTCAATTTGTGTGGGATCCGCTTCGGTGCCTAACATTGTCCGAACCGGATCACCAGGTAAAATTTGAAAAACACCGAATGTAATTATTGACACTAGAAGGATGGTTGTTATTAACAGGATGAATCGACGTATTATATACATCATCTAGCACTCATCCCTTTCTAGTTGGAAAATTTAACTTCAGACATATCATGGTACCAGAATGGGTAGCTCTTTAATCCAGTAACTTTTTTATTAGAACCCCAAACAATCTGATAATCTGCGATGTAAACCGCTGCTGCCTGCTCAGCTAAAATTTCCTGTGCACGATGGTAATAATCAATTTGTTTTGCCTGATCTTTTTCTTTTAAAACGTCTGCCATAATTTTGTCGTATTCATTATTTTTAAATTTGAAGAAGTTTTCACCATCATTTGTTGAAATATAATCATTTAATATTTCATAGGCAGATGCACGACCTGTTAAATCGATTGTTGTCATTTGATAGTCGCGACCAAAGTAAACTCGGTCTAGCCAAATGCCCCATTCTACAACCTCAATTTCCACATCAATACCGATTTCCTTTAAATTAGCCGCTACGATTTGCGCGATATTTGAATACATATCATTATGAGAAGACACTGTGATTTTTGTTTTAAAGCCTTTAGGATAGCCCGCTTCTGCTAATAATGCTTTGGCTTTTTCCACATCACGCTTATACATATTTTCTAAGCCTTTCTTTTGATAGTCCCCCATCGCTGGACTCATATTTGAACCAAGTGGTACCGCATAGCCTGCAAACACTGAATCAATAATATCGGACTTACTAATAGCGTAGTTCATTGCTTGACGGACCTTTACATTATCAAAAGGGGCTTTAGTTTCATTAAATGTAACGATTAATGATGAGTTATTATTTTGATGAGATAAGTTATAGTTACTTTCTACTTCACTTACGCGCTGCCAAGGTACACTCGTCAAATCGACTTCATTGGCCATTAAACTCATAATCGCCGCTTGATCATCCGATTGGAAGGTAAATGTCACTTTATTCAAGTAAGGTAACCCTTTCTTCCAGTAGTGTTCATTTTTCTTCAATTCTAAATTTGTACCAGGAGAGTATTTTACATAAGCAAAAGGTCCAGTACCTATTGGGTTTTCATTATGCTTTCCATCATTACTTTTTGGTAAGATGGCTGATTGTCGAGCAGTTAATGAATATAAGAAGTTGGAGTTTGGCTCCTTTAGCTTGATCACAAATGTATTGGCATCTGGTGCTTCCGTTGACGCAACATTATCAAAGCTGTTTGACATCTTTTCGCCACCGTTTTTCCCCATTAAACGATCAAATGAATACTGAATATCCTCAATCGTTAAATCCTCACCATTATGAAATTTCACACCCGGACGAATTTTGAATGTATAGGTTAAGCCATCGTCAGATATCTCATAGCTTTCGGCTAACCCTTCTTTTAAAGTACCATCCGTTTCCGGTGCCATTAGTCCTTCAAAAATATTAAGAATCATTTGGTACGATATAGATGCTGTTGCTTTATGTGGATCTAAAAAATCTGGATCATCATTCACACGGACTACGATGTCTTGAGGTAAATCTGCTACTGACTTTCCACCAGAACTTGCATCTTTTCCGTCATTACTTGAACAGGCACTTATTAGTAAACCTACTATCAATATCAACAACAGCATCAACCAATTGTTCTTCAGCCTCATGTCATTTCCCCCTATCCCCTATGTGGTCATTATTTGAATGCTTTTAAAGCTTTCTATTTCAGCTAATTTATCAGCAGCTTTAATGCCAGCGATGATCGCTACCTCCATAGCTCTCGTAGCCAAATGGCCCAAATAGTCAACTGGATATGTTTTATCTCCTGTACCTAGCACGAAAATTGTATCTCCATCCAGCATTGTGTGAACAGGATAAATCGTTCGTGCGAGAGCATTTTGTGTAAGCTGGGCTATTTTTTTCGCCTCTGCTTTTGTCAGCCTGGCATTCACTGCAATGACACCGATTGTCGTATTCGTACCAGACAATGCTTCCGATTGCACATACTCTTCTAAATAAGTACAGCAATCAATCCATTCCCCTGTTTTCGGATTCCTTGCACCTGCTAGCGTTTCTCTTGTATTAGGATCTTTTACATCCCCAACAGCGTTGACAGCAACAATAGCCCCAGCTATAACACCCTCTTTGCCTGCTATAGAGGCGCTACCAAGCCCACCTTTCATACAAAATTGAGGACCTGCCAATTTCCCTACAGTCGCACCAAAACCGGCTCCTGTATTACCATTTGCAAATGGACCAATAACCGCACTCTTAGCTGCTTCATAGCCCATTGGAGCAGTTGGTCTTGTCTTTGGATCACCTATAAATAGATCGAACAGTACAGCACTAGGAACAATTGGAATGGTAGCAACACCTGCATCCACACCAATACCCTGCTCCTCTAAAAATTGCATTACTCCTGTCGCAGCATCCAATCCGAATGCACTTCCTCCGGACAAGCAAATCCCATGTACATGATCAATTTCGTTAATGGGATCAAGTGCATCAGTCTCTCGAGTGCCTGGTGCAGAGCCTCTTACATCGACACCGCAAACTGCACCATTTTCCACTAAAATCGCTGTACAGCCAGTAATTCCTTCACTATTTTCTGAATGCCCAACCTTAACTCCAGGCACATCTGTAATATTTCCAAACATAATACACACCTCACCCTATAAAAACTAAATTTTCAGTTTATTTATCATATAAAAAGCACGCTACCCGTTGTTGTATATTTTCTTCCTGAAGCACAGGTCGTTCCTGATGACATCTTTCCATCACATATGGACAACGTGTATGAAACACACAACCTACAGGAGGATTCATAGGGCTTGGCAATTCTCCCTGTAACGATATTTCTTGTTTCGGTTGATCAAAATTGATAATTGGAATGGCTGATAGCAGTGCCTGCGTATATGGATGCAGAGGATTCGCATATAATTCTTTCTTTGCGCCAATTTCCACTACCCTCCCTAAATACAATACAGCCACTCGATCGCTAATATGTTTCACAACACTTAAATCATGTGAAATAAATAAATAGGTCAAATGAAATTCATCCTGTAAATCCATCATTAAGTTCAAGACCTGTGACTGCACCGAAACATCTAGTGCAGACACAGGCTCATCCGCAATAATGAACTCTGGATGAATAGCAAGAGCCCGCGCAATCCCGATTCGTTGTCTTTGGCCGCCGGAAAATTCATGCGGGAACTTTTGCATAGCATCTTCTGGTAGACCAACCTTTTGTAAAAGCTCCTTTAGACGTTCTTTGCGTTGCTCTTTCGTTAATGTTAATTGTAGCTTCATCGGCTCTTCGATAATGGCACCTATTCGCATACGGGGATTGAGTGATGCAAAAGGATCCTGAAAAATCATTTGCATTTGATTACGATAGGTTTGCAGCTTACTTCCCTTTAACTGCTGAATGGGCTGTCCTTTATAGAAAATTTCTCCCTCGGTCGGTTCAACGAGTTTTAAAATAGTTCGACCAAACGTCGATTTTCCGGAGCCGGATTCTCCAACGATACCAAGCGTCTCGCCACGGAAAATTTCAAGAGAAATATCATCGACTGCTTTAATGACCTTTTTCTCTTCCTTCATCGACTTACGTTTAACAGGAAAGTAGGCTTTTAAATGATTAATTTCAAGCAAAACTTCTTTCTTCGTCATGATCAAGCGCCCCCTTCTCCGTAAATAAATGACAGCGCACTTTATGCTCGTCTTGAATATGGATTACCTCAGGCTGCACCTCATGGCATTGTTCCATCGCAAATGGACAGCGTGGTGCAAAGCGACAGCCCTCTGGTAACGCATAACCTGGTGGAACAGTGCCTGGGATTGACGGTAACCTTTTAACATCTGCGTCTAGATTAGGCATTGTTTTTAAAAGAGCTGTTGTATACGGATGCTTTGGATTCATAAAAAGCTCTCGCACGGGGGCTTCTTCTACGATTTGTCCTGCATACATGACCATAACTCGGTCTGCCGTTTCCGCTACAACGCTCATATCATGCGTAATAAATAATATAGCCGAATGATGTTCTTCCTTCATCTTCATCATAAGCTTTAAAATTTGTGCTTGTACTGTTACATCAAGTGCCGTTGTCGGCTCATCAGCAATCAGCAACTGAGGGTTATTGGACATTGCAATCGCAATCATGACACGCTGACGCATACCACCTGATAATTGATGCGGATATTCAGCAATAACCTTTTCTGCATTGGCAATACCAACTTCTTTTAAGAGCTGTAGAGATTTCTCCCTCGCTTCTTTTTTTGAAATCCCTTGATGCCTACGAATTCCTTCCATCATTTGATTAGCGATTGTAAAAACTGGATCTAATGATGTCATCGGCTCTTGAAAAATCATACTAATTTCCTTGCCTCTTATATTGCTCATCTCTTTATTTTTATAGTCTAAGAGATTTTTACCATTCAATTTAATCGTACCAGCTGTAATTTCTCCTGGTGGTATGGGCAATAATCGCATAATGGATAACGATGATATACTTTTACCGCTTCCAGACTCACCTACAAGCGCAACCGTCTCTCCCTTACGAATGGCAAAACTCACATCATCAACAACTTTCGCCTGCTGACCATTTTTTAAATGGAATTTTATTTTTAAATGATTTACCTCTAGGAGCACCTGATTTTCTTTTGGCTGTTCCATATGCATACCTCCATCTCATATTTGATTTGGTAGTGCATAGCGAATTGCGATATTTTTCATTTGCGTATAATTCCTCAACGCGACAAAACCTTTTTCTCGACCAATACCGCTCTTTTTATAGCCACCAAACGGCATTTGAATTCCGCCTGCTGCTCCATAGTTATTAACGAACACTTGTCCAGCTTTTACACGGCTAGCGACATAATGTGCCGTATCTAAATCCTTTGACCAAACCCCTGCAACTAAACCGTAATCTGTACTGTTCGCTACAGCAATTGCTTCCTCAACCGTCGTAAATGTCAATACAGTCAACACCGGTCCGAAAATTTCCTCCTGTGCGAGTGGATCGTTAGCTTCTACTCCTGCCAGTATTGTTGGTTCAACATAATAGCCATGTTCATAGCCTTCAATCGTCAGTGTTTCACCACCAGTGACCACATAACCATCTTCCTTCGCTTTTTGCAACAGTGTTGAAATCTTCGTATATTGTCGTTCATTTAGAAGTGGCCCCATATCAACGTCTGCTTCACCCGGACCAACTTTTAAAGCTTGAAATTTTTGCACTAATTGTGCCATAAATTTTTCTTTGACACTTTCTTCAATTAATAGTCTAGCCCCTGCAGAGCATGTTTGTCCGGCATTCTGAATAATGGCACGTACAACTCCATCAAGTGCTTGCTCCATGTTGGCGTCCGCAAAAACAATATTTGGTGATTTCCCACCAAGCTCTAACGTTACAGGTACAACATTTTCAGCAGCTGACTTCATCACTGCAATGCCTGTTGGAACAGAGCCTGTAAACGTAATGTGATTAATATCAGGATGAGATGTTAAATATGGCCCAACTTCACGACCTAAACCTGTAATATGCTGAAAAATACCTCTTGGCAATTTACCCGCAAACCATTCCGTTATGGCGTGTGTAGTTAATGGCGTATCCTCCGCACTTTTGACAATTACTGCATTGCCAGTAGCAATGGCAGCTGCTACACTTCTCGCTGTAATTTGAATAGGATAATTCCAAGGCACGATATGTACGGTAATTCCGACAGGCTCTAACACTACCGCATTTAAAATACCGTCTTCAATGGGAATCGTGTCCCCCATTACTTTATCAGCAGCTCCGCCATAAAACTCAAAATAGCGTGCTGCCGCTTCAATATCCGCTCTTGCTTGGGTTAACGGCTTTCCAACATCACGACATTCTAATAAACTCCATTCCTCTGCATGCTTGCGTATATAGTGGGCGAATTCAACAAGTAGCTGTCCTCGTTCATAGGCCTTTATTTTCCGCCACTCTTCACTTTCAAACGCTACACGTGCAGCACGTACAGCCTCGTCGACATGAGCTTTACTCGCATTCGTAATTTGGGCAACAACTTCACCAGTCGAGGGGTTCATAACATCTAATAATGCCTCCATATCAGCGTGAACCCACTCACCATTTATCAACATCGGAATTTTTTTCACCTTATCCCTCCTATAGTCCACGACCACCGTCTACATGTAATGTCGTTCCTGTAACCATACTCGCTGCATCAGAGAGTAAATAACTTACTGCTCCTGCAATGTCTGATGGATCTACTAAGCGTCCAAGGGGGACCGATTGAACAAAGACACTTTGCTTTGTTTGCTCGACGTCTGCTCCTTGTGCCGTAAATTGACCGAGCATCTGTGTATCAGCTGGCCCTGGGTGAATCGTGTTAACACGTAATTGAAACGGCGCTAGCTCAATAGCTAAACCACGTGTAAAGCTCTCTGCCGCCCCTTTAGAAGCAATATAAGCCTGCAAACCTGGACGTGGACGTACAGCAGAAATGGATGCGATTGTTACAATGGAGCCCTTTTGCCGCTCTTTCATATAAGGAACGACTGCCTTTGTTGTAATAAATAAGCTTTTAACATTTACATCCATTAACCGATTCCACTCGTCCATCGTTACTTGCTCAATTGGTGTTGCTGCCTGCGCTATACCAAGCGCATTGACAAGTCCATCAATCCGTCCATACTTGGTAAAAACCTGCTTGAATACTTCGTTCACACGCTCCTCTTGCAAGACATTGACTTCAAAGCATTGCAAGGCATCCTGCGCTAAATCGCTAAGAGAAGCTACTGATAAATCGAGCCCAACTACAATATTACCCTTTGCAAGCTGCTCCTGAATAATGGCTTTTCCCATACCGCCGCCAGCACCTGTAACGATGATGACCTGTTGTTCTACTGCCATCCTATACACCCCTTGCCGCTAAATTCATTTTGATAATTTCCTGACAAATCGCATCACCCATTTGTGCTGTTGTCGCCTGTCCACCAATATCTGCGGTTTTCACGATCCCTTCTCGAAGAACCGTCTCAATCGCATGTACAATTAGCTCTTCTAAATCCGATCTCCCAATATGTCCAAGTAACAAAGCAAGTGACCAAATTTGTGCGATCGGGTTTGCTATGCCCTTTCCTGCAATATCTGGTGCTGACCCATGCACAGGCTCAAACATAGACGGGAATGCCTTTTCTGGATTTAAATTAGCTGACGGTGACAACCCAAGACCACCAACAATGGCAGACCCTAAATCTGATAAAATATCTCCGAATAAATTAGAGGCAACAACAATCTGAAAATCTTGCGGTCGCTCCACGAAATAGGCTACTAAAGCGTCGATATAGATAGATTCTAGCTCTAGCGCTGTTGAGCTTTGCGCAAGAATTCTTCTAGTATGCTCATCCCAGAACTTCATTGAATGAATAATAGCATTCGATTTTGTCGCACTCGTAATTTTTGTTTTGCCATTTTTATAGGCATAATCACAGGCGGCTTGGACAATTTTTTCAATTCCGATACGTGTCATAATCGTGTTTTGAATGGTCATTTCCTGTGGTTGATTTTGATAAATTCGACCACCACTATCGGAATATTCCCCCTCCGTATTTTCCCGGAAGATAACAAAATCAATATCTCTTCCGCTGGCAAGCGGTGAGACTATGCCAGGTAGCGATTTAATCGGCCGGAAATTAACATATTGCTGGAAGCTTTTTCGTATTGGCATAATTAATTCCCATACTGTCACGTCATCTGGAACACGAGCATCTCCAATAGCTCCGAATAATATCGCATCATACTCTTTCAATATCTCTAATGCATTGTCTGGCATCATCCGACCGTGTTTGAGGTAATAATCTGAGCTCCAAGGAAACATTGTTGTTTCTATTTGTAAAGATGAATCATGTTCATGAAGGAAATTTAGTACCTTTAGTGCTTCCTCCATAACTTCCTTTCCAATCCCATCACCTGAAATGACTGCGATCTTTGCGAGAGTCATTGTGCATCACCTGCTAAAAACTTTAATGCTGCCAAACGGTAAATGGCTGTTGTTTCTGCTAATTCTTCGATATCGACATATTCATCAATTTGATGGGGAATATCACGATCACCTGCTCCAACGGTAACTATCGGTACTCCATGGACATGAAGGAACGTTCCATCAGTAGCACCTGGGACACCGTTATATTTCGGCTCTTTTTCCGTTACCTCAGCAACTGCCTCATAAATGGCTTGTACAACAGGATCCTCCTTCGCAGTTGCTGTAGCAGGGCGATTGTCAAGCACCGTTAGCTCCACTTTAAAATCTGGATCATCTGCTTGCAGACGCTTAATAATTGTCTCGATTTTACCGAGAAGCTCATCATGATCCTGTGCAGGTACAGTACGAATATCAAGCGTCGTCATACAATGATCAGGAATCACATTAATTTGCGCATCCCCTTTTACAGGTGCTCGTAAAATCGTTGGTGTAATAGATGGCCAATGAAGCATCGGATCACGACCTAAACGTGCTTGCTCTTCTTTTTCCAATTTTTCAAGCTCCACGATAAAGCGTGCCATGCGCCAGTTCGGGTTAATGCCACTCCAAGAAATTGCACCGTGCGCCATTTTACCGAAAATATCTACTTTCAAGCGTATTGCCCCACGTTGTGCGATACAAACATTATTTTCCTCTGGCTCACAGATAATCGCCCCATCCACATCATCTGCCCAGCCATTTTTTATAAAATGTTTAATACCTAGCATCAATCCTTCTTCATCACATGGAATACATAAAATAATCTTGCCTGTAAATTCTTCCTGATCCAGTAACAACGACTGACAAGCTGTAATCATACACGCAAGATTTCCTTTTGTATCATTTGTGCCTCGGCCGTACATTCGACCATCAATAATTTCTGCACCGAATGGATCGTACGTCCATGCTTCACGATTTCCTTCAGTAACGACATCTGTGTGTCCTTCAAAGAGTAGTGTTTTTCCTGGCTTACCCGAATCAATAATACCAATGACATTCGGCCTGCCTGGCACTACCTCCTCTATATGTGTTTCAATCCCGAGATCACGTAAATATTGAGCGACAAAATTCGCGACTTCTTGTTCATTGCCATTCGGATCACCTTCTCGATAAACGCTTTCTATACGCACTAGCTTTTGTGTAAGCTCAATAACTGCTTTTCGGTCACGCATATAAGATTCCGTTGTCTTTAAACTTGTTACTGTCATTCAAGCGCCTCCTATTTTATAGAATATTCTGAATTTAAATCATTTTAACATTGTCCTATTAGACAAGTATTAGACACTTTGTTAATAAAACATAGAATGCTATTAACGTTTTGTTTAGTAGTAAAAAGCTAGAAAATAACTAAATTTTCTACATTATGTTATTTTTTCGATAAAAAAATATTGGATCATTACCATAACGTGTGATTGATTTCCGTTCCGATTGGGCGCTTTGTCGCTGACGCTTCGCTTTCGCACAGATTAAACATTTGTCGCTGACGCTTCGCTTTCGCACAGATTAAACATTTGTTGCTGACGCTTCGCTTTCGCGCAGATTAAACATTTGTTGCTGACGTTTCGCTTTCGCGCAGATTAAACATTTGTCGCTGACGCTTCGCTTTCGCGCAGAGCAAAGCTTCCTGGGGGCGTCAGATCTCCACTACAATCAACTTATTCGCATGACTTAGATTTTATCAACATGTCATCTCATTTTTCGGTGATAAAAAAATAAATAGCTTTTAGTTTTAAGCTGTTCTCGAAAAGATTGTTGCTATTCAACTGAGGAGCAGATTAGTGCAGCGAGGAAGTATGATAAAAAAATCAAACATACTATGCATTTAAGGTGGTTAAACTGAAAAAAGTTTTTGTCGTAGATGGGAATAATTTTTCAAGCTTTAAGGAATTTTGTAAGGAATTTTGTAAGGAGTTTTCGAGAGTTGTTCTTTCTGGAAAGTATGAAGTGGAACAGAAACCTCGATGCATTTAATGATATTTTGTTTGGTGGTTTCGGTGAAATTGAAGTCGTGGAAGAATATACAATTATTTAGAGGAATTCCAATAAATCCAAAATCGATTTAGGATATGAAGAAACAATAAGTAAACTTAATAAAAAGTTGAAAAAATGCCATCCAAGTAATGAAAAATATGTACAGAAGAAAGGTGTTAAGAATGGCTAGTATCGACCGAGAAGAGCAAATAAGGCACTTACACGAGGAACGTAAACGTAAGACAAAAGAAAAGGTTGAAAACGCCATTAAACGGCTTACTAAGGATTCTAAGGCTATTAATTTCAACAGTGTAGCAAAAGAAGCTGGCGTAACGAAAGCGACCTTGTATAATCATTCTGACATTCGAGAACGTATTGAATTCTTACGAGATCAACAAGAAAAAGCATATAGTAATGCAAGAGTTAAGCGAGACGAAGCAAATCAAGACGCAATGATCGCTTCTCTTAGGCGGAGAATCAAAAAATTGGAAGGAAGAATTGAAGAGTTGGAAGATGAAAACAAAAAATTACGCAAAACAGAAAGTACAGAACTAGCAGATTATATGAAAAATTTATAACAAAGGCAGTTTTACCTCCCGAAATAATTTATTAAAAATACTAAAAGTTAAATATTACTACCCAAAATTATACAACATATGGAAAAATAACTAAATACAATAGTGATGCTTATTGAACTAAACTGCTCCGTTAGTTGAGTAAGACAAGATAAAACAACAATCGTTACGAACAGAATCATAAAAAATAGACCAATATATTTTATATGTATAATATGTTTGGTCTATTTATTTACATACGTTTGAAGGTTGTCACCCTAAGATAACATTTGGATGCAGTCTTATTTTTTTCTAATCAGTGTATCCCCAAGAGGGATTCCAACCACAACAACCAAAACCGTTAGAATTACTAGGGCTCTAAAAATAAAATACGCAACTTGATCGAACATCGTATCTCTCTCCTTCGTTTCTTAATAATTCCTACCTTATATTCTGTAATTACCCAACTCCTGTTGAAGAGTCAAATTAAACTAATAAAACACAAAATCATTTGTGCTTTATTAGTTTAGTTTACTTCATTACAACGTATGTATGCAGTCGTCACTTTTTATATTTTGCTATCTTCAACAATAGGGAGCGATTGTTTAATAAGCTTCGCTGTTCTTCTTAAACTAACGGTGGCGTTAATTAAAGATCATTGAGTTGCATAGGAAGCTCTTTTTTTCTTTATTGAACTAATGAAGCATTTAGCTAAACAAGTTATAAAATGAAAAGAATAAAATAATTAAAAAAAGCATTCAGGGAACAGTTCGCCCTTGAATGCTTTTTCGCTTCTTTTATTAAGAGTGGATTTCCTGTACACGTCCAATCTGTCCATCTGTTAGCCTGACTTTAATTCCGTGGGGAAGAGTGCCCGATTTGGTAAAAATATCTTAAATGATATCTCTGGTAATCTTCCCTTTTTCGATTCTTTTTTAACAATATCAACAGCTTTGCCTGGCAATATGTCTTTCCAATATTGTCCGTATATTAGACACCCATTTTTCTACGGGTATTGCTTGTTTTTTTCGTTTGCTGGCTTTTCATTTTTTTTGTTGATAGGTCGGCATTCTTTTTTCCTTTATTAGCAGAGGAATGGTTCTTTTTGTTTTCAAGCTGCTGTTTTACTGCCTCTTGCAGGCTGATTTTTTTTTGGGGTACTTCGGATTGATTATTCTCGGTCATAGGAAATGCTCCTTTTTATATGATAGTTAGTCCAGTATAATCTATTTTCTATTATTTGTGAAATTTTTCACTTTAACATACAACAAGTAAAGACGCTTTTTTACTAACGAAGCAGTTTAGTTAAATAAGAATTAGAAATAAAAAAACTACAGCATATTAAAAAAACAACCTTATAATGTAAAATTACACTATAAGGTTGTTTTTCCTTATCAATTTAATATAGGGGGTATATATAAATTGAAGAGGTTTATTATAAGTATTTTGTCTTTATTTCCAGTTCCTTTTTTATTTCATTTTTACGAATATAATAGTCATCTTGCTAGGCAACACGCTGATTTTTTGTTTCCGATATTTCTAGTGTTCATTATTGTTGTAGGTATATCATCGAGAAACATTAAATTTCCTTTGTTCTTTGGCTTAAATTTTATTATGACCGTTATTTCTTTAATATTTGGCTATTTTTTTATAGTTGATGATGGAGGTTGGTTTAAACCTTTTGGCAGAGATGCCGCCATTATATTTGTTTCAATTATTTATATTTTAGGGCAATTAATTATAAGAGTATTTAGCAAGCAAGGTCATATTAACAGCCAAAGAAATATGTAAATATGAAACGAAAAGAAGTAATTCCTGCTAACGGAGTAGTATTTCTGTAATATATAAACTGTTTAATTTTGCTAAATCAATAAAGTTTGTGAAAGAATGTACTTAAACTAATTTTTTAGTTGAAGAATAAGATAGCCAAACCAGAAGTAACAATCTTTGAGAAAACAGCCTAGTTTTAATAACATCGTGCTACTACATTTGAAGATTAAAAGACAAATTGGAACTTCCGAAAGAAATGGGATGTATACAATTTCGAAACAACAAGTTTGTTTTATCATTTATCTAAGGTTAATATTTTTATTGGAACGTTAGTAGAGAATTTTACTTTTTACCAAAAGCAACAATAAAAGAAAACCAGCGTCTCTGTTGAACTAGATTCTTAGCAGAGAGCTGGTTTATTTCTTTTATTCCCATTAACGGGTCACTGATTAAAGTTTCAATTTATTGTTGGCGAGATTCTGTCATTTGCTTCCAAACAGAACCTTTTGCTTCCTCACCCTGTTCGATGCGGGCAATCGCCATTTTTACTTGTAGCTTCACTTCAAACTCTTTATCTTCTGCAGCAGCCTTTAATGCCGCTAATGATTTCTCGGTACCGACTTCATATAAGTACATGGCTGCACGCCAACGAACAAGTTTGTTTTTATCCTGTAATGCTTGCTGCATCGCGTCTTCAAACTCCACGAAGCCAAGATCACTCATACAATCTCCTGCAGTTCGACGTACCGCTGCACTTTTGTCCTGTAATGCCTTTTCCAAATATGGAACAACTGCCACATCTTCAATCATTCCTAAATAAACGGTTGCCAGTCGACGGATAGACATTTGCTCATCTTGTAACGCCAAATCTAAAAGTGGTAAATCATCTAGCTCTGGATCTGCCATTTGGTCAAGCAATTGGAAACGTTTTTCCCATTCCGGTTGCTTAAACTGTTCAACAGTAATTTTTAGTTTAGCTGGCTTGTCAATAGTTTTCTCAGAATCATTAATCGTTGCGACAATCTCTGCTAAACGTTCTTCAGAATATGTGACATCGATTTCCTCTTTTACTGCTTCCGCAATTTCCTCAAGCTCTCCATAACGTACGCCATAGTCAATCCACTTACGTTGGAAAATATAATTTTCATCAACTGCTGTCTCGATAATTTTATTGAAAGCTTCCACAAAGCGCTCACCACAGCTTGCACGGTGCTCACGTTGATTATCAAATACCTTTACTTGAAGTGGTACTTGCTTATAAAACTGCACATGAACGTACACTTCACCATAAAATTCGTTGGCTACTTGTTCTTTGTTTACTTCCTGTACATCTTCCCCTAACTCTTGACGAATGCTTGCTAAAATACCTTCCCATGCGTACTTTGCATTACGCTCAACGGCGAAGAAATCTGCTACATGATAAACGCCTTTAACACCTTCAATTGCTAAAATGGCTGCTGCTTCACCAGTAGCTTTATCTTTATTATCCTTTGTAAAATTATAGCTTTTGCCAAAAGGTAACTCTGTATCAACGACAATCTTCATAGAATTAGGGCTTGGTGTCGGTTCAATTGTAATAATCTTCATGTCTATCGCTCCTTATCCATTTACGATTTCATCTAAATATGACCATCTTTCAATAAGGTGTTCATATTGTGCATTTAGCTCATCTAGCTTCGCTGTTAATTCCTGCAGCTTTGTAAAATCAGCACCAGCGTTGGCAATACCTTCTTCTGTCTCCATAATCGCTGTTTCCGTCTTTTCTATTTCAGCAGCAATCGTTTCCCATTCTTTTTGCTCTTTAAAGGATAATTTTTTCTTGTCCGATTTAGGCTTTTCGGTCTTAGGTTTTTCGACTTTTGGCGCTTCTACCTTTACAGCGACTTCCTGTTCACGCTTTTGTAAATATTCACTGTAAATATCAAGCGTCTCTTTAACATGTCCAAGACCATCTAAAATCCACAGCTTTTTCGCAATTCGATCTAAGAAAAAGCGATCGTGGGATATAGTGATAACGACTCCAGGGAAATGCTCAATGAAATCCTCGAGCACACCTAATGTTTCAATATCCAAATCATTTGTAGGCTCATCTAGTAACAGTACGTTTGGTTGCTCCATTAATAATCGTAATAAATGCAGACGTTTACGCTCACCACCCGATAATTTACCGATAGGTGTACCGTGTGCATGAAGTGGGAATAAGAAACGCTCGAGCATTTGAGCAGCTGAATAACGTACACCCTCTGCATCTGTTATATCATTTGAAGCTTCACGGATATATTCAATCATACGCTCATTTTCATTCATTTTTGGTAAAGTTTGTTTAAAATGCGCTAACTTTACTGTCGAACCAACAAGAATTTCACCAGCATCAGGTGTTAGTTCTCCTGCAAGCATGTTCAATAATGTTGATTTTCCTACACCATTAGCTCCGATAATACCGATACGATCGCCCTGCTGTAGTAAAAATGAAAAGTGATCAAGGATTTTTTGATGACCAAAAGCCTTTGAAATATTTTCAGCCTCTAAAACCTTCCGACCGAGACGTGTTGTTGCCAGGCCAATGTCAAGAGAAACATCCTCAGATTTACGCTCCAAGTTATCCTCTAACTGCTCAAAGCGCTGGATACGTGCCTTTTGCTTCGTAGAACGCGCTTTCGCTCCACGACGAATCCATTTTAGTTCTGAGCGATAGCGGTTACGGTCTTTTTGTGCAGAGGCTGCTTTCATTTCCTCACGAATAGCACGGGCTTCTAAATAATCCCCATAATTCCCAGTATGTCGATATAATGTTTGATCAGCTAGCTCGTAAATATGAGTAGACAGCTCATCTAAGAAATAACGATCATGGGTAATAAATATAACTGCTCCCTTTAATCGCAATACCATTTCCTGCAGCCACTCCGTTGACTGCACATCCAAATGATTGGTAGGCTCGTCCAATAAATAAAGATCTGCCGGCTCTATTAATACTTTAGCTAAAGCAACGCGCTTTTGCTGACCACCTGACAGTGTTAATACTTCTTTATCAAACATTTCAATTCCAAACTTCGTAAGTGCTGTCTTAGCGAGTGCATTGACATCCCATGCTTGCTCCTCATCCATACGATGCTGCAAGCTAAATAGCGTTTTTTGTAAACTTTCTGAAGTCGGATTTAACGCAAGTGCAGCAACCGTTTCCTCATATTCACGATTAAGTTTTAAAATAGGTGAATCCCCTGCAAACACTGCTTGTAACACAGTTTCTCCGCTTTCAAAAATAGGCTCCTGTGGTAGATAAGCCACACGGTATTTATTTGGGCGGTCAACATTCATTGAATCCGCTTCGATTTCACCAGCTAAAATAGAAAGCAATGTGGATTTACCAGTACCATTAATACCAATTAGCCCAGCTCGCTCCCCTTCATAAATCGTAAATTCAATATTTTGAAAGAGCGTTTTATCGCCCACTGTTTTCGTTAAATTTTGTACTATTAAATGACTCATTACACTGATCCATCTCTTTCATTTAGGTGTTGTTTAGTGTCCTTACTACTTTTAATATGTAGTTTATTATTGCTATCCATTTTTATCATAACACCAAACGACAGGTAAACAAAGGACAACAAACTCTTCTTACCTATCTAAAAAAACCTCCTCCATTAATTGCAAAAATGAAGAAGAGTTAAAAATCACAAAAAAATATCCGGATAGAAAATATTTCTATCCGGATACAGAAGCTAATTATTTCACCAATAGCCAAGAAGCTTCCACCATAGTCCTCCTACTATAACAAAAATCAGGATGGTAACAATGGAAACTACAAATCCAACTGTCCACCATTTCTTTTGGTCAATATAACCTGCACCAAAGAAGACCGGTGCTGGACCAGAACCATAATGAGTAGTGGCGCCAAATAAATTACTAAATGCCGCTAATAATATAGCTGCCAACATAGCAGGTGCTCCTGCTTGCAGCATAACAGATAAAAATGCTGCATACATCGCACTAATATGAGCAGTGGAACTCGCAAAGAAATAATGAGAATAGAAATAGACTAATGCTAATATTAACACAGCCCATATCCAACTATATCCAGATACAAGTCCACCCACTTCATTACTAAACCATGGAATCAACCCTAGTTTGTTCATAAAAGATGCCATCATAAATAATGTTGCAAACCAGATTAGTGTATCCCATGCGCCTTCTTCCTTCTTAATATCTGCCCATGTTAATACATCTAACAATAAAAGCAATGAAAGACCAATAAGTGCTGCTGTAGTGGCACTAATCCCTAAGTAGTCTCCGCCAATCCATAACGACAACACAGCAACAAATACTACGATCATTCGTTTTTCAGAACTTTTCAGTGGACCAAATTCATCCAGTTTCTGTTTAGCGATTGCTGCTGCCTCAGGTGTTTCCTTGATTTCAGGTGGATAAATTTTATAAATAACATAAGGAACAACAATTAAAGCTGTTAACCCAGGAACAATCATGGCTACTGCCCAACCAAACCAAGTAATAGTTACGCCAGCTGAATCACTAGCTAGTTTAACAATTAAAGGATTTGCTGCCATGGCTGTCATAAACATAGCAGACGTTATTAAATTCCCTTGAAAGCCTACCTTTAAAAGAAAGGCACCCATCTTACGCTCTGTTCCGTCTTCTGGTTTAGATCCGAAAGTATGAGATAGTGACTGGATGATTGGAAATATAACACCACCAGCACGAGCTGTATTACTAGGAATAGCTGGCGCTAATATTAGGTCACTAGCTAGTAAAGAGTAAGACAGACTCAAGGTTTTTTTCCCAAAAAGACGAACAAATACATAGGCAATTCGTTCTCCTAATCCCGTTTTAATAAATCCACGAGAAATAAAGAAGGCAATAACAATTAGCCAAATCGTTGAATTGCCAAAACCGCTTAATGTCTCTTCAATGGTTAATGTATTCGTTATGGCAATCATAGCCATAGCAATAAAGGATATAGCTCCCATTGGCAATGGTTTCGTTATAAATCCTATAATTGTCGCAACAAAAATAGCAAACAGATGCCACGCTTTTTCCTCTACTCCTGAAGGTACTGGACAAAACCAGATAGCTACGCCAACAGCAAGGGTAATAAAGAAAGGAACCCATTTGACTGCGCTTTTTGCTTCTTCTTTCATGATGTTAAGACTCCTTTGACGGTTACCCCAATGTATTTAAAAGGAGATTTCTCCCACGATCTAATATGTGAATGAAAAATAGACCTAATTCTAGATCCCCCTTGTCGAAAAAACATAAATAATTATATATGCTTTATGTAATGGATGAAAAGAGTTTTGGTTCATTTCTTTTAAAAAAATGAATAAAAATTAGAAATATCGCCCTTTTTTATATTAATTTTCTTGTTAGAAATTTTCGGCAATATCAAATCCATCGAATTTAGCATGTGCCAGATCCACTGAAAAGATACTCATTTCGTTTAAATTAGCTTCAATGCGAGAATCAATCCCTCAAATTTCATACTGTAAAAAAAGTGAAATCACCCGGTAATAAAGTAGAGGTATGGTTTCACAGTGATAATACAATTGCAGACTCATATCCTGCTCTAGCGGCAGAAAAAAATTGAAGTAAAAAAAACTTACCTGATTTTTTATTCACTCTCCTTCCGAAGTAAATGAATCAAAAAATCCGTTGTCTATTGAAATAGACAGCGGATTTTTTTAATAGCGTGAGGAATTACTTACCTATTTCATTTTGTAATTGCTCTAAAAACTGTACCATAAATTGATGGCGTTCTTCAGCCATTTGCTTGCCCTTTTCTGTAATCATTAAATCCTTCAGCAATAATAACTTCTCATAAAAATGTGTAACTGAGGATGTATTTTTACGACGATACTCCTCCTCTGTCATATCCGTACGTGCATCCTCTTCCTTATCATAAAGCTTTCGACCTTTAGCTCCACCAAAAGCAAATGTGCGTGCAATACCGATTGCCCCAATCGCATCTAAGCGATCTGCATCTCGCACTATTTTTGCTTCGATAGAAGTTGCTTCTAGCTCATTGCCACCATTAAACGATACTTGTGCGATGCAATCTCGAATATGCTGCTTTTTCTCTTCGCTTAAAGACAGCTCGGCAATTAGCTTACTTTCTTGTTCCTTGCTATCGGTATACTTTTTATCACTTACATCATGCAAAAGAACAGCAATTTTCACGACTTCTGCATCGGCTTCCGGCTCTGTAAATAATATCGATAATGCATTTTGATAAACACGTTCAATGTGTTGAAAATCATGACTAGCATCAAATTGCTCATAAATATCTCGTACTTTGTTCATTAAATTGTTCATATTCTTTGTTCAGTCCCTTCATACTTTATTATACTGTATTGCTTAGAATAGTTAGTAGTTATGAATCTCTTGGCTCAACAAAAAGACAACACGGAAAGTTGTTTTCAATTGACTAATTTTTCAGAATATTGTAAGATAAATATACAGAACAACTAGTTTTGTTCTGTAAGCTCACTATTTCAGTGGTGTACAAGAACTATGTTTTGACAAATTTAACAACTTCAGCGGGATTACAATTGAATATTGTGTTGAAGATGACGTGCTTATAGAGTATAGCAATCATCTAAAAAAAAAATAAAAGTGAACACTTTCCCTTAGAAATTCTTTGTTTTAACCCGCATAGTGAATGTACATGACGAAATGAGTGAACAAACAATTAGCCTGTTTTCACGACCAAGAAGGCTTTGACCAAATGTCGCAAACGTGTGATATCTTTATCATTAATTGATGTTACCTTCTTCTATTCATGATCTTGAATATGTGTGAACGTAACTCCTCCCATTAGTGGCAAATAGTACACCAATTTCTTGCCAACATATGCGAAAAGCTGAATCATCAGAGTCGTGCTAACAAAACTAGGGAATACTTTTTTAGGCAAAATTTTTTTCGAATTTCATTTATGCCGTAAATGAAGTATTAAGTTATGAAGGAAGTAGGAACGATAGTTATGTTATGTAATACCCACCCGCTGAAGAAACAATAAAAGCTGCCCATCTTATTTATAATAGATGAAGGCAGCTTTTATTGTTTCTTCAATTTCCATTTTAAAGACATATATCTCCTATCTCCTAACTCCCTTTTCCCTGCTTCATGTTTTTCCCCATTCCCTTCTAAGACAAACCTAAGGAAAAAAATTATTCTGGACACGGGAGATTTTAGAGACATGACTAACCTTGTTAACCTTATGGTTGTTTATCATCATGATTTTGAATTAGTCTTTCTTTGATTTCTTCAATACGCTCCGTAGATAAGCCTGTTATTTTACAAATAAAATCAATATCCATATCATTCACTAAAAGTTTGTTAGCGGTTTCTTCTTTTTCTTCTATTTTACCTTCCCTTTTCCCTTCTTTCCTTCCTTTTTCTATCCCTTTTTCTATCCCTTTTTCTATCCCTTGTTGCTCTGCCATATGCTTTATATCCTCTAACTTTCCCTCTTCATCAAGGATATACTTTAAGCGAGATTGATAGGCAATAACATCTTCCTGTGATAAACTTAGCTCTTCTCAAACATTAAACTAGTTCCTCCAATTCACGATAAATTTTATCATAGACCTTATTCTTTCGTGCATCGACCATTCCTAACAACAATAACCAGCGTGCTAAAATATCATCCAGTGGCTTAAGAACTCCCCTCTGCCATTGTTCAAGGAATTTATTCATTTCAATAAAGTGCACTTCCAAAGCATCATCTTGTATAACTAATCGCTTTAATGTTTTATCCTCATATAATCGGAAGGTACTGTGATAATATGCACTTTGAGGAAACACCGTGAAATTACATATATTAATGGTAATCGTCGGTAGCAGTTTATGATACCCCATACCCTTTTGTAATTGTGGTGTATAAAGTTGAGCCCAGTAAAATAATGTACGCTTAAACATATCGTGCTGATTAGACAATTGAATTTCAATATTAATCATTTGCTGATCCTACGTTTTCACAACAATATCTAATCTTGAAAAAGCTGCCCTTTATAACTTAAAGGAACAGCTTTGTATGTTGTATTTATTTTTTTCTTTTCTAGAACAATCCTACCGCACGTCCTTCATTATCAACACCCATACGTAAAGCAGCAGGTGCTTTTGGTAAACCTGGCATTGTCATAATATCCCCAGTTAAGCAAACTAGGAAGCCTGCACCAAGCTTAGGAATGACTTCACGAATAGTGATTGTAAATCCTTCTGGACGTCCTAACAGTTTCGGTTGGTCCGATAATGAGTATTGCGTTTTGGCCATACAAATCGGTAGTACATTCCAGCCAAATTTTTCGATTTGGGCAATTTGCTTCTTCGCTTGATCGGTAAATTGCACATCTTTCCCACCATAAACTTTTTGCACAATTGTACGTACTTTTTCCTCAATAGATTCAGTTACATCATATAAAGGTGAGAAATTGTTTTCTTCATTAAGAACAGCTAGCACTTGTTCAGCTAAGCCTAGACCACCTTTTCCGCCTTCCTCCCAAACGTTCGTACGAGCAATGCGAACATGCTTTTCTTGACACCAATCTAATACGGCAGTAAGTTCAGCCTCTGTATCTGTAATAAAGCGATTAAGCGCAATAATTGGCTCTACACCAAATGTACGAATCGTCTCGACATGCTTCTCTAAGTTTTCAATTCCTTGTAAAAGCGCCTCTACATTTTCGCCAACTAATTCTGTTTTCTCTACACCGCCATGCATTTTTAATGCACGAATAGTAGCTACGATCACAACTGCACTTGGCTTAAAGCCGGCTTTACGCGCTTTAATGTTCATGAATTTTTCAGCGCCTAAATCTGAACCAAAGCCCGCTTCTGTCACAACAATATCGGCTAGTTTACGTGCTGTTTGCGTCGCCATAATCGAGTTACAGCCATGTGCGATGTTGGCAAATGGTCCACCGTGAATAATGGCAGGTGTCCCCTCAAGTGTTTGCACTAAGTTTGGTTTAAAGGCATCTTTTAATAATAATGTTAAGGCACCTTCAACTTGAAGATCACGCACGAATACAGGCTCACGCTCAAATGTATAGCCAATTACGATACTTGCTATACGTTCACGTAAATCTTCAATACTTGTAGCTAAACAGAAAACTGCCATAATTTCTGATGCAACGGTAATGTCAAAGCCGTCCTCACGTGGCATCCCTTGAACAGGACCACCGAGACCCACAACAACTTTACGAAGGGCGCGATCATTTAAATCCATTACACGCTTCCAAATAATACGGCGAGGATCAATGTTTAAAGCATTTCCTTGGTGGATATGATTATCAATAAAGGCTGATAATGCATTATTCGCAGTCGTAATCGCGTGAAGGTCACCAGTAAAATGCAAGTTAATATCCTCCATCGGTACAACCTGTGCGTATCCACCACCTGTTGCTCCACCTTTCACACCCATCACAGGGCCGAGTGATGGCTCACGTAAAGCCACAACAACATTTTTATTCAATTGATGCAGTGCATCAGCAAGGCCAACCGTTACAGTTGATTTCCCTTCACCTGCTGGAGTTGGACTAATGGCTGTAACTAATACAACTTTTGCGTCCTCACCATGTGCTGTTATTTTTAATGGATCAATTTTTGCTTTGTAGCGACCATACTGCTCAAGAGCATCCTCTGGAATGCCTGCAGCTTTCGCTATTTCTGTAATAGGCTTCATAACCGCTTGACTAGCGATTTCTAGATCTGTTAAAGGTTGATTTTTCGTTGTCATTTGGCATCCTACTTTCAATATTAATAAGTCCATTATAGACTTTATTGTGAAATAAATCATAGTTAGTTATACAAGCATTTCGACAATCAATTGACAACTTTGCTCAATTCATGTATGTTCTTAATGAAAATGCATTTTTTCACATTTTCGCAGGTTATGTCACGACTTAATTGATTTTATTCTACATTTCAAGCGCATGGGAGGCGAATGCTTATGCAACAGGGAATCGTAAAGTGGTTCAATAATGAAAAAGGTTATGGCTTTATTGAATGTGATGATGGAGAAGATGTATTTGTACATTTTACGGGAATCCAAGAGGAAGGCTTCCGTACACTTGAAGAAGGTCAAAAGGTATCATTTGATGTAGTGGAAGGTAATCGAGGACCACAGGCGTCAAATGTTGTTAAATTTTAATCACAAGGGAGCTGTTCGTTGGATGAACGGCTCCTTTTTTTTCAAATGCTCTTAATTGTATTAGCGTTGCTTTATCATCTAAATACGCTAACTTCAGCGATTGATCCAATAAAATGCTCCTGGAAAAACTAGCGTTTCCTTCGTTCTGTCAGTATCCGTAAGTGTAACCCCAATCGGCCCTTCATTTAAATGGCCTAGCGTCATAGTAGCTGCCGCGACTTCGTCATAAAAATCTAGACGTATATTTGGTAACTGTAAGGAAATAAACTGTTCTTGTTGTTCAGGCTCTGGTAGTTGTAATACTTCCCTCCACAAATTCACAGTAGCTTGCACATCTTTTACATAAAATTGTACAGATTCCATCGCTATTGATTGATTCGTATCAATAGCTCCATTTGCTTTTATTTGTGCAATACGTTCCTCATCTGTATCAGCCCACTCAATCAAAAATGGAAAATCAATTACCTGCTCTGGCTTGCCAAAATGCAATAGCTTCCATTCGACTACGGAGCCATCCGGTCTAGTACGACTACAAGCATCAGGTCCATAAACATCAAAGCCAAGTGCACGTAAACGTTGTGCCTCTTCCTCGATTTTTTTTGTACGTAATGCAATTCTTGAAAAACCATAGCGCTCGTTAGCACTTTTAAACGTATAATGTAGGGAATAAGGTAGTTTCACTGCATTTTCAAATAAATTACGATCATAAATGGCTATTTGCTCAATATAGTTTAATCCAAAATAGCTTAACGTATTGTATGTCCCCCACATTGTATGTTGACCACCGTTAACTGTAAGGATATTACGTTTATTTAAGAAAACCTTTGTATTCTCTGGCGATTGAACTTGATGAACTAGATGGTCAAAATATAAAGTCATGACTAAACCTCCTTTTTTCCTCTATTATATACTTTACCTGTTAGTTTTGTTGGTTTAAAATAAAATTAAGAATATTATAATTATTGAGAAGTTGCTATTTTATGATATCTATTTTAAAATGCTCGGCAACGAAATGATTTCGATGCCGATGGTTCATCAAAAGAAGATTTTTCATTTCCGCAAATCAATGAAGAGGTGATTAGAATGACAGACAAAGTAGCTGCTTTTAAACTTGCATTAGGTAATTATCCAACAGGTGTTACAATTGTCACTGCTTGTAATGACGTAAATGAACCTATTGGCTTAACTGTCAATTCCTTTACGTCAGTTTCCATAGATCCACTCCTTATTTTATGGTCGCTCGATAAAAAATCACAGCTGCATCCATATTTTACTGCAGCTCAGAAGTTTGCTGTTAATATTTTAGCGAGCAATCAAGAACACTTATGTACGCTATTTTCAAGTAAAATTCCCGATCGTTTCGCCCAGGCTAAATGGTCAACCTCTGCTTTAGGTCTACCAGTTTTGCATGATACTGCAGCCATTTTGCAATGCAAAATATCTCAGCAAATTGATGCTGGAGATCATACGATATTTATTGGGCAGGTCCTAGAAATTGATGATTCACAGAAGGAGCCCTTACTGTATCATCGCAGACATATTGGTGAAATCCCAAAAAGTTTTTATGAATAGGCTATTGCAAGGAAAATATACGCAAAAACAGGGTGATTCATCGTAATCATCCTGTTTTTTGTCGTATTCTCCAGCCCTTTATCGAAATATTAAGTTTGGTTGATGAAAAGTAATTCTAGGAGTAATATAATGAAAAGCACCTTCAAAATCACTATTAAGAATAGCCCACTTAGCAGTACCTAAACAAAAAAATGTCCACAAGGAAATAATTTCTGTGGCCTCCAAACATCCGTTCAACTATCGTCATATCGGTTACTTTTTCTGTGGAAATCTTTGCTTTTCAAGTCTGTTAATTTGCACAATGACACCATCTTGAATCGTAACGTGTACTTCTCCAAATTCCAAATTTTGAATTGCCTTTGCAATTGCCTCTAGTTTTTTGTCATCTACCTTTACCTGTTGAGTCATCCGATACACACCTTCTTTTACCATATTTTTTGTACAAAAGAGACCAACACGTCAATCATAGCTCTCTTATCTCTTAGGTAGCTCTATTAGACTTGACCTACACTATTTGTTATCGAAGCTTCATTTTGGACCAAGTCCTGCACCTCTTTAGATAAGAGTATTACGTTTCTTGGAAATAATTCTATAATTCAGAAAACCTATTGTCAATATAAATATTATAAAACCTAGCTGAATACTATGTAATTGAGAAAAAGGAAGTATTTTTTCGTTTATTTTTTTTTGCCAATAAGTATCACCAGTCTTCATAGTACAAAAAAACAAAAACTGTGTAGAAATATTTACCTCTACACAGTTTTTGTTTTAATCATTTTGTAAAACATCCATTAATGCTTTCGCTGTCTTTTGCTTGCCCATAATCTTTAGCGGTTCGCCTTGAGCCGGTACAATCCAGTGTGGCTCATCCCCACCATATAAAGACTGTGAGCTATTAGCTACCATAAATTGAGCGTTGGCCGATTCCATTCGTAGACGTGCACGGGACAGTAAAAATTCCTCATCATCTGTTGCCTCAAGTTTAAAGCCCACTAAAGTAACTTTCGACTGCCACCCTTTTATTTGACCTAAAATTTTAGGTGCCTTTTTAAAGTGAATGATAGGTGGCTCATCAGATGGCATTTTACCTGCTTCCTCCATTAAGTTCCCACATTGGTCATACACTTTGTCAATGAGCCAATCAGAACCTGCAGCTGCCATAATAACGATATCCACCTGTTCTTCCTGAATAGCATGTCTAACTTTCTCGCCTAAATCTTCAATGCCTTCAAATCGAATGGTACGCATTTTATCTTTATTCGTCGGAAGCTGTGCGAAATAACCATGCATATACAATACGTTTGCCCCAGCCTCTAGTGCCGCTTCAGCTAAATAACAGCCCATCGACCCTTTCGATAAATTCGTATGCCCACGCACACGATCCCATTTTTCAAGTGTTCCCCCACTTGTAATGAGTACGGTCTTACCTCGTAATGTCCCCATACACTCACCTTTTTTCTTGAAAATATACAAATACTATTTTAACGTAATGCTATGTGATGCTTCAATGTTGTTTTTATAGAGCATGTTGCTCTCCAAAAAAAATCATTTCATATTTTGTTCTTTTAACCAGGAGCTTAATATCTCCGCAAATTTCTTCGTTACTGGTGATGCTTGGTGTTTCATAGCTAATCCAATTGTGCGATAGCCACCTTGTTTTAAAGGTATGGCTTTTATCGTAGGTGGCAAGTTATTTATCACTAATTTTGGTAAAATACTAATTCCAAGCTGGTGAGAAATCATCGAAATAATCCCTACCTCTTCCGATAATTCAAAGCGAATATTTGGCTTCACGTGATATTGCTCTAACAGTACTTTCACATCATTTGTCCCTTTATATGAAGTCATGATAAATGGCAAATCTTCTAGTTCAACAATATCAATTTCTGCTTTATCATAAAGCGGACTTTTATCGGAGACAATACACAGCAATGGATCCTGCTGTAGTTCAGTATACCGAAATTGCTTAGACTTTTGACCATTTAGAAATCCTGCATCAACCTCTCCACTTAATAGCCATTGTTCAATTTCATAATAATCTCCCTCACGTAATTCAACTTGAATACCAGGAAATTGATTGTCCATAATACGAACAATTTCAGGCATCCAGTTTGAAGAAATACTTGAAATTACACCGATTCGCACTTTCCCACGAGTAACACCAAGTATATGTGCTGCTTCTTGCTCTAACAGTTCCTCTGCATCGAGGACATGTCTCATTGCCCTTAGCATTGTATCTCCTTCACTCGTTAACGTGACACCTGCTCGACTTCTGTGAATGAGTGCAAAGCCGAACTCCTTTTCTAAACTTGAAACAGCATGACTTACAGCAGATTGGGTTAACCCTAATGCATCTGCTGCTTTTGTAAAGCTAGCTACCTCAGCCACTTTATTCAAAATCTCATATTTGACTAAACTCATTGGCTTGTCCTCTATATACATGAATTTTTTTAATACTAATTATTATAAACATTCGTTTTACTAATCACAATACAAGATATATAGTAAATTTTAGTATGAAAACTGTTTTAGTACACAGAATGTAGGTGAGCATAATGAGTGTCCAAGGAAAAGCAAATTTATTAATGGTTATAGTGACAATGTTTTGGGGATTATCTTATACCTTTATGGTCATGGGGCTTGAAACATTGGCGGTTTATAATGTGGTGGCATTGCGTTGTATCATCGCATTTTTCGCAGCAGGTATCATCTTTTATAAACGCATGATTAAGGTCAATGCTAAAACTTTAAAATATGCAGCTATTCAAGGGTTTCTACTATTCATTGTGTTCGTTCTAAGCTTATATGGACTAGCAACAACATCGGTATCAAATGCTGGATTTATTTTAAGTCTAACAGTTGTCTTAGTACCTATTTTCAGCAGTTTTATTGAAAAGAAACTACCTTCAAGAGCAGTTAGCTTTGCGATTGTTTGCACAATGATCGGGATTACAGTGTTAACTGTTCATGGCTCACTTACCTTTCAAAAAGGGGATATTCTAGTAGCCATCGCTGCACTATGTTATTCGATTTACTTACTGTTAAACAGTACATTTACACGGAGCGTTGAATCAATTTCCTATGGCATTTACCAGCTCGGTTTTGCTGGACTTTATGCACTCGTTTTAACATTAATTTTCGAAACACCATCACTTCCAAATTCAACGACTTCTTGGATTGCTATTATAGGACTCGGTGTCATTTGCAGTGCATTTTGCTTCGTAGGTCAAACTGTTGCACAACAGTTTACTTCTGCTACACATACAGGACTAATATTTTCCTTAGAACCCATTTTTGCAGCGATGTTTGCCATGATGTTTATCGGGGAAGGAATAACAATAAAATTAATTATAGGTGGTAGCTTTATTCTATTGGGTAACCTTGTTGCTCAATTAGAGCATCTCCATGTATTACGCTTTATTAAAAAACATGAACATGAAAAAGCTGTACATTAAACAGCTTTGAGTCCTCCCTATGCAAAAAACAGAGTGATGCACGTGCACTCACTCTGTTTATTCTAAATATATATTTTACTTCTGCATTTAAACGCTCACGTATTTTTTGAGAGGAAAATCTCCATCTAACACGTGAATCAAGACGACTAGCAATCATCTGATTATGTTGTCTTAGATGCAATTGACTGCTCAGTCAATAATACAATAACACCTTGTTCTACGAGATGGGCATAGTAAGCTGTTTGTCCTTCTGTAAGATCAAATCGCTTTATTCCCTCTGTTACAGCCGATTCACCGGTAAACCATGATTTAAAATGATCCATCCAATTCCCTACCTCATGTGTTTTTACATTATGATCCCATTTTACATCCTCAAAATGGCTCGGATCCTTTGCTATAACGTGAATGTCCTCTATTTGATATGCTTCTAATCGCATACTGTCTAAAATATGAAGCATTTCTTCCCTTGTATGGGCCACTTCAATTTCCGGATTTTGTTCATTCTTCATGTTCAATTCCTCCTAATCTATGGCTTACTAGATATCTACCCTACCTATTTATAAATAAAACCTATTTTGTCCGTTCTTTATCGAACTGTAATATATGTTGTCTCTTTGCGATACATGTTCACGAATTGAAACAATGGTTATATAGTTTTATGAAACGTCAAAAAAATAGACAATGGGAGCTCACTAAGAGCTCCCATTGTCTATCATTTACTTGCGGTTATTTGTGACCAAGGAAGGCTTTCAACATCCATGTATGCTTTTCAAGGGACTGGTACATAGCATTTAGTAAATCCTCTGTTCGATCGTCCCCTTCTTCTGCCGAAAGTTCCATTGTTGAATTTAAAGCTTTCATAAGTTTTTGGAAATCAGCAATGGTTGTAGCCACCATTTCCTCTGTAGTCTCATTCCCTGTCGCTTCCTCTATACAGGATAGCTCAAGATGTTCTTTTAATGTAGCCACTGGTTTTCCATCTTTCGAAAGAATACGCTCTGCAATTTCATCTAAATTTAACGTTGTTTCATTATATAATTCTTCAAATTTTGCATGTAGTGTAAAAAAGGCATTTCCCGTAACATACCAATGATAATTGTGCAATTTCGTATAAAGTACAGACCATGTAGCGACAAGCTTATTCAATTGTTTATTTAAGTTTTGTGTCATTATTTCTCCTCCAATGTGCCAGTCATTCTAGCCATTAGTATGCGTTGCAAAGTATGCTGACTATACACACATTTTTCTCATTGACACAAACAATTTTTAAGGACATTTGTAAATACAAACCAAAACATTTTCCACTATAAAGACATTCCTTAAAAACAAATGAATTCCATCAATCGGATGTTAAAAACTTCCAACAAACCTAATGCGGGATTATCATTTTTATCTTTCGACACAATTAGTCTATTTCCGTTTCTTTCGAATTTCCTTTATATTATTCACTGGAAGATTTGAAACCTCAGCAATCCATTCGTCCTCAGCACCTTTTCAATCAAACCAGTGATTATCTGTTTCATGCCTTTCTCAAAGCCTTCCTTGAAACCTTGCTCAAATCCTTCCAGTCTCTCTAAATCCAAAACTCCAACAAGTGTCGGTGGTAAATCTTCTTTATTTAGATGCAAAATTTCTTCCTCCTCTCTAATTTAATCTTTCATTTCTCTTACAAGCTGTTTAGACATAGTACTTGATAGTTTTAATAAGTAATCTATGATGTAAAGCAACGCACTTACTTCTGTTCGTTCAACATTCTAAATACTTTTTAATTATTTAAGTTCCTTACGAATTTCTTTTATCTTTGTCACTGGAAGCTTTGAAACTTCAGCAATCCACTCATCGTCAGCACCCGTTTCAATCAAACCACTGATTATTTGTTTAATGGTTTGTTCAATTCCTTCCTGCCTTTCTAATTCCAAAACTCCAGCAAGTGTCGGTGGTAAATCTTCTTTAGATAGATGCAAAATTTCTTCCTCCCCTTTAATTTCGTCTTTTACATCTCTTATAAGCTGCTCAGACATAGATTTTGGTAGGTTTAATAAATAATCAATGAAGTAAAGAAGCGCACGTATTTCTGTTCGTTCAACATTACTTAATAACCATACTTCGCTTAGTAATACTCTTTTGTAAGCGCTCCGAAGACTCATTTTGTTTTTTGTCTGATACAAATAAATAGATGCTAGGATAGCCTTACTAAACAGCTTCGGTGATTTTTTTAATTCTTCTTCATCAAAATCTGACACGACAAACTTGTTAAAAGTATACATTATTTCTGTACCAAAATATTTTTCATGATACTGATTCGTGCTTTTTGTACTCTTATTTGTAAAGATAGCAATAGCCACAATCTTTTTACCATAGCGATCACTGATACGATAGAAATACTCAAACATACGCTTTGCAAAATGCACTTCATCTACAGCTTGTATTTCTGTATGGACAAGGATCCATTGCTCTTTACCACTTTTCAGATGAACCTTCGCAATTTGATCAGCTACTTTGCGCCCTTGACGATGTTCAATAATTTCTTTGAAAAGCTCCTGCTGTAAAAGCTCAACTTGCTTTGAAAAATCCACTTCAGCATGTAAGTCTGGCAAAAAGAACAACAAAAAATCTTCAAACAAATCCGCAATTAACTTCTTCCATAGATTATCTTGATTTACGTGACTAAGCTTATACACATCTGGTTTCTCCCAAACTAACTGCATTATAATTACATCCCCCCTTTACCTTAAATCCATTATAGCTAACACGAACATAGGTTTCTACATCATTGTTATATTTTTACGAACATTAAAACTATTCTCTATAATCATTTCACTTTCCGAAATAGTTTCGTTATAATGAAATCACTTACTTAAAAAGGGGTGTTAATTAATGGAGGTATTGCCATTACGAAAAGATGTACCAGTGAAGCAAACATGGGATTTAACAGATTTACTTGAAAATGACGCGGATTTTGAGCCTGAATTAGCGAAGCTTGTGGAAGATGCAAAAAATTTCGAACGCACGTATCAAGGTACAATTACGGATGCCCAAAAGGTAATTGATGTTTTAACAGCTTATGAAGCACTATATGAAAGCATAATTCCTATTGGTACTTATGCAAGCTTAAATAATCAAGCTGATCATACAGATAATGAAGCCCAAATGCGTGCTGCAAAATATGGTACGGCAGTCGGAAAAATAAGTAGTACATTTTCTTTCGTACGGAGTGAATTGCTAGCTCTAGATGAGTCTATTTTAGAGGAAGCTGCTACATTGAGCCCTAATTATAAAGTCTATTTAGAGGAATTATTAAAACAAAAGCCTCATCAGCTGCATCCAGAGGTAGAAAAAGCACTAGCTGCATTTAGCTCTACTTTTTATGCACCATATGAAACGTATAACACGACAAAGCTTGTAGATATGCATTTTGGAGAGTTTGAGGCCAATGGCGAAAAACATCCACTTAGTTTTGTATTATACGAAAATGACTGGGAGTTTGACGCTGATACAAAAGTACGCCATGCTGCATTCCAAGCATTTACGAATAAATTACGCGATTATCAACACACCACTGCGAAAATCTATAACACACATATTCAACAGGAAAAAACAATGGCGGATTTACGTGGCTTTGACTCTATCATTGATTACTTACTTTTTGATCAGGATGTTGATCGATCACTTTATAATCGTCAAATAGATCTTATTACAAAAGAGCTTGCACCTCATATGCGCCGTTACGCAAAGCTTATTCAACAAGCAAATGGCATTGAAAAAATGACATTTGCTGATTTAAAGATCGCCCTTGATCCAGACTATGATCCGAAATTAACAATAGCTGAAGCAAAAGAATATGTTGAAAAAGCATTAGACGTTATGGGTGAGGATTACAAAGAGATGATCGAAAAGGCGTTTAACGAACGCTGGATTGACTATGCACCAAACAAAGGAAAATCGACTGGGGCATTCTGTTCAAGTCCATATGGTAGTCATCCGTATATTTTAATGTCTTGGAATGAACGTATGAATGAGGTATTCACTTTAATTCATGAGCTTGGGCACGCAGGGCATTTTGCGAATGCACATGCCCATCAATCTTATTTTAACAGTCGTCCTTCTTTATACTTCATCGAGGCACCGTCGACAATGAATGAAATGCTGCTAGCCAATTATTTATTAACCCATAACGATGATCTTCGCTTCAAACGTTGGGTAATTTCAAATATTGTGTCCAAAACGTATTATCATAACTTCGTCACACACTTACTAGAGGCAGCTTATCAACGAAAAGTGTATGAATTAATCGACGCTGGAGAAGCTGTGAATGCTACCGTTTTAAATCAATTAAAACGCTCAGTATTAGAAGATTTCTGGGGTGACACTGTCGATATTACTGAGGGAGCCGAGCTAACTTGGATGCGTCAACCACACTATTATATGGGCCTATATCCATACACATATAGCGCTGGCTTAACAATTTCGACACAAGTATCCAAGCGGATCTTAAAAGAAGGTAAGACGGCTGTAGATGAATGGTTAGCAGTCCTGCAAGCTGGAGGTACGAAATCACCTGTAGAGCTAGCTCAAATGGCGGGTGTCGATGTTACAACAGACCAGCCGCTTCGAGATACGATTGCTTACATTGGTCACCTTATAGAAGAGCTTGAACGATTAACGACAGAAATGGAAGCTATCAAAGGCTAAACATTGCGAGAACCATCTATGCTATTTCTAAAGCGTAGATGGTTTTCTTTTTTTAGTTCTAAGCTGGTAATTTAGTACATATACTAGAATCAGGGCGTCCATCCACATTTTTTGATATTTCTAAATAGACTATCATTTTCCTTCGTACAAATGTACCGTTATTATTAAATGTAAGCAATTTATTTAGCAATATTCGACTAACAATTTTCAAAGGAAGTGTTTCTAATTATGGTAAAACGTAATGATCCATGCCCATGCGGTAGCGGCAAAAAATATAAAAAATGTTGTGAAGGTAAACAGCAAGTTACAGTAGAAGCTGTAGCAATTGAAGAATTAGAGCGTGTACTACAAACATTTTACTTAGAATATCCAGAACGCAAAGATGTTCGTGCTTATATCGAACATGTAGGTACATGGCAGCCTAAATTAGAGAGCGTACTACAAAGAGAGCTAATTGAGGCGATCGCGTTAGACGACTTCTTCTTCCATCAAGAGCCATCTATTTGGAAAGGTTACTTAAAGAAAATAAAGAAAAAAACGGTAAGACCTTCTACAGTAAAAGTATTAGAAGACTGGTCACAACCTCATCTATTTATTGGTTCCGTGTCAGTTGTAGAGGAAAAATATTTCAAAGCTACACATGTGTTAACAAATGAAGAAATTTATATTCGTCGTGAAAATGACAAACCGATCCCTGAAGGTATGCATGTTTTTGCATTCATCTTACCAGATGGTACAAAAAAATCAGAGTATTATTTAGCTGTTTCAACGCTTATCTTCTTCCCGGAAGATCATGCAAAAGTATTTGAGCAATTTAAGCAAAATTTTGAGGCTTCTGAGAAGAAGGTTAGTACATTCTTAAAAGAAGAGCATTTATCCTTCTGGGAGTTACTTGTGTCGAATGGTTATAAAGGCGAGGAATTCACGAACTTTGAGAGCAATGTAATCACACAAGTTAAAGATTTCCTTGAGCAAAATGAGCGAGAAACAGCTCCTATGTTAGAGCTTTTAGAGGACTATTTAATTGAAGGACAACCATCTGCGCGTAAAGAGGCTGCCATTGCTGCTGGCGCGATTCGATATGGTCAAGAAAAAGAGCTATTCGAGTCGCTATCAATGACAGTAAAAGAAATTGCAGCGACGTTCGATATTTCAGCTTCCTCTCTTACAAAATACTACCAAGACTTAAGTAACTATGCTTCAGCTAAATAATGTTTAAAATAGCGCCACACGCTCTAAGCAATCTTGGAGTGTGCGGCGCATTTTAGTCTACATAGAAAAAAGCTACAGTTGTTATCGGCAGTGAGCCGACAACAAAGTAGCTTTTTCTATGGTAACCAACCAATACAATTTTTTCCGAACATATTGTTATTTATGCATCGAATTTAGTAAATATGATTATTTATTGATCAAAAATGAAACTTTTATCATTAAGCTTTACTTTATTTAAACATAGTCCGTTAAGTACCTATGATTGCTTTGCCACAGTAGAAAAGACATTTCTGTTATATGTTAAAAACATTATTTACTATATACCTTCAAGAGCTCTTCTCCGAGAAATTGTAGTCGCTCTCCTACTGAGCAGGCTTCAATACAGAAACGATGAGCTCCATGTTTCCCACGCTCTTTTCGTAATTGCTTTATCACTAAGCAATCAGCACAATACGTATCATGCAGTTCATCAATATCTTTCATAACCGCCACTTTATCCAAATTGAACTCTCGCTCCTTTCACGTCCAAATTTCGCTTCTTACTATTATGAAGTGAACATTTTGAACAAGCAACTATTTTGTTTTTCCATTAAACATCTACTTAGATATTGTGAAAAAGCACTATTGATGTACAATTAAAGTAAAATCTAAATCAAAAAGTAGGGATTTTATGTTAGAAGTATATATAGATGCTGCTAGTGCAGGAAATCCTGGCCCCAGTGGTATTGGCATATTTATTAAAGGCGAAGGCCATCATATACAAATCAGTGAGTATATAGGGCAAGCCAATAATCATATTGCTGAGTTTACAGCCTTAGTACGTGGCCTTGAAGAAGCACTAAAGCTAAGTTCAAACCTAGTCTCAGTGCGCTCCGATTCAAAAATTGTTGTTGCCTCTATGGAAAAAGAATATGTGAAAAATGAGGAATTTAAACCTTATCTTGAGCAGGCACTTACACTTGCGAGTAGCTTCGATTTATTTTTTATTAAATGGGTTCCAGATACGCAAAATAAAGCTGCAGATGCACTTGCACGTAAAGCAATTCAAAAAGAAAAAAATTAAACTATGGGGACTGTCCCTTGCAATCAATTATGCAAAGAGTCGGTCTCCTCCCTTCATCTGCCTAACTTCATTCAGATACTTAATATCCCCCAATATTTCATTTTTATCATCTTCGTTTTCATAAATAAACAAAATATATGCTCATTAAGGACCGCATAGGAATCACCAAGTCCCCATCCAATAACTTATATACATGGCATATGTATACAAATATCACCCCTGATTTTTGATGATGATCCATAAAATAATATATTTTCCAATTATCATTAGTATAATTTGTATCCTTAATGTTATTTTATTGACATACTATTGTAATATTACAATGTTAATATCATATATATATTAAGCTTTTAAAGTTTTTAGGAGGATACATATTATGAAAAAGAATAAAAAGTATAGATGGGGATTGAAATTAGCTACATTGGCTTTCAGTTCATCTGTACTTTTTTCAACAATTGACACAGCATCAGCGGCAACTTATACAGTAAAATCTGGTGATTCTTTATGGAAGATTGCCAATCAGTACGGTGTTACTTATCAAACATTGATGAAATGGAATAACTTATCTTCTTCAACAATTCGCGTTGGACAAAAGTTAAACCTCAATACCACATCAACAATATCAACACCTACACCTAAACCAACAGTTTCAATTACACCTAAACCAACAAACCTAGTGCAAGTTGCTAAACAACAATTAGGCGTAAAATATACATTTGGTGGAAGTAAACCGAGTACAGGTTTTGATTGCTCAGGCTATGTCACTTACGTATATAATAATGCTGGTATTTCTACAGCTCGTAAGTCAGCAGCTGGATTTTACAGTACAACTAAAAAAGTAAGTGCACCTCAAGTAGGAGATTTAGTATTTTTCGCTAATACATATAAAGCTGGTATCTCACATGTAGGCATTTATATTGGTAATAATCAAATGATTAGCGCAAGTGACGGTGGTGTTTCTGTTGCTAACATCAATAGCTCTTATTGGAAAACACACTTTGCTGGATATGGTCGTATATAGTAAATAACAAAAACAGTTGGGAAATCCCAACTGTTTTTTTCTTTATACATGTGCTACTTTTTTCGATTTTATTTTTGCTAAACGTATTAAATAAATGATAAAGACAACAACTAGTAGGCCTGCTCCAGCTAGATATACTGAAGCATAGCCTGCTTGCACGGCCACCATTCCTAAAATATAAGAGCCAAGCGCAATGCCTATGTCAAACATGGTAAAGAACGTTGCTGTTGCATAGCCACTACGTGTATGTGATGTAGACTGTATAGCTATTGCTTGTAAGCTTGTAGTCACTGCCCCATAGCCAAATCCAATAAAGATGGCTGCAAATAAAAACAATGCTGCTCCTGTGACAAATGCAAGCATAACAAGACCGATAGCAAAGAGTATAATACCAGGTATAATAACAAACTGCGGCCCTTTTGTATCATAAAGTTTACCTGTATACGGACGTGTAATAAGCATTGCTGCTGCAAAAACTGCATAAAATAGACTCGCTACAGCCATTAAATCTTTTTGCTGTGCGTAGACTGATAAAAACGATAAAACACTCGAATATGAAAAAGCTACTAAACTAGCAATCGCCGCAACTGGAAGTGCACGACGTTCAAATAAATCATCAAATTTAAACGTCAATTTACCCTGATGTTTAGGGTTGGGTAAATCATCAGTTTTTATCGTTACAGCTAGGCTGCCCCCTGCTAATATACAAATACTCATCACAATAAATAATACATTGAAGCTACAATATTGAATAAGCAGCAAACCGATAAATGGTCCAATAACTACTGCTAAGTTAGTAGACATTGCGAAATAGCCTAGACCTGCACCTTTTCGATTGGCTGGCACTATATCTGCAGCTAAAGAGCCAGCTGCTGTTGTAATAATACTAAAGAAAATCCCTTGAATAAAACGTAGTCCTAGTAAAAGTCCAAAAGGATGAATAAATAAATATAAAACTGTACATAAAAAATAGCCTATAATTGAAATAACTAAAAGCTTTTTCTTCCCAAAAACATCTAATAGTTTACCCGAAAAAGGACGAACGATAATGGCTGATAATAAAAATCCTGATATCAACAATCCCGCTTCCTTGTCTGTCTGGTGCAACTCACCAATCGCATATAGCGGCAAAGTCGTTACCAATCCATAAAAAACAAAAAATACCGAGATATTTGTTAAAAAGAGACTAATAAACCGCTTCGTCCATATTTTTGTATTCTCCTCTTGCTGCACGTCTATCAACCTTTCATTTTTTCCAATAAAATTATAAATTGCTGTTGTTCCTCGACAGTCAATGCCCCTACCATTTCTTCCTCAAAAGCTAAGATAGTTTTAGTGATAGCAGGCAAATGTTCCTCTGCATATGGTGATAAGGTAACGATTTTTTCACGTTTATCTTCACCATCAATTCTAAGTACCCAACCTAAAGTCTCGAGTCGAGTAATTGCTCTAGTTATACTTGGTGCCTCAACGTTTAAATACTTCCAAATTTGTGTTAATGTCATTGGCCCATGATTATGTAAGCAATATAAAATAGCCCATTGTGAGCTATACAAGTTGTGCTGTTTCAGTACTTCATTTAAACAATTCGTTAAATAACGACTTTTTTGGAATAAAGCATGAAATATAGGATTCATGTTATTGTCCTCCTGAATTTATTTACCTAGCTAAATAAGTACTATACGCTTCATTTTTTTCGTTGTAAAGCAAGTTGTTTGAAGATTTGATGGCGTGCATTTTAAGCGTAATGATTCTTAGCCGACTGACGTATGATTCATTATCATCAGCTATTAGCTTGCATTTATCAGCGATTTTCTCCGACGTACTAAATATCAGAAGGGAAATTTTTGAAAATGTCGAATTAAGCTAATAGATTACAAATAAAAGGAGATGGAAGCATGGGGAAAAAGGTATTAATACTTGCAGGAGACGCAGTTGAAGCTTTAGAAATTTTTTATCCTTATTATCGTTGTCTTGAGGCTGGCTATGATGTAACGATTGCAGCACCATCTGCAAAGAAATTACAGACTGTATTGCACGATTTTGTCGATGGTGTCGATACATACATCGAGCGTACAGCATATGGCTTAGAAGCACACTCATCCTTTGCAGAAGTAGATCCAGCACGATTTGACGGGCTCATCATTCCTGGTGGACGAGCGCCAGAATACATTCGTTTAAATGAACATGTTCCAGCACTAGTGAGCCATTTCTTTGAAACAAATAAACCAATCGCTGCTGTATGTCACGCAGCTCAAATTTTCGCGACCATTCCAGAAGTTCTGAAAGGACGTGAACTAACAGCCTATATTGCCTGCAAGCCCGAAGTTCAAGTAGCAGGTGCAACGTATATCGATGCTAATCTTCACACAGACGGCAATTTAATTAGTGGTCATGCATGGCCAGATTTACCTGGATTAATGCGAGAATTTATTAAAAAGCTAGAAAGCTAACGGAATGAGGATGCCTGAAAGTAGGCATCCTCTTATTTTATGGAGTGGTTTCTTGGAATTCAATTTTCACTACTTTATTTGTATTGGTTACATATTTGATTCGAACCTTTACACCGAATTCCTTGTCACTTTGTTTTAGCCAAAGCTTAAATTTTTCAATAGTGGAGTCTTCAATAACCTCGCTTCCCTCATGCAAATAATCGAGGATTTTTGCTTGAGGGTATTTTGCATGTGTCTCTTTTATCGCTACTTTTCCCCATTGAGCATGGGCTGGTATTCCCTGTTGAGCATAAGTAATTTTTGGGGTATTTATAAATACAGCAAACAATACAAGAAAAATGCCAAGTTTCACACAAAATTTTCGCAAGTTAATCAACCTTTCATATTCTTTTGGTATAAAGTAGCCAAAACAGCAAAAAATAAGTGCTCCTTAAGTATTCTCAACCTTAAGGAGCAGTTTTCGTTATCTTTTACTGGATTGTTTTGGTTGTTGAGGATTGTTATGAATTACTTGATTAAATTCTGCTGAGTATTCTTCACGATCATTTCTTTTATGTGTATCTTCTTTCTTTTTCTTTTTGAAGCTTGTTTTATTCTTCTTTGCCATTATTTAAGCCTCCAATATTTCAGTTATTTGTTTTTGTTGGACTGCTGATTTTTCTTATGGTTCGTTTTATTATCTTTATTTTTGGCTTTCGCATCAAATTCTGCAGCGAATTCTTCATTTAGATTGTCATTCGGGTTATTGTTATTACTATTGGATTTATCGAGGTCTATTTTTTTATAGGTATCAAAAGGATTATGCGTTCTAACATTCATTGTTTTATTGTTGTTTTTGTTGTTTCTATTGGTGTTTCTATTGGCCACGGATATTCACCTCCTACATGTAATGTGCTCAGGATAAAAGGTTTTATGCTTTGGGGATAACTGCAGGCATTACTAAAAGGTTTCCAGTCCAATCAATTTCGCCTTGGCGTAATTGCGTCCGGATTTTGAATTGTGCCTAGGCCTGCACGAGGGCCGACACGATGTCGGTCATTTCGGTAATGCCACAGGACGTGGCGTTTTTACCGAGGGCCAACACGATGTTGGTCATTTCGGTAATGCCACAGGACGTGGCGTTTTTACCGATGCAGGTCAGTTAGCCGTTTTCGCAGGATGCGAAGGTTTTAGGCTAACATCCTTTATTCCTTCCTTTCAAAATCCGTGACATCCGCCGGAGGCTTTGGGCCAACGTGATGTTGGTCACTCAGTCGTTGTCACAGGACGTGGCGTTCTTAGACTGAGTTCCTCTATTTTCGTAGGTGTTTGGACACTCACTGAAAAGGAACCACATCTGCATTCGTCTCACCACCTTTATAGGTAGAACTCTTCTACTGAATGAAGATAAAAAAAATGTACATCACTAATATTAATTAGTAATGTACATTGTAGTTAGACAATTGTATATTCAGTTATATTTAATAATGCACCAACTGCACCTGAAAAACCGTGGTCATTTATAAAGACTGGTGTATGTTTTTTCGTACGTGTGTAATTGGCAATAACACGTGTAAGATGTTCATTATTACTTAAAGTTGAACCGATATAAACGATATGTTGAGTATTTTTTTCTTCGGCATATTGAATACTAAGTGTAGTAATAACCTCACCGACAAGCCCTTGTACAGTTGCAATAATATCTTCAGTTGGATGTTTGACAGACTCTGTAATACCAACTTTCCCAAAATTACTAGCTGTCAATTGCCCATCAATAGGTGTGTCCATCCCTTGATAAATATCCTTTACTAGTAAATCAATTTCTTCTCGATTACCCTTAGAGGCCAGTTCTCTTATTTCATTATAATCCGTGATGCCGGTTGTAAGCGCTGACAATCCAATCAATGTTCCACCACCAACGCCTGTCCCACCAACACGAATATGCGTATTATCTTCCATATAATGAATTGAAGTACCAGTACCAATATTAGTAATCATACTTCGCTCGAAGAAGTACCCCTCTTTATGCAACAAAAATCGAACGCCCTTCAATGTGGCTTCAAACTCTACTATATAATGAATCGATTTCATTGTTTTGATGACATCCAGTAATTGTTCTGTACGCCCTCCCGTAACACCAATATCCTCAATATCTGGATGATTAATAATCCAATTCTGCACAGCTAGCAAATCATTTGACGGGAAAGTTGTTAAAACGAGCTCATTATGCTCATCTAAATAAGCAACTTTTGTCAATGTTCCGCCTGCATCAATACCTATAGCCTTTGGCATACCATTCTCCTTTGACTTTACGTATAATCTCTATTTCAGAAGGTGAGATATATACTAGATTTTGCTTTTATTCAAGAGGCGTTTGAAGCCTGTGAATAACGTTCATGCATCAACAAATGTCACGGATTTTGCAAGGAGTTATTGTGCCAAAATCCGATGAATTGTATTTCAGTACCGAAAGCAAATCTACAGCTACAATTGTTTACTGCGCGAAAGCGAAGCGTCAGCAGCAATTACTCGAAAAGTGAAGTTGTATCTTTGTCCTTCCTAAACTTTAACGCTGTTGAAATAAATGTGCAATAACTTAGCAAACTTTCATGAAAAAAACACGAAAAATATCAATTATTTTCTATTAATCACACGATATTCGTCGCATTTTTATAACTTTAACATTATTCTACTATAAAAACAAAAGAAGTGAAAATGCAATGATACTCGATGCATTATCACTTCTTTTGCAATTCTAGCTGAAATTCACCAACAATCACTAGTTCGCTTATTGAAATCAATTTTTGCCATTGCTGTGCCCGTCCCTACCTGTAAAAATTACAACATCGTTATCAACACTCTCTTTGTCTTAATCTATACCATTTGAAAATAGTTGATTATAAATTGAACAATCTGTTTTATCTTTCATCACTTTTACGATACGATATACTATAGATGTGTTACCATTTGAACGGAGGAATACAAGTGAAAGATCAAAAGAAACTTTATAAAGAAGCGATGCAAGTTTTAAAGGATACTAGTCGCACTTTTTATATACCGATTACTTTTTTAAAAAATGATTTAAAATTGTCAGTGGCAGCCGCATATTTAGCAATGCGTGCTATAGATGAAATTGAAGATCATGAAAACCTTTCTAATGATGTGAAATTCGATTTACTTACGGCAACAAGCGAGTTATTAAGTGAACCATTTAATGCTGAAGCCTATGAAGCATTATTAGCGCCATATGCAGAGCAGCTACCTGAGGTATCTCTTCGTTTAGCAGATTGGCTAACGTTTTGTCCTGAAGGCTCACGTAAAATTGTCCAAGATTCAACGAGTGAAATGGCATTTGGGATGGCGAAGTGGGCAAAAGCAAACTGGCAGGTGCATACGCGAGAGGATTTAGATGATTATACATACTACGTTGCTGGGCTTGTTGGGACAATGTTGTCCGAGCTTTGGGCGTGGGGTGCAGACATTCAAACAGATCGCGATTTAGCGATTGGCTATGGCCGAGGTCTCCAAGCAGTCAATATTTTACGCAATCAGCATGAGGATTTGGACGAGCGTGGAGTAAGTTTCGTTCCTGATGGCTGGACAAGCGAAGATTTATTTGCATACGCAGAGGAAAATCTTGCGAAAGCTGATCTTTATATGAAAGATATTAATAAACGAACGGTATTATTATTCTGTCGATTACCACTTGCATTAGCCCACAAAACATTGAAGGCAATGCAAGAAGGTCGTGAAAAAATGTCACGAGCAGAAGTAGAGCAAACGGTTGAAGAGGTACAAGGTGACTAGAACCGTTGCCTTACCTTAAATAAACCACCTATCAAGTAGACAGTGACCATTATAAAATATTTAAACGGCTTGAGCCTGTATTTAATAGACTTAAGCCGTTTACTCGTTATTTAGTTCGTTCTTTATTACAAATCCAATGTTTGTTTATCAAGAAAATTTATACAAAAAATTTAATAAAAATGGTTTCACTGAAATAATTTCTCACAAGTTTGTCATGCATCATAGTTTTCGAAAGGGAACTTGGATTTCAAAGGTTATCTCATTCGGTTTATCCGTAATCGTAATATCTAGATGCATGATTTGCAATGCATCACCAGTGATCTGATAGCTGTTTTTGTTAAGATAATGAAGTATTTTTCTTAAACTTTCACTACGACTCGACAATAATTCTCCATTGTAACGGATACATGCAAATAATCCCCCTGGAATCGTTAATTGATATGTATTTGGAATATCTTCCTTGTTTTTTGCCACGATGAAAATAGTGGAAGGTTCCTCAAAACGCCCCAATTTTAGATTCGTTTCTTCGATAATAATGCCGTCTGTTGGTAGCAAGAATCGGTGTCTTCTCCGTAAGCATATTTTCTAAATTCAATACACCATAACAAAGTTCGAAGTTATTATTGATTTTCTCATGCAAGGTAAGTAATCGCCTACTTTTCATTTCACAGAATATGACTTTCTGAAGTTCACTTTCTCTTTCCACTTGTTCCAAATAGGCAATCTTCCCCCTGATGTTTTCTTCCATCTCGTTCAATTCTTTCAGATTTGAAACAAGTTCTGCGTGTTTGATTTTCATGATATCTAACGATTTACTGAAATTGCGTTCATTAAGATATTCCTTGATCTCATCTGTAGTCATCGTTTCTTCAGACAATGTAGTAAGAGAGTCGAAGCCAAGAAAACTGAAACAAAGAATTGATGCTCCTGCCAAAATCACTGGCAATTTGATTTCTGCATTGAACAAAGGCTGAATGGAAAAAAGTGTAACTGCTCCTACATCTGCCAATAAGCTTTTGATCGTCAAAATCCAGAAGATGAAAACAAATATGACTTGTGCAATAACAAAAATCTTACCAGTGGATGCGGTGAACTTAACACCCAAGATGCTAGGTATTACAATAGTTGCAGTTAATAGGATAATCCACAGGGCGTGAGGGACTCCAGGGAATATTGCATTTAAAAAAACAGTAGACATTACTCTGTAAGGTTAAAAACAAGTAATTGTACATGGTGTTTGATTCGATCATAACTTGTTTATAATGTTGCACAAATTATGAAGATGTACATTACTAAAATAAATTTTAGTGGTGTACATTTTTTATTTTGTTAAGTATTACATTGTAATTTATTAAAGTATGTACCATATTACAAAGTAAAAAGTTAAAGTAATATTAGTTGTTTTTAATTAGTGGAGGTGAATGCTTTTGTATTGGTATGAATACTGCCCAAAGCATATAGAAAGCAAGTATCGTATGTAAGAAGCCCAAAAGAGTTACAAGAAGAATTAGACGATTACATGGAAAAAGTCGGTGTGTTTAATAAGGTATTAGGTGGTACATGTGTAACTGATTACGTTTGCCCCACTAAAATGGAATGTTTGGGTTGTAAAGCGAAAGTACCTGAACCGGACCAAGAAGATGAACTTTTAGAAGTTATTCAATTATCAAAAGATATGGAGAAACGCTTCAAGCAGATGGGGTTAGAAGTTGAAGTTCGTAAAGCGAAAGAAATGGCAAAGCAAGCAAAAATCGAACTAAAAGAGATTGGCTTGATAAAACAAGATAGAGAGGAACGTCATTATGAACCAATCACAAAGCGCAATCCATTCAGATAAGCGGCAATGGATTGATAAAGTGTATCAAAAACGTAGAGACCGTTCACTTACTATTGGTATTCAAACGATTGATTTTCTCGTAGAACAAGAGATTCCAGTAACTTATCACAACATTAGTGAGTATTCAAAAGCGTTTGATGAAAAAGGAAAAGGCATCCATCTAAATACGATTAAACGCAATGAAGAACTACATTCTTATTATCGAAAGCATAGCAGAACGTATAAAGTAAAAAACACGCGTAAAAAACCAGTAATACCTTCTACATTTGACGAAGCATCTATAAGAAGGATTTCATCTAAACGTGATGTAAATATCACCAAAAAGAGGTATTTGCAGCTTTCAAAAGAGGATTTGGTGAATAGATTAATAGCAGTTGAAAAATACATTGCAGAAAATCAAGAACGATGGGTAACTAATCAATTTGAGCAGTTCAAATAGATAATTAACGAGATACAAAACTAGCCTTGTTAAATTACTTTTAACAAGACTAGTTTTTAACTATCTTGTTCAACTAAAGTCCTCGTGTAGCTTTAGAATAAAAAATCCCCTTCAACCTTTATTTATCAGAAAGTGCAAAAACTCCATTTTTAAAAAAGCTTGTTCAATTAAATGAGCCTTATTCAACTAAAGCACCCGATAGTTTAAGTGCAATATTTCACAACGATTAACTTTCTTTCATTCTGTTACAATCAACTACTTGTCAAACTGGAATTTATATATCATTTTCTATAAAATGAACAGCATATTTATTCCAGTATTCTTTATACACACGAGCATTTTGCCCGTCAAAGTTTAATTGATACATTCGGAATATAACCAGTATATCTTTAGGCTGCCATTGTTCTTCAAAGGAATATTTATATTCCATACCTAACTGCTTCATAACTCCGCCACTGCGAGGATTTTCAATATCGTGAGTAGCAGTGATATAAAGAAAACCGTCTTTTTTTTACTTGTTCAACAACAGCTCTACTCGCTTCTGTTACAATTCCTTTATGCCAAAATTCTTTTCTCAGTCCATACCCTAAATCGTGGTTCTCTTCAATACTCACGTTTACATAGCCTATTGGTATATTATCTTCCTTTAAGCAGATAGCATATTTATATCCTTTTGACTGCTTATAGGCTTCGATATATTTGTCTTTGAAAAAATTCTCAGCTTCTTCCAATGATTTTAAAGGAAACCACGGCAAATAGGTATTCACTTCTTCATCTTTGTAGATAGCAAATAGGGCTTCTATGTCATTTTCAGTGAATTTTCTTAATACCAAACGTTCTGTTTCTAAAGTTGGTGTATTATGATTTTTCATATTTGACTTCCTTTCAAGTAACTGTTTATCTATAATTTACTCTTTATCAAGATTGTACCATATATAGGCTCTCTCTATTTTGCTGAACTAACCTGCCCCGTTAGTTCAATAAAGAAAAAAAGAGCTGCCTATGCAACTCAAAGATCTTCAAGTAAAGCACCCCGTTAGTTGAAGAAGAAAAGTGAAGCTTATTCAACAATCGCGGCCGTTTGCTTTATAAAAACTTATGTAAATATTCATTAACAATTGGTAAATCTGGTGGACTGATATTCGAAGGAAGGTCAGTCATATTAAAGAATTTTAAGGCATCAACTTCATTTTCTTCTCTTTTTAATGTCCCTTTATAATCTCTACAAATATAAGCTGCTACTACATTATGTACTTCATCACCATGAGGATATTTATAGTAGAATTCTTGTCCAGAAAAAACATTGAACAAGGTCAAATCATTTGCAATCAAACCCGTCTCTTCTAATAATTCTCTTTTGGCTACTTGTTCTAATGCTTCCCCGATCTCCATGGAACCACCAGCCAATCCCCAACAATTATTGTCCTTACGAAGTTGTAGCAGTAATTCATTTTTACTATTTACAAGAATTACACATGCACCAGCCATAATTAGAGGACGACTGCCCACTAAATTTCTTAAATCCATAATGTATCCCATGGTTTCCTCCAATATCAGATATATTTTAATCTAATTGTTAATTATTAATTTTAACATAAAAATCCAATTAAAAGATTGATCAGATATTCAATAATCTGGCCCGATTGTTGAACACAAGTTAAACAGCACTATTCAACTAACCTGCCCCGTTAGTTGAAGAACAACAATCTTTAAGAAAGGCTGTTTTCTTATAGATTGTTGCTCTCTTGAAAATACTGAATATGGTTGAATATAATGCATTTTCAGGAGGCGTTCAATAATGTGGAGATATGTATATGAAGCAGTTGGAGAATTAGGAAAAGCAGATCAACTAGCCTTATTTAGGGCAATGAAACAAGATCTATATCCAAAAGAGGAAAATAAAATGGACGAATTACTTCCTAAGATCAAGGAGTCTCGCTTTTCGCCTGGTTTAGGTTGTCTTCATTGTGGTAGTACTGCCGTAAAACGTAACGGTAAATATCGTTCTAGACAAAGATATTTATGTAAGGACTGCGGAAAAACATTTAATGATATGACAAATACGCCTTTTTCAGGTTCGCGTTATCCGGAAAAATGGATTAAATACATTAAAATGATGATAAACGGTGTTACATTACCCAAGATTTCAGACTCTTTAAAGATTCATATATCTACCATTGGAGACATAAGATTTTAAACGCTTTAGGAAGTCACGGCTTCAACCAATTATCTGGCATTATTGAAGGTGATGAGACTTTCTTTCGCGAATCTTTAAAAGGTCGTAGATTTACACATCGCAAACCAAAAAAACGAGGAGAAAAGGATGAAAAACGAGGAATTTCAAATCAGAAAATTGCTGTAGTTGTAGCACAAGATCGAAATAACAATATTATTGCGAGGATGGCGGGTAGAGGTCGTGTGAAAGCAGAAGAAATTGATGGGGTTATCGGGGATTATATAGCCCATTCTTCTTTATTATGCACGGATACAGCTACCAACTATAAAAAATTTGCAGCAGCAAAAAATCTAAAACACGAAACAGTTAATCTTAATCAAAATCAACGAGTAAAAAAAGGGATATTCCACATACAACACGTTAATAACTTCCATCGCCGTTTGAAAGGATGGATGGAACGTTTCCAAGGCGTTGGCACATATTATTTAGATAAATATCTTTATTGGTATCGTCGGCTTGAGTTACATAAAAAATTAGCATTTGAAAATCGGGTAGAGCAAATGCTTATTTCAGCTTGTCAAAAATCTAACTATTTCACAGTTGAAGCATTAAGAAAAGGTAAAGAGCATCATTTATCAGATGCTTTTTAAGCGGATTCAGTGGTTTAATGTTATTCATCTAACGAAGCAGGATAATTCAATAAAAACCTGTGTTATTGGATATTTTTTAACCAACATAAATGTTTTCGGGAACCTTCAGAATTTTCTGACGTTATATTGATAACTATAAAAATTAAGGGGGAATACTATGCAAAAAATCAATTCCACCATTTTAAGTTCAGTCATTGTTTTAATAGGTACTATCATTTTGTTATTGTGTGTGTTTGTTTTGCCAAGGGCAGCACAGGAAACCGTACTAATACACCCAGAAGTTGCATATCTAAGATATCCGATTTTATTAGGAATGTATGCGACAGCGCTGCCCTTTTTTTATGCAATTTATGAAACAGTGAAAATGATTCAAGTCATTGAGCGTAAATCTATCTTTTCAAGTCGCATTGTTCAAGGATTAAATCATATAAAATATTGTGCATTTGTCATTATTGTTTTGTATGTCTTAGGAATTTTTTCCCTTTATTATGCAAATGCGTTACCACCAGTAATTGCGGTAATGGGATTTGGTATACTTATCGTTACAATAATGGTGGCGGCAGGATCAGCTTTTATAAAAAATGTACTTATAAAAAATCAATTGAAGTTATCTAATTGATGAAAGACCACTCCGAGGCCAGTGGTAGCTATTGCAACATACGCTGCGTATCTTTATTCGAAGTGAATGACTATCCGTTCCAACTACTAATGCGTGCTTCATTTATTCATTATGATACAATTATTATAATAACTAAGAAGGTGATTATGTGAGCTCAACAAAATTACTACTAGAAAACAATAATGGAGTTTTCTTATATAAAAAAGATTTCAGTCAAGAGAGCAACTGGCGTTCAGATGATTGTTATAAATTTATTTACTCTTTAATGGGAACTATAGATTATCAGACGAACAGAAGTCAGATTACCCTTAATAATCAACAATTTATTTTATTTAACCCCCAAGATGAACATAAACAATTAGCAATAGATGACAGAAAATTTTTAATCGAATTAAACCCTTCTTTTCTTAATGAAGTTTCTCAAGATCTCTATCCTGTTTACAAAGATATTCAGTTTGCTACAAGTACCCAGAAAAACTCTCAGATATCAAATTGGGTTAAGTTCGTATTAGATTTTGCACAACTCGAAAAAGATGACAAAAGATCAATGGAAATATTTTTGGAACACAGATAATACATTTCTATTATTTCTTATAACTTTTAAATACACATAAAATCACCTCTTATTGAGAGTACTTTTTATTTGGGGTGATTTCTTTACTAATCTTGTTAGATTTTCTTGCAAGATTATGATGTACTTACCATTGTTTTTTTAACTTTATTGTACTAACCTGCTCCGTTAGTTAAAGAGCAACAATCTTTACGAAAACAGCCTTAAGAAAAGAGCCTAAAACAAAAAGGCAGATTTAATCTACAAAACTGTAGAATAATTTCTCCCCCTTTACTGAAATAAAAAAATAGCGAACATTTTAGGAATAGTGTGATTTACATACTATCTATTCTCTATTAGTAATTATTCTTACTCAGCCCTCATAACATCAAACTTACAAATTACGATTTTTCATACTTATTCATCAGAACATTCTATGCTGTGTAGATATTTTGTAATTCATTCTCTTGTGTGTGGTTTTTTGAAATTTAGTTGAATATAATTCCTTTGAAAAACAAGAGAGGATGAAGTTTATGATTAGGCAGGTTAAATATTCTTATTATGATAATGGGGTTTATATACTTTCGAAGGAGGAGATAGCAGATCTAAAACCAGTAGAGATATCTCAGAACTTCTTGAGTGAATATGAATATTTTGTTACACGTCATATTATATGTGAAGATCAAGAAAATATATGGCAAGTACTTTATAGTGAAATAAGGGATCTCCCCGAAGTTAAAGAAACTATTATGGAAGCGAAAGATAATGGTTTTCACGATGTTATTATTTATATTAAAACTCATACGTTAACTTATACGGTGTTTGAAATATTCATCCACAAGCTTCACAAATTAAAATTTGTAAATGAAATACTCCAAATTATTAAAGCAAGAAAAATTAGTTAGGCAACGATATCAAACAAATTTGCAGAGCTAATCTACAAGTGTAGAATTAACTCTGCATTTTAACCTTACCATATTTTGAAAAGTTAGGTTAGCGAGAGAATCACATAAGGTTTATCTTCTCTTGTTAAATCATTAAAGTCTTGGCCTAGATCTTGCATTAATGATTTTTTTAGCTCCTGAATTCCTTGTTCCAGTTACTTTTTATAGAAAAAGGTTGGTGGAGAGTCTACATTTTTTAACCACCGATGTTCTTGAGCATCCATACTATCTTTAATCCAAACATCTCCTCGGTCTTCTTTTTCGGATGTTCGATACCAAGTAATAGTTGAGCCAACTACTTGAGGTGTATTGTCTATTTTATTGTTTGGAAATGTAAGCTGCTTTTGTTCTCCTGATTCAAGATTAATTACATACAACGCTGTAAACATAGTTGGAACCGGTCCCACTTTCCACGCTTTGTTTTCTTTCGCCCGAGCAACAATTATTTCATCTGGAGAAAGCCATTCTAAATCTAGGTCTACATATCCTTTAGGTGTGTAGTCCTTTTGTTTATTCAATGTAGGAATCTCGGTAACGGCTGTACTTTTGTTTACAACAAAAAATCTTCCTTCACCCGATATGAAGGCTAGTTGATTTCTTGTAGGAGCCCACTTTATCCATTTTTCATACCCGAGCATTTTCCCTATAACTTGAAAGTGATCTCCAACTGATGAAAGTACACCTAATATATTGCTATCATTAGACCAAGACGCAGTTGGTGTTAATAGAAAGCTAACCCAGCTCCCATCAGGGCTCCACTTAAAATAATTAGCATCAATTGCAAATAAGTCGGGTGTATTTGTTTGAATGGTGTAAAAAGGCTTGATTTTATTCGTATCTAGATTGGCATCTACGGGCACTTTAAAAAGACGAACTGGTTCCCATCCAATAGGAAGTAAATTAGATTGAGATGAAACGATAAACGCTTTTCCATTGGGGAACCATTCAAAATCACTAACACCTAGGGATACATTTTCAAAGCCGTGTGGTCGCCCATTTTTTGTTTTTGTAACACTCAAGACACCACCCGAATTGTAAGCTAGTTGATTTGATGTTGGCGACCATTTTATTTGACTTGTTTCAATTGATGGATACGGTTGATAGCTTTCCTTTTTCTTTAAATCATAAATATACAGATACGTTTTTTCTCCATTCTCGTTACCTGCTAAATAGGCAATATACTGACCATCTTTTGACCACTTTGGAGAGGATACATACTTATCTGTTGTAAGCTGTATTTCTTTATCTCCTTCCTTCATCCATAGCTGATGATTTCGTATATAAGCAGCTTTAAGAAGAACTTCAGCAGAAGCATCTATTGAAAGATTAAAACTAACGAATAGTATTAATAATAAAATTCTAATTGTCATTTATCACACCTCTGCTTTTTTCATTTTCTCGACCTCTTTTTAGAGATATTGTTTCCGAACATTGTTCAATTATTCTGCACCGTTAGCACAAGAAGAGATTGCTCTAATTGAACAATCTTCCTCAATAGTTGTGGAGCAATAATCTTTTAAAAAGGCTGTTCAAGATTGTTGCTTTCAAATGTTGTGTTTCCATTGGGCGCAGATAATCTTTTTTTGAAGGTGAAGAGAAGGATATGTTTAGGGGAGTCGGTATGGTAATTGAAAAAAAGAGCCTGAGCTTTTATGCTAAGGCTCTTTCCAGTACCGAATGTGGATTAATAACGTTTATGTAGATTTAAAGGTTTTTTCTAGCTGCATACCGAATTTTAATAATTAGGGATAATTACAATTTTTGTAACTGGAAGTTTTGAGAGGATGGTAAAAGTGGCTGCATAGCTTGTGTAGCATAATAGAATCTCAATATGATTGATAACTGAAAGGTGAAATGATATCAAGGAAGCTTTCCACCGGCTATCGTTCCTCCACTTTAGAGGAACATAGGAAAGAGAGTAGAATATATAAAGAATATGTTTTAATATCCATACGTTCGGGAAAAATATGTACAAGAGGTAGAAATAATTTCAAAGCAGTTAGCTAAGGAGGTTGCCATTGTGAAACCAGAAACCACATTTTTAACAAAAAGCGTAGTATGGACTATTGATGGCAAACAATATATAGTCGAAAAAGTTCCCTATTCTGAATTAAATGCTGGAGAGAATGAATACTTCGATATGGACGTTGCCATTCGTTTAACGATGCTACGTGATTTAATGTTTATAGGAGACATACCTTCTAAAGTAGATTATAGTATTGTAGCGAATTTTGAAGTTTAGCCAATTCTTATATACATAATTCAAAAAAAACCTGATTTTTAAATTTGGTGTCTCATTTCTAAACAGCGCTCTCTAAATAATCTTTATGTTCCTCCGTGATCTTTGACAAAAATTTAGTAGTCGTTTTAATTGATACTTCTCCTTCCAAATCTGTTCCGAGTTCTTTGACCATTCGTTTTAGAACATAAGCTTTAAAGCACTCAGAACCTTCTGAGGGCTCTTCACGATCCCGTTTATCATAAAGTTCATCAATAAGTTCAGTCGCTGCTGTCACCAATTCATTGCCTTCTAACATTTCAGATTCATCAACTATTCGATTTGCAAAATACTCTTCAGAACACTCAAACATTACTGAATGTATGGCAGCAATGAAAACTGAGTTGAAGTCTGAAATAGCTGAGATGAGACAAGAAATGACAGGAATGAATCAACGCTTTGATAAACTTGATAAGGCGATCGAGGGCTTGAAAATGGATATAAACGAGTTCAAAACACTTTCGACACAAGAAAACGATAGAATATACAACAAACTGAACACTATTGAAAGTCAAATGAAGTAGTTTTATATCAAGTAGAACTAAAACCCCCTGTAAGGGTTGCTAGTGCCATTCAAATCGACGAGTTCTCTTATGAATGAGAGTTTTTTTATTTTGGCTGTTTTCTCAAAGATTGTTGCTTCTGGTTTATCTATCTTATTCAACTAAAGCTACCCGTTAGTTGAATAACATAACTTCCAATTTGAATTAATAATCAATTGAATTGGCTATATCTATCAAGGTTTCAGGAGTAACTTTATCTGATACTCGTTTATCAATACTTAGCATATACTGCCAATCATCTCTCTCGAAAACAAGCACATTAAATCCTGAAATAGTCATATAAGTGGCTACACTTCCATTTTTTAATTCAAAGGTTTTTACCACGTACTTCTCTCTTATAGGAATATTATTCTTTATCGGTCGAACGTCAATTTTATAATGATTTTCGGATAATTGATCATTTATAAACGTCACTTCAAATGAGTCATTAATATCGCCAAACCTACCAAAATGATGTGTAAAGCTTATTGGTGGTACCCTAAGCGGAAGCTTAAGTTTTTGTTTGAAATGCTGTTCAAAATCTTCCAATGCAGCTTCCACAGTTTTGTAACCTATTTCAGGATAAATTTCTTCATAAGGACTGGGTTTATCGTTTGCAGTTGCATATATGGTCAAGAAAAAAAACAAACAAAATGAAATCAACAATAGTGAAATAGATCTGGTCATTTTCTAACACCTCAATGTATTTTAGGTGTAGTATTCCCAGCTTCATTAAAATTAAATTGACATTTCTTGTTCAACTAAACTGCCCCGTTAGTTCAATAAGAAAAAAAGAGCTGCCTATGCAACTCAATGATCTTCAAGTAAAGCACCCGTTAGTTGAAGTAATCTAACGCTTTTTTTGCAAATAATAAAAGCAATATAATTACTTGCATATTATTCATTTAACTGATAAAAAATCTATGGGAATTAACGAATCTATTTGTAACCGTAAACTACTTACTTTGCCTTTGGAATTTCTTCATAAGACTTTCAATTAGTGGTAACCTTATACACTTTGGTAAAAATCGTACTAACCCTTGAAAAATAATACTATTCGTCATTCCTGGTAATAAGGAAGTCTTAACTCCAAGAGAACTAAGAGTCAAAATAGCGACTTTTTCGGGTTCCATAAGGCCGGGTGTATTAATTCCTGAACGTTCTTGAAATTTAGTATTCATTGCTCCGGGACATACGGTTAAAACATCAACATTGTACTTTTTTAACTCTTGTGATATAGTTTCCCCAAAGTTTAACAGTGCTGCTTTACCTGCTGAGTAAACACTCCATAATGGCACAGAGGTATAAGCAACTGCAGAAGAAACTAAAATGACTCCACCCCGACCACGTTTAACCATCTCATTAACAAAAAAATGTGTAAGTGCCATTGGGGTTTTTAATATGGTTTCAAGCAGTTTACTTTGATTCTCCCAATCTTCACAATGAAATTCCCCAGTAATGCTATAACCGGCATTGTTGATCAATAACCCTACCTCTAATGGTCGAGTCACTTTTTTAATTTCAGAAATAGAATCTGAAGTTGATAAATCCGTCGCAATTGTTTTGACTTGAACATGATATTGATTCCTGATCATTTCTTTGGTTTGTAAAAGAGTCCTCTCGTCACGTGCAACTAATACTAAATGAACGCCCTTTTCTGCTAATAAGTGAGCAAATTGATATCCCGTCCCTGATGTAGCACCAGTTATAACTGCCCATGGACCATATTTTTTTATAAAATCATCCAATATAACACCTCCTGAGTAAATACTCAACATAGTTCAAAAATTCCCCACTCCATTTATCTCCTTCTCCTTTAAAGACGGTACCACTGTTATCATTATTACAAGATGCTAACAGTAACGAGAAACTCATAAAGTATTAATATCTTTTTCAAATCGAAAACCACCTTTACTAATTTTCCCAATAAATATATAAGTTCTCCTTAGAATAAATAAATCCTTCTTCAACTATTCTGCTCCGTTAGTTGAAGAAGGTACGATTTTACACCACAATTATACTACAATTAATTTTAACAAATATTCCTAAATATAATTTTAATCACAAATAAAAGCTGAACTAATTTCTGCATTAGTTCAGCTTAAAAAGAACTCATTATAATGTTGCACATTTTATAAAGAATACTGATGTAACAAGCGAATTACTTTAACTCTTGACTTTTAATAAAATAAACAAGTGACCATTGGTGTCAACATATAATCCAACATGATTGCCCAACCGATAAGAAACCCAAGTTGTGGATTAATTGATTTTTGTGTGAATGTATAAGCCGAACCCGCGATTGGAAATGCTTTTGCCATCTTTCCATAACTAAAAGCAGTGAACAAGATTGCAAGAAAAGCGATAACATACGCTCCCATAATGACACCTTGGGAAGTGACAGTTGCGATTCCATATGTATTGAAGAATACCATCGGGTTATTCCATGCAATCCCTAAAAATACAACTTGAGACAAAGTCAGTGTTCGCATTAATGTTTGTCGTTTCATAATAGTTCCCCCATCCACCTTCGTAATTTTAATCTTCCGAAGATTCTGATTTCTATTGATATTGACTATAAAGGTTTGTGTTACACAAAGGTCAATAACCAAATTATAATTTTCGTTAATGAAAAAACTCTCCGTAGAAATACAGCAAAATGCAGTAATAAGTGGGACTCTAACGAGGTAAAGCTACATATCCTACGAAGGTTATTTTTTATGATATTTCTTTAGATGGGCAAAACTTTTCAAAAAATCCTTTCATGACGAATTGCTACTATTTTTAGTAGACATTGATTAACGCTTCACTTCTGAATGAAGAAAAAATACTCCCCCTTAGATAAACAGATCTTTTATCTGTCTACCTAAGAAGGAGCATCTCACTCTAATATTGGATTCCTTTGCTTAAACGGTATCAATAAGCTTAACAATCATTTCATAGCTAAAAAAGACTGAAAGCATCGTTAACAACATAAATACTACCTTTTCAACTTTACTACCCGTTTTTGTAGTAAGTGGTAGGCGTACTGAAATAGATACTGGGAAGAACAGCTTAACACCCTTCTTCGTCCCCATATCAAGGAAAATATGACTTGCCATTCCTAATAAAATACCTAGCGAAATGGATTCGTAAGGTATAAATGTATGTAGTAGCATCCAAATCAAAAATAAAAAAAGCAAACTATGTGTAAAGGAACGATGTCCAAACAGCGAATTCACAGTTTTTGATATGATGGGAAACTTCCTCCCGATTTTACTACCACCATGACAAATATCTGGAAGTAATGCACCGATAACACCTGCTCCTACTAAAACAAGCGGATTATCATTAGAAATTTGTGCAAAAGCAAGGCTAGCCGTGATGCCCCCGATAATATGTGTATTCCCTTGCATTATTTGCTCCTTATGTCTCTATATTTTCACCCTTCTTAATTTAACACACTCCAGCGCAAAAGGGAACATATATTCCGAACACACAATCCCTTTTTTTATACCTACTCACAAAATCTCTCATATAAAATTAAATTAAAAATATCAGAAACATTTCAGGTTCTCATTGTATATGTAAGATGATTAGAGATAAAAATGAATATTGGAGGTTATTTATGAAATCTATTAAAGGCATTTTATTTATCATACTAATAATGAGTAGTAGCGCTTTACTGTGGTATTTTGCTACACCTATAGAGCCTATCCAGGCAGTTAACAGGCTCAGTCACATCATTGGAGGCATGGCCATCACAGGCTTCTTTCTTGTCTTTTTGTTAGCAACAAGAATGAAAATTTTTGAGCGTTGGTTCCATGGTCTAGGAAATGTTTATTTTTATCATAAATATTTAGCAATACTTTCACTAGTATTAGTGGTTATTCATGGGCAATTACAAGGTCTGGTCCCCCACTGGGATAAAGTACAAAGAACTTCACTCAGTGAATTTGCGAAAGAACTAGGATCACTTGGCCAATATGGTTTCATAGCACTTATTTTGATTGCGCTTTTGGCTAAATTTCTAAAATATGAGCACTGGCGGATCTTTCATCGATTATTGCTTATCCCTTATGCATTTGGAATTTATCATGCCTATTTTTCAAGCAGATACGATTTATTGCAGCCTACACCTTTAGGAATTTTTACCGCAATTACTGCGACTATTGGATTTATGTCGGCATTATATATGTTAACGATGTATCAAGATATGTTTTTTAAATATAATGGCCACATTACGGGAATCAAAAAATTTGGCTCCAATGTTATTGAACTGGAGCTAACACTTGATAAAAAAATACCATATCGTCATGGACAATTTATTTTTATCAAGATTTTGCAAGATGGCATAGAAAAGGCGCCTCATCCCTTTTCAATTTCAGGTGGCGACGGAAAAAAAGTATTTGTCTCTATTAAGGCTCTTGGTGATTTCACAAAAAAAGTATATGATTCAATTCAACTGAATACACCAGTCACACTTGATGGTCCTTATGGTCATTTAAATTTTGAAAATGAGTCGCAACAACAAGTTTGGATAGCAGGTGGCATAGGTATTACCCCATTTTTATCTTATTTGCAATCACAGCCCGTCGATCGTGATATTGAATTATTTTACACTTATCAAGGTCAAGACAATGCTATTTATAAAGAATTTTTACAGGAGTATGCAAAATCTAATCAACAATTCAGAGTGAACTTTATTGATACTACTCAAATGGACAGGCTTTCATTTGAAAACTTTTCAGTGCCAGCGCAAACAAGTATTTTTATGTGCGGCCCTGAAAAAATGCTAAAACATTTTGCCAAACAATTGAAATCCCGCAATAAAGATATAAGCATAAATTTCGAAGCATTTAAATTTAAGTAAAAAGGCAAACCAATCTAATTCGAGCAATTTACTTGGAATTTAAAAAAGAATGTCGTATAGTAAAATATCATAAATATAAAGGAGATTTTATTAACGATGACTACAACTAAAAGTTATATAAATAAAGTAATGCACGATCGTAAATCTGTTCGTAAGTATGAGGCAAATTTTAAAATTCCTCAGGCTAAATTAGAGGAATTACTTGTAGAGGCAACAACCGCTCCGTCATCAAGTAATTTACAACCTTGGCGCTTTTTAGTGATCCAAGATGAGGCAGTAAAAAAAGAACTACGTTTAATTGCTAATAACCAGGAGCAAGTAGAAACTGCGTCTGCCATCATTGCGGTATTAGGTGATACTGAAATGTATAAAAATGTAGAAGAAGTCTATACAAAAAACTTCGAGCTTGGCTATATGGATGAAGCAACAAAAAATATGATGATTGAAAATTCATTAAAGATTTATTCAAATCTTCCTAAAGAAGTTCTTAAAAATATAGCTACATTTGATGCAGGCTTAATTTCTATGCAAATCATGCTTTTAGCAAAGGATATGGGCTATGATACGGTTACAATGGGTGGTTTCAATAAAGAGGCTTTTGCACAGCGCTTTGAATTAACAGATAATCTAGTGCCGATCGTCTTAATAGCCATCGGAAAAGCAGCATCACCAGCTTACGGCTCTTCTCGTTTAGCGCTAAATGACATTGCAAAATTCATTTAATCGCGAGATAAAGACAGTATCAATTACGCTTTGGTATCAAACGTCCACTGAATGTAAATAAAATGTTCTTTTTAGAATAAATACGATACACTAAATATAGAATAAAAAAGACTGGATGCGTCAACATCCAGTCAAAGCAACAATCATGCCGCAACCATAGCGGCTGACCAAGTTAAAGTTGTAGAAATAGTCACCTTACTTAGCCGGCAGGGTGGCTATTTCTTTTTATTTTGAGAGACAATAATGCTAAGCATCAGTGTCAGTACTGCAATTAGCAAAAGACTACACTGCCCTTTAAAAGAAAAAGACCGTTCCCAATGTTAGTTTGGAATAAAGTTTGATCTAAAATATCCCCAAAATCCATATTTTAAGTTAAATGATAAGAACTCTTTTTGAAAAAAGATTGATCAAAACGGGTTAATTCTTTGTGAAATACTATGCGATTTTTATAATAAAGTTTGATCATTTTCTACCTAGTAATTCTAAAACAATCGCGCCCAATTGTTGAAGATTGGTTTTCAACTAAAGCCCCCTTTACTTTAAGTACAAAAATTCTCAAGCACATTAAAATTCCATAAAGATCCAGTTGTCGTTTAGGTTTTCCTTTAAATTGTCCTTAAATTTAATAATTCTAAACCATTTCTGAAATCCCTGTCTTAATAATAATTATGTTTTTTGGCTTTAAGTCTTCTCTATCTTCTATTTGCTACTCCGAAAAAATCAAGTAACTAACAATGTAAAGCAGCAAAGAGTTTTCCTAGTCATTAACACAATCAGGAAAACTTAGTAAAAGATGTTTACAAACAACTTAAAGTTAGATATGCTTACAAAGCAAACAAAAAATTCTTAAGGAGGTCGAATGAAATGATCGTTATCGTTAAATTGATGTCATTGGTAGTTACAACTTCAGTAAAAATGAAAATCACACATTCGACCAGATCGGAATGGATCGCTTAAGGATTTTTTTGTAATTAAGCATACCCATACCGCAGGGAGAAGTGTGCCCCTGCGGTATTTTTGTGCCTTTTTTCACCGTAGGGGAGTCTCTCTACGGTTTTTTCATTTTTCATGGTAATTTAAGGAGGTGATAATAAATGATATTAAACATTTTTGCTCTCACGATAACTATTACAAAACGTGAGATCTCTCTTGAGAAAGCACTTCATAATGAAAATGCGAAAAAAATCTTTGAGGAGAACCGAAGAAAAGTAGAAAATTATATTCGTATTCGTCAATATTAATTTTGTTAATTAAAAAACATGAAAGGTGGGAATTGAAATGATTTATATGATCAAAAGACGTCATGCAGTTTTATGGGTGGAGAAAGACACAGCCACCAGATGAAGTAATATAAAGTGACAATATAGCTATTTAATTTTATAATCTCAGTAAAGCTAACCCGTTCTAATCTAGGACGGGTTGCTTCATTTTGCACTTTTTTAAGCGATATTTTACACATACAACTTGATGTAGTTTAAGAAAATGCGGAATTACAATGTTAGGGAAATTCTAATTCTAAAAAGCGTAATTCCTCGATACTAAAATTGAATTTGGAAATTTTTAGATTAATTCCATTATTCTGCCCCGTTAGCCATCCATGTAGCGCAAAAACAGCGCCCGATTGTTGAAGATCATGATAATGATTCCTACCTTAGCTTGTTAAAATTACACTCCCCGTTAGAAAAAGTGAAATTCATAACAAACACTTCACAATAATTAGTTCTGGATACATTAGGAAATAGAACTATTATAAAATTAATTAAGTTTATCATTGAAAACCTTTTATACAAAATTCAATTTCTCTTACGTCGCTTTTTTCTAATTCACTACCATACTTTGATAATGTGTTCCTAATTGAAACAATTTGGTTCTTAGTTGGCAAATCAAAAGTACGATTAAAATTTACTATCCAATTAATAAAATTGGTTTTCCCTAATCTTGAGATTTCACATTCTTCCTCATTCACATAAAACTCGATAATATAGATTATTGCATCCCATTTTGAAAGTGAACTTAGCAAAAGAGCAATATTATATTTTGTATGTTTGTAATTCGTCTCTGTATACAAACTATATAATTGTTCCTTGATATCCTTATAATAAACTGTCGATAATGACCTTCTTGCAACTTTAGATATTCCTTCATCTTTATGATCAAGCAATCCAACAAATTCTGCCTTATGATTTTCTCCATCTAATAATGATATTGCACGGATAGCAGCCTTAACTATTGAAACATTACTATCATCTAAGTATGGAATTATTAACTCTACATGATTTTTCTTACCTACTTCTCCTAATCCTAATAAAGCCCCCCGAACCAATTGATAAGACTTTAACATTCGTATGTAATAAGAGGCGAAGTCGGATTTATTTTGTTTACTTAATAGGAATCTTGCTATTGACCTAATCGTACCACTCTTATCTAATAGTGCATTTTCTAGTTCTTTGATGCTCTCATCTGGAAAGAAAGAGAAATATTTCTCTAATACTTTTGCCCGTATCATTGGAAATTTGTCCTTCTTTAAAGTTGGGTAGTATAACTTAAATTCATCAACACTAATATCACTTATTAATTCATTAAACAGCAAGAGACGTGGATGAGGTTCTTTTTCTAGTTTTAGATATTTTAAAAGTAATTCTTTATTATACATTTTTGAAGATATAATGACTCGATAACAGAAATATCTTATCTTACCAAAATTAGATTTAGTACCTTTATCTAAAAAGGGAAATGACTCCTTTTGAGATAAAATATGAACCACCTGTTCAAAAATTTTTCTGTTATCATTCCTATTTGTATTCTTTAACTTAAATATTAATGGAAGGTTATTTACAATATTATTTACATATGAGTGTTTTAAACGACGCTCAACATATTTTTTAGCCGTATCCCTTACCTCTGTAACCCAATCGTTACATCTTATAAGCAAATAGGACAATTCTTTACCTGAATCATGCTGATCTAATAAATGAAGTGCTTTTTCTCTAAAGTATCCGCTTGGATGAAAGCTACATAAACCTAGAATCATTAATCTCACTTCTTCAGTCATATCGGTTGTTAATAAATTCTCTGGAGATTCAGTTTTCCAATCATATGACCAATCCAATGAAGACCAAATAAATTATCCAGCTTTGATAATTCAAGAATGTTTAATGATTGAACATAGTCATGAAGAGCTTTTGCTGTTCTAACTTTCAATTCATTAGAACTGGTTAATAATAACTCAAAAATTGCAGGTATTCGTGATACTTCATATTTGCCAGTAACCTGTAACATTTCTTCTATATAATCTTTTGAATATCTGTCAGCAGGATAATATGCTTGTTTCCTTTTAAAAAATCCCCAATTCAACTCAGTTTTTCCTCCTTTCTATGCCAAATAGACTTCTTTTAATACTGCCCATTAATTTAAGTGTAAACCTATACAATCTCTTCACTCAGAACAATTTTCTTTAAACGCCTTGTTCCGCAAAATGGCCCGTTTGTTGAATTGTCATAATCCATCTTTTCAATGCAATTGTATCAAATCTTTTTACTAATTATCGGACTTTATTACAAATGGTACCATTAGTCAGCTAAAAGGCTATACTTTACATCTATCGCTTCATGAGCATGAATCCCAACTTACATATTTAATCTAAAACAACTCTAAAGAGTAGCTCTGTACATTAATCTAAGTCTGACAATTTAGCTAATGACGTTTTCAAAAGCTGTATTTCAGACAGTGACAATGTAACACCCTTCCCCATCTTTGTATGATCCTCCGACCAATCTCTAATATCGTATTTCGGTTCACGATCATTCCAGCTAATTAAATTCAATTCTTTTTTCCAGCCTTTATTGCCCTCCGATAATACCGCAATTGTTTCAACAATTTCATATTTAATTTCTGCCATATCCATTCCTCCTTATTTTATCTGTAATAAGAACTATATCTTGAAATAATAGGATTATCAAACGTGACTACGCATGAAATAATTACACTTTGCTTCCTCCTAATCCTTCACCTCAATTAAATATATACCTTTCGAAAATCCTCCACGTTGAGTCCTCTTCTGAGTGCGTATTTGTTCTAATTGTTCGTAGGACACGTCGTACATTTGTATAGCTGTATGTATTAATTCTAAAATATCTGCAAGTTCCTCAATGGCCGCTTTTGGAGAGGTTGCCTCTAGAAATTCTATAGCTTCTTCTTGCATTTTCACTTTTATTTCCTCTAAGTGTTCTCCTTGATCTAATACTCTTATGCTACAGGTTTTACCCCCTGCTTCAATTAGTTGTGGAATTAAATCACGTACTAATTTATTGTATACTGGCATGTTATTGTCCCCTTTATTGAATTTAACCGCAATGAAATTAGTTTTTATATAATTGACCCTTTTCCGGTAATTTTTTTCATGAGATAAAAGATAGTTAGCAAACAAAATTATCCCTAATAACTCTATTATACCAACATTACTAAGGATACTTTTTGTATTTTTCAATCAATACTTAATAATTCATCAAGAAGTTTTTTTATTTGTGACAACAATACAATTGGGTTTTGTAATAAAGAGAGAAAATAATTTCGACAGCAAAAAATACCCTAATTTGCTGGATTTCTTATTTTTCGATATTACTTAAATTCAAGTGAAAGAAACAAAATTACTAACAAACCCCATTTTTATCCAATCAAGTAACTATCAAAAAATCATCATTAATACAATATTCACATCTAATAAAATAGTATAAATATATTACTAACATTAAATTCCGGATATAATTAACTGTAGATTTATGACTTTAGTATTGTTATTATTATGAAGTATTTTTTTGGAAAGGAGGTTTTCATATGTACGATTCTTCATACAATGAGTTCGATGGATTAGATGGTTTAGATGTGGAATTTCTTATTATTATGTTAATTTGTATTGCATTGATAAGCATTGCAGACTATTTGATTAATTCACTTATTTATTACCAGGCATCTAAAGCAAATGGCTTTAGCAAACAAGCTTATATCGCTTGGATTCCACTTGTTGGTGTTTATAACCTTTTCTTATTAACAGCAAAGGGTGATGATGATGCATCAGTTCGTGCAGCAACGAAAAAGAATGTTCTTATTTACGTTGGATTAATACTTGTTTCATTTATTCCGTTTCTAGGTATTATTGCTTCATTAGGTCTTTTTGGCTTTACTTTGTATTTCACATATCGCCTATTTTATCGTTGGTCTGGTGAGCCTGGGAGAGCTGTACTTTATATTATTTTATCGTTCATTACATTCGGACTATTCTATTTTATCTACGGCTTAATGAAAATGAATAAACCTTTCGTTGCATAATACATATGCAAGTACAAAAACCTCTTTACACCTTTTAAAGGTTAAAGAGGTTTTCTAGTTATTCACGTAATTTTACACTATAGTGTCTCATGGACTTAGGAATACCTTTCAATACTAGCACTCCACTATAGACTAAAAATCTTATTCTACATTCTAAAAAGAAGACACTAGGTAGCTCTTCTATTAAAGGTAAGAGTTCCGCAATCACTATCCCCGTTTTTATAAAATCTTTTATTGTTTGTTCATTATGTAGCCTTCCTATCGTCTCTATAATAAGTGGATCAAAATAATTTTCTGGAACTCCTTTTATTTCATTATTAATCCATAAGCGCAGAACATCGTTAGTTTGTGATAATGTTTCCCATTCATTTTGGAAAATAAGATGGTCCTGGATAGTTAAGGGTCTTTTTTCTTTTATGTTCACAAAAAGCTGCGCCAATTGCTGTGAACTAAGATGACTTGCCGGACAATGAGTCTTACTATGTTCTGTTGTATCTAAGAAAAATCTCATTTGATTTATCTCGCAATAAATAGAGGAAAAAACGAAGCCCACATTGTTCATCAGCATTATTACCATACCAAATATAGATAGGAACATGATTTGGAATATCTTCTATTTCACGCAATGTATTTGTAAATTTATTTTGATAAACATCTTCCTGTTCATCGTTAATATTTTCAAATAACCAATCTTTTCGAAATGCTTGACCTCTTTTCTCCTCTAGCTTCCACAATGGTCCAATTGAGAAGCAATCAGGAAATCCAATCACATGTTTAGGTGGTGCAAGCGCTACTCTTACTGAACCAGCAGCAGATTCAGAGCTCACAATATGAACTGCCTGAGTTGTTATTCGTTGGTCCACAGAACGATGTTTTTGAATACAGTCATTGATAATTTCTACTATGTCGCTTAATTTATCTTGCTCAAGCCAGAACCCCCACCCCTCAATTGCTTCACTTTCTTCATGGTTGAATGTTTCAAATAGAAGCATGATGCAGTATTTCATATGCCTCCCATTCACTATAATCCATCAAATCCGATGCGTTCAGAAAATGATGTGTTTTAATTCGATAGACAAAAACCGTATTTGATTCCAATAAAAAATAAATATATGGATAATTTACTTTCGATTCCATGACTCAGCCCCCATTTATATAAAAATTTTACCATATAAAAATTGGGGAACTATTCGTTGTATTTTCTACTCTCTTACGACACTTGACTTATCAAATTTTGAAAAAGAAGTTAGATAACAGAAAATATATGCTATATTATAGTTAGAAAATTTTGAATTTCTAATTTTAAATTACGAAGGGGTTTGATGATTGTGTATGAAAATATTTTAAGACATCCAGGACCTACGCCTATTCCTAAAAAGGTTCAGCTTGCGATGAATCGTGATATTATTAGTCATCGCAGTAATGAATTTGTGGAGCTTTACCGTGAAACAATTGAATTAGTAAAACCTGTCTTCGGGACAAAACAGGATATTTTACTCCTTCCATCAGGTGGTACGGCCGCTTTAGAGGCTGCAGCGGTTAACACTGTTTCTGCTGGTGAAAATGTTGTTGTAATTACTGTTGGAGCGTTCGGAGACTATTTTGTTTCAATTTGTGAGAAATACGGCTTTCATGTACATAAGCTTGAAAAAGAATGGGGACAAGCATGCACAGCAAACGAGTTACGAGAATTCTTGCAGCCGTTAAAAGATATTAAAGCTGTTTTTGTCACATACAATGAAACTTCGACTGGTATCCTGAACCCAATTGCTGAATTAGCACAAGTTGTTCGTGAGGAAACGGATGCATTATGTATTGTCGATGGTGTAAGTTGCTTAGGTGGAGCTCCTGCTGAAATGGATGCCTGGGGAATCGATATTCTTGTTACTGGATCTCAAAAAGCGATGATGCTACCCCCAGGACTTTCTCTTGTCAGCGTTAGTGATAGAGCTTGGAACGTTATTGAAGAAAATAATACACCGTCCTATTATTTAAACTTATTAAGCTATCGTAGCTGGGCAGAAAAAGGGATGACTCCAAACACGCCTACTGTCACACTTCTATATGGACTTCATGAAGTATGTAAACTGATAGAGGAAGAAGGAGGCTTTGAACATACAGTTGCCCGCCATGAACTAATGAAAAATATGGTGCGTCATGCGATGAACGCCCTTAATATTGAACTTCTCACTACGGATGAGCATGCTTCTCCGACCATTACAGCGATTATGGCACCAAAAGGAATTGTACTTGGTGACTTCTTGTCACATTTAAAGCAGCAATATCATTTAGATTTCGCTGGTGGCCTCGGTCATTTGCAGGGTAAAATTTTTAGATTTGGCCATATGGGCTATTGCTTCCCAAGTGATATTTTACAGGCCGTTTCTTTAATGGAAGCCGCACTTCAAGACTTTGAATATGACTTTGAGCCAGGTGCGGGTGTACGGGCAGCACAGGAAGTATTTTTAACCGCTCAGCGAAAACAATACCACGATAAAGTGAAACTTTAATCCGTGGTCTTCTGCATCCACCGGTTAGTCTTCACCAATAGGACTTACATGGATAGTTATTCTCCAATTTACTGGTTACTAATGTGGGATAAAGATTTAAACCTCCAAATCTATGCATGGATTTGGAGGTTTGTTTATTTATTTAAGTTAATTTCATCTCTGAAACAAACTTTTCGTTATGGCTCTTTTATGAGGCTAGAACATTAATAATATCGAGAAGAAGTGAAAAAAGTGAAATCGCGTCGTCGATTTCACTTTTTTTCGAAAGATGTTAATAGTTTACAAAATTTATTTGAGTAATGTTAAAGTTGTTGCGATTGCATTGTCAACAAATGATTTTTGTGGTTGAGATTTCATCATGACCGTTAATCCAATTAACGCCACAATTAGAGCCTGTGCTATAGACTTTGCATCCATGCCTTCCTCTAACTCCCCAGATTGGATTCCTCGTTCAATTGTCTCCTGAAAAATGACGGCGAGATAAAGTTGATGTTCTCTCGTTAAGATTTCAAATCTCTCATCATGAGGAGCTAATTCAACCATTGTATTGATGCAAAAACAGCCGTTACTAAGATCTTTCGTATATTCAGCTGCAATCACTTCTTCAAAAAAAATAGCAAATGCCTGTTTTACAGAGGTATGACTTTGAAGTCTAGCTCGTATATCAGCTGCACGAGATGTCGTATATCTACGAAGTGCTGCTTCGAATAGTTCCTTTTTATCACCAAAGGTTGAATAAATACTCGGACGTTGAATCCCCATTCTTGCAGTGAGATCACTTAAAGAAGTAGCTTCATAGCCCTTCTCCCAAAATAACTGCATGGCAGCCTCTAAAACTTTTTTCTCATCAAATTCACGGGTTCTTGCCATAAAAAATCCACCTCCTTTGTTTAAGAGTTATTGAGTTTGTCACTATTAAATTTTAAATACCAAACAGTATGTAAACATTGTATAATCAGCTGCTTTTATTGTCAATTTTCATTGTATTAGGTAAATACGGAGTAAAATAATTTTAAATAAACCCTTGACATTATAAACAACACTAAGATATATTTACCAATAATTATATTGTACCGAACGGTATGTTATAATTAAAATCCAATGATGAAAGGAGGAAATGGTGTGGATAATGACCCGAAGCAAGAAGTTGATGCACCTGTGATGAAACTACAACCTTCTATGTCTAGAACTGTAACTTTATTATTCGCAACAGCCTGTGGAATGTCTGTCGCCAATATTTATGTCGCACAGCCGTTGCTTGATCAATTGTCTAATGAATTTAATATTGATCACTCGATAATAGGTGTTGTAATTACCATCACGCAGATCTTTTATGGGTTGGGCTTATTACTTCTGGTGCCTCTCGGAGATTTACTAAACCAACGACGCTTGATTATTGGACAGATGCTATTATCCACAACGGCTTTGGTTATAGTTAGTACCGCTTCTTTTAGCGTGGCGCTTTTTACAGGTATGGCCTTAGTCGGTTTACTTGCAGTTGTGACGCAGACACTTGTGGCGTTTGCAGCAACTATGGCTTCCCCCACAGAACGTGGACGTGTTGTTGGCATTGTCACAAGCGGGATCGTCATTGGCATTCTGCTCGCTCGAACCTTCGCTGGTCTATTAACAGACCTTACAGGATGGCGTTCAGTCTATCTAGTCTCGGCCGCCCTCATGCTTGTAATGGTTTGTATGTTTCTAAAGGTGTTACCAAAGGTGGAGCGTGAAGTAAAATCGCTCCCCTATCATCAGCTAATTAAATCCGTGTTCACTCTGTTTATGCAAGAAAGAACATTACGTATCCGCTCAGTTCTAGCGATGCTAATTTTCGCTGATTTTAGTATTTTGTGGACTTCACTTGTTCTGCCACTTAGTGCGCCACCATTAGCTCTTTCACATAGTGTAATTGGCGCATTTGGTCTCGTTGGAGTGGCTGGTGCACTAGCTGCAGCACAGGCCGGGAAACTGGCCGATCGAGGTTACGGACAAAGAACGACAGGTATTGCTTTAGTTCTATTACTCATTTCATGGTTGTTTATCAACTATCTAGAACAGTCTTTATTGGCATTAATTGTAGGTATTGTGTTGCTTGATTTGGCCGTACAGGGAGTACATGTAACTAATCAGACGATGATTCTTCCATTACGTACAGAGGCACGGAGTCGACTTACTGCTGGATATATGATGTTTTATTCCATCGGCGGTGCTGGCGGCTCAATTGCTTCTACACAGATGTATGCACACTTTGGTTGGGAAGGGGTTTGTTTCCTCGGAGCTTTAATCAGTGCATTTGCTCTTATTTTTTGGGTTACGACTAAACGGTTTACAAAATATTAGATTTGATTAGGAGAGATAACAAATGGAAATAGGAATTACCTCTTTTGTAGAAACAAAACCAGATGTTCATAGTGGTGAAGTTATTAGTCACGCACAACGTTTGCGTGAAGTGGTTGAAGAAATCATTCTTGCAGATCAAGTGGGGCTGGATGTGTTTGGTGTTGGCGAGCACCATCGAGAAGATTATGCTGCATCCTCTCCAGCAATGGTGCTATCTGCTGCAGCTCCACAGACAAAAAAGATTCGGCTTACAAGTGCAGTAACAGTTCTATCTTCAACTGATCCTGTACGTGTCTTTCAGGATTTTTCCACATTAGATGGACTATCAAATGGGCGTGCTGAGATTATGGCAGGTCGTGGTTCCTTTATCGAATCCTTCCCCTTGTTTGGCTACAATTTAAATGATTATGATGAACTATTTGAGGAACATTTGGACTTACTCCTCAAAATTCGTGAGTCAGAAAAAGTAGTATGGGAAGGTAGACATCGACCAGCAATCAATAATTTAGGTGTGTATCCAAGACCTGTTCAAAACTCCTTACCAATATGGGTTGGTAGTGGAGGAAATCAACAATCTGCCATCCGTGCAGGACTTTTAGGATTACCACTTATGCTAGCAATCATTGGTGGCAGTCCAATGCAGTTTGCACCTATCGTACAGCTCTATAAAAAGGCAGCTGCTCAAGCAGGGCATGATTTATCAAAGCTTCAGGTGGGATCTCATTCAATAGGTTTTGTTGGTCAGAATACTGAATGGGCAGCGGATACATTTTTCCCATCAACAAAGGCGGGCATGAATAAATTAGGCAAAGAACGGGGTTGGCGATATTACGATCGCTCTAGCTATGATGCTGCACGAAGTTTTGAAGGGGCGTTATATGTGGGTGATCCAGATACAGTTGCTGAAAAAATCATCCATCTTCGTAAACACGTAGGGATTACACGTTTTATGCTGTACGTACCATTAAGTACAATGCCACATGATCAAGTTATGCAAGCTATAGAATTGCTCGGAACAAAAGTTGCTCCTCGTGTACGTGAGGAAGTTGCCAAATGGGAGGCGGAAATGGCACTAGAAGGACATCCATTTCTTTAAGATATCATTATTTAACAGGAGGAATTTATATGACGATCAATAACCGAGTCTTGCCAGAATTAAGACAGGCTTACTCCCAATTTCCAGGTTTTCGGTTGGAGAAAGATTTAGAGTGGAGTCGAAGTCTCTTGTCCAACCCACCTTCGGAGAAGTCAGAACTTGTACACACATCAAATCGTATGATTCCCAGGGGTGACGGAGACGAGATGTTGGTTAAAATTTATGAACCCGTTGAACGAAATATTAATCAACTTCCAGCGATGCTTTGGATTCATGGCGGTGGCTTCGTTATGGGACACCCTAATATGGATGATATTTTATGTGAACGCTTTGTTCAGACTGCTAATTGCGTTGTCGTTTCGGTTGATTATCGACTTGCTCCTGAGCATCCCTATCCGGCGGCTATAGAAGATTGTTATGCAGGGTTAGTATGGATGACAACCGAGGCATCATCACTTGGCATCGATGTCCAACGGGTGGCGATTGCAGGCGCAAGTGGTGGCGGAGGGCTAACAGCAGCTCTAGCATTAATGGCTCGCGACAAAGGAGGACCCTCAATTATATTCCAGATGCCACTGTATCCGATGCTTGATAACCGAAATGAAACACCTTCCAGCTACGAGATTACCGAGGATCGTGCAACATGGAGTAGAACTAATAATTTGACAGCTTGGCGTATGTATCTAGGTGAGGAAAAGGACACCCATGAGCTATCTCCCTATGCAGTCCCTTCAAGAGCAGATAACTTAGCAGGATTACCTCCAGCTTATACATGTATAGGTCAATTCGATTTATTCCGAGATGAAACCATTGAATACGTGACACGTCTTGCCCAAGCAGGAGTAGATGTTGAATTCCATCTCTACCCCGGTAGCTTCCATTGCTTTGAAGTCTTTGTGCCAGATGCGGAAGTAAGTCAACGAGCTAGTCAGAATTATTTAGATGCTATGGCACGCGCACTTTATTCTTAATATCGGATAACCCTAAACTTCAAATGTAGCCCTCTCCGTGTAAGAGAACGATACACCTAAGTAAAATTGCAATTTAGGCCAGTACTTCACGGCATAATCGACTGAATAATCTTTTACAGCCAGAATTATGAATATGAGTACATTTTCAAAAGCTAAAAGTGTTATACTAATAAGCACGTTATAAATTGAGGAGTTAGACAGTATGAAATATTTTAAACCACAAATGCAGCAACTTGTGAAAGAAAACCGTGAATTACATGATCGCCTAAAAGAGTTAATGTCCGAAATGGATTTGCAAAAAAATTATGCTTTGAAAGCTCTATATCACGCTGAGGTAGCGGACGGTGGACGCTATCAGCAAGATTATCAAGCGTTGGACTATTTATATAAATAACTCTAAATGAGCAAAATACTTGAAATAAAACACGATGTGATATTTTGAATAAATTTGCGATCAAATTTTTAAAAGTAATATACGCAAGAATGTTGATTCCAAATAGCATTCTTGCGTTTTTTCATTAACTAACTACCTTAATCATTAATTCTTGCTACTTGCATCCACCTTTGCCATGTATTCCTCACGCATTTCCACCGGCACCATACTTCCACCTGTTGCCCATACAAGATGGGTAGCTTGCTCCATCTTATCAACTAAATCATGCTTTTCTAAATAACTTTGTCCATTTTTCATTAACTGAATAGGACCAAACATCCCTGCATGTGCAGATGGCTCTAAAAATAAACCTTCTGAATCCATGGCTAAACCAAGTGACGTAAACAATTCCTCATCTTTCACTGTATAACAGCCGCTAATATACGTATCCATAACTTTCCCAACGAATTTAGAAGCACGACCAACAGCAAGGCCATCTGCTTCGGTTTTATTATTAAGACCAATATCTTCTACACTGATCTCATCATGTAAACCTGTCATCAAGCCAATTGTCATACAAGGGGATGCAACGGGCTCAGCGAAGAAGATATGGGCATGCTCTCCAAAAATTTCACGTATGCCGTACGCAACTCCCCCCGGTCCTCCTCCTACACCACACGGCAAATATACGAACAATGGATGGGCTTCATCCACAGTAATATTCGTCTTTTCAAACTGTACTTTTAAACGCTTTGCCGCCACTGCATAGCCGGCAAATAAGTCCTTCGAATTCTCATCATCAATGAAATGACACATAGGATCTTGTTCAGCCTCTTGACGACCTTGTTCTACAGCAACGCTATAATCAGCCTCATATTCAATAACTGTCGCACCTTTTTCACGCAACAATGCCTTTTTCCACTCTTTTGCATCACTCGACATATGTACAACGACATTAAAGCCGAGTTTTTTGCCCATAATGCCGATACTTAATCCCAAATTACCTGTAGAACCTACGGCAATTGTGTATTGCTGGAAGAAGGATTGAAAGTCCTGTGTTACCAACACTGCATAACTATCCTCTTTTGTTAGTTTGTCACTAGCGATTGCAAGCCGTTCTGCATGCCTTAATACTTCAAAAATACCACCACGGGCTTTAATAGAGCCGGAAATTGGCAATGCATGATCGCATTTTAAGATAAATTGACCTGGTATTAAAATATCATATTCCTTTTCAAGAGCTTTCTTCAATAAAGGTATATCTTGTAAAGATGATTCAATAAGTCCTTTGCTTTCTAAAAGCTCTGGAAATGCTAAAGTTAAATAGGAAGAAAAGCGTTTAAGTGTTTCTTCTGCCTCCTCAACTTCCTTCATTGAAAAAAGACTTGTTTGCGCCTGTTTTTTTCTATTTGTATTTTCCCAAAGCACAGTTTCATGATTTGCTAGCTCTTTTAGTTTCGGAAATTGTTTTAATAGTTCGTGTTTAAGCTCATTTTTCACCTTCAGATTCCTCCATTTTTTTAGCTAAAATTGCTCGTTCACAAATTTGTCGAAATTTCAATTCGAACGAAATATTGTTTTCTTGTGTTCGTTTTTTAGGTCCTCTCGTACGTCCACCAGCACGTCTAATTTTTTGTCCAACATGGCGCATATCGAGCAAACGTTCGATATTTTCATTGGACATCTCACGCCCATTTTGATCGATTGGATAACCCCCTCTTGCCAAAACCATAGCCGCTAAACCGTAATCCTGTGTAATGACAATATCATGCTTTGAAAGCGCATTCACTAGCGTAAAATCAACCGAATCTGGACCCTTAGGAACAATAATTGTTATTATGTTATCACGTTCGATACGGTGGGATGTATCGCAAAACAAGATTGTTTCAATCTCAAACTCAGATGATATAGATAGCGCTAAATCCACGACTGGACAGGCATCAGCGTCAATTAAAACCTTCACAATAAAGCATCATTCCTTTCTCATAATTAGATAGATCATTCACGTTGTTATTATTTCAATATAATAAATCCCTCCCTCCATTTGTTCAATTTTTCACAAACTTTAGACTGTTGGAAAAAGTATTTTATTGAATAGTGCGAAAAATAGATATACGATACAAATATCAAATAACTGGAGGTTTTTTACTATGACAACTACAATTGTAAGCAACGAACAATTAGCAAAAGAATACGTTGATGGCGTATTCGAGCAACTAAAACAACAAAATAGTTATCAAGCGGAGTTCTTACAAGCAGCTGAAGAAATTTTCATTTCATTAGTGCCTGTATTTGCACAACACCCTGAATATATTAAAGCCAATATCTTATCTCGTATCGTTGAGCCAGATCGTATTATTTCTTTCCGTGTGGCTTGGCAAGATGATAACAATCAAGTTCAAATAAACCGTGGTTATCGTGTTCAATACAGCAACGTAATGGGGCCATACAAAGGCGGTCTTCGCTTCCACCCTTCCGTAAATGAATCAATTATCAAATTCTTAGGCTTTGAACAAATCTTTAAAAATGCTTTAACAGGCCAACCAATCGGTGGTGGTAAAGGTGGTTCGAACTTCGATCCTAAAGGTAAATCAGATTCGGAAATCATGCGTTTCTGTCAAGCATTCATGACTGAATTATACCGCCATATTGGTCCAGATGTCGATGTTCCAGCAGGTGATATCGGTGTTGGTGCTCGTGAAGTAGGTTATTTATGGGGCCAATATAAGCGTTTAACAAAAGCAAACGAATCTGGTGTATTAACTGGTAAAACTCCTGGCTATGGTGGTTCTTTAGCCCGTAAAGAGGCAACTGGTTATGGTACTGTATATTTTGTAAATGAAATGCTAAAAGATGTCAACGATTCATTCGAAGGTAAAACAGTTGTAGTTTCTGGTTCTGGTAACGTTTCAACATATGCTATTGAAAAAGCACAAGCTTATGGCGCAAAAGTTGTTGCTTGCTCTGACTCTTCAGGCTATGTTTACGATCCAGAAGGTTTAGATCTTGATGCAATTAAAGAAATTAAAGAAGTAAAAGGCGATCGTATTTCCACTTACTTAAACTATCGTCCAGATGCTACATTTACAGAAGGCTGTACTGATATCTGGACGATCCCTTGTGACATCGCGCTTCCATGTGCTACTCAAAATGAAATTAATGGTGAATCAGCTCGTACTTTAATTTCTAACGGTGTGAAAGCTATTGGTGAAGGCGCAAACATGCCATCAGATCTTGAAGCAATTAACGAATTCTTAAATGCTGGCGTATTATTCGGTCCTGCTAAAGCTGCTAATGCCGGAGGTGTTGCTGTATCTGCTCTTGAAATGGCGCAAGATTCTAGCCGCGTATTCTGGTCATTTGAAAAAGTAGATGCTAAATTACATGAAATTATGAAAAACATTTACGCGGACAGTAAAGCGGCTGCTGAAAAATATGGTTACCCTGGCAATCTTGTAGTTGGCGCAAACATCGCTGGCTTCATAAAAGTTGCTGATGGTATGCTAGCTGAAGGCGTATATTAATACCCATTTAGAATCCTCTTAATCTACCGTAAGATGATAACGAATATTCGTTATCATCTTACTTTTTGTTAGAAATAAAGTTAAAAACCATAAAAATCAACGTTTAAAACGAACAATTTTACTATTAAACATTTAAAATATTCGTGTTATAATATTAGAGTACTATGAAATATTGGAGGGTTTTTTGTGGAATTATTGTATACAGGTAAAACGAAAAATGTGTTTCAATTAGAAGATGGTCATTACTTATTAAAATTTAAAGATGATGTAACTGGTGAAAACGGCGTATTCGACCCAGGTGCTAATACTGTTGGATTAACAATCGACGGCGCTGGTTTAGCTGGACTTCGCTTAACTTCTTATTTCTACTCAAAACTAAACGAACAAGGTGTTCCTACTCACTATGTTGATGCAAACTTCAACGATGCAACAATGACAGTAAAGCCTGCAACTGTTTTCGGTAAAGGTTTAGAGGTCATATGCCGCTTCAAGGCAGTAGGCTCTTTCCTACGTCGCTATGGTGCTTACGTGAAAGAAGGACAAGACTTAGATTCTTTCGTAGAAGTTACCATCAAAGATGATGATCGACTAGATCCTCCTATTTCTGAAGATGCTTTAGCCATGTTAAACCTGTTAACACATGAAGAATACGCAATTTTAAAGCAACGTACAATTGAAATCGCTAAATTTATTGCTGCAGAGCTTGACAAAAAAGAGTTAACACTTTATGATATTAAACTGGAGTTTGGCCGCGATGCTAAAACAAATGAAATTTTATTAATAGATGAAATTTCAGGTGGTAATATGCGCGCTTACAAAGGCGAACAATACATAGAACCATTAGAGCTTGAAAAAATTATGTTAGCTGAATAAAAATGCCATGTCTGACTAGATACGAGTAATCAAAAAGAGTCGCTTTCTTGCGGCTCTTTTTGTTGATAAGATGGTTTTTCTTTTTTTCGAAACTTTTCATCGGATCACTCGTATACTAATTATACGCATAATGCATTTATACTATTATTTTGGAGGTAATTTAATGGATAACTTTAATGAAACATCACGAGAAAGGCTAAAGGTTAATCCATTTTTGTCTATTTGGTTGCATCCAAAGCAAACAGCCCGTTACATGATAGAAGAAAAATCAATAGGTTTTGCGATTCTTCTTTTGTCAATTGGTTATATTGGTGTTACACTTTCAGACCTTATTGATAAGATCTCTTTTATAGACTGGTCTCCTTGGCTTATCGTACTAATTTGTGTTATTCTATCACCGATTTCAGGAATAATCGGTACGGCTTTTGTTGCACTAATCGCTTGGCTGTTCGGTAAACTTTTTAAAGGAACAGGTACGTACTCACACTTATTTAAAGGGCTAAGTTTAACCGCTATTCCATTTATTATACTTATTCCTTTTTATTTAATTTGGTTATTTACATCACCTGAGTCTTTAATGGACCCTGACTTCGCTGGTCCTTACCCTTGGGTTTTTTGGCTAGCCATTTTAGTAACGCTTGTGATTGGTATTTGGTCAATCGTCATTACTGTAGGAGTTGTTGCAGAGGCACATCAAATATCTAATTGGATGGCCTTCTTTACACTCTTAATTCCGAGCATTATTTTCTTTATCTTAATCATTATTCTGATTATTGTTCTCTTTTTCGTTTTAGGTATTTTTATGATGTAAAAAAATCTCCCCTCTCTATGAGAGTGGGAGATTTTTTTACATTCACTGTATGGTCGATTTTTCATTTTAAACCGAAAGGACTGTATTTTGTTGGAACAACTCCGACACACCTGACTCAACAGCTGCACCACTTACAGCTTGCGAAACAATTTCAACAACCCGCTCATCTAATGATTTAGGTACAATATATTCCTCCTTTAATTCCTCATCACTTACAAGAGCAGCTATTGCTTCCACTGCAGCTATTTTCATCGCCTCATTAATATCTGTTGCTCGAACATCCAACGCTCCGCGGAAAATACCAGGGAAAGCAAGCACATTGTTAATTTGGTTTGGATAATCAGAGCGTCCTGTCCCCATAATACGTACACCCCATGCTTTGGCGTTTTCATACGTAATTTCAGGATTTGGATTTGCTAGTGCAAACACGACTGGATCTTCATTCATTGAAGCAATATGTGCTTCTGTTAATAAATTAGCAACAGATACGCCGATAAAGACGTCAGCGCCTTTAATGGCATCCTCCAGTGTTCCATGTAATTTTTCTGGATTTGTTAAATGGGCAACCGTTTCTTTAATTGGATTCATACCTTCAGCGCGCCCTTCATAAATGAGACCTTTTGTATCGCACATATAAATATTTTTATAGCCCATTTGCACAAGAATACGCAAAATTGCAATGCCCGCTGCTCCTGCACCATTAATTACGACTTTCATCGTTGCCACATCTTTCTTCACAATACGATTGGCATTAATCATCCCTGCACCTACAACAATCGCCGTTCCATGCTGATCATCATGGAATACAGGAATATCACATTCTTGGCGCAGACGATCTTCAATTTCAAAGCATCTTGGCGCTGAAATATCTTCTAAATTTACAGCACCAAAAGTGGGAGCAAGCGCCTTCACAATGCTGACGATTTCATCCGTATTCTTCGTATCTAAACAAATAGGAAAAGCATCAACATTGGCAAAACGCTTTAATAAAATAGCCTTCCCCTCCATTACTGGTAATGCTGCCTTCGGACCAATATCCCCTAACCCTAATACCGCTGTACCATCTGAAACAACCGCCACCATATTACCTTTCATTGTATAGTCGTAAACAAGTGATGGATTTTTCTCAATCTCTACACAAGGCGCAGCTACCCCTGGAGAATACGCAAGACTTAAATCATATGAATCTTGCACAGGCACCTTAGATATCACCTCTAATTTCCCACTATAATACTCGTGCATTTCTAAAGCCTTTTTCATAATGTCCATTCAATCCCATCCTTTTCTTTTGAATTATTATATATTTCAGAATCATAATACTTTGTGAAAATAAAGTCAACGAATTTTCTGTCAATTTTATTTTTTCTTCTAAATAGAGCCATTTATTATCGTCTGCTCTAATTTTACGCTTTGTTATCAACTTCACAATCAATTATTCTGATATAATATAAACGTCGATTTGCTTTATAAAAAATGTACAAATACCTCCATTAAGCCTGTTCAACTTTTCACATAGTATTTTTCTTGTGTAAATGAGAAATTTTTCACAAACGAATGTAAGCGTATCCATTATTCCATCTGGTTCCGTCACATTTTCTTCACATTTTTTCACAAAGTTTTTTATTATTTCAACAAAAAAGAGCCCCTATTTTAAGGACTCTTGCGTAAATTGATTAATAAAAGCGGTAATAATATGCTTGGAAGACCACTGTTCCCCTGATACTTTCGTAATCGGGTAATCACGAGAAAAGATAGATTTTGTAATTTCGTCTACTGAATAACCTTTAAGAAACAACTGCCTTATGTTATTCTCCATATCTTCTAAATAAGCAATTTTTTCTTGTATTTTCGCTCGACCATCCGCTAGAAAGCCTGAATGACAGCAATATACTACCTCGAAATCATAGTTTAAGATTTTCTTCAAAGACGCCAAGGTATGTACGATATTTTCTTCATCCAGGACAACCTTAGTTTTCGTCTGTATATACAAATCGCCTGTAAACATAGCACCTGTTTCTCGATTGTAAAATGATACATGATCGGTCGTATGTCCTGGTGTTTCAATAACATCCAATGTAGCTGATTTCGTTTGCAATGTATTGCCTAACGGTTGAGCAATAAATGCTGGTCGCTCCCCCCATAATGCCTGTCGATAAAAAGGATATTCACCATCCTTTGCACAAAGACTTACCGAATCACGGTGAACATAGATAGGTACACTCTTATGTTGCTGAATCCATGCTGCATTTCCTGAATGATCCTCATGAGAATGAGTGAGCGCCAATTGTTCAATCGGTATTTCATTAAAAAAGGATTGGAACTCCCGTGAAAGTGAATATGAGCCTGTATCAATTAGTACCCCATCCACCAAAAAGCTATATACACTCATTCCAATACCCTGAACTGCCACTTTACCATGCGCACATTGCACATCACGATTTTGTTGAATCTCTATACTTTTCTCTCGTTTAAACATCCTTTTCCACCCCTTTGTAAAAAGAGTGTAGCATAAAATGAATAACCAGTCATTTTATGAATACATCACAACTTTCATCGTTTGTTTAATACTCTTTCTCAAACTATAGAAAAGGAACAGTAAACGTAGATTGACGATTACTATCAAAACAGCTCATATTATTAATAGCGAGATCATAATTTAAAGGTAAGCCCGAATTCAAAAAACGCATGGTTGAATACACAAATTCTTAGCTAGATATAAATTACAATTTAAAAATCTTATCAAATTACTAGACTTTCAATTAAACACTATACTAATCGAGGGCTTTTTTCTAGTGTAAATCTAATACAATTGGATCAATTTGTTTTTTTATCCATACAGTAGAAGGCACTAATTTTAAATTAGCTGGGATTTGTTCGAAATTCTTAAACTGTAATTCATAAAAGGTACGATTATTAATTCGGTCATCAAAATGTACCCTTGCCTGGTCAGAAGAAATTAAACGATCGTTAATGACCATCTCCCAACCAGCTGCACGAACTTCTGGATCACCTTCCGTAGAAATTTGTAAATGTAATGTACCTTGTTTGATTTCTAATGAATCAATTGTATAAGTTACGTTATTAAATTGAAATGGCTGTAATTGTGCTGTATTCACTTCCGTCTCAAATAAATCGAACACATCTGCTTCCATTTGAAGCACTTCAAACGTTGTGGGGTTAGTATACTTTGGGACGGATACCCTGTTAACCATTTCGCCCAGTACATCTGTGCCACGGCCACTACTTGAAAAATCTGACATCATTTGTTGTTCGGCATCACGTCCTTCACGTTTGGTAGATACAATTAATTGTCCTGCTTTATCTCGAATTGCAAATCGAACTTCTGATCTTACTCTACCGAAAAAGTCATCTTGTGTATCGTCAAGTTTTGGCATGTTATATTGATATTTATTTAAATGATGCTTATATATATTATCTTGATCTCGCTGGTATTGTTCTTTAAATTTAACTCGATATTGAATATCAATGTTTTCTCCATTTTCGACAACTTTATCAATAGAAACATCCAAGAATGGCTCATTATAATTTAAGACTTGTTCACCATCTAAATGTTCTTTCTGCTCGTTACTATTCGTTTCTACTAATTTTGTTGGCTCATCAATCGGCTGTGCCACCTCAATCGATGGACGATTCCAATAATACAACGCAAAACTTAGCATAATAATAGCTGCACTGATTACAGTAATTTTTAAAGAATACCAAGATTTTTTACGCTTTGTATTCGTTTGAATACGTTGCATAATAGCATCACTTTGGCTATGTGTCATCATTGGCTTATTGAGCTGTGCAAATAAAGTTTTTTGTTCATTTACTAATTGCTCATATTCACGTTGACAATTTTCACAGAATTGCAAATGAGCTTCGATTTTCTTTTGTTCAATCTCATCTAAAAAACCTTCTACATAATCTTCCAACAAATTCGAATCACATTTCATAAAAATAACCTCCTTTTGTCATTGTGATTGACCTAAGTTTTCTTTTACTTCGGTGTAGCTTATTACGAACATCATTTAACGAAATTTGAAGCACTTCGCTTATTTCATCGTAGCTTAGCTCATTTACATATTTCAGTAACAATACCATGTACTCTGTTTCATCCAACTGTTGAAGAAGCTTTTCTAACTGCTCATTTCTTTCATGTAACAACAATACTTTTTCAGGATAACGATTATCCATTACATCACTGTCGATTCGAATCGTTTGTAACTTATGAATCCGTAAATAATCGAAACAACTATTGACTACAATTCGGTATAGCCATGCATTAAATGAGCCCGTTTCTTTATACTTATGTAAGCTATAAAATACTTTTATAAAAATATCTTGTACGATATCTTCAGCTACCGCGCGATTTTTTACGATCCTTATGACAGTGATAAAAACTTTCTGCTCATAATGTTTTACAATATGTGCAAAATGATGACTTTCACCGTTCTTTACTCGTGTGATTACTTCATCCATCTCCATTTGTTTCACCTCTCTACTTCTATAACGATAAAATTTTCATTTCCTCTCAAATTTTCCCTATATTTTTTTACTAATTTCGAATTTAGACATTTGTTATTCAAACAAACCCGCTCTGAAGTGCTTGAAGCTGCATACATTTAATGCAATTAAACCTTTTCTTCCCCTCACTCCAAGAAAAAAACGCCCACCAAAGTGAGCGTTTCTTCCTCAATCATTTATTCATTTGTTCCTTTTTCTACATCATATTGTGTAATCCAGTCACTAAAGCTGCCTACATACAGTTGAATATTTTCATAACCTTCATCTGCTAGCACTGCATACAATGGTGATGCTGTAACACCGCTACCACAATACACAACAACGTGCTCGTCTTGAGCAACCTTACTGCGTAACTCATCATTGGCTTGTAGACGACCATCTGACTTTAATTGCTCCCAGTCAAAGTTTTTCGCTGTTGGAATATGTCCAGCTACCATATCAAGAGGCTCCACGTCACCACGGTAGCGATCTGCGGCACGTGCATCTAGCAAAGTCGCATTGACTTCTCCATCTACAATGGCTTTAACTGCTTCACGTGGAGCATATAGTTCATCTCGCCAAACAAATTCAATCGAAGTCGGTGGATATTTTATAATGTCTTTTGTAAAAGATATTTTTTCCTCGAGAGCAGGTGCACCACCATTCACAATCACTACATTGGGAAAGCCCGCATATGTCAGCATCCACCAAGCACGTGGTGCAAATGGCGCAGCCCCTTGATCGTAAATGACAATTTGATCCTCGTAACTTAATCCAAACCCTTGAAATATTGCCGATAGCTTTTCCTTATTTGGCATAGGATGACGACCATGGCTAGACCCCATATCTGATAGATCCTGCTCTAAATCGATATAAATCGCTCCTGGTGCATGCCCCTCTTCAAATACTTTACTGCCCGCCTCTTTGTTTTGTAAATCAAAGCGGGCATCTAAGAAACGGACTCCATCTAACTGAATTTCCTCAACTGATTTGAATACTTTTCCCAAATGAATCACCTCATGCGTATTGTAATTGAGCGTAAATAGCTTTCCAAGAAGCTAAACGACTTTCTTCCTGAAGTGCAAGTCTTTCTGTTGAAATTTGTTCAAGTGCCTGATGGAAAATATGCAGACGTAATTTTTCCGCTTCCTCAGCAATATAGGTAATAGCCCATGTCATGAGAGATACTTTCTGTGAATCTAAATAATTTTGCGCATCTGGTTTTGTTAATACCTCAAGCGCCTCACTTAGTTTCACTTTTTCATTCTTCTCAAAGAATGCTTTCTGGTTACGGAAATGAGATTTAACACCTGAATATTTCGCGATATCTGTAAATGGTCCTTCAAAATCAAGTAAATCTGGCTCAGAAGATTCAAACGCTAAGAACGAGAAGCTACGGTTTAATTCTTTTAGCTCACGTACTTCATCTTTAAAGCGCTGTTGCATCTTCTTACTAATAAACTGTGATAAACGGAAGTTTGTTACACGCATTTCTTGTGTAAAGTCAAAGCGTAAACTTTGCATTACTTCTTTTAAAGCATGCTCTAATGCTTGCTGAGCCGGCATTGCTGCAAATGTTGACGGATTGTAGCCTTCCTTAAAGAACTCTGGATAACGATAATACACACGCTGAAGAACATAATACAATAATTCATCAAGCTCTTGCTTCGTTTCACTTTCTACCATACTTGTATTAAGTGAATTGTACTTCGATTTTATATGCTGTTCAAGAGTTGTTAACTCCTCTAAACGCTCATCCTTACGCTTTAAGTTCTCTTCTGTTTGCGCAATTAAGTCACCTAAACGTTGCTCCGTTTTATCGACTTCCTCTGCAAGTGCTTGGACAGCCAATGCACTTAATTCATCATTTAAGAACGTGTGGAAGGCATCTTCGAAAGGTGGCATACCTGATGTTAAATCAGCACCCTCTACTTTTTCATTTAAAGCCAATAAGCTTGACACACCGTAAAGTCGAGGGAAGCGAATGCCAAAGCGTTGTAATTCTGAACGTACATAGCCTTTTACATCTTCCTGCTCTTCTTCTGTTGTCGCTAAATCAATTGCATTGACGATAAAGAACATCTTATCAAGTTCGAAAGCATCCTTCACACGCCCTAGCTGGATTAAAAACTCACGGTCAGCTTTAGCAAAAGCATGATTATAATAAGTAATAAACAAGATTGCATCAGCATTACGAATATATTCAAACGCAACACCTGTATGACGCGCATTAATAGAATCTGCTCCTGGTGTGTCAACAAGTGTCACACCCATGCGTGTTATCGGACTATCATAATAGAAATCAATATTATCGACAAAGCATGATTTATTTTCCTGCGCAACAAATTTTTCGAACTCCTCACGGTTAACACGTAATACTTTTCCAAGCTCAGACTTAAATGTTGGGAATCCTTCTTTATATGCACGAATAAATGATTTATGCACATTTAAGCGTTCGTCCGATAGCTGTACAGCAAGTCCCTCATCTGCACGACTAAATGCTTCCTCTAAAGAAGACACTGATAAACCAACTGCAGCGTATGAAGTTTGAATATCCTCTAGCATTTGGTCAGCTGTTTTTAACAGTACATCTGCTGTTTCATGTGGATGCTCTGGTGTCACAGGACGAATTTTATTAATAGCCGCTGTTGTAGGGTTTGGTGATACAGGTAAAACTTTGGCACCCATTAACGCATTAGAGAACGAAGATTTCCCTGCACTAAATGCACCGAAAAGCGCGATTGTGAAATCCTTTTTCTGTAATCTTTCTACTTTATTTTCTAAGTAAGTTGCTACTTCCGCAAAGCCTTGTACATCTTTTACCGAGTTTGCCGTATGAAGTGCACGCTTAACTACACCTTCAATAGGAAGGCTTGTTGCACTAACTGCTTGCTGTGATTCTTCCTGTTGTAACGCTACCTCTTTTGGCTTTAACATCGATTCGTCAAACAATCGAATATTTGCTAAATCTTGCTTAAAGCTATTATCCCATTTTGTAAGCTGTTGGTTTGCTAGCTGACGTATTTCATTGCTTGCCTGGTGCATAATAGTTGCACTATATTGCTGGTAGCCCTCGATTTCAAGCACTGCATGAATGGCATCAACTTTCTCTTGCATCCCTGCCATTTTTAATTTAGATGGAGCCGCTGTTTCAGTAGCTACCGCTTCTAAAGTTGTTGCTTGTGCATCCTTCCAATTATCTGTTTCTTGGATATAGTAACGTTTAGTCGCCTCTGCCACACGGTTGGCAAAATTCAACAAAGCATCTCCCGTTAAAAGTGCACCAACTTGTACTTGCTGCTCAATAAGTGAGAATGGTAATTCAAAGGCGTAGGCATCAATAGCTGTAGCACGTTCTTCATTTAATGCACTAACATCCTTTAACACCTTTTTCATTAGCCCTTTTAAATGTCCTGTAACCTGTGCATGCACAACATTTTGATAGGCACTATAGGCATCCTCTTTACGGCGGTTACGCTCTTCCTCTGTTTTTTTCTTAGCAGTAAATAAGCCCCCTACTTTGAAGCCATCCTGTTGACTTTCTAAATACAGACGTAATTTATCGCGTAAATCTGCTGGCATAATGGCTGCATTCGCAAGTAGCTCTTTACGTTGCTCTTCGAACGTTTCATTCCATGCCTCAACTGAGAACAATTCAACTTGACGATTTAGCTTATTGTATTGCTCTAAAATATCTTTATGGTTTGCCCAGTCATCTGCACTTAATACATCTTCATCGATGTCTAAACGATCTTGTCTTTCTTCCGTTAAATAATTGTCATGCTCACTTTGTAATAAACGCAGCGTATTTGATGCAGTTTGTACAAGTTGATCCTGCCAATCATTCATACTATCCATAACGATTTTCTTTACGACCTCAAAATCGTTATTAGGGTGCTCAGTCTCTCTTAATGAAGTGAAAAATATGCCCTTAGGTACTACTCCCCAAGCTGCAAAGGAATTGTGAACTGTTGCTTTAAATTCCTCAAAGCTTAATTCATTTTCATTATGCTTATCAATCATGTTAACGATTAAATAAACATTTGGATTGTACTTCATTAATTGCTTTGTAAATTGAAAATTCAATTCCGATTGCACGTGATTGTAGTCCATTGTATAAAATACGATATCAGCAATATGAAGAGCTGACTCTGTTGACATGCGGTGTGCATCATCTGTCGAGTCGACACCCGGTGTATCCATAACAGTAACGCCTAGTGGTAATGTCGATGTGCTATGACCGATTTCAATTTGTGATACTAGCTCACCATTTTTACTTAGCTCTTTAACTGTTTTAAAATCATAGCCTGCTTCAAATTTTACCGGCTTTTCGTTGTGCATATGGACAATCGCAAAATCTTCGTCTGATTTATGGACTTTGACGATATTGGCACTCGTTGGAATAGGACTTGCCGCAAGTAAATCTTCACCTGATAACGCGTTAATCATACTCGACTTACCAGCAGAGAAATGGCCAGCAAAGCCAATAACATATTCTTTTTGCTGTATTTTACGTGCAAAAAGTGATGTCTTATCCATACGCTCTGTATCACCATTATGCTGATAAATTATGTATTGTAACGAGGCTTGCTTTAATAGCGCCTCCAGTTGTTGTTCAAAATCTTTCATAAAACCTGTAACCCCTTTATTCATAAATTAATCAATTTCGCCTTGGCGTAATTGTAGCTGTCGCTTTGCTTTCGCTACAGATAAACAATGCGTCCGGATTTTGAATTGTGCGAGCACAATTCACTCCTTTAAAAATCCGTGACATCCGCCGGAGGCTTTTGGCCAACAGATGTTTTTTGTGCGAAAGCGTAGTGCTAACGCAGCGGCAGCAACACGATGTTGGTCACTCAGTCGTTGCCACAGGACGTAGCGTTCTTAGACTGAGTTCCTCTATTTCAGTCTTGTTTGGAAAGGAACTATATCCGCATTCATCTTACCACTTCAGAGGAAGTAGTTTTTATGAATGAAGATAGTCATATTTAGTATTCTACCTTATTCGACAAACAAAGTATAACACTAATTTACTTAAAAAAGCATATATATCAGGGTTTCAGACGCCATATTCATCCATATAGTCCTGTTTAATCAAAAAAATAAGGCAATATTCTGGCTCCTTATCATAACGTGGGATTGATTTCCGTTCCGACTGGGCGCTTTCCCGGGGGCATCCAGTCGGAACGGAAATCAACTTATGCCTGGCATACGTTTTAACAAATGTCATCATCGAGTTGTGGTGATGGACCATTATTTTTTTATAAAACTACTATTTTCTATTTTTAAGGTAAGGCAACTTAAGTTTTAAAAAGGTTTGATGTGTGATTGCAATACTAATAGTAGTGAAAAATATAAGCACAAAGCTAACTGGGGAAAACAATAATTAAATGGAGTGAAAAAATATGGTGAACTATAGGAATCACCGAAAAATCGAGCAAGAATGTGAATGTGGGTGTAAAGATCGGTTTATTTGGCCTCGTATAAAAGCTAGTACCATTCCTTCGGTAGACCCTCCCAGCATTGAACCTACTGGAAATATTATTCCTACTATATATAGATATTTCTATATTGCTATATCAGATATTCATTTAACGAATGGGGCGACTCTAGCTGCTAGCCAATTTTGGGATAATGATGGGAACCCAGCAACTGAATTTAAGATTTTTAATCCTAATGGCTACGTTAATCTTTATATCAATGCCGTAATGCAGGAAGGTGGAATTTACACCTTAACTCCAACCTCGTTAACCTTAAGTCCAGATAATTCAACAATTTATAAAGGTACTCCAATCATCATAGAATCATTAGGTTTTTCTACAATGTAAGTAACAAACCTGAAAGGGGGTGAAAATAAGTGGCACTTTCTATTATTAATATTCATATCAATGTTACAGGTACTTCGACTAGATTTTTCAATGTTTTAGCTGCACCCTTAACGATCTCTGATAGTACAACGGTTGCCTCTACTACCTTTTTAAATGATAGCGGTTCTGCTGCAACTACTTTCCCAATCGTAACAAACGGGTACTATAATTTATATATAAATGGGGTACTTCAGGAAGGTGGTTCTTACTCAGTTTCTGCAACAGGATTAACATTCCATACTGTTACAGGCACTTTACCAGCTGGAACACCAATTATTGTTGAAGCTGTTGAATTAGTGACTACACTTTAATTATTTTGAGTAAATCGGATAGAGAAATATATGTTGTTATACGAATCTATCCAATAATATGTTCCCTCTATAAAAGAATAAACTTCATATAATTAAAATAATGGATGCCTTAAAATATTTTAGGGCATCCATTATTTTAATTATCCATTTGACATTTAAGTTCATAATTTTTTTGCATAATCCAGTGCATGCGGACCGTCTCCGTGTATACATAATGTTTGCGCGGAAATATTAATTTTCTTTTGCTGTACGGACAACACTTCATTCGATGTTAAAATGCCTTTAACTTGGCTAATCCACATCGTATTAGGAAAATCAATCATTTGTTGCACGAATGGTCTCCTCGATACAGAGCCTAATAGAAGTAATTAAATCTTGGATATTCCATCCCGGTATTTTTCCATGCTGAATCGCCAAATCAAATGACGCAGGAATATGAATAAATCCAGCACGGATCCCTTCATGTTGCTTTGCGTAAACTAGCCCTTCATACATAATATTATTGCATAAATAGGTACCCGCCGTATTTGAAATTTCCGCTGGATATCCTTCTTTGCATAATCGATTGACCATATTTCGGATAGGTAAATTCGTTATATATGCATCTGCACCATCAATATAAATGCTCTCATCTACTGGTGTATAACCATTATTATCTGCCTCACCATCTTTAACATTAATCGCAATTCGCTCGGGCGTTATTTTAAAACGACCTCCAGCTAAGCCTAAGGAAATAATGATTTGTGGCTTTATCTCAACAATATATTGTTTCAGCTGCTGAGCAGATTGCTGAAAATCTACAGACAAAATGCGTCCTACAATTTCATAGCCACCCATCTTTTCTCCATTTAAGTTTTCTACAATTTGCATCGTTGGATTCATTTTATACTCAAGAAATGGTTCAAACCCTGTTAACAATATTTTTGTCATTTTCTTCACCTAATTTCTATAGGACTTCGCTTGATTTTCCATCTATTTTCTGGTGCATACTGTAACCTAAATGACTGCCTGATTAAGCAGCAAATCCATCACTTACTATATTGTATTGGTCTACTGTTTTGTTTATTTCAAAAAAAATTCTCATTTACAATATATTTCAGAAAAAACAAACAACGCTTTTCTTTTTATTACAATGAAAGTTAAAGATAACTATTATTCAAAAAAAAGCATGATCTCAAAATTACTTAGACCATGCTCTACCTATATGAAAATTGTCGTTTTTGATATCCTCTTATTTTAAATGTGCAGTCGTCTGTTTCATGACGTGTGTTCCCACTCCAATATAGATAACCACTGCTGCACCAATAAATACGAATGTCATCACTGACCACTCCTTTTTATATAAATATTTGTATTCGAAAAGACCTAAACGTCCTTTTATTGATTTTGAAAATCATTCTCATTAATATAATATAAAATTCCCATTAATTCGTCAAGACATACTTTCATCTTACCCATTTATCATGGTAAGATGTAGAAAAGTCGGAAAAAGGATGCGGTAATGATGAGTAATTCGAAGTACTTTCAAACTATTTTAAACGGGACAATTCACGCTTTAAAATCGATTTTACCTATGGATATAGAGGTAAAAACGCCTAGTATTATTTCAGAACCATTTCAACAACAGCAAATGGGTGTTTTAATTGGTTTAATAGGAGATTTAAAGGGCCGTGTAATCATTGATTCCTCTCCTGAAATATTTAGTGGCATCGGAAATACAATGTTTGGTATGCCTCTTGAAGGTGAAATGTTGGAATCCTTTACAGGGGAATTTGGAAATATGATTGCAGGAAAATTATGTACTACCGTAGGACAAGAAAACTTAGAAATTGATATCACACCACCAACAGTGATGGTTGGCAATACAAAGCTATATGGCTTTGATAAGGCATTTGTACTCCCTGTTACAATTCCAAACGTTGGTCCACTGACAGTTCTTTTAACAATTGAGGAAGAATAGAATTCTAGAATATCGGACTGCTCCAAATGATATATCCTATGCCAAAACATCAAACATTTATGATCACACTTTATCATTCTCTTACATTAACGGAGGATGCCCCATAAGGCTCAAGTCTAAATTTCAATAGTAAAATTTCTTGAAAAACAAGAGATTTTAATAAAAATTACTCCAATTTCAACCTAAAAGTGGCCATCTCAATGACTATTGAGATGGCTATTTTTTAATCCACCCGCAATTTTTCACATTTTTTTCACACAATTAGCCAAGATATGTGATTTTTTTCACATCAAAAAGAAATTTATTTATATATCATGGCAATAAGAAAGACACAATAAAAGCGTAGGAGGAGCAAAAATGGCAAATAAAAAAAAGTCAGATGAAAATTTAAAAGGTTCACTCTATGCAGTATTTGGAGTAGGAATCATCATTATCTTGCTTTGGGCGTACTGCTTCGATTTGTTCATCAATCGTTTTTAACTTCTTTCAGCAATTGTTTTTTGGAGCAAAAGCGAAGCGTCAGCAACAAATGTTCTTTGTAACGAAAGTGAAACGTCAGTTACAAGAGTCCCCACCTCTATAAGTGGTGGATGAATGCGGATTTAAGCTACTTTTCAGCGAGTATCCAAACGCCCGCTGAAATAGAGGAACTCAGTCTAAGAACGCCACGTCCTGTGGCAACGACTGAGTGACCAACGTCGTGTTGGCCCAAAGCCTCCGGCGGATGACACGGAATCGAAAAGGAGTTCACATAGGATGTTAGCCTAAAATCATCGCATCCATGCGATAACGGCTAACTGACCTGCATCGGTAAAAACGCCACGTCCTGTGGCATTACCGAAATGACCGACATCGTGTCGGCCCTCGTGCAGGCCTAAGCACAAAGCCGATTCCGGACGCAATTATGCCGAGGCATAATTGATTCTACTAAGAAAGGACAGAGACATATGCACTTACATAAGTATGAGAAATATTGGCTTGTGTTCGGAGTTGCTACTTTAGTAGCATTCCTTATCATTCTAGGCATCGGTGCATTCCATCAAGGCTCACATCCGAACAATGGTAAAAAAACACTAGATTATGAGAAAGTAAAAGAATTTGCACCCTTCGATAATCCTGGTGTTCATAAAGTAGAAGGTAAGGATTGGGATTATGAAGTGGTTGTATTAGCATCAGCATTTAATTACAATCCTCCAGAAATTGAAGTTCCACTTGGAGCTAAGGTGAAGTTTATCGCAACAAGTGCGGATGTAATGCACGGTTTTGAAGTTGCAGGTACAAATATTAATATGATGCTTGAACCTGGTTACATTTCTGAATATGTAACTACAGTAAATAAAGAAGGAGAGTTTTTAATCGTATGTAATGAATACTGTGGTACAGGACATACGATGATGCACTCTATGCTAAAGGTGGTGAAGTCAAATGAGTCTAAATAATAATTTGACAAAAGCGGATCGTCGTGATGCGAAGCTAGCAATGGCCCATATTTACGTGGCATTCATCGCATTGTTATTAGGGGGTCTTGCAGGTTTATTACAAGTTTTCGTTCGTTCTGGTCAATTTACATTACCAGCAGGCATTGGTTACTATCAAGTTTTAACTGTACATGGTGTTTTACTCGGTCTTATTTTAACAACGTTCTTTATTTTTGGTTTCCAAATTGCCAGTGTTAGCCGTACGTCAGGGACTTTTTCAGATGGTCAACGTCGCCTTGGCTGGATTGGCTTCTGGTTAATGACTATCGGTACAGCAGCAGCTGCAGTAATGGTTCTACTGAACGAAGCATCTGTTTTATATACGTTCTATGCTCCACTGAAAGCTCACTGGATATTCTATTTAGGCCTTACATTAGTCGTTGTTGGTTCTTGGGTTGGCGGCGCAGGTCAAATTTTACGATATGCACAGTGGCGTAAAGAAAACAAAGGTAGCGGACAACGAAGCCCATTACTGTCATTTATGGTTGTTGTCAATAATTTAATGTGGTTCGTAGCAACTCTAGGTGTAGCTGTTTCTGTTCTATTCCAGCTACTTCCATGGTCCTTAGGCTTTATCGAACGTGTTGATGTAGCACTATCCCGTACATTGTTCTGGTATTTCGGTCATGCTCTTGTGTACTTCTGGTTATTACCAGCATACATGGTTTGGTATGTCATTATTCCGAAGGTTATTGGAGGGAAAATTTTCTCTGATTCTTTAGCAAGACTGTCATTTATGCTGTTCTTAATTTTCTCTGTACCCGTTGGGATCCATCACCAATTAACAGAGCCAGGTATTGATGGTACATGGAAATTCATACAAGTTGTTTTAACATTTGCGGTAATCGTACCATCCTTAATGACGGCCTTCTCGATGTTTGCGATGTTTGAATTACGCGGTCGTGAATTAGGTGGGAAAGGGCTTTACGGCTGGTTTAAAAAATTACCATGGAAAGATGCTCGTTTCTTCGTACCATTTATCGGTATGGTAGCATTTATCCCTGGTGGCGCAGGCGGTATCATCAATGCTTCTTACCAAATGAACCAATTAATCCATAATACTATTTGGGTTACAGGGCATTTCCATTTAACGATTGCAACAACAGCCGTTTTAACTTATTTTGGTGCGGCATTCTGGTTAATTCCATATTTAACAGGTCGCACACTGACTAAATCTTTAAACAATCTTGGTAATTTTGCCGCTATTTTATGGGCTACTGGTATGACAATTATGTCTACCGCTATGCATATCGCTGGTCTGATCGGTGCACCTCGTCGATCCGATTACTCTGAGTATGGCGGTGCTCAACAAGCTTATGATTGGATTCCTTATCAAATCGCTCAAGCTATTGGTGGCACAATCCTGTTCATCGCTATCATAATCATACTTTATATTGTGGTGAAATTAGCATGGTTTGCACCAAAAGGCGAAGAGGAATTCCCAGTGGGTGAAGTACATGAAAACGGTGGTACTACTCCGGCTATCTTAGAGAACTTTAAAGTATGGCTTGTTATTTTAGTAGCATTAATTTTATTCGCTTATACTATTCCAATTATTGATATTATTTCTAATTCCCCTCCTGGCTCTAAAGGCTTTAAGCTTTGGTAACAACGTTTTACATCTTAATAAAAAGAGGCTGGGACAAAACTAGCTTCTAATATCGAAAAAAGTGATATTGAGTGTGCTTAATTTCACTTTTTTCGATTTTTCTCTATTTTAGATTACACTTCTTAGTGAATGGCCGTGAATTTTCTCAAATTTACAGCCATTAATGCAAGACCTATTTTGTTTTCAACTTTCAATTTTCCTCGGACAGATAATCGAGTGAAACGCAAATTAGCCTTCAAGAATCCAAAAACTGGTTTCACGTCAATTTTGCGTTGACGTAAATGGCGTTCGTTTTTTCTTCTGAAAGCTTCGTTTTCACTTGCCTATAGGCGCATAAAATCATTTTAAGCACCATGCGTGGATGATAAGGCAGGACAACCGTACTTCGTATAAACGATTCGAGTGCTTATTACGAAAAATATAAAGCCGGTGAAATTTTACATGTCGTAAAATTTCACCGGCTTTTTGGTATCAGTGGAGGGGTTTGCCCCTGCCTCTTAGTAAAGGTATCTGCAAAATTAGCATGATGGCTTACTTTTTGCCCACCGACCATTTTTTTGAAATATTTTTTAGCGAGCTCTTTTTTTCAATTTTTGTATGCGAAAATTCCGCAATCTCAACTGCTTTTTCATACGACTACCTCAATCTTTATTGCTATTCGAATATGAAATGTTTTAAAATACACGTTTCGTATTATAACAGTTTTAATTGAGGAGAGGCCGCAGTTTGATAATTTGTGAAACACAGGCTCATATATTAATGTGATGCTTCTTGATTGTACGTTTCCATTTCAGAAGCAGGGTCGAATTGCTCTCTACTCATAGCAAATGCCATAATTAGCGCAATAGCAGCTGGGATTATCGCCCAAGCAAAAGTATGAGCAACTGAAATAGTAAGTGCTTCTTGCATTTTATCGAGAACCTCTACAGGAATGAAGTTTCGAGTTTCAGATGTTAGGATTACACTCGGATCACTTAAATCCATACCAATAGGTGCTTGACCACTAAATGCGGACGCTAATTTATTTGAGAAAATATGGTTTTGGATTATCCCAAACACTGTAATTCCTAATGTCATTCCAAGTTCTCGATTGAAGTTTAGCGTTGAGTTAGCCGAGCCACGTTGTCTCATACTAAGACCATGAATAACGGCATTGCTCAACACAGAGAAAGACGAGCCAATGCCAAGACCGACAAGTATCATAAAGATTGTTACCATAAAGTGCGACGTTTCAGTTGTCAATGTTGTAAGCAAGGTAATACCAACAACGAATAGAGTTAAAGTCGGTAACATAATCGTTCGATACTTAAATTTCGTGAGGAGAGCTCCACCTCCAGATGCTGTTACAACCGAACCGACCATCATCGGAAGTAAAATAAGACCTGAGTTCGTTGCCGAGCCTCCAAGTACGCCTTGAACAAAAATTGGAATGTAGATGGCAGCAGTAATGTAAGCAGCTCCAGCAAATATTGAAATGATATTACTCGTTGCATAGAGACGATTTTTGAACATTTTAAAGGAAATAATAGGCTCTTCTACACGTAGTTCAATTAAGATAAAGCTAATAAGAAGCACTGCAAATAGAGCGAATAATCCAAGAATCAATGCGGAATCCCAAGCATATTCTTTGCCGCCTAGCTCAAGAGCAAACATTAAACTAACTACTGAACCAACTAAAGTAGCTGCGCCAAAGTAGTCGATTTTTTGCTTGGCATGTGCAACAGATTCATTATAAAATTTTGCAACTAACACAAAAGCAATTAGCCCAAGTGGTAAATTAATATAGAAAATCCAAGACCAATGAACATAATCTGTTAAATAGGCTCCAAGAAGCGGACCAAAGATACTCGATAGACCAAATACTGCCCCGAATAAGCCACCCATTTTACCGCGTTTATCTGGAGACACAACATCAAACATAATTGTGAATGCGATTGGCATTAATGCACCACCGCCAATACCTTGAATTGCACGGTAAATGCTAAGCTGAATGATTGAGTTTGCTGTACCGGCTAGCGCCGAACCGATTAAAAATACAACTAAACCGAAAATAAAGAATCTTTTACGACCATACATATCGGATAATTTACCGAAAATCGGCATACCTGCAACCGACGCGATCATATAAGCTGATGTCACCCAGACAAGTTTGTCATATCCACCAAGATCTCCGACAATTGTACTGATTGCCGTTGCTACAATTGTATTATCCATTGCAGCCATTAAAATCGCTAACAATAGGCCAGCGATTACTACACCTATTTTACTTGTATTCTTTGCCACTTTCATACCTCCGTTTTTGTGAATCCCTACTATTTTTAACTATCTATATGTATCTTGATAGGGGGATGCTTAAATAACCATTTTGTATTATATCAGTTTTATTCAAGTTTATATACGCATATAGGATCCTGCACTTTCTTTTGGAGAGAAGTGGTTTATTTGAAATTGAAGTCGATAATGCGGATTAGGAGGAAATTGATTTTCGAAAGAAAGATAAAACATAGCCTAAAAAATTTTGTTAAAATAATAATTCATATAAAAGCTAGAGATTTGTACAAAACTAGCTCTCATTGCGAAAAAATGAAGAATATAAAGCCGGTGAAATTTTTCGACGAGTAAAGGAGTCGCCCAACCTTCACTCCATTCAACCACTTCACATAGCATTTATCTTCTTGCATGTCACTCTAATTTATAATGATAAAACAAAATTTCAGTAAATGTTTTTCATCTGCGAAAACGTAGCGACAGCAACATACGTAAGCGGTGGGAGTGGCGCGACGCCTCCCTAAGGAATGCGAGTAGCTTAGAACCACCTTCATCGAAAACGCCACAACATTCATAATAATTTTCTTGACCATTTTGTTTTTCGGCATTATGAAAAGCGATTTCTCAACAATAAAGAAATCGCTTTGTCATTTAGAGCTGATACAGCTTCGTATATTTTTCTTGTAAATAGTTTGCTAAATATTTTGCGTTTAAGCCTTCCCCTGTTGCCTCCTGTAGCAATTCGAACGGCTTTTTCAGCGCACCGTATTGATGGACTTTGTCTGTTAACCACTCTCGAATTGGTAGAAGCTCACCCATTTCTAACAGCTCATCAAAGTTTGGAATATCTTTATCCATTGCATGCTTCCATTGTGCAGCGTAAATCATTCCTAGAGCATAAGATGGGAAATAGCCGAACATGCCCCCTGACCAGTGCATATCTTGCAGTACCCCTTTTGCATCTGTTTCAGGACGAATACCTAAATATTCTTCGTATTTATCATTCCATACTTGTGGAAGATCCTTCGCTTGAAGATCGCCGTTGAATAGGTCACGTTCGATTTCATAGCGAATCATAATATGTAGTGGATATGTTAACTCATCTGCTTCAATACGAATAAACGATGGCTCCACCATATTAATTGCTCGCAGGAAATCAGCTAATGCTATATCACCAAATTGCTCAGGTGAATACTTTTGAAGTCGCTCGTAGTTATGCTCCCAGAACTTTTCGTTCCTACCTACAAAATTTTCATAAAATAAAGATTGGGATTCATGTATTCCCATAGATGTACCTGTTGCTAACGGTAAACCATCAAGCTTTGCATCGATATTTTGTTCATACATAGCATGTCCACACTCATGGATCGTTCCAAAAATTGCTGAGCGGAAATCGTTTTCATCATATTTCGTAGTAATACGATTATCTCCATGATTTAAGCCAATCATAAATGGATGCACACTTTCGTCTAAGCGGCCTGCATCAAAATCATAGCCAAGTTGTGCTAACATTTCTAATGATAATGCACGCTGAGATTCACGAGGGAAATGCTTAAATAATATGCTTGTATCTGGTTTATTTGGTGAAGCTGTGATTTTTTGCACAAGAGAAACGATTGTTTCACGTAAGTCACCAAAAACTTGATCTAAAACATCAGTCGTCATATCCGGTTCATATAAATCTAGTAATGTATTGTACGGAGAACCGTTTTTAATACCCCAATATTGAATGAATTTCTTCTGCCAGCTTATAATTTCCTCTAAATAAGGTAGGAATAAAGCAAAGTTATTAGCTTCCTTTGCTTCTTCCCATGCTGTTTCCGCTTTAGATTGTAAAATGACGAATTTCTTATATTCCTCAGCCGGAATTTTTTTATTTTGATCATACTCTTTACGTACTTCCTCTACAACACGCAGCGTAACATAATCGAGATCTGCCTTTTGCCCCTCTAGATCCGTTAGTAATTGCCCTAACTCTTCACTAGTTTGCATGTCAAATAAGGAGGCAGATAATGTCCCAACTACCTCTGAACGCTGAGCTAACCCTTTCTTAGGTGCACCTGTACGCATATCCCAATAAATCACACTTAACGCTTCTCCGTAGTGCTGCATTTTTTTTACATAATCAGTAAATTGTTGAACAGTCATGCTAACATCCTCCTTTTCACGCTACTAGTTTATCATATTTTCGAAAATTTTGTATATTATGGACTTTATAGTATTTTTCACCGCATAGTAGCTGTTGACACTTTTATAATTTGTTAAACCTTCAGCCTCAGCTTAGCTACAAAACTATTCGATTGCGAATAGCATATACAACAGCTTGTGTTCGATCCTCTGCACCAATTTTTTGTAGTATTCGATGAACATGCGTCTTCACTGTACTCTCACTAATGTGAAGTACATTGGAAATTTCTTCGTTTTTTAATCCGTACGCCATTTGTTGGAGAACTTCAAGCTCACGCTCAGTGAACATTTCAAACATCTCTATTTTTGCTTTATTCGTTTTAATATCCTCATTTGCTGATTTAATCGCTTTGGCCATAACCTTTGCTGCTATAGACGTACGAAAAATTGCTTCTCCACGGTATGCGGCTCTTATTGTATCAATAAGTTCATCTGGGGTTGCGTCTTTCAGTAAATATCCTACTGCGCCTGAACGAATACCATCATAAACATATTCTTCTAAATCAAACGTTGTAAGTATGACCACTTTTATATTCGGAAATGCTGTTAAAATTTCACGAGTTGCCTCAATACCACTCTTTTCTGGCATTTGAACGTCCATTAATACAACATGAGGAACAGTACTCTTAACTAGATCTACAGCTTCACGCCCATTTGCTGCTTCACCTATAACTTCCATATCTTCTTGAGCTTTAATAATGTAACTCAATCCATGACGTATTAACTTTTGATCATCTACAATCGCTACACGAATTAAATTATTCTTCATATTGCTTCACCTTTCAAATACCGCTATTTAACATCTTTCAGAAGAGTCTCCCTCCTCTATAGGTGATAAGATGAATGCGGATTTAAGTTATTTTTCAGCGGGTGTCCAAGCATCCGCTGAAAGAGGTTAAAGCCGAAAGCCGATTCCGGACGCAATTATGTCGAGGCATAATTGCTTGGTACTTTTACTATTAAAGCTAACCCATGAGGATCACGTGATTGGATTAGACAAGATCCACCTACTTTTTGACATCGTTCCTTTATCCCTGCTAATCCAAACCCGGGAATGAATTTTGTTTGTTCTGTAAATATCCCATTATCCACTATACTCATTATTACACTTGTCCCATTATTAAAAATTGTAACTTCAACATCCGAAGCTTCGGCATGGCGAATAACATTCGTCAATGCCTCTTTCAAAATTCGATACAGCAGTTCAAAAGTCTCCAGTTTCCCTTCTGTAATTTCATCAGTCATTGTGAATTTAATATCTAACCCACTATGCTCTCGAACTTGTTTAATAAGGCTTTGCAAAGCAATCAAACCTATCCCTTCATCATCTATCGCCATTTGATGTACAACTGTACGTACTTCCGTTAAACATCCACGCGTTATTTCTAAAATCGTTTGTAACGTATTATCAATTTTTGAGGAATCTGCTCTCATTATATAAGGAAACGCTTGTAATTGAACAATGATGGTGGTAAGCCCGTGTCCAATACTATCATGAATATCTTTAGCAATTCTGGTTCTTTCCTCAAGCACTGCATAGCGTAAAGATTGGACTGTAGATTCTTCTAACTCCTTATGTGCTTGTTGAAGTTCTTTATGTGCAGACTCTAACTGTGAATGAATTTCTTGTAATTCTTTAAAATGATGGGCCCTTAATTCATTCGCTTCACGTCTAATACGAGCACTTCGAAAAATCGCAAACATTCCTGCATAGACAATAAAAAATGCAAATATGTCATCCATCGTGCTATGTTCAAATTTAAGTAAAATTATTACGTTTGTAGCAATCACAATAGCTGCAAAAATAAGGGATAATTTATCGGGTAGTCGTAATGCAGCATATCCTATTAGATAAAACATTAAGACAATTGATGCCCGCTCCTGTCCAAAACCACCCCAGAAACACGCTATTAAAATCAATACCGAGAGTCCCATAAAAATGCGTGTTTTACTACTCACTGTATTCGGTAACCATAGAAGAACCGAATACAGTGTGAAAATCACAATGACAAGTATTATGTTTGATATGGTAACAGCACTTATATTTTTTATTAAAAAACATAATAATAAGATGTTTAAAAAAACTCTTCTCATTTTATTGTTAAAGAAACTTTTTAAATTCATATTTTTTCATCCCGTAAGTTGTTTGTATCTCATATAAATAATATACCGACGAGCACATACACTACCAAGCGGTATAAACATAAGAGCATTCGTTAATGATATTACCGCATGCTCTTTCCCCCAATTTGCTGCAAGTAGACGTAAAAAAAGAATGCCAAGAAATACAATAACCCCAGCAACAGAACTTTGTGAAGTTACGATTCCTCTTTCATGATTAACACGAATTTTTTCTAGTTTTCCTCTCCATATCCCTATACCTATGCCAATTATTAAACAAATGAAATACAAAATAATGCTTATTGGCGTTATTTTATCTGAAGTTAAAATAGAAGTACACGCTAACCAAATTAACAAAATCGGTGTTATCCACATTCGAGTTGGTCTAATTTGTTTCTCCCTTACCATAAGAAGAATAATGACAATAAGGACACCTAAGTAACTACTCATTTCTTTCCCTCTCTTTGTTTTATTAATTCTTAATAAAGTATAATTTATAAGAAAATAAAAATCGTCCATTTTTGGATTGATTTTTTGAACTACTATCCATCTGTAGATGTAGTGTCAAAGAAGTACCTGAAAAAGGACTAGATTGTTATTTCAATAATATTCGTCCCCTCATAGAAAAAACCTCCCCAATTAGGAATGTAAATGACTATAGCCGCCTTTTCATTCTTGTTCGGAGAGGTTAAATTTACTTTCAAGATTCGGTATAAGAAGTTGTTATTTGGATAACTCATATTTCTTTTTTATGTATAACATAAAATTTATATTACCGCTGGAATTATATACTCTTTAATTAATGGCCATCTATCTCGTGGATTCTTGATGAATTCTGAACTAATTACCACAACCATATTCATTTTCGGTATACAACAAATCATATTGCCACCATCCCCTATTGCTGAATATGTAGAGAGTCCATCTTCTTGTCTTAACCACCATAAGTAACCGTAATTGTTTTGGTTCATCTCCGTTGAATCACGAATCCATGTCTCTGAGAGAACTCTATTATCATCCCAAATGCCCTTATTTAAATAGAGGTAGCCAAATCGCGCCATATCACGAGTAGTTAATGTTAGCCCCCATCCACCTGTCGAATGATCGTTTGGATCATGAACCCACCCCTTAACGTTTTTCCCGAATAAATCATCAAACCCATATGCGTTCATTTTATAGTCTGGAATTTCTTTCATGCCAAGCGGTGTAAACAAATGTTCATTGGCGAACGCTCGTGCACTCTTGCCTGTACTTTGAGTAAGAATAGCTGACAATAAATGTGCTCCAGCTGAGGAATATTTAAAAATGCCTAAATCCCCGTTTTTACCCATTATATCAAGTGTATATTTTATCCAATCCTGCTGTTGACATAGAATATCTAGCGGCTCGTGCCAATCCTCATATGGATATGGTACTGTCATTGTAAGAAGATGCCGTATAGTAATCTGTTGTTTCTGCTTATCAGCATCAGAAATATATTTTTGGAAAAAATCTATCACTTTCTCTTCCACGCTCTGAATATATCCTTTATCAATAGCGATGCCTATAAGTGCAGATAGTACACTTTTGGTCACAGATGCTACATGGTGACAATCATCAGGACCTTTGCCATTAAAATATTTTTCATAGGCTAAATGACCATTTCTAATTATAACAATGCCATTTATATTGTTATAATCACTTTTTATCGTGTGCTCTAGCTTGGATAGCTTTTCATTGTTCATATATATGCTTTCAGGCTCTACCGTGTGCCAATTTATTATTGTTTGCATAGGAACCTCCTAAATGTAGTTTTGTCATTTTTTCTTTACAGGAAAATGTACCTCAGTAACATAATCCACAGGGGCGTTTTCTTGATTTGGATCTGTTACATATATTTCATATGGTGGCGATATCAGTTCATAACCCTCGTTTTCAATCCACTTCATCAAATTAGCATAGACAGATGTTAATTCTGGATAAGCTCCCTTTAAAACAGATTTAACACAGAGACTACCAGACAATTCTCTCGTTCCTTTGACAGACTCAGCTATTGGAATGGCAAACTCAGTATCATTGCCGGCAGGATTAAATTCTGGGCTATGGTAAATCGTCATCGGCTTACCGAGTAGAGTGAACTTCTCCTTAGCAATCTTTTCATATAGCTTGCTAAAATAATTTCCATATCCCAATGCATAGTCATCACTGCTCAATACCAGTCGCTTATAAAGGATATTCATTGGCTTTGTTTCAATAAGGTGTACTTCGATATCGTCAAGGTACGACATGATTGGTACCCCCTTTTCTAAGTTTGAAATATCATGACTTAGTTGTTTTACAAGGAATTCAAAAGCCTTTAGTTTCTCTTGAAGTTCATTGCTCTTCTGGTTAAGCACTGAACAAAGCATTTCTTCGGATTGATCCTCTTCTAATGCCAGCATCATTTTAATTTCTTCAAGAGAAAAATGATAAGATTTTAAACGGTTAATATAGAGCATCTTTTTAAGTTGTTCGATGGAATAATACCTATAACCGCTTTCAGCATTAATCTCATTGGGGTTAATTAATCCGATTTCATCGTAATATCGAAGTGTTTTTGTAGAGACACCACATATTTTCGAGAATTCTCCTATTGATAGCACAAAACCACCTCACTCATTTATTTGTTACTTGCTACAATTCATTTATACACCTTCCCCTAAGGACAAAGTCAATCAAGACTTATACTTTTATCTCTTTATCTTTTACTTTCCTTGACTGAAAACTTTTATTGACCACTTAGTACAAAAAGGATATTCTATTAATGTATGTGGGAGGAGGATAAATTTGAATAAACGAGGCAGACCCCGAGAGTTTGAGTATTCCTCAATTGTAGATGTCGCCATGAAAACCTTTTGGAAAAGAGGATATGAGGGGTGTTCTACACAGGATTTATGCAATGATACTGGACTTGGGAAAGGCAGCTTATACAATGCTTTTGGTAGTAAACATGAACTGTATGAACAAGTATTAGAACGCTATCATGAAACTGGGATTAGGGAACAAATGAAATTGCTAGATGTTCCAATCCTAGTTAAAGAACGATTAAGTAATTTTTTTCAATGGGCATTGAAAGAAGACTTTGAGAACAGTGATCAAAAAGGATGTTTATTAATTAATGCCGGCGTGGAACGAGCTCAAAACGATTCAGCGGTTCAAGAAATTTTCTCACGACATGTCGAGCTTCTTAGACAAGCTATTGAAAAAGTAATGGAGGAAGGATTGCAAACTGGCGAAATTTCAAAAAAGCAAACAGCCGAGGAAATAGCTAGTCTATTTTTAAGCAGTTATTACGGCTTTCGTGTTCTTAATGTTTCGATGCAAAATCGGATGTTGTCTGAGCAGATTATGAAAGGAACATTGGAATCTATTTTTGGCGCTTAGTGCGCTCTTTTTTAGCACCATTTTTGTACCGAACGTTACAATAGTAAATTTAAGGAGTGTTTTTATGCCATCGATTATTTATTTACTAGCTTTAGCGATATTTTGTATGACTACATCTGAATTTATGGTTGCAGGTATGATGAACGAACTTGCTCTTGCATTTCAGGTTTCTGTATCTTCAATCGGATATTTAATTACTGCTTATGCAGGAGCAATGGTAGTAGGAGGACCTATTTTAACTGCGACTCTTCTACGAATACGCTGTAAACAAGCATTATTATTTTTAATGTTTGTATTTTTAATGGGCCAGTCACTCGGAGCTATTGCTTGGAACTATGATAGTATGATGGTTTCACGTATTATTACCGGTATTGCTTCATCTTCAGCATTTGGTGTTGCCATTTCCTTTTCTGCAACATTGGTTCCCCCTAATTCAAGAGGAAAAGCTGCATCTATCGTACTTGCAGGTTTAATGATCGCAACAGTCTTAGGCTTACCTATAACAACGATTATCTCGCAAAATTTTGGCTGGCGTATTAGTTTTGGCTTTGTTACTATTCTCGTACTAGTTTCCGGGATTATGATTCAATTGTTACTACCATCATCGCCAAACAAAGAACTATTAAACTGGAAAGACGAGCTCATACGCTTTAAGAACATTCATCTTTGGGCAGCGTACATAACAAGTATGTTTATTATAGGTGGTACGTTTGCAGCATTTAGTTATTTCACACCTATCTTTACAAATATCACTGGCTTTTCAAGCGCAAGTATTCCATATTTACTTGCTCTCTATGGTAGTGCAACAATAATTGGAAATATAGTGATTGGCAAGTTTGCTGATAAATACACAATAGAAACACTGTTGAGTGGATTGATTATTTTAATCGTAGCATTGTCTTTATTTGCTTTAGGAGCTGAAAATAAATATATTGCAGTTATTACTACTATTTTTATTGGCTTGACTGGTGTTGCAATGAATCCAGCTATGGTAGCGAGAGTGATGAAAACAGCTAATAATAATACGATGATCAATACCATTCATAGTTCTTTTATTACGCTTGGTATTGTTATTGGTTCATCACTTGGCGGTCTAGGTATTAGTAATGGATATGGCTATATATCACCACTGTGGATTGGCGTTAGTTTAGCTACCTTAGGATTACTATCATTATTCCCCTATTTACATAAAAGGAAGAAAAATTAATGGGTACTACATCTAAAGTGTTCCGGCTACTACCAAGCCATTTTTCAGCAGGAGTATCTAGGTACTCGCCCCTATCTTAAACTGCTAATTTGAGTGTGTATACCAAAGAAGCTCTCCTCGTCGCCTTCGCGATCAAAGAGAGCTTCTTATTTTATATAAATACGGGGGAATTTTAACTAGCTTTCAAGTACAATGTTCGGTTTCCAATCAAACATTTTCAAGAGCTAAATGTTATAACAACAAATATATATAGTTGGGGATCCTACATATCTTATTGTTGTATAGAGTCTGATTACCCTATGTTTTGACAAATTGTTAATACTTGTTTGACGGCTTCTGCCGATTGATGTAGTGCCGTTTGTTCTTCATTTGTAAGGTGCAATTCTATGACCGATTCAATGCCATTGCCACCTAATATTGTCGGCACCCCTAAAAATAATTCGTGGTAACCGTACTCTCCTTCTAAAAGGGCGATAGAAGGAATTATTTTACGCTGATCTTTCATGATGATTTCGACCATCTGTGCACATGCAGCAGCTGGCGCATAATAAGCACTACCATTGCCTAACAAACCAACAATTTCACCGCCACCTTTACGTGTACGTTCTACGATTTGCTGTAGTCTGTCTTGAGGAATCAGTTTTTCTAATGGGATTCCTCCAGCATAGGAATATCGAATTAGAGGAACCATTTCGTCTCCATGTCCACCTAAAACAAATCCTGATACATCCTCTGGTGCAATTTGCAGTTCTTGTGCTACAAATGTATTAAAACGCGCTGTATCTAATACACCTGATTGACCGATGATACGATTTTTTGGAAAGCCTGTTTCCTTATAGCAAACATAGGTCATGGCATCGACTGGATTGCTTAATATAAGCACTATGCTGTTAGGTGCATAGTGTTTGATTTGTTTAGAAACTTGTTGAATGATTTTTGCATTCGTCGTCACTAAGTCATCACGACTCATACCAGGTTTACGAGGAATACCAGCTGTAATAATGACAATACTTGCTCCAGCTATATCCTCATAATTGCTCGTTCCTTTAATAGAAACATTAAACTTTTCGATTGGTCCTGTTTGTAATAAATCCAACGCCTTTCCCTTTGTCGGATTTTCCGCTTCTGGAATATCTAACAGGACAACATCTCCTAGCTCTTTTTGGGCTAAAAATAAACTTAATGTCGCGCCTGTATGACCCGCTCCGATAACAGCAATTTTACTTTTTCGAAATGTCATTAAGCCTCACCTCGATTTTCAGTAGCTGCTGTTTCTGTCGTTTTTTTAGCACGCGTTGGTGTTGGAGTTGATGCTGGCTTTTTCTTTGGTGCTTCTGGCCCTTTAATCATTTGAAAAACATCTTCATCTGGTCTAGGAATTACGTGAGCACCTAATAGTTCTCCAACGCGCATTGCAGCGGCTTTTCCAGCCTCTACTGCTGCTTGGACAGAACCAACATCACCTTTCACGACGACTGTCACAATCCCACCATCAACGAACTCTTGCTTGACGATAGTTACATCTGATGACTTTATCATCGCATCAGCAGCTTCGTAAGAGCCTACTAATCCTTTTGTCTCAATCATTCCAATAGCGCTACTCATTCTCTTCACCTCGCATCACTTCTGTAGAATCAATAATACCTATAACGACCGCATCGATAGGCAACGGATTTTCTTTCATAATATATCTGGATGATCCACCACTTGTAATGAGCACATCGTCGCCGATCCCTGCCCCGATACGGTCAGCTGCTACAATTTCTGAACGAATCGGCTGTTGATTAGAATCGATTGGTTGAATAATTAATAATTTTAAGCCATTCAACCCTTCTTCTTTACGTGTTGCCCATACACTACCTATCACTCTTCCCATCTGCATGAACTTCACCTCTTTATCCCACATGGACTATAATTACTCAGAGCGAATTGTTAACGTCTTATTCAACTCTCGTATTTTGTCATAAGCCAATGCTGTCACAATTGTCTTTTTAGGAACAACAATTTCCTGCGCCTCTATTTCAAGTACTTCTACTTGCGAAAGTAGCTTCTTATCAAATTGATAGCTTAATGGTCTTTCAGCTTGACTTACGACTAGCGGAAGTTCTTTGACATTCATTTGTTCATTAGCTTGAGCATTGACAATCTCTGCAAATGCGCCTTGTTGGATTAAACCTGCATTTGCCTCATCTGTATCGATATGCATCTCCAAGCGATAACGCTCAGACACGCGAATCGTTACATTTGATAAAATAATGGATCTTAAACCTTCTACTTTAATTTGTACCGATTGTCCGTCCACTACTTGGAACCGAGCACTGTCAGCTGGTGACATATGAATATGTGCCTGTGCTATAATGAGTCCCTCATTTAGCACGACACTACCCTTTGGACCAATAAGTGTAACGGGGCTAGATCCTTTTATATCTCCTGAAATTCTTAGTGGTGGTTTAACCCCTAATTTCATCGCGTCTGTCCAGCTAATTTCCACTTGGGATAATGAACGAGCTGGGCCTAAAATGCGCACTCGCTCAATGGAACCCTTTGGACCAGCAATAACAACTGTTTCCTCAGCAGCAAACTGTCCTGGCTGTGAAAGCTCAAACTTCGGTGTTAATTGATAATTCTCACCAAAAAGCTGCTCCACTTCCGCTTGAGCAAGGTGGACATGTCGTGCTGATACACCAACAGGGATTTTTCCGTCATGTTGAGAGGAAGGCTGATTTTTTAAAACTTGCTGCAATACTTCTTCAACAATTTTTTGGACTAAATTTTCCTGCATCTAACCTCCTCCTTATGTCAATGATCTGATAATTCTTCCTTGGGCTTGTTGTTCAATAAAGCCCGCATTCGCTTCATCTGTATCGATATGCATCTCTAAACTAAAATCATTCGATACACGAACTACAACTCCACGAAATGTCACAGGTCGCTCACTATCAACTTCAACAGATACTAATTCATTATTTTGAACGTTCAATGCTATCGCATCTTCTTCCGTCATATGAATATGTGCCTGTGCAATAATGACTCCCTGCTTGATGATTATTTCATGTTCTTGATTGATTAATTTGATGCCAGTTGAACTTTCGATATCACCCGATTGTCTCAAAGGAGGGGTTAATCCTAATTTCATTGCATCTGTTCGACTAATTTCCACCTGTGTTGCCGCTCTTACAGGACCTAATACACGTACATTGTGAAGAACACCTTTTGGTCCCTCTATAGAGACACGCTCTTTGGCTGCAAACTGTCCTGGCTGCGAAAGATCAAAATCCTTCGTTAGTGCTGCATTCGGACCAAAAAGTGCTTGTAAATCCTCTTCACTGACATGTATATGACGAGCTGAAATGGCCACAGGAAATGTTTTCGTCGCTGTATTCAAGTTAGCCACCTCTATATCTTTTTAGCTATATTTTTATAGGGAATAAAGCAGGATGAGGCGCAATGTCTAACATCCTGCCCTTCCCTTTATGATGTTCTATCCGTCGCTTCGGCTTTTCTTTCCGTCGCCTTTATATGCTAGAGTTAAAATTAAGCCTCTGCTTTTGGTAAAATTAATTCTAATTCATGGTGTGGGCGTGGGATTACATGAACTGATAGAAGTTCTCCAACACGTTGGGCCGCTGCTGCACCTGCATCAGTAGCTGCTTTTACAGCGCCTACATCACCACGAACTAATACAGTGACAATACCGCCACCAACATGTACTTTTCCTACTAAATTAACGCTAGCAGCCTTCACCATTGCATCCGCTGCTTCAATTGCTCCTACTAATCCTTTTGTTTCTACCATTCCTAATGCTGTACTCATTTGTCATTCCTCCAAATTATTTATTTTGTAATGTGATTTGTTTTAATACTTGATCAACAATTTGTTGAACTACTGCTGTATCCAAAGATGGATCTTGTGCCTTAATATTCTCTACTACTGGTTTTACTAAGAATTCTGGTTTTGGCACATCTACATCTTTAATGCCATAAGCCATACGTTTAATATTCAATAAATGTCTCGCTGTAATGTTATCGGACGTAATATTGCCACCAAACGTACCACACCCTAATGTAAAGGATGGTGCCAATCCAGTAGTTCCACCAACAGCGCCAATAGATGATAATGTATTGACAACAATTCGGGACACTGGTAAATCGACTGAAAACTGCTCCGCTAAAGCTGTATTCTCTGTATGAATCGAGCATGTATGCCCGCGTCCACCAATGTTTAGTAAATCAATCATCACCTGTTTTGCCTCTGTACTGTCCTCGACTGTATATAACGCAAATATCGGTGATAATTTTTCAAGTGAAAATGGAATGTTCTTGCCGATCATTGTTTCCATACCTACAAGTACTTTTGTGTCTTCCGGCACGGTAATACCGATAGAATCTGCTAAGCAGGCTGCTGATTTACCTACAATTTGAGGATTTACTTTCCCAGGAACAGGAGAGATCAACTTCTCCATCTTCACCTTCTCTTCATCACTCAAAATATACGCATTGTTTTTCTTTAACTCTGTTAAAACTTGCTCTGCAATGACTTTATCTACGATAATTGATTGCTCTGTCGCACAAATCGTGCCGTTATCAAAAGACTTACTTTGTACAAGCTGGCGAACTGATTTGGATATATTCGCCGATTTTTCAATGTAAGCTGGAACATTCCCTGGTCCTACACCATAAGCTGGCTTACCTGAACTATAGGCAGCTTTTACTAGCGCACCGCCACCAGTCGCTAAAATTAAGTGAATATCTGGGTGCTTCATTAATTGCTGCGTAGCCTCCATAGAAGACATTGTTAAACAGTGTAGCAATCCTTCTGGTGCTCCTGCTTTTTCTGCAGCTACTCTACAAATCTCTAAAGCTTCCTTTGTACAATCAACCGCATATGGGTGTGGGCTTAGTACGAGACCATTTCTAGTTTTCAATGAGATAAGTGTTTTAAAGATTGCTGTTGATGTTGGATTTGTCGTTGGTACAATGCCCGCGATTACTCCAAACGGACTAGCAATCTCTGTCACTTTCTTCATTCGATCGACACCAACGACACCAACAGTCTTCAAATCTTTAATATCTTCATAGACATCTCTAGAGGCTACCTCATTTTTCATTTTTTTATGATTAGGTATGCCCATCCCTGTTTCCTGAACGGCCATATTTGCCAAACGTTCTGCCTCTTTAAATGCGGCATCCGCAACAGCCTTGACGATATTATCTACTTGTTGCTGTGAATACTGCATGTAAGCAGCCTGTGCAATATTGGCACGTTTCACTGCGTCTCTCATTTCTTGAATTGCTAATAAATCTTTATCTAATGTGGCCATAAAGCCCCTCCTTTCTAAACAACTGGATTTCTTGCTAAATTCTCAATAGCTTCTCTAAAAGCATCGGCAGCAGCTTGGCAGGAAGATTGGCTACCACTTACTAAACCGCCACCGAAATTGGTTTCAGATGGTGGACCAAAGAAAACCTTTAGCTCTACATCTGCCGCCTTTAATGCAGTATCCAAACCAACGACTGCCTCAAGGGGCGGTGCTATTAAATAAGCAAGGGCTGTTCCAACCTTAACGTTTGCTAGCTCAGCCAAATACGTACCGCAGCTTGCTACAGTATGTGCAAAAAGAGCATGGCTTTCATTTTGAAGAATGGCTTCAAAATACGTATCAAACTTAATTTTCTGCTGTATCGCATCGAAACCACTGCGTATTTCATCAGGCGAGCTACCAGCAATAATACCAATGACCTCTCCAGATAATGGTCCAGATGCATGTGCCGCTCCAGCATAAAAGCTTTTTGCATAAACAACGTCAACATCTGCTTTTTTCGTAGCTTCGTCCAACGCTACATAGCCAACATCATCTATTGTTAGAGTTACGAGTCCAATGCTATTGTGATATGGCTTTAAATCTAATTGCTCCGCTAATTCACTATTCACTCTTGGAATGATTTGCATTGCCAAAATTTCTGCCATAATTTTTTGAGGATTCATTATTTGGCCCCCTAACCTTCTTTTGCCACAAGACCTACTCCACTTGCCTTGTAATGCAATATTTTTTGAACGACTGTTCCTAAATAAGCACCTGCCTCTAATGGGGGGATACCACCTTTATGAATGTTCGAAACGACCATTCGATCAGCTTCTACTGTGCCCATTCTAGGTTGATAGCATATATAAGCACTCATTGACTCAGCCGATACAAGTCCAGGACGCTCACCGATTAAATAAACGATCACTTCTGCTTGTAAAAGCTCACCAATTTCATCCATAAGAGCAACTCGCCCTTTATCAATATAGAAAGTAGTTCCTATTTCAATATTTAAATTACGAAGACTTTGCTGTAACGCTAAATAAACATCTTGTACATTTTCTTCAATCGCACTTGCACTTAATCCGTTGGAAATAACGATTTGTACTTTTGGATTTTTTTTACATTCTGATTGAATAAGTGTCTTTGCTTCATCTGATAAACGACGACCTAAATCCGGTCTAGTAATATATTCTTCCTTATCTGTCACTCTTGTTGTTACTTGAAAGACATCAAGCTTTTGTAGTAGCCCTTCTGTCACTTCTCCATATACTGCATCTACTGCCGCTGCATGATCGAGTCGGAACTTTAGCCAAGTTTTTGTTTTAGGTCTTGTCCCAGCTCTTCCAACACCTATTCTTGCTGGTGTATGCTTTTTAGCAGCTTGTACACTTTCAGACACTTCATCCTCTTCAAATTTAAAGGCTTTACTAGATGTCGAAGTGTAACTCGGTTCATCATTAATTGCGCTGTAATACGATTGTTCATGATTACTTGATTCAGAATGATAAAGTTTAATTAATGGTTCATTTGATTGTTCTGTTAGACTTGAACTTGCTACTTCATTAGCATAATTAGCATTGGCTTCCGTATCGTTAAACTTAATAAGTGTTTCTTTTTGTTCTTCTACTGGTACAGCTTTTTCATGAGAAGGTTTGTCTGACGCATTATTGCCCATCTTTTCCATAACGAGCTGTGTAATCATCGATACTAGTTGTTCATTCAATGGACTCACCTACCTTTCAAATATAGATAAATCGCCAGCTCTTGCAGATAGACGACCATTTTCATAAATGCCCATTTTTTCTAACCATGCTAGATATTCAGGAGCTGGTTTTTTACCAAACGTTTGAAGTAATGTTGCGACATCATGGAAGCTCATTGACTGATAGTTCAGCATGATATCGTCGCCCATAGGTGCAGCGATAATAAAGTTGACACCAGCTGCTGTTAGTAAAACACTTAAATCTTCAACATCATTTTGGTCTGCCTTAATATGGTTTGTGTAACAAATATCAACGCCCATTGGGATGCCGTGCATTTTGCCCATAAAGTGATCTTCTAGTCCTGCACGTATAACCTGTTTGTTATTGTATAAATACTCAGGTCCAATAAAGCCAACAACCGTATTCACAATATATGGATTAAAATGTCTAGCAAAGCCGTAATTGCGCGATTCAAGTGTTACTTGGTCAATACCCATATGTGCCTCAGCAGATAGCTCCGAACCTTGTCCAGTTTCAAAATAGAATAAGTTCGGGCCAGTTCCTGTTCCTTGCTTTTTCACAAGCTCCTCTGCTTCTCTTATAAGGTCAGCGGAAATACCGAACGAGCGATTAGCAATTTCCGTTCCAGCAATACTTTGGAAAATCATATCGGCTGGCGCCCCTTGTTTAATGGCTTTCATTTGTGTTGTAATATGCGCTAACACACAGTTTTGTGTAGGGATCGACCAATCATTGATAAACTCCTTTGTGGCTTGCAATACTTTTTTCACACTTTCAACTGAGTCATCTACCGGGTTAATTCCAATGACCGCATCGCCAATACCATAGGACAACCCTTCTTTTAATGAAGCAATAATACCGTCAATATTGTCTGTAGGATGATTCGGCTGCAATCTTGAGGAAAGCGTGCCCTTTTGTCCGATCGTAATATTACAAGTGGACAGTATTTCCACTTTATTGGCAGCATGGACAAGATCTAAGTTTGACATCAGCTTTGTAACGGCCGCAATAATTTCTGAATTCATGCCCTTGCTTAATCGTTTTAATTCCCGATCGCCTGTTTCATTGGACAAAATGTATTCTCTTAATTGCTCGATACTCCAGTTTTTAATTTCTCCATAAATTTGCTCATTGATATCACCTTCAATAATGCGTGACACTTCATCATTTTCCGAAGGAACTAATGGATGTTCTCTTATATCCTTCACTAACAGCTCACTAAGAACGGCCTTTGCCGCAATTCGTTGCTGTACAGATTCAGCCGCAATACCAGCTAGCTGATCTCCTGATTTTTCTTCATTGGCCTTGGCCATTACATCTTTTAATGATTTAAAATTATATTTTTCTCCACCAAATATCACCGATAGATTCACATTCATCCTCCTTACTTTGAGTGGAAAGCAAGTGTTTTTACAACGACTGGGACAACACCGGATGGTAGTACTTCCCCAATGTCAATATAATCACCTGTTTCTACTTTAATTTGATCGATGCAAATGATGGGAACTGTTTGATTGATCGCTCGTATCGTTTGCCCAATAACCTTTGCATAATCTGATTGAATGACTATGATAATTGGCATTTCCTTGGAGCTTCTCGTCGCTAAGTGCTTCAAAATGGCCTGACATAATGCATGGACATCCTGGAAACTTAAATATGGTGACTGACTAAAATAGAGTGCAAACGGAGAGCGATTCTCCTGGATAGAAAATAGAGCATCAGCTCGTTCTACAGCTGTTTTCACCGTATTGTCGAATTCTTTGCTGTTCGTATCCATATGACAATTGAAAACAGGCACATTTTTTAAAGGCAATACTTCCGCATCTACCTGAATCGTTGCACCGCTAATTTCAGTTGTTTGCGTACCCGCACCAGTCACAGTTGCCCGCGCTGTTTCCTCTGGTTTTAACCATAAAAAGGATTGTAGCTGTTCATGCTGGAAAAGACTTTTTGCCAATTTTTCGCCAATATCATCATACTGACGGTTTGTACATTCATTTTCATAAATACAGGCGGCTACTCCACCGGAAAAAACGACTGCTTCAACTGGTTTATCCCAAGTTGGCAAATGTCCTAGCAATAATGGATGCTGTTCATCTGTTAATTGTCCGCTTAGCGTCATCGTTACTATATCCACCATTTCTTGGATTAGTTGTATGACGCGTACATCCTCTGCTGAATCACCAACCTTTAATGGCTTTGACCATTTTTCCATAAGTTTCATAATGGGTGGTGAAATCGATTGGACCATTCCGTTATGAAATTCTATAAGTCTTCCACCGACATGTAATGTACACGTACCAATTACTTCTCCGAATTGCATTACCGCAATATTTGCTGTACCACCACCGATATCGATGTTCGCGATAACTTTCGCAGTATTTTTAGATTGCTGTAAGGTACCTGCGCCCTTTGCTGCAATGATGCCTTCCAAATCGGGTCCAGCAGTAGCAACTAAAAAGTGCCCGGCTGTATCTGAAATCGCATGAACAACCTCGCTGGCATTTTCCTTTGTTGCAGATTCGCCTGTAATGATAATGGCACCTGTTGAAATATCTGCTGGTGAAATTTGGGCTAATTGATATTGCTGAAAAATAAATTGCTCGATTTTTTCCATGTCGATAATTTCTTTATTGATAAACGGTGTTTTAATAATAGGACTTTGATGCAAAACCGTTTTTTCTATAATTTCTATTCGTGGCACATGTGTTACACCTGCAACGTTTTTCAACAGAAAACTACTGACAACCATCTTTGTTGTACTTGTACCAATATCAATGCCTGCACTATAAATTTTTTCTGTCTTCAACTTACTCTCCCCTCTCGCCACTACGGGCAATAAATGAGATAAGGACTATCACGATCCTTCACAAATTGACGAATTTCTTCGTCAGAATTGAGCTGAATAAGTGGCGCAATAAACTCAATACCAAGCTTTTGCCACGAAGAGGTTTTCACAATAGGACCTTGCGTCATGACATTTTGTAATAACGCTGTTGCTCTTTCTACATCTGCATGGGGTGCATCAATTTTTGTAATGACACCAATTTGTATTTTAGGAATTCCTAAGCTAAATTGCGGTGGAAAAACACTCTTTGATGAGGTGGCATCCTGCAAATAAATCACATGTGTCACTTCAAACGATGTCGCCATAATGTTTTTGTAATACATCGGATTTTCTATATATTCTCCGGGTGTATCAACAATCCAGTCATCATAAACGAGTGCCTGTGTTTTATTGGCTTGTCCATCTTTACCCAATAATGCATTCATCAGTGTCGACTTACCTGCTTGCACACCACCTATTATCATTACTCGATTCTTCATATACGGCACATCCTATGACTTAGTTATTTTTGATGGCGTATAGCCTAGCATCTCTGATAGAAAACGGTTAATCTCTAACATCGCCATTTCAACCTCGGAGACACTACCAACAATAACGAGACTGCCAGTAAAGCGATCTAAAAACCCTAGTCTTACATTGGCTGCCTTTGTTGCTAAATCCCCTGCGATAATAACTGTCTCACTCGGTGTACATGTCATGATGCCCAGTGCACCTGCTTCTTGAATGCCCAGCTTTTGAAACATCTCAGGATCGGGATTTGCTATTAGATGACTCAGTGTTAATTGCTTTCCTGGCACAAACTCCTGAATAAACCGCTTCTTTTCTTCACTCACACATCATCACCTCTTTCAAGATTTTTATCTGTTAGATATTCACCTTCTTTAATAATTCCTGCCTTGCGATCCTCTTGTTCTAACCTTAGAGCTGTTGGAACAGATAGCTTATAGGCTAAAATAATAGCGATAACACCCGCTAAAAACTTACCAGCAATAACAGGTAAAATAATTGTCGGTTGGAAGTTAGCCGTAAACGATAAATGATCTCCTAAAAGGAATGCTGAACAAACACCAAAGGCAATGTTAATAACCTTATCTTTCGGTGGCATATGTCGAATGAGTGTAAACATGGCTAAAATATTAGCAATTGTCGCTAAAAGACCTGCGCTTCCTACTGACGATAAGCCTAATTTATTCCCTAACGCTTCTAGAGGTTTCGATGCATATTTTCTTATTAAGTACACCATTGGGAATGCACCCGAAAGCATAATACCGATATACCCTGCTGTTTCTAATGCCCGGAATTGATCGACTTTATCTGCCATGATCGGATCAAAGCCCCACGCACCGAAAATTTTTGTGAAAACACCTGTGAAAATTTCTACAATCGAGAACACTAGCACAAGCTTGATAGCAGCATCCATCACACGTCCAAAAATCATGAAGCCTTTGATCATGCCATTTGGAATTAGCTTAAGACCTAACGCAATTAACACTACGAAAATAAATAAAGGTAATAAATTAATTAATATTTGTAAAACTGAAATGGCAAAGACATATGTTGGTTCCGCTGTTGTACTAATCACTTCCCGAACATTTGTATTAAACGTCACAATCATGATGGAAGAAATAAATGCTCCAATCGGAATAGTTAAAACACCCGCCATAATACCTAAAGCCATATATTTATGATCACGCTTATCTAACATGGCAAGACCCATTGGAATAGAGAACACGATTGTTGCGCCAGACATAAATCCGACCACTAGAGCCATGACCCATCCTTCATAGGACTCTTTTAACGCATTTGCTAATTGGTATCCTCCCATATCTGAAGCTAAAATTGTCGTTGCTGCAATAGCTGGATCAGCACCAATCAATTCAAAAATCGGACTAATAAAATGACTTATAAACCACGTTAAGTAAGGTATAGCAGCCATGATCCCTGCAGCAGGTACAAAAATATGTCCAACCGTATGAATACCATTCATAAACTCTTTCCCGATTCCATATTCAGCATCTCGAATTGCTCCGATTGCCCCTAAAACTGCACAAGTCATAATAATATAAACGATAACCGTTCCTACCATTGCCATCCTACTCATCACCCCTTTATTTTTATCTATATATCTATTTCGCCTTGGCTGGATTGTGTGTCGCTTCGCTTTCGCATAGGTAAACAATGCGTCTAGATTTTGAATTGTGCAGGCACAATTCATTCCTTTCAAAATCCATGACATCCATCAGAGGCTTTATGTTTAACCAGCAGGTGTTGGACACCCACTGTAAAGGAACCACAACCACATTCATCTCACCATCTTTAGAGGTGGGAGCTGAGTGACATTAAAAAAAGACGCAATAAAGAGGAAATCTCTTTAAAGCGTCTTTGCTTTAACTATTTACTTGTAAGGAATTGATAATGCGCCTTGCAATAAGCGCCATTTCCTGTTGAGTCTGCATACTCTCATTGCGAATTTTTTTATAAGCTTCGTCCTCACTCAGGTTCTCTGACTGCATTAGCAAACCTTTTGCTCGTTCGATTATTTTTCGCTTTTCTAATTCTGTTTGTTTATGAAGCAATTCCCCATTTAGACGGTTAAACTTATCAATCTGGTGAAACGCTACTTCCAAAGCTGGAAGGACATTCCTCTCAGAAAACGGTTTCATAACATAGCCTAAAATATTGTCTTGATTCATGTACAGCAACAATTCTTTTTCACTATAAGCTGATATAAATAGCACCGGTATACCGAGCTGCTGTTCAATAATTTTACTTGCCTTTAAACCATCTAGCTTTGGCATTTTAATGTCCATTAAGATTAACTGTGGCTTATGTGTAAAAGCCAACTCAATTGCTGATTCTCCATTATTCGCTTGTGCTACCACTTCGTAGCCATTATCCTCTAGCATAAATTTCAAATCCATCGCAATAAGTGACTCATCATCGACAATCATAACTTTCCTAGTCATTTAGGATAAATACCTCCTCACTTACAGGGAACTGAATTTGAGTATGTGTACCTTGTTCACTAGGGATAATTGAAAATGTGCCAGCTAAATCATATTCAACAAGTCTTGTAATAATTTCCATTCCAAACGATGCCTTCACCTCTTGCATTCCAACGCCGTTGTCAGAAATATAAAGTGAAATAGTGGAAGCATCCTGTTGAAATTGAATATCGATTGCACCCTCCTCACGACCAATAAAAGCATATTTCAGTGCATTTTGCAGTAGCTCACAAATGATTAACGCGAGCGAAACAGCTTTTTTAGAATGACAAAATAACTGTACATTATCGTGATGAAAGGTTAACTGAATAGATGGTGTGTTGGATGTCCCAACCATTTTATATCCAATCTTTTTAGACAACGCGATAACGTCTACTTTCTCTTCAGCGTTATCCTCATTTTCTAAAATAAGTTCATAAACAGATGAAATACTATATATTCGATTTAATGCCTCTTGAAATGCACTTGCACTTGCAGCTGACAAATCATTTCGCATTTGCAAGCGTAATAGACTTGTAACTGTTTGTAAATTATTTTTCACCCGATGGTGAATTTCTCGTATAGCAAATGTTTTCATCATTAGTTCATTTTCTTTCAGCTTAAGCTCTGTAAGATCATGAATAATGAGGAGTGTCACTTTATCGTTTTGATCACGAATAGGAATTTTCTTCACAATAAAGGATTTACGATCAATCGTAATTTCTAAGAAAAAAACATCATCGCCTTTATCATAGACCTCCTGTAAAAAAGGTAAAATCTTATTCAATGCAACGTTGTCAAAACGCGCTAGCCCTGATAGTTCCGATATAAATCGGTAGCCCGCAGGATTGCTATAGATAACTTTGTTTTCATGATTTGTGAGAATAATTGATTCTACTAGCAAATCAGAAACTACTGGAATCGGTTGAGAATTTGCCTCTACAATATGCTCAATTAATGCAAAAGGCATTTGTCGTAAATCATCATTAGGTGTTGTTTGCATTTCCACCTTTTTTTCCTGGATTAATACTGCAATAACCTGTTGTTGGTCATTAAAGAGAGGGACAACGTTTTGTTCAACCGTTATACCTTCCTGTGTGATCGCTCTAGTAATTGACGATTTTTCTTTATTTCTAAAAGCAGCAAATACTGCTGGTTCAAAACTTTCAAATACAAATTTGCCAATTACGGATTTTTCGTATAAGCCACTTTCTGTTTGTGGGAATGCCTCTGCTACAACAATTGCATGCGGTAAGTTTTCCATCATACAATCTATGAACATATAACAATCTGTCAACTCAGCATAATACGATAGTGTAGTTTCTATTTCTATTAACTTTTCTATATCTGTTACAGATAAGTTCGTATATTTTCGACACAATGATTGAATGTTCGACAGGCTAAAACCCCCTATCACGGAATAATCAAAAATTAATTTTGATTATTCTTGAAATATCTTGTCATCATTATAAACCTTTTGCAAAATTATTTTCAATATAAAAAATAATTTATTTTAATAATTTTCGTTGCATTACAAAGAACTATATAGCTTAAAAGAGAAATATTCAACACTTTTTTTCAAACTCATCATTATCTCACGATAAAAATGTTATTTTAATATACAAAAAAAGCGAGATTGCAGTAGGTGCAATCTCGCTTTTTTCTACTTTATTTCTGGTGTAACGGCTAATATATTTTCAAATGTTTCACGCTGCTTTGCTTCTTCTTCATTCAACAAAATATGGATATCTCCATGGTCATTTGAAGTACGAATTAAACGTCCCATCCCTTGTTGTAAACGAAGTTGCATAAACGGTAATTCCACTTCTTCATATGGATTTTCTGCAAATGTACGTTTCGCATCAAATAATGGATCATGTGGAGGGAATGGTAAATCATAAATAATAACTCGTGTTAATGCCTCCTCCGGCAAATCTAGACCTTCCCATAAATGATAGGAGCATAATGTTTTGATTGTGCCTACTTGGAAATCACGAACAATCCCTGATAGTTCACGATCCCCCTCAAACGCTACATACATCCGTTCCATAAGAGGTAGTTCCGCTTTGAAATCTAACATTGCTTGTTTTGATTTAAATAAAATTAATGTTTTTTCACCATCACGTAATAGCTGTTGAACACGCGCTGTTTTCCCCTTTTGAGATAGCTCATGTAAATAAATTCGCATAACTTCTTCATAATCAAATGGAGAGGGAACAGAAAACGATTGATAATTACGTATTCCTAAACTATAGGCAATATACGAAAAATCTTTATTGACGGATAAAGTTGCTGAAGAGAATACTATTGGAAGTTTTTTAGAGAATAATTTTTCTGATAAAACTTCTGTGATGAGACGCGGCATAATTACGAGCGTTTCCTCCCCATCCGTTTCTTCTAACCAATCAACTGCATCTCCCTGTGCTATGAAAATACGTAAAGATGCCTCGTATTGTTCTAAATACTCCTCTGCCATATTTAATTCATACTCTGGAATCATATACATTTCAGATTCAAAGACAAATTCCTCGAGTAATGTTTCGACATCCTCAATAAGTTGTTTACCGTATTTCAGCAGATTTGGCGATTTATTAATACGTTTACGCTCTTCTTCAGAAGCTACTAGATCATCTCGTAGTTGGTCAAAAAATAGCTCATGGTCATCTTGTAATTTTTCCATCGCGTATAATGTACGCTCTCGCACACCATCCACCATTAAACGCTCTAACAATGTCACAATTGTTGTCGCCTGTACTTTATACGTCATTGCTTTTTGCGCAGCATATTCTAATAAATGACCTTCGTCTAGCACCATCATTGATACTTCAGGCAATAATGCTAGTTGCCCTTCACGTTCACGAGACTCCTTTGTTGCTAAATGCTCCATCAAAAAATCTTGCGAACAAATGATTAAATCCGTCGATTTACGATAATGTGCACGATGTAATGTTTGACCACATCGATTACGTAGATCACATACTGAACACTGCATAATCGAGTTGTAGTTTACTTTTTGCCAATCTTCATCACTGACAGTTGGATATTCGCTGCGTTCACCATAAGGTTGTATAGCAATCATTGAGCCCTGCGCATATACTCCATCAGGTATAGAAAATGCAATATCATCGATCCATTCATCGGTTTCCACTTTTTCAGCTTCCTCGAAACGCTTTAAGCATAAATATTGGTCTCGTGACTTTGCTAGGCGAACATCAATTTCAAGACCTAACGTTTTCTGTAGCTTATAAATATCGCCGCCCTCTTTTACTAGCTGGTCGATTAAAGTTTCATCTGCACATGCGATAAGGGCTGGTTTGCCAGTATAGCGTGCATAGGATACAGCTGGTAGTAAGTAGGCAATTGTTTTCCCAGTCCCTACACCTGCCTCCGCAAAAAGCACGTTTTTTTCTTTTAGGGCTTGCTCAATTTGATAGGCCATAAAAATTTGCTCATCACGGCATTCAAAGCCCTTTTCAGGTAATTCATCGTAAAGGACGTCCCCCATCCAGTCACCTAATGACTCAAAAAATGAGCGGTCCTTTGTTAATACAAATGGTAAAGATTTACGCAATTGACGTTCCCCCTCTAACTATCTGGTCCTATTATACGCGACGAAACGGAAGATAAGAAAAAATCTTATCTTCCGTTATCATTCGTTAATCTCTTTTAGACTTTTGTCCCCAGAATTGGTAATAATTCGTTTCAATAAAGCCATTGAATAATTTACGCTTCTTCGTCGATTGACGACCGTACAATTCCTCAAAGTTTTTCATTGAGGACAACATGTACACAGACCAAGTCGGATAGTTTTTCATGACTTTTCCTAAGTCTCGAATTACCTGCTCCACGACTTCGATGTCACCAATACGCTCTCCGTATGGTGGATTACCAATCATAACACCATCTGTTAGCAGTGTTGTAAAATCACGTGCTTGCATTTGCTTGAACGTAATCATATCACCAAAGCCCGCTTCTAGTGCATTTTCTTGTGCAATACTCACCATGCGATGATCTATATCAGATCCGAAAATTTCTAATGGTTGATCATAGTTCGCTAAGCTATCCGCTTCATCTCGCGCTGCATCCCAAAATTTTGCCTTCATCCATGGCCAATCCTCTGAAATAAATTCACGGTTATAGCCCGGTGCAATATTTTGTCCAAACATTGCTGCTTCTAGCGCAATTGTGCCAGAACCACAGAATGGATCTACGAACGGTCGACTCGGATTCCACTTAGAAATTTGTACGAGTGCCGCTGCTAATGTTTCTTTTAATGGTGCTTCGCCTTGTGCTTGACGATATCCACGCTTATGCAAGCCCGCACCCGATGTATCAATAGTAAGTGTAGCCACATCTTTTAAAATTGAAACTTCAATTTTATAAGTTGCACCGGATTCATCTAAAAATCCTAAACGTTTATAATGTTGTTTCATGCGCTCTACAATTGCTTTTTTAGTAATTGCCTGACAATCTGGCACACTAAATAATTGGGATTTAACAGACTTCCCTGATACTGGGAAAGCCGCATCAACTGGTAAGTATTTTTCCCACGGTAAAGCTTTTACACTTTCAAACAACTGTTCAAAAGATTTAGCAGGAAACTGTCCTACAACAATTTTTACTCGGTCTGCTACACGTAGCCATAAGTTTGTTCGTGCAATGGCCGTTTCGTCACCTTCAAAATACACTTTGCCGTTTTCGACTGTTGTTTCATAGCCTAGTGCCTTTACCTCTTGTGACACAATCGACTCTAATCCCATTGCAGCAGTTGCTACTAATTTATAGTTTGCCATACACTAATTCCTTCCTTGATGCTCAATTTCCCAATACTCCATAAACTCAATAAGTTCATGAAGTGGCAACGGTTTGCTGTAATAATAGCCTTGAATTATATCACAGTTCATTTTACGTAGTATATCCACTTGTTGTGCTTGTTCTACACCTTCAGCAACAACTTTCATTTTTAAGCGATGCGACATTTGAATAATCGCATCCACTACTGCCTGTTTTTCATCGAGTGAGCCAATATGTTGAATGAAGCTTCGATCGATTTTTAAATAATCAAGAGGGAAACGAACTAAATAACTAAGAGACGAATAGCCTGTCCCAAAATCGTCAATAGAAATTTTAAAGCCCATTTTCTTAAGTCGCACAAGCTTGCTAACCGTTTCATTTGCACTGTTCATCACAGTACGTTCTGTAACTTCGATTTCAAAATTGTTAGCAGGCGTGTTATAACGCTCTAATATCGCTTGAACAGAGTCTAAAAAATTTTGTTGCTTAAAGTGAATGCTTGAAATATTGATGGCAACCGGAGTCTTGTAGCCACTTCGACGCATCTCTATAACTGCCTTACAAGCTTTTTCTATAATCACTTCGCTCAAAGGAATGATTAGTCCTGTTTCCTCAGCATAAGGAATAAATTCTGCTGGCGAGACAAATCCCAATCTTTCACTATTCCAACGTACAAGTGCCTCTAACCCTTGAATCTCTTCATTTTCCACAGATATTTTAGGTTGGAAATGAAGCTCAAATTCCTGGTTTTCAATAGCTCTCCGTAGTTCCGAATCTAATAATAAAACACGCTGAGAGTCAGTCTTCAATTCCTCAAAATAAAATGCATAGTCGTTTAGGCCATTCTTTTTTGAATAAGTCATTGCCTTGTCAGCACAATGAATCAATTGCTCGGTTGTATCACCTTCTGATGGATACATGCTGATACCAATACTCGTAGAAATAAAAATATCTTGACCATTAACATCCAAAGGCTGTTCAATAATCCCGATAATTTGTTCAGCAAAATTTGCGGCTTCTTTGGCATTCTTAACGTTTGTTAACGTAATAATAAACTCATCACCGCCATATCTTGCAATGATATCTTTATTTTTTAACAATGTTTTTAAACGCTTTGCCACTTCTACTAGAATGGTATCTCCGACTGCATGACCTAACGTATCATTAATTTGTTTAAATCGATCTAAATCTAAAAAATAGACTGCATGCTGTACTGAATGAGAAATAGTAGAAGATGATTCTAATAGATTATCCATTCTTTCAATATATGCAAATCGATTTGATACTTCCGTTAAAGAGTCCGTTAATAAACTCTTTTCTAGTTCATTTTCTACTATTTTTCTTTCAGACAAATCTGTGAAAATACCACAGTAATTTGTAATCTCTCCCTCATCGTTGGCTACACCTACAATTGTTAACCATTCTGGATATACGTCTCCGGTTTTTCGACGATTCCATATTTCCCCCTGCCAAATGCCTTCTTGTCGTATCTTTTCCCACATATCTAAATAAAATTGCAATTCATGTACACCTGACTGTAGAACGGCTGGTGTTTTTCCAATTACTTCATCACGTTTATAGCCAGTTACAAATTCAAATGCAGGATTGACCAATTCTATTCTTTTATCTTTATCTGTGATCATGATGCCTTCAGATACATTTTCAAAGGTTTTTGTTATTAAGGCAGTAGGATAATTGGAAATCGAATTTAGCTTCCCCAGACTATCGTTCACTCGGTTCATGTTTCCGCTCCATCCTATCTCTCTTTACTACCCTCATTTTTTAGAAAAGCGCTTTTGCGCCAGTCTACTCTTAAGTAGACAATATGTACATCGTTGCGATAACAGTTTAATTAGATGTTTTTGTTTCGAATCGTAGCAGCAGAGGCATGACCAACAGTGTACAGCCTTATTCTCAAACGTATATCGCGCATGTCTAGACATGATTAACAAGTAACTTTTTCTTTCTATAGTCAAAAGAAAAGCTCTCCACCAAATTGGAGAGCGCTTGTCATTTCATAAATAAGCATCAAAAAATTCCATAAGCCATGTTTTGTTCCCGAGTACTCAAACAGCTATCGCCTCGTACGGCCGGGTAGTAATCATCTATCTACAGAGTTAACTCTGTCCCTCTATCCGTTCAATTCCTTTTAGAGAGTGCCCCTACCATAATTTGGGTTTCTCACTCGTGGGGTTTACCTCGTTCCACCTTGCATGTTTCCAAGCAAGCTACGTCACTGTGGCACTTTCAGGAAGTTTCAACCATATCATTAAGACTTAGGTTTTCCTTCCGCCGTCAGCCATTACAGCTGCCTTACCTTATTTTTTCAGTAAGCACGAACACTACGGTCATCTCAGAACCGTGCGAGCATGGACTTTCCTCTACGACGTCTAGCGCCGCAGCGATTACCAGAATTTCATGATGATAAAAAAGATTATACTAGAGTTTTATGATAAATACAATATAATTGACAAAAATTATTCGTACAACTTACTACCAAATACGTGTTTCTCTAAATTCGAAAGACGTTTTAAAATATCAAAGTTTGTCGTACCAGCTGCCGATGCGACAGGTTGTCTCTTAGGCGTATTATCAATTTCTTCTTTTAACTGTTTATTTTCTTCACGAAGTTGGGCCACCACTTTTTCAAACGTTTCATAATCTTGTATTATTTCATCAAGAAATGAATCGACTTCTTCTACATTGTAGCCTTTAAAATTTTTCTTAAATTCCTTTTCAAGGATCATTTTTGACGTTAATTTAATATCCATTCACATCGCCCTTCCTCACACTACATGCGTTACATTATAGCATACTTCATCACATTATATCGTTTGAAAACATCAAATGTAAGGCTAAACTTGTCGTTTCTTGCGCTTACCCGGGAAATTATTTCTTATTTCCTAACCGGAGTAACCTCTTTTCCCAAGAAATTTCCCATTTCTGCTTTTGTTCTACTCTCCATTGCTCATTCTTTTTTATTAATTTTATGCCCTCTTGCGTATAATAAAAGGCCTGGTCATAATCTTTCATTTGATGCTCATATATCATCGCTAGTTGTTCTAATACATGCAACTTTTTTCGTTGATCAACGAAATGTAGAGCAGCCACAAATCCATCGATCGCTTCACTAAACTTTTTATTTCTTTTATGCTGTATTGCTAAATAATATTGTGCATTTCCCGATTCTAGTGCATCAAATTGGGTCGTAACCTTTTCTAAAACCTTTACACTCTGTGAACTCTCTTTTAAATCAGCATACCATTTCCCGATATTTGTAAACGTTTTTGCCGATTCTTCACTCGTCTCTTCAAATAGCAAATTTGTAGAATGGACATAAAGCGTAACGAGTGAAAGTAAATCCCATTCATTATGAAGAAGGACTTTCATAAGTGTATCTGGAACACCGCTTTTGATTGCATCTAAATAAATAATAGGTGCAAGATATCCAGGTATATCTCCAATGCGAGAAAAGCCAAGCTTCTCTTCTTCTACAGCTTTTAATTTCATTCTTTCCATATCATTTTTCCATAAACGCTTTGAACTATGCAATAAATCGATTTGCCGTTGTGTACGCAGTTTAGGTAATTCTTTTTGGTTGAGTGTCCAACGTGTTTCAAGTTGCGGCCAGTCAAAACTTTTCCCATTATAGGTTATAACCGTCGCTGTTTTTTGCCAAAGCTTTGATTCAAAAAGTAACGCTGCCTCATGTGCAGGATCAGCTAAAATATATTGAGTTAAAATAAAGCTTTCATTTTCCTCTGATACTTCTAAAAAGCCTAGAAGAAAAATTTGTGTGCCTACACCCTTTAAACCAGTAGTTTCCGTATCAAAAAACAATACCTTTTCATTCATTTCTAATGCATATGGATGTTCGAACTTTGCCTCTTGCCATTTTACTAATGCATCAAAAAATGACTGCAACTTATAATGACCATGCTGATAACTAAACGGATAACGCACTTGTCGTTTAAAAACAATGCCGAATTCATTTTCTACAATTGTTAGTCCAGCTTTTCCCCACTGCTCAGTATAGCTTGGAGCAACAGGTTTTTGATAAGCAGGTTTATCCTCTTTTTTTAGAGTTGTTGTCGTTTTCTTACCGAGCATTTTTTTCATTTGTAAAATTTTATTTTCGTAAGACATTTACTTCACCATTTTCTGCATGTAAGATTGCTAAAACTTATAGTACTTTTTTGCTTCCTTTAAACTATCTCGATGGAAAGACTGAATCACAATCACAGCTAGCCTTCATGCTGCTGCCATTACCATCAGAGTGCTCACCCAAAAATTGTGAAACCCTCCGAATGAACAGTGGATAAAACGCTTGTTATAACATGATTATCACACTTTCAAAATTGAGGATTGTCCTTATTTTTTTACCACAAGTATAATCTATATTAATCATAGCGCATCTTTTAGCTTCTGCACAAAGAGAAGATGTGCTAGTAAGGTGTAATATTGTTCACATGTGATAGGCTCAATAGGTTTAAATTAATTAACTATTTAAAATCGATTAAGCATATCCAAAAATAACAACGGAAGAATATACATAAAGAGTTGGCTAGTAATAACCGTAAAATGATTTATATAATAATAAAAAAAGGGCTTGTAGGAATAGTTTTTTAGACTTTTTCCTCTTCAAGCCCTCTGTGTATTCTAATTTAAAATGTGAAGAAGTTCTATTACTTTTTTCTTTGCTTGCTGTAAGCTATCTTGAGCTCCTATACATGATGGACAGCCTGATTCACAAGCACAACTCGTTACATGCTCCCGCGTCTTAGTCAACAGATCTTCCCATAAATCATATACCTTTTCACTTAATCCAATACCGCCAGGATACTTATCATAAACAAAAAATGTCGGTTGCTCATTATGAGTTGCCTTTACCTGTGGGACAACTGCTACATCACTACTATCACATTGAATAAACAATGGTATGAACGCATTCATCGCATATGCAGCTCCTGTCATGGCGTCTGTTAGCTCCGCCTCCGACCATTTTTCTAGCGCAGAGAATGATAGCCACGAAGAGTTTGTGTGCATTTCATCTGGTGGTAAATGAATAGGTCCAGAACCGATATTATCGTGTGTACCGAAGCGTATTTTTTTAAATATCGTTGCCTGCGCGACTAAGCCAACATCACCGAAGCCAATAACACCATCCTTATAGTCTCGACTCCGATCTTCCTCTAGCACCTTCATCTCAACAGCTAGATTAGCGTCAGTATAGTAATCGACATCTACTTCTCGTACATACGCTTTCTTCTCTTCCCAATCAAGTTTTTCTACTTGAAATTGAATGCCCTGATGCAAATAAATAGCCTCTTCATGTAGCAATGTCATCGCACTATGGCGATCCATTTCACCAATAACCTTTGTTTGTGCAGGGACCGTCATATCAATAATAACAACATTTTCTTGTGAAGCAGAACGAAGACTAATATCATGTGCCGGAAAGCGATCACACATCCAATGCCACTTCTCACTCGTTTTAAACACAACGCCTTCCTCCGCTAAATATTCAAGTAACTCTTGAATTTCATATTCACCATACGTATCATGCGTGGAAAAAGGTAACTCAAACGCTGCACATTTCAAATGATCCATTAAAATCAGCATATTTTCAGGATAAATACGCGCTTCCTCTGGTGCACTGCCAAGTAAAAAGAGCGGATGGTTCACTACGTACTGGTCAAGCGCTGCCGATTGCGCTACATAAATGATTAACGCCTCGTCCTGGCGACGGCCAGCACGACCTGCTTGCTGCCAAGCACTTGCGATATTTCCAGGGTAACCTGTCATGATACATGCCTGTAATTGTCCAATATCGACGCCTAATTCCAGCGCATTTGTACTAACCACTGTTTGAATAGTACCGTCACGAAGACCTCGTTCAATAACACGTCGCTCAGAGGGTAAATAACCACCACGATAACCTCTCACCGATTCATCTAAAAGCTTATTGCGTGTAAGTTCCTTTAAATACGTCACAATCATTTCTACTCGTACACGACTTTTAGCAAAAATAATGGTTTGAATACCTGCTGTATATAATCTTTTTGCGAGGTCACTCACCTCTAAAACAGCACTTCGGCGCACGCCAAATGTTTTATGGACGATAGGTGGGTTATAAAAAAGAAATGTCTTTTTCCCAACTGGCGCTCCGGAATCGCTGATTAAGGCATGGCTTTCATTCGTTAGAGATTCCGCTAACTCTTTTGGATTTTTAATAGTTGCTGATGTACAAATAAAAATCGGCTTACTGCCATAAAACTCACAAATACGTTTTAACCTTCGAATAACATGCGCAACATGCGAACCGAACACACCTTTATATGTATGCAACTCATCAATGACGATATACTGCAAATTTTCAAATAGTGAAACCCATTTCGTATGATGTGGCAAAATCCCTGAATGAAGCATATCTGGATTTGTCATCACAATATGCCCTGCCTTCCGAACCTTTTGACGAATCCCAGGCGCAGTATCCCCATCATACGTATAACTTAAAATTTCTTCACCGCTTTGTTCGATTAATTCATTTAAATCATTTTTTTGATCCTGCGCTAAAGCTTTCGTTGGAAATAAATAAATCGCACGTGAATTTTTATCTTCTACTATTTTTTGAAGCACCGGTAGATGGTAGCAATATGATTTTCCAGACGCTGTTGGTGTGACGGCAGTAAAAGAAACACCCTCCATTGCGTAATCAAACGCCTGACGTTGATGGGTATATAGTTGTTCTATCCCTCTTGTTCGAAGAGCCTTTACAAGTGAAGGATGTAAATTTTCTGGGAAAGGTGCATATTTAGCTTCACGCCCTTCAAGCGTTTGCCAGTGTAAAATGCGTTCCTTCAATTCCTCATCATATCTCCACTCGTTTAATAGTTCACTGATGGTCCTTTTTTTCGATAACATCTGTTTCTATCTCCTTCACTAGCCGTTCAAAAATTTTTAACGTATACGAGGTTGAATGAATCGCATCTAAAAAACGCTTTTTACTCGTTTCTTTATAAAAGGATTGCACAACAAATTGCTCCATCGATTCTACTGCTGAAGCAATTTGTTGTGTATGCATATATTTTGGTTGATTTTTTTGAATCCACTCATGCGCCTCTTGCTGCCATTCCTTTAAAAACTGGTGAATAACATCAGCGTATGGCTTAACCTCAACAAAAAAGTCGGGCGTACGATTCTCCTCACGCATTTGCCAGAAGCGTGAAACACATTTATCACATTCATCTATTAATTTGGAAGTTTGCTGTATTAATATCAATTTTGCACCTCATCTCATCAATGAAGGTTCATCACCATAACGTAGGATTTACTCTGTTCCGTCTGTGCCGTCCAATGAGTCGCTTAGGAACAACATGGGTTCGTCTGTGCGAAAGCGGAGCGACAGCAACAACATGGGTTCGTCTGTGCGAAACCGTTAACCTATTACATGGCACACGTTTCAACACAACTTTTGGTGATGAGCCTTGAAATTTTATCGTATTTAGGTTGAATCCATCCTTTAAATGAAGATTCATCTGCATTTACGTTAACGCATAGTATCATTTAAAGCTAATTTTCCGAACCTATTAACATTCGTTCTACCTAAAAAATAGTCTACAAAATTATTTATGTTATATGAGTAATTTTACTCCCAATGATGTATAAAAGCTTTATTTATGGCTCATCACCATTACTTGGGATTGATTTCCGTTTCGACTGTGTGAAAGTGCAACGACAGCGCACAATGTTGGCCACAAAAGAGTTATCTCAGGACGTAATGCTTTTAGCCTTCATCCACTACTAGCTCGTTCTCGGGTCTCACCTGTGACTAAGGCGTTGCCCAGTCTTCACCGCAATTAGCCCATATAAATGGCATATCTTTCAAGAAAATGACACCCCTAGCTTTTGATGATGAGTCCTATTCAAGGTACATCACTCATCATGGTAGATAATGTATGAAAAATACTCATATTGGGTTATTTCAATTGCATATGAGATAAGTGTACCAAAGTCTATCATTTTTCACTACTAATAGGCGAACAAGCATTCTTTACTTGCCAGTTCTTTTCTGCTAAGCTTACTTTCTGGCTAACAGATTTGAGCTGCATAAAAAAATTCATGTTTTGAGCATTTTTTTCCAAAGACACTCTCGTTAACAGTAATTGATTGACTAGATCCAACTGCGCAACTAATTGTTTTAACTTGTTCAAAATAACGCCTCCTTTGCTTTAATTTATGTATTCCTCGCATGTATAAAATTACCTTCATGCGTGACAAAATAAGCGTAAGTTAGCTGAAAGAAGAAGTATTTCGATAAAATTTAATTGAACTAATCTATTTTCGTTGTCTTCAATATCGTCTATCAAGTAGAGAAACTAACGTAGAGACCAGTTTTTTCTATAAATTCGTGTGAAAATTTCATCAGTTATTTTGACGATTCGCGTTATAGAATAAATTATGCAACATGATATTTTTCGACTTTAAAAATAGAAAATTGCCTAAAGATCGGTTATTTGTTGGTAATTTTAACTATTGCTAATCTAGCATCAATCATACTATCTATAGAAGTGGAGAACTGCTACTTAATCATGGTAAACTATTGTATAATAGCAGTATTATAGAGGGTGAACTAAGTGACAATTCGTTATCCGAACGGGAAATTGTATTCCCCTAATCCAACTGTTCAAAAAACAGCAAAAAAGGGAAAGGACAAGGATTTTTCTTTTAGTAATCGAGGAAAAACACTAGAAGATGAAATTGATGAAGCAAACGATTATTATGTAAAAAGACGACTTGCTATCATTCATAAGAAACCTGTTCCCGTGCAAATCGTCAAAGTAGAGTACCCATCACGAAGTGCTGCAGTTATTCGTGAGGCTTATTTCCGAACACCCTCAACTACAGATTACAATGGTGTTTGGAACGGGCATTATATTGATTTTGATGCAAAGGAAACGGCTTCAAAAACCAGTTTTCCACTAAAAAATATTCACGTACATCAAATGACACATATGCAGCAAGTGACGGAACAAAATGGTGTGGCTTTTATTATCGTTCGTTTCTCAGCTTTTGAACGATATTTTATTGTGCCATACGATGTTTTACAAAAGGCCTGGCTAGCGATGGAAAACGGTGAACGTAAATCGATTCCCTTTTCAACTATAGAAAAGGAAGCTTTTGAAATTCCTACAAGCTATTATCCACGGATCGATTATTTACCGATTGTCCAAATGCTAATTGAAGCAAAAAGCCATGGTTCTGAAAGTGAGGAGATAGTAGAATGACTGAACGTCGTGCGACACGCGGTGAGCATCAAAAGGCTCGCGCTCAAAAAAATAAAAAAAGCGATTCGAAACCATCGAAGAAAAAATGGTTCAAGCGCATTACGTTAACACTTGTAGCTATTGTTGCAGCATGTTTTATTGGAGGTGCCGGGTTATTCGCCTATTATGCAAGTACCGCACCTGAACTAGATGAAAAATTACTGAAGGACCCTGTTTCGTCTGAGTTTTATGATAAAAACGGTGATTTGTTTGCAACAATTGGTGCAGAAAACCGTAAATTTGTAAAATATGAAGATATACCACAGGATATGATTAACGCTATCCTTGCAACGGAAGATGTTCGCTTTTTCGAACACGGTGGTATGGATTTTTATCGCCTCGGTGGTGCAATACTCGCAAACTTCCGTGATGGCTTCGGGGCACAAGGGGCCTCGACATTAACACAACAAGTTGTTAAAAATTCATTTTTACAAAATGAGAAAAAATTAAAACGTAAAGCACAGGAAGCTTGGCTTTCCTTCCAATTAGAACGTAAATATACAAAAGAAGAAATTTTTGAAATGTACTTTAACAAAATGCTGATGTCAGGTCGTGTTTATGGCTTCGGTACAGCAGCCCAATATTTCTATGGTAAAGAACTAAAAGATTTAACTTTAGATGAAGAAGCATTACTTGCGGGTTTAGTACAACGCCCAAATGCATACAATCCATTAAAAAATCCAGAACTTGCAGAAAAACGTCGTAATACGGTTCTAGGATTAATGTATCAACATGGTAAAATTACAAAAGCTCAGATGGAGGAAGCAAAGAAAGTAAACGTTCAAGCTGGTTTAGCTGACGACGCAACACGTCAAAAATTTTCTGGCTCTAAATACGATGCCTTCCTTGATGTCGTTATTAATGAGCTAGAGAAAAACGGTGATGGTAGTGCAATGGCTGAAGGAATTAAAGTCTATACAACACTTGATCCGAAAGCACAACAAATTGTTGAAAACATTATGAATGATGACAGTAACTTCCCAACAGAAAAGATTCAATCGGGTGTAACTGTCGTTGATACGAAAACAGGTCAAATTCAAGCAATCGGCGGCGGACGCAATTACGGGGTAGAACGTGGTTTCAACTATGCATATGACTTACAACATCAACCAGGTTCAACAATGAAGCCATTACTAGATTATGGACCAGCAATCGAAAATTTAAAATGGTCAACAGGTCAAACACTTGTGGATGAACCTATGAAATACACAGGAACGAAACAAACTATCACGAATTGGGATAATAAATATATGGGTACAATGACAGCACGTAAAGCTTTATATGCTTCACGTAACGTTCCAGCTGTTAAAACATTAAAAGAAGTTGGTATTGACAAAGCACAAGAATTTGTTGGCCGATTAGGTATTAATGCTGAAAAGGTTTATGAATCTGACGCGATCGGTGGTGGGGATATTACTATGTCTCCTACACAAATGGCAGCTTCCTATGCAGCATTTGGGAATAATGGTGTTTACACTGATCCTTATGCGATTACAAAAATCGTTTACCGTGACGGTAAAACAACAAAAGATTACACACCAGAGTCTAATGTAGCAATGAGCGATTATACAGCTTATATGGTGACAGATATGTTACGTGACGTTGTCGGCAATAAGCCTGATGCGTCAGGTACTGCAGCCAATGTATCTGGATTAGATATCGCAGGTAAAACAGGTACAACAAACTATTCAAGCGCTGATTTTAACAAGCATAATTTACCGGATACAAGTGTCCCAGATTCATGGTTCGCTGGTTACACATCAAACTATTCAATCGCTATTTGGAGTGGTTATGAAAAACACTTTGATCCAATTACAACTTGGGATGAACGTCGTTTACCACAACATTTATTTAAACAAATTATGAAAGAAATTTCGGCGAACGTTGAAACACCACGTTTCAAAAAGCCAAACTCAGTTGTGGAAGCTACAATTGAAGTAGGCACAAAGCCGCTTAAATTAGCAAGTAATTTTACACCAAGTGAGAAACGTCGAACAGAGCTATTTGTACGTGGTACAGAGCCTAATGAAGTTTCTAATGAATACGCAATGCCAGAACTTTCTTCACCATACAATGTAAGTGCAAGCCTTGATACAGAAGGTCAATCTATCAATATTTCTTGGGAGCATGATGCAATGCTTAATCCGGAAACAGATGAACCGCTACCAACTACCTTCGAGGTATCCGCTACAAAAGAAGGTGGAGAGACTATTTCTCTTGGTAAAACGGAAAGCAAAGGCTTAACAATTAGCAACAAACAACTGGAAGATGGCAAATATACGATTTCTGTCGTGGCAGTTGTAGATGGTACACGCAGTAAACCAGGTACAACCGCCTTCCAAGTAACAGGTACGACTGATGAAAATAAAGAGCCAGATACTCCGGATCAACCAGATGTTGAGGAACCAACGGCACCTGATCAAAATGGCAATAACGGAGACAACGGTAACCACAATGGTAACGGAAATGGTAATAATGGTAATAATGGCAACAATGGCAACAATGGCAACAATGGCAATGGTAATGCTGGGAATGGTAACAACGGCAATACAGGAAATAACGGTACCCCCCCAGGTAACAATGGCAACAATAATGGTAGCAAGCCACCAACAACGCCAACTGAACCAACCGTACCGGATGATGGTAATGGAAGTACTGAATAAAAAAAAGCAGAGTAGCTTAACGCTACTCTGCTTTTTTATCTCTTTAGATTTGCTTAGACTGTCCTTCTGTATTACTTTTTGGCAGCCTGCAAGCGTAGTCGTGCTGCTCGTTTTTTTGTTTCCTTAAATAATTCATCGAGCTGACGATAACAAGCATATTGGCCAGGCTTTGCTTTTATAAAGGCTAATCGTTCAACACCGTTAATGGGGAACACTTCATCGCCTGCTTCTTGCACTAAGCGCTCAAACAATAAAATGGCCATTTCCATCAATCCTTTTGCTTCACCATTCCTTGCATCATGAGCTGCATGAATTTTGGCCTCCAGTTCTGTCCATTCTGCAAACCAAGCATCTATTTTTTCCTTTTCGATTGCCTCTACATTCACGCTTCCTTCACCAGTCCTTTTTTCAAACGCTTCTGTCCTTCTCTACAATCATCAAGTAAAGGGCATGTGTGACAGTTAGGGTTTTGAGCTTTACAATGATAACGACCGAAGAAAATTAACTGATGATGTGTTTTCGACCACTTGTCCATCGGTGTTTTTTTCATAATTGTTTCTTCGACTTCTAGCACTGTATCCTTCAAGCGGCAAAGCCCTAATCGTTTAGAAACGCGCTCTACATGTGTATCCACTGCAAGTGCAGGAATATCAAAAGCTACAGACAACACGACATTAGCCGTCTTACGACCAACACCGGGCAATGTGACTAGTGCTTCTCGGCTTGCTGGTATTTCGCCGTCGTACTCATCTAATAGTCGTTGACATAATGCTTGAATATTCTTCGCCTTATTTCGATACAAGCCGATGGAACGAATATCCTGTTGCAGCTCCTCTAGGGATACAGCTAAATAATCTTCTGGCTTTTTATATTTTTGAAACAATGTTTTCGTTACTTTGTTTACAAGTACATCCGTACACTGTGCCGATAATAACGTAGCAATTGTCAGCTCAAACGGATTGTCATGCACTAGCTCACAATGCGCATCCGGAAACATACGATCCATTTCCGCTAGACAATGCTCCCATTGTGTTTTTGTTAACATATCGGAAGCCCCCTATTCTCTTTCTTCTAACCAATTATAAAATGGTACTTTATTTGTCGACTGCGTTTCTTGCTGCATCGTACGGACTGGTGGTCTGTTAAATGTTTGTTTTTCACGGAACTGCTCGCTTTGCTTCTGTGCAGCCTTTGGTGTCGTAATATTTTTCTTTTTCCACTCTAATAATATTCGATCAATATAACGAATACTTAGCTTGCCAGCAAACACAGCCTCCTTAAGCGCCTCCTTAATAAGCGCTGGACTGTGCTTATCCTCATCTAGCCAAGACCCGATTTTTTCTAGCTCTAAAGGAGATAAAAGACGCCCTATTTCCTCTTCAAATAACCGGAATATTTCACCCTCTTCTTGTTGAAGTGATGCTGCTGATTTTTGATGTTCCTTCATTTCAATCATCTGCATAATACGCTCCCAAAGTGGATATACCGAATATTTTTCATATAATTTGCCACTTGCATCAACGTCGCTTGTTATTTCAAGGAAACCTTTTTGCATTAATCGCTGTAGACGTGAAGTAATGTCATTGCCAGGCATTGTGAGACGATTCATCAAATCATTAGGCGTTGGAAAATCATTACCCTCCATATGGAACGCAAGTAAATGCATAACAATAAGTGCCTCATCATCCTCAATATTTAACTCCTTATAAAACTGAAAAAAAAGCTGAGGAATTTGAATCATTCTCTGCTCAGTCCATGTACGGAGTCGATTGTTATTTGTGCTCATATTATACTTGACTCCTTTTTCCATCGTAAGTAGAAAAGCCGCGTAGACATATAACTACGCGACTTTTAATTATAACTGCTTTAACGGGCAGTAATTTATAGTACCGAAAGCGAAGCGTCAGGTACAAGTCTCCCGCCTCAACTTTCAGCAAGAGTTGTTGCTTATGGATATAAGCGGTTTAGTAAACGTGGGAATGGAATCGTTTCACGGATGTGCTCCGTGCCTGAAATCCATGCCACTGTACGCTCCAATCCTAGACCGAAGCCTGAATGTGGTACAGAGCCTTGTTTACGTAGCTCTAAATACCATGCATAAGCATCTAAAGATAAATGATGTTCTTCAAGACGAGATTTTAATAAATCATAGTCATGGATACGCTCAGAACCACCAATTATTTCACCATAACCTTCTGGTGCAATTAAATCTGCACATAATACTACATCATCACGGTCAGGATGTGGTTGCATGTAGAATGGCTTAATGCCTACTGGGTAGCAAGTGATGAATACAGGTTTATCAAATGAATTAGCAATTGCAGTTTCATGTGGTGCACCGAAATCATCGCCCCATTCAATATCGTCAAATCCTTGTTCATGTAATAATTTAATGGCATCGTCATAAGAAATACGAGGGAATGGTGCTTTAATATTTTCAAGTTTAGATGTATCACGGCCAAGACGCTCTAAATCTAATTTGCAATTTGCCAGCACTGATTGTACGATATGCTCCACGTATTGTTCTTGCGCTTCTAGGTTTTCTTCAAATTCAACAAACGCCATTTCCAGCTCAATCATCCAAAACTCGATTAAGTGACGTCGTGTTTTAGATTTTTCAGCACGGAATGTTGGGCCGAATGAGAACACTTTACCTAAAGCCATCGCAGCCGCTTCCAAGTAAAGCTGACCAGATTGAGAAAGGAAAGCATCTTCATCAAAATATTTTGTATGGAATAGCTCAGAAGTACCTTCAGGAGACGATCCAGTTAAAATTGGCGGGTCCATTTTTGTAAAGCCAGTGTTGTTAAGAAACTCATAAGTTGCACGAATAATTTCATTACGGATTTTCATGATCGCATGTTGCTTACGAGAACGCAGCCATAAGTGACGGTTATCCATTAAAAACTCAGGACCGTGTTCTTTTGGCGTAATCGGAAAATCAGTTGCAGCATGTAATACTTCAATACCAGTTACAACAAGCTCACAGCCAAAGCTTGAACGCTCATCTGCTTTAACCTCTCCTGTAATGTACATAGAAGTTTCTTGGGACATACCTTTTGCAATGGCAAAAATTTCTTCGCCTACTTCTTCTTTTACAACAACGCCCTGTACAAAGCCAGAACCATCACGTAATTGTAAGAAGGCAATTTTACCACTTGATCGTTTGTTCGCTAGCCAAGCACCTAGCTTGACGGTTTCACCGATATGCTTTGGCATATCTTGAATCATAATTTTTTTCATAGAAATCCTCCAAAGTTGGTTAAAAGGATTAGTCTTGCCATTTTGATTTTACAAATGTATCAATTCGACGGACTGCCTCTTCTAATAAGTCTAAAGATGTAGCATAAGATAATCGCATTGTAGTTGGTGCGCCAAAGCCAGAACCTGGAATCACTGCTACGTTTGCTTCTGTTAAAATATCCGCAGCGAATGCATCTACTGAATCATAACCAGTATGAGCCATAGCTTCTGCTACATCTGGTAATAAATAGAATGCACCATGAGGTTTTAAAACGTTGAAGCCAGGAATTGCACTTACCTGTGGATAAATTTTTTCAAGACGAGATTCGAATGCTTGACGCATTTCTTCTACAGCGTCTTGTGGTCCATTATACGCTTCCACTGTTGCATATTGTGCAGTTGTTGTTGCGTTTGATGTAGAGTGTGATGCAAGGTCAGTCATTGATTTAATAATGTCCACATCCCCTGCAGCATACCCGATACGCCAGCCTGTCATAGAGTGTGATTTTGCAACACCATTTACAACGATTGTACGTGCTTTCACTGCATCAGAAACTTCAGCAATTGAAAAATGCTCAATACCATTGTATACAAGCTTCTCATAAATTTCATCTGACACGATTAAAATATCTTTTTCTTCTGCAACAGCAGCAATTTCAGCAATCTCTTCACGAGAATAAATCATACCTGATGGATTGCTAGGAGAGTTAATAATAACTGCTTTTGTTTTATCTGTCACAGCAGCTCTTAATTGATCCGCAGTAATTTTATAGCCTTGCTCACGTGTGCCTTCCACATAAACAGGTACACCGCCCGCTAATTTTACTTGCTCAGGATAAGAAACCCAATAAGGAATCGGAATAATAACTTCATCGCCCTCGTTTAAAATAACTTGGAATAAAGTATAAAGAATATGTTTTGCTCCAACACCTACAATTACTTCATTCGGCTTGTATGTAAGATTGTTGTCGCGTTGAAGTTTATCGATAATCGCTTTCTTAAGTACTGGAAGACCGCCAGCAGGTGTGTATTTTGTTAAACCTTTTTCCATTGAGTCAATGGCAGCGTTTAAAATATTTTGTGGCGTGTTGAAGTCTGGCTCACCAGCACCTAGACCAATAACATCAATACCTTGCTCTTTTAATTCCTTTGCTTTCGCAGTAATTGCTAAAGTTGAAGAAGGTGTTAAAGTTTTTACACGGTTTGCTAATAAATTTTTCATACGGGATCTACTCCTCTTATAAATTCGTAATGCGCTTCCACCAGTCGCCGTCCTTAAACATAATATAGACATAGTTGAGCTTATCGTGATCGTTTAGGTATGTAATTTCCCAAACAGCACCTGGCTCCTCATAGCCTAATTTGATATTGAGGACTTTTTGTACATTGCCTTCTTTTTTTAAAACCGATAATGCCTGCTTTTCCGTAATACCATCTTTTAAAAGTACTTCCTTAATTGAATCAGCTTTTAGATTCGTCGGAACAAAGACAGCTTTTTTATCACCATATTCATCTACCCCGAACACAGTGACATACGAATGTTTGCCATTATATGTGTAAGACTCCGAAACAATTGCGAGGGCTTTGGCATCGAGTGCCAACTGTTCAGCCTGCTCTTCAATTGAACGGAATGGAGCCTCGGCTTTCCAGAGTACTAAAATACTAATGACAAGTGACAATGAAACCATAAAGACAGAAATGAAAATCAACCAGTTTTTCATATATTCACCTTATGTTTCACATCTAGCGTATTCTTTAACACGAACGCCTGATGCATTTGCATGTCTATAACTGCGTATACATTCATTTTGCTTTCCATTTTTGTCAACCTGCTTTCTTTCCTCATACCACAACATTATACAACAATTTTGTGCTGTCGTGTTTCTTAATTTCATATATTGTACGTTGATAGAATAACGTTTTCAAATGTTTCGGGTAGTAATTTTTCTCTTTTTAGTTCACCCCCCTAAAATGATAACTCTTTCAATATAAAAATTCCTATTCACAATTGCCAATAGGAAGTAAAATTTTCGCTAAAAACCAATGACAATTCACATATAACACAGTTCGCATGAGCGTCATTTTTAGTGCGGAATAAGTATCAACCTACTTGCTCTAATTGACACAAACACCCATGCTCACACCTCCGCTTTAAAGCCTCTTCTGGCAGTTCATATACCCTATTCTTTTCTTTAAATGTCGAACTCCTGCAGATGATTAAATGTAGATATTTTTTTATTAGCACAAATATCTCCATTATTGTCCTTGTTGCCTATTATTTTTACCCATATGATGAGGAAATGAGCAATTTTAAGAATTGAAAAGGGACGTGATGTTTTGACTAAAGAAGTTAATCCTACAGATCCAGCGACAATACCAAAATTTGTGGATGAGCTGCCAAAACCGGTTACCGCTAAACCTAAATATTATAAAGGCCAACAGAGAAAAGATTATTATGAACTTAAAATGATGCAAGCAGAGCATTGTTTCCATAAAGATTTCCCCAAATCCATCATCTGGGGCTATAACGGGCTTTATCCCGGACCGACAATTGAGGCTATAAAAGACAAAAGCATTTATGTTAGATATAGTAACCAATTGCCCTTAAAGCACTTTTTACCCGTTGATTTTTCACTTCATGCGGCAAACGATTCAAAGGAAGTAAGAACTGTTACACATTTACATGGCGCAAATGTAGATTGGGAAAGTGATGGCCATCCCGAGGCATGGTATACAAGAGATTATGCGCAAACAGGCCCAAAATTCAGTAAAGAAATACATGAATATACCAATCATCAACCCGGTACTACACTGTGGTACCATGATCATGCAATGGCGCTAACTCGTTTAAATGTGTATGCGGGATTAGCGGGTTTTTATTTACTTCGGGATTCGCTTGAGGAGCGTTCTAACCTACCTTGTGGTGACTATGAGTACCCTATCTTAATTCAAGATAAATCGTTTAATGAAGACGGCTCTCTTTACTATCCTGATGAACCACCATTCCCAGTACCCGTACACCCATCTATTACACCTGGCTTTGTTGGTAATACCATCGTCGCAAACGGGAAAGTTTGGCCTTATTTAAATGTCGAACCTCGTAAATATAGATTTCGTTTTCTGAATGGCTCCAATAGAAGAGGTTATGTTATTAGCCTGTCAAATGGTGAGCCTATGATACAAATCGGAACAGACGGGGGCTTATTAACAGCTCCTCAAGAAATTCAATCTGTCGAGCTATTGCCGGCAGAACGAACAGATATCATTGTCGATTTTTCAAAATATGAAGGTCAAGAAATAACGTTAGTCAATTCTGATGAAGATTTCATTGATGAACATACAAAAGAAATCATGCAGTTTAACGTGTGTCTTCCTCTAAAGTGTGAGGATACTAGTGAAATACCAGAAAGGCTTGCAGTATCAATGGATTTACATTCACACGATGCACATATCGAGAGACATTTACCATTAACCGCTACGACAGATGATTTTGGTCGACCAATGTTATTATTAAATAATCGAATGTATCATGACCCTACTACTGAAAAACCCGCACTTGATAGTATAGAGATATGGAATTTTTTGAATGCCACACAGTTTGATCACCCTATTCATCTACATTTAATTCAATTTAAAATACTAGAACGGCGCCCTTTCGATATGGAGCTATATCAAAATGAAGGTAGACTGGAATTTACAGGTCCCTCTGAAAAACCGCGTAACTATGAGCAAGGTTGGAAGGATACTGTAAAGGCGGAAGCAGGGAAGGTTACGAAAATTATTATGCATTGGAAAGATCATGTCGGCCATTATATGTGGCATTGTCATTTCCTAGAACATGAAGATCATGACATGATGCGACCAATACTCGTCATGAAGGACGTTCACCCTGTGCAAGAGCAACATGCTGAAATCCAGCATGAAGTAGAGCATTCACAAGAACAGCATCACGACGACTCTACTATTGTTACGGGCAATAATGAGCACACTGTACCACTCTTGAACAATATTCCACACATCACTCCCACAGAAGAAACAATAGAATACGCTCATGCTTCTTTGCAAACAACTTATTTAGAAGACGAAGTAGAATATAATCCGCAAACTATTCCCCTCTTAACTACTACTCAAAACATTACTCGCTCTACTGAAACAGCTTATTTAGTAGACAATGTGGAATATAATCAGCTATCTACACCATTCTTGAACAATACTAAAAATATCACTTTTTCAAATGTAGAACTCCCGGAACATCAAATTCATAAAGTGTCGGATAGTGAAAGCATTCCTCAACCAATCTTCCCATTTACTGAGATTCAAGCTCGACAAAGGATACCTGTTAGGCGTCGGAGAAGAAGATGGTACTAATGTTACAAATATAAAAGGCTGGGACAAAACTGGTCAAACGCTTAAAAAGCGCGAGAAATCAATTTTAGAAACGTTGATTTCTCGCGCTTTTCTGATGTAAAAAAATTCTTTTCCTTGAAAATATACTTATGTCCAGCCTCTCTATGATTTTAATTCTTTTTTAATAGACTATAAAGAATAGGGACGATAAATAATGTTAAAAAAGTAGAAGTAGATAGTCCACCTATAACTACAACAGAAAGAGACTTTGATATCATCCCAGTTTCATTCGAAATAGCCATTGGGATTAATGCGCCCATTGTTGCAATAGCAGTTATCAAAATCGGACGAATACGTACGACCCCTGCTTCAATTAAAGCTTTTTGTTTGGTCATTCCACATCTTTCAAATTGCTTCACTTTATCGACTAGAACGATAGCATTCGTTACGACAATTCCATTTAACATGAGCAAACCGATCATTGCTGGCATACCGATTGGTTCCTTCATTATATAAAGTCCAATTAATGCACCAATAATAGAAAATGGAATAGCGAACAAGATAACAAACGGTGCTTTTCCTTCTTTGAAGGTAAAAACCATAACCAAATAAACTAAGATAACACTAATTGCTATGGCAATCGACAAATCTTTGAAACCATCATCCATCGATGCAGATACACCTTCCTTATAATAGCTAATATTTTCAGGAAGCCGTAAGTTATTAATTACCTTATCTGCTTGAGCAGTTACATCTCCTACTTTTTCATCAGTAATAGTTCCATACACCATGATATATTCATTACCATTTAGATGAGTAATTGAAGTTATATTATTAACCCTCTTTAGTTCTCCCAGTTCATGAAGAAAGACTGGCATTCCCATTGCATTACTAATTTGGAGCTGTCCTAAATCTTTTAGAGATGTAACCTCACCCATCTTCAATCCTAGGTTCACTTCTCTCATTTCCTCTTCAACTCTCATGGTCGTTACTACATCCCCATTAATGATTGTTCGAAGACTTTGTGCAACTATAGCTGAAGTTATTCTTTTTTCAGCAAGTTTTTTATCATCCAAATCGAAAACGATTTCAGGTACTTCTCCTTCTAAAGATGTTGTCACATCCTCCATTCCTTGTACTTCATTTAAAGCTGTTGTAATCTGCTCACTTGCTTTTTTAATATCCTCAAAATCCGCCCCATTTACAACTAGTGTGTATCTGCTTTCTGCTCCTCCTATAATTCCACCAATCCCTGATACTGTCACTTCCTCTGGTTCAGTTATCGTTGTTAATTGTTGTCGAACGTCATTTACATAGTCGGTCAAATTTCCAACAGAATCATTGACAACGAATGAAATCGTTGCACTTTCAGAGTGTCCGTCAATATTAGTATTTATAAGGTTGATGTCCTTTTGATCTAATAATATATTTTCTACTCTACTTACGACGTCAGCTGTTTTCATTGGAGCTGTTCCTTTTGCCATTGTGATGTCGATTTTGAAATCATTCACTTTCTCTTGTGGCAAGAAGGTTGTCCCTAGCTTCGGTGCAATAATGAAAATAGAACCTATCAAAATTAATATTGCCACGGTTAAAGTAACTAAACGATTGTGTAAAACCCAAGTCAAACTATTTCGATACCAAGTTTGAAGTCTATTTTCATGTGATTCTTTAGGAGTAATTTTTAACAAAAAGATCTTTGACAATATTGGAACAACAGTTACAGCAACAATTAATGAAATTAACAATGAAATCACAATGGTCCATGCAAGTGGCTTAAAAAAACCTCCTACAATTCCTGGCACAAAGGCAAGTGGTAAGAATACAGCAACAGTTGTTATCGTTGAGGAAGTAATCGCAGATGCTACTTCACTTGTAGCCTGCTCTATTAATTCTACATTTCTTTCTTTTGAAGCTCTTACTCTTCTAAATATATTTTCAATGACGACAATTGAATCATCTACCACTCGTCCAACTGCTACAGCAATACCAGCAAGTGTCATAATATTTAATGTATATCCCATTGCCTTCAACAAAAGAAAAGATGCAAAAATTGAGACCGGGATGGAGATGACGGCAATAATAGTTGAACGTATATTTTTTAAAAATAATAAGGTGATGATGATTGTCATTAATGCCCCTAAAAATACTTCACGTAGCATAGAATGGACCGATTGATTAATTTCAATGGATTGATCACGTAAGATTTCGACTTTATAATCTTCCGGAATAGCTAAATTATTTATTTCTTTTTTCACTTGATCAACGATTGCTACTGCATTAGCTCCACCTTCAGGTATAATACTGAAACTTACGCCCTGCCTTCCGTTAATGCGTGTCATATTGTTTGTGTATTCACTTTCATATGAAACTTCAGCTATTTCTCCTAAACTCGTGGTTGTAATGTTTTGCGAATTTACTTCTTTAGTAAAAAGCTTTATGTCTTTAATATCCTCAATAGATTTTAGCTCGCTATTTATTCGCACTGGCAATACTTCATTTGAAATGGAGATGTCTCCAGTCGGCATCGAAAGATTATTTGCCAAAATAGCTTCTCGAACATCGTTTAATGTAATTCCCCTTGCCATCAATTGATGTGGCAGGAGTCGAATAAAAACAAACTTTTCAGTGGTTCCACTGATTTCTATATCACTTATACCTTCTATTACAGAAAGTTGTGGAATTATAGTATTCTTTACAAAGGTTTGAACTTCGTCATTTTTTTCTGTAGCATATATACCCATTGAGAAAATTATTGGGTTTCCACCAGCTTTAGTTAATTCAACCCTCGGTTCCCCTGCAAATTTAGGCAACTGTAATTTATCTACACTTCTCCTTACGAGCTGCTCTGCTTCCTTCATATCCATTGCCATTTCAAATTCAATAGTTGAATATACGGCATTGGCGACACCGTTTGTATATACATTTTTTCTCCCTTCCAGTTTCATAAATTCCCTTTCCATTTGCTCCCCTATATCATTCATCGCTTGTTCGGGTGAGGCGCCTTGATAAGGAATAACTACTGTTAAATATGGAATATCAATATTCGGGTATTTCTCACTATGTAATGTTTGTAATGAATAAATTCCTCCAACAATAATCAGAGGTATTACGAATATCATTGTTAAAGCATTTTTCATACAAAAGCGGATGAATCGTTTCATATTGCCCCTCCTTCAAACTATCCCCAGTCCTTTTATCCCTGCTCAATCTGCATTACAGGTAACAATAAATCTAGTTGAGTAAAATCATCACCTCGATACCACTCAAGAATGGAGCGTGACGGCACCCATTTATGTTGAAGCGCGTATTGAAGTAATTTTATGTATCCTTCCTTGATCGTTGACATTTTTTCTTTAAATGGTAATGCCAGACATATACAAGAAGGCATATGTTCAATGAAATCACTATCAGGTATATCATTTATTTTTGTATCTGCTGGAACACCAAAGCCGATTTGAGCTTTGATTACATCTTGACCTGATAAATAATTCAAATAATAACTTTTAATGTTAATATTTAATTGTTTTAATTCGCTTGCTCTATTTTCAAAATGGGCTCCAAATTTACCTGTTGTGGATTGAGCTGTATACCAAATAATTTTTTCATCATTTTTATCAATCAAATAGATATCATCTCGAATGGAATTACTTTCCAAGTAACGTAGGCTAATATCCAACAGCTCTCTTTTTTGCTTCATATTTTGAATCCATACTTTCATCATTTCTTGGCGAGTCGTTTCATCCTGCTCGTGTAAATAACTTTGAATTTCATGAATAGATACATCTGATAATCGCAAAGTGGATATTAACTTTACTGTTGCAATTTGACTATCCGAATACACCCGATAGCCATTTGAACTTCTTTCCTCCGGTAACAGTAAATTTTTGGTTTCATAAAAGCGTAATGTGCTTTTGGCTATACCTGTTCTTTCAGAGAATTCTTGAATTGTCATATGTTTTTTCAAATCATCACACCTCTCTTAATTTCAATGTAAACCTTCAACTAACTTGAAGGTCAAGATTTTTTTACCAAACCAACGAAATATTAGGGTGTTAATTAACCATTTTTATCTACTTAAATTAATTAGAATACGCTGATTTCCGCTACAATCCCTAAAAATGGGTACACATAAGCAAAATATCAACAAAAAGATCCTTTAATCGGTCCATAATAAGCCTATATTTCCCTAAGCAACACACCTAATTTTTTTATCTACAAAAAAGAGCCCCTTTTGCTGTGCATTAAGGGACTCAAAGGTTAATCATCTGAAAATGATAGTCAGTATTTAACTTCTTTCAGCGGGTGTCCAAACATCCGCTGAATAGAGGAACTCAGTTTAAGAACGCCACGTCCTGTGGCATTATCGAAATGACCGACATCGTGTTGGCCCTCATTCAGGCCTAAGCACAAAGTCGATTCCGGATGCAATTATGCCAAGGCATAATTGATTTTTGTTTCGAATTCTCAATATTGAAGAGTAAAACATAGATCAACAGATTTCTTGTCAATCATTTAGCTGCCTCGCTCTTTTCAAATCGTAAAATTCTCTTTGTTGCTATTGCCATCACTACCATGGCAATACTAATCATTAAAATAGGAACGTAGACTTTAACACTAAATGCTTCAAATAATAAGCCATACAATATTTGCCCAATTGGTGCCATACATTGTGAAACGGCGATGATGATAGCCATGACCTTCCCTAAGTTTTCATTTGGTGTTTCTTTTTGAACAACTGTAATAACGTAAATAGAAATGATCGTCATAATCATAGCGATTAAAAGTGCGCTAACAACAAATAAAGTATAGGATGGATAATAGCCAATATTAAGCAGCAGAGGCGTGACCGCTAGAGCCATTGGGACAATCAACAAAGCAGTGATAAAAATCCAAATATACAAATTATTGATACCCATTTTTTTCGCAAAATACCCCATAGATAAAGCTCCTAAAATTGTAGCAAAATCAATTAACCCCATCCCTACTCCATACAATGTATCACTACTTTGCATTGTAACACGGAGAATAATAGGGACCCCTACTACAAACAACGGTGTTAATAATAAATTTAATAATGCCGCTAAAATCATACATTTGAATATAAAAGATTGCTTCACTACATAGCTAAAGCCCTCTTTCAAATCATTGACAAGCGTGGGAATAATATGTTCGCTTTGCTCTCGTTGAATAAATGGTATATGAATAAACATCTCTAATATGGCAGAAAGGAAAAAGAACACACCACTCAACACGACGAGCACTTTTAAGCCAATCAAACCGTACAGTATTCCTCCTAATACAGGAGCAGCTACATTAGACAATGCTTGAATACCATTAACAATTCCATTGGCTTGCTCAAGCTTTTCCTCTTCTACAAGAACCGGAATACTGGCCATCACTGCAGGCGCATACATAGCACTAACAAAGGAAAGTAGTACCATCACAACACCAATAAGCAAAACAGAGCTATTACCCATTGCTAGCATTGCAAAGAAAATAAAAACAATTAGGCTACTTGTAAAATCGAAAATCACCATTAAATTACGTCGATTAAACCTATCAGCAATTGCTCCTCCAAGCGGTGCAAGTAAAATTGGGACACTCGATATCGCAAATAGTACTGCAAAAAGATCTGCACGTCCTGTAATATCTAGTACATAAAGTGATAAGGCAAACCTTAACAGCGCAGATCCTAAAATAGAAATAATTTGCCCAAGCACCATCAGGTTAAAATCTTTTGAAAAACCTTTTCTTTTAATCTGTGATTCCATTCATTAGACCCCTTCCTTTTAGAACTATTAAAGTAATTAACATTCACGCCCATCTTGAATGTGTATATTGCAATGACTAAGAAAATTAATCAGGTGTGTTGATTAACCATTTTTATCCACCCTAATTAGAAGGCTCTGATTTCCGCTACGGGCTACTTGCTTTCCTGGGGGAGCGGGAGTCGAGTAGCCCTACGCTACAATCAGTTAAAATGGGAATATATTAGCAAAATAGCAACAAAAAAATCCTATTATCACTCAATGATAATTCTATTTTCCCCCAATCTACACGCCTGAAAATAAATTATTTTTTTGTATCGCAAGAAGAAGTACATTACTAAAAATACTCATATTACTTAACCAAATGAGCCACTCAATTTGCGCACTCCAAGAAATTATTAGCAACAAGAGTCCCACGATAATAGATACATAATTTCCAGTGCGACTAATCTTTGATTTCCGATGAAATTTTCCCTTAACGTCATACGTAGATTTTTTTATTTTATGTTTCATAAGATAAACTTTTTCTTTTAACTTCTGTTCAGTCTTTTTCGCTTTTTGATGAAAAAAAAATGATGTATCTCCTTTAATCATGACGTTCTTCATCTCCATATCGCCGTTTTAATAACTCCGTTAAAACTCTCTCTTGGAAGTCCGAAATCGGTTCTGGCTCCTCTACCTCCATATTTACCGTTTCTTCATACCCATCTAATTCCTCACCGTCAAAACGATAGAGTTTTTGTAATAGCTTCCACAATGTTTCAATTTCCTCTGTTTTAAAGTCTTTAAAGATATCTGCTAAAAAGTAAGTAGACTTCTCCGAACAAGCAATTAAAGCTGTTTTTCCCTCTGAAGTAATCTCGACATTGATCGATCTTTTATCTAATTTACTTGGTATCGTTTGAACATATCCTTTTTTCACCAGACTCGTTATTAACTTATTCGCAGTTTGCTTAGTTGTACCAAGCTTTTTGGCGATATTTACGAGTGTTGTATTTTCTACTGGTAAATGGGCAATGGCAATTAGAGCCATATGCTGTCTAGAAGTTAATACTTCTAAATATTCATCTCCTCTTATTTGAACTTTATTGACAACTGAAAACAATGTCGCATAACTTTGCTGCATAAAATGCAATTCCTTCAATAACAGATTAAAATCCATATGTAGCACCTCTCTATTTAGTCACCATGTTTACTAAAATAATACTTTAAGATTTTTGAAATGTTAACATGGTGACTATTTTGCAAATGGCAAGAGATATATTTTAAATAATAGACCGACTGTCGGTTTATGTTTATTATATGATATAAATCCAAAAAGAGGAACTACTTTTATTTATTTTTCATTTACCAATACTCTTGGTGCAGTTATACCTACTTACCCCAGAGTATTCACTATTTGAAACATTAGAAAAAGCCAGCCCTCTTAGGAAAACAGAAAAAGTCGATTTCCCCTCACCATGAGGCATAGTCGTCTTTTTGGTTACTCCAATTACAATTAGCATTAAGAATCTATCGACTTATTGGATAGTCATTCGATAGAATGATTTTACTGGTTAATAGTGTAATAGCAATGAATGTTTTAACATGCTCTTGAATAAGCACACCATGGACACACGAAAAGGTTACTCAGAATTTTGAGTAACCTTTTTCCTTATCATCTCACCTCATTTCATATTCGGTTCATATAGGCATGCTATAGTTAGTAACATATAAGATTCATATTTTATTGTTGATGAAATTGAAGGAGGATTCACTTTGCAGGAGGCATCAAAAGATACCACAAAACTGAAGGATTGGCGGCGCTTTGTTCGCTTAGTCAAACAGGCTGAGCCACCGATATGGCTTTTAATTATTGCATTAATGATGAGTTTAGCAACTACGGGCGTTGGCTTTATCGTGCCGTTATTTACAAAAAAATTAGTCGATGGTTTTTCATTAGCATCGCTTGATTATTGGCAAATACTTTTGTTAGGTATTGCTTTTATCGCGCAGGCTATTGCGGGTGGACTTTCCATTTACTATTTAAATCGTGTCGGACATCATGTTGTCGCGACATTACGAGATCAGCTATGGAGAAAGCTACTTCATTTACCAATTCCTTATTACGATGAGAACGATACAGGTGAAACATTAAGTCGTGTTACGAATGACACATCTGTAGTCAAGGAGCTCATTACGGAACACCTTGCGAATTGTTTATCAGGCGTTATTTCTATTATTGGATCAGTCATTATTCTATTAATTTTAGATTGGAAAATGACCTTAGTCATGCTGATTGCTGTTCCGCTTGCTATGATTATTTTAATGCTGTTAGGAAGACGTATGTTTGTCATTTCAAAAGGTATGCAAGATGAGACAGCAAAATTTACAGCAGTGCTCAATCAAGTTTTACCAGAAACACGATTAGTTAAAGCGTCAAATGCCGAAATTATAGAATATGAGCGTGGCAAGAAAGGAATTACTAACCTCTTTACGTTTGGCTTAAAAGAAGCTAAAATCCATGCGCTTATTTCGCCACTCATTTCGTTTGTCTTAATGTCAGTCCTTGTAGCCATTATTGGTTATGGCGGTGTACGAGTTTCTTCAGGCGAGCTTACAGCTGGCGACATGGTAGCATTTATTTTATATTTAATCCAAATCATCATGCCGATGACCCAATTAACAATGTTCTTTACACAGCTTCAAAAAGCAATGGGTGCTACAGAGCGAATTAGTGCATTACTTGAGCATGAAGAAGAAGATATTTTTGAAGGAAAAACATTAGAAAAAGTGGATCAACCGATTAATGTAAAAAATGTTGACTTTGCATATGGAGAAGACTTAATTTTATCGAATATTAATTTTACCATTAAACCAGGTAAAGTTACGGCCATTGTGGGACCTAGTGGTGGAGGAAAAACAACAACATTTTCCCTGTTAGAGCGATATTATCAGCCTACTAACGGACGTATTACACTTGGAGAAACCCCTATCAACACGTACTCATTACATTCTTGGAGAAGCCAAATCGGCTATGTTGCTCAGGAGAGTGCACTGCTGTCTGGTACGATTCGCGAAAATATTTGCTATGGCATTGATAGAGAAGTGCCGGATGAAGAGCTTGAGCGAGTTGCCAAAATGGCCTATGCCGATCAATTTATCAATGAATTACCAGAGCAATTTGATACAGAAGTCGGAGAACGAGGTATTAAGCTTTCTGGCGGTCAACGACAACGAATATCTATCGCCAGAGCACTTTTGCGCGACCCTCAAATATTAATGTTAGATGAAGCAACATCTAGTCTAGATAGTAAGTCGGAAATCTATGTTCAAAAAGCATTAGATAATTTAATGCAAGGAAGAACAACGCTTGTCATTGCACACCGCCTTTCTACGGTAGTAGATGCCGATCAAATACTTTTTGTGGAGAAAGGACATATCACGGGCTGCGGCTCACATGATTCTCTATTTGAGACTCATGACATGTATCGAGAGTTTGCCATACAACAATTACGTATTAAAGAAGAATAACGAAGGGATTTGTTAGCATGACAAAACTATTAGTTGTAGATGATGATGCGCATATTCGAGAATTAGTAAAGGTATTTTTACAAAATGAAGGTTTAGAAGTAATAGAAGCTACGGACGGTGTGGATGCACTGTCCAAATTGGATTCTGATAAGGTGGATATGATTATCATGGACATTATGATGCCAAATATGGACGGCTGGGAATTATGCGAAGAAATACGTTCATTCAATGATAATCTGCCTATTTTGATGCTTACTGCAAAGGGAGAAACCTCTCAAAAGGTAAAAGGCTTTCATCTTGGAACAGATGATTATCTTGTGAAACCTTTTGAGCCTGCAGAGCTAATTGTCCGTGTTAAATCAATACTTAAGAGATACCGCATTTCACTATCTCAACTTGTGGAAGCTGGCAATGTTAAGCTTAATCGTAATACACATGAAGTACTCTTTAATGGGCAACCTTTTATACTTCGTTTAAAGGAATTCGAACTTTTATTTACCTTAGCAAGCTATGCTGGGAAAACTTTTTCACGTGAACAATTAATCGAAGAAATTTGGGGATTTGACTACGAGGGTGATGAACGTACAGTGGATGTTCACATAAAAAGACTTCGTCAGCGTTTCCCACAAGAAATAAGTGGGTTTGCTATTCGCACGATTCGTGGCCTAGGCTATCGATTGGAACTTGTTTCATGAGAAGACTAAAAAATTTTTTAAAGCTTTTTTTAACTCTAATGCCTCTTATCATTAGCATCGTCTTTGCTTTTCTTTCCTACCATAGAAGACTAAAAAATTTTTTAAAGCTTTTTTTAACTCTAATGCTTCTTCTTATCATTAGCATCGTCTTTGCTTTTCTTTCCTACCATATAACGGCCTGGATTTATGAATGGTTAGGCATACATCCAAAAGGTTTCTGGCTTCAATTATGGACCGTAATTGGCGTTTTTGTTCTCTTTGCTTGCTCAGTCATCATCACTTTTTTAATTGGGTTAAAAAGACAACGGAACTATTGGAATACGATTGTAGATGCATTAAGCCGGATTGCAAAAGGTGACTTTTCTGTCAAATTAGATCTTAAAGCAGATGACGAAGATCAATTTGGTCAATTAATACATGGCATCAACCATATGGCAGTCGAATTAGGCGAGATAGAAAGAATGCGCCAAGAATTTATTTCAAATGTCTCTCATGAAATTCAGTCGCCTCTAACATCTATTAATGGCTTTGCTAAAGCATTGAAAAACATTGACCTCCCTGAGGATAAGCGACAGCATTATTTAACAATCATTGAGATGGAGAGTAATCGACTATCAAAAATTAGTGACAATTTACTTAAGCTAACTTCATTAGAATCACAACACCATCCCTTCGAGCCGAGACATTACCGACTCGATAAGCAATTGCGCAATGTCGTCCTTACCCTTGAGCCAAATTGGCTAGCCAAAAATATCGACATGGATCTGCAATTAGAAAACATTTCGATAATGGCTGATGAAGATTTAATGAATCAAGTATGGATGAATTTACTAAGCAACAGCATTAAATTCTCGCCAGCTGCTGGCATGATTACACTATCTATGACGAAGCAAATAGACACAATCACCATTGCCATTCATGATAATGGTATTGGTTTAACGGCGGAACAACAAAAGCATGTATTCGAACGATTTTATAAGGCGGACCAATCGAGGACAGCTGAGAATGGAGGCAGTGGTTTAGGACTATCTATTGTCAAGAAAATCGCCGATATGCATAACGGCACAATTACTGTGGAAAGCAAACTTGGTGAATTTACAACGTTTTTTGTAACCTTACCGTTAGAAGCCAATGTGACTCGTGCAAACGAATAGGAGATTCTTTCTTCGTCTGCACGAGTCTATTAAACAGGTAAACTAGTAAGCTATTTCCCTAAAATATTGATAAATTTTTTCGAGTTTTCTGCGTTGTCTCCCCTTTTTACTTTCCATATTGCCAAATTCAAAAAACTTCACTTGTTTAATGCCAACAAAATTAAATAGCGCTCTTTTCATTAATATTTTATGAGCATTATTCAGCCATAATAGTGGATATTTTGTTGGCCCTTTCATTGTCGAAATACACACCACAGATTTTCCCTTCAAAAGCCCCTCAGGAAATAGTCCCTTTTTATCTTTATAAGCAAAGTTGGCCGCAAACAATTGATCAATATACCCTAAAAGCATTGCAGGTGGTCTCCCCCACCATATCGGATAAACAAAAACGATTTTATCAGCCCAACTAATTTGTTCTCGATATTTCTCAAGCTTTGGATCACGAAACATATCACGACGTCGTTTATGTTCATGAAATACTAAAAGCGGATTAAATTGCTCTTCATATAAATCTAATACTTGAATCTCATTTATGAGTGGATTTTCATGACAACCCTTCATAACCTCCTGCAAAAAAGCATAATTCAAACTTTTATGATTGGGATATGTATAAATAATTAATGTATTCATCATGCGTCCTCCATTACTTATCATTTGATAACAAAATAGTAAACTATATAATTTTAGTTGTCAAATGATAATTGTTTTAAGATAAGTTTTTTGTTATCTTGTCTGTAAGAGGTGAACCCATTTGGACAAAAAACAATTATTTAATCAGTTCGTAGCTTTTACAACAGCGGTACACCAAGTAACGCACGAACTAACTCAAAACGTTAAAATCGATAATATTACACCAGTTCAATATAAAATTCTTGAATATATAAAAGTAAGTCAGCCAGTTACACCTACTGAAATTAGTGATTGCCAGCATATGTCCCTACCTAATACAAGTCGAGAATTACGAAAATTACAGGAAAGAAAGTTTATTGAAAAAATTAGCGATACCGAAGATCGAAGAAAGCACTATGTTTGCCTTACAGAAGATGGAGAAAAAATAATGGAGAAAGCATTCAACTGTATAGAAGAGCGCTTTCAACAACTTATCCAACATGCATCTAAAAAAGATTTAGAGGACATTCATAATGCACTAAACATTCTTGATGAAAAGGTCTTTAATCCAAAATCATAAAAAAAACTGCATTGCTTTTCATTAGGAAAAGCAATGCAGGTTTTTTCACTGTTTATTATATTGACATAGAAAACGTTCCACACCTGGGTATTTCTCTCCTAGGCTAATTACGAAAAAACCATAGCGTCGATAAAAATCTACTGCCTCATAATCCGTTTCAGCAACAATTGATGGGTACTTACATGCTATAAAGTTAATCATTTTACTGCCAATGCCTTTTCCTCTTTGATTAGCTAATACGGCGATATGTTTAATCTCACACTTTGATAAACTGATTTGTTCTATTCCAATACAACCAATTATCTCAACTTCGGATTCGAAGCTATATAATGTCCTATTCGATAAAAGTATATATTTTTCATACTCTTGTTGAACTTTTTTATCCGAAGTTGCAAATGAAAGTAGTTTTCTAATAGCTGGTGAAATAGTGTTTGCTTGAACTATATTCATAACTTTCTCCTTAAATGTTGGTAGCAGGGATGACGACAGCATAACAAGCTTTTTCATAAAACTCGATTGGACCTGCTCCTCCGATAATTGCATATTCATATCCAATCTCATGCATATCTTTTAAACAATGATGGAGGAGGGAATATCCTATCCCCTTCACTCGATTAGATTTCGCTACACCCATTGGGCCAAAATAACATTTTTTATTTTGATAAACGTCAAATGCAGCAAATCCAACAAGATCTCCCTTATTATCAAAAGCTACATATATGGAAGGCGTAGTACTAAAAAATGCACTTTTAATCGTTTCTGACCAATCTTGCGAAAAATGACTTTCTACAAAATGAATTAGCTTGTTCTTATCATCACGTTCGACTCTACGAATACTGCTAGAAATCACATCTGGGAAACTGTAATTGTGAAGATGAGTAACCATATCCCGTGAAGTGGTACCAAGCTTTAAAATCATTTTCGTATCTTCTTCTGAAACGAATCCCTCAAGCATATTCGTCTTTATTAATGCTTTCAGAAAGTGACCTTCATTTATATAAACCTGGTTATAGTTTTGCATATAACAAGTTGCTTGTTCCAATACTGTTAAAACATCATTTGTTATTGGAACACTAAATAAATTATGGCTTGTAACATTCATGTCTGATTTTAGATCAAGTTCATTAACCAAGTTTCTTATAGAAGCTTTATCTATAGTACATTTGAATACTATTTCGCCAAGCACCCCCTCTTTTTCTTTTAAACAAGCAAGTAAAAAATGAATAGGCTGTAACACTTTATGTTGTGAAGAGGAAGCTTCTTTTTCCGCATTCTGAAAAATCCTTAACATGCGATTTGTTAATTTTATATTTGGAGAATTCATTTGCCTTCATCCCTTCATTTTATCTGACCTTAATGATCGAGCTATATGTATTTTATGATTGTCAGAACTTTATCTTATCATTAATCATTTTTTCTATAAATAAGTCCTGAACTATTTAGTGGGAATCCCTCTTGCTTTTGCATTTAAAAAACGTTAATGCTTATACATCGTCACCCATTTGCACACTTTTTAATAGTATAAGGATGTATAGAAGGAGGAGACATAAGTGGAAGTAGCAGTGTTAGACAAGAAGTGGATCGAAGAACATTTTGAAACACTTCCATTATGGCAACAGTCAGCATATACCGACTTCGCTGCTATGGTTGCAGATGAAGCAAATACGTTCCCCTGTATTCCAGCTAGAAAAGGGTTTTTATCGAACGAGCTTCGCTATAGTTTTATCGGAGATCCACGAGACGAGCAATCGATAAAGACGTTAGCACTATGCTTAAAGGAATACGATAAGTGCGCTCAAACATATGGAAAATATACAACACATACCATTTTCTTCAAAACCCCTAATGATATGCATACAAACTTCGATGTTGAGCATTATCGAAATTTATTTTGGTCAATTTTAAACAATTTAACTAAATTTGATGAGATCGATTGGCCAAAGGAAATTCCAACCGATCCATCGCATCATGAATGGGAATTTTGTTTTAACGGTGAGCCTTATTTTGTGTCTTGTGCAACGCCCGCACATAAATTACGCAAGAGTCGTAATTTTTCCACTTTATTAATGGTATTTCAACCACGCTGGATATTTGAAGAAATGAACAACTCTACTGCCTTTGGTCGAAAATTAAAGAGACTTATTCGTCAACGCATTACCGAATACGATGCTATTCCAGCTCATACCGATTTAAAATGGTATGGGCAAGAAGGTAGTTATGAATGGAAACAGTATTTTTTAAGTGATGATAATAGTAGTCCATCGAAATGTCCATTTTTACGTATGCAACATTCTCTGATTTTTCCGCAGAATAAAGAACAACATTAGATTTGCTTACCGTGTTTTTGCCTTTTCATGACAAGCCAAGTCGCAATTGCTATGATGATGATAAAAAGCAGGCTCACGAAAAAACCGAGTCTGCTTGTTTTTTCCCCTAACGTCCCAGACACCGTCACCACTATGAGCAACATCCCGATACCATTCTTCACATGCTCCCACTTCGACAGCTCCATTAGCTTGCTATATGTCACTAATATAAAGAGCCAGTTATAAATTAGCATTAAGCCTGCAGCTGTCACCAAATATTCAAAAATCTTTTCTGGCATAAGAAAGCCTATAACAATAGTGATGATTAAACCACTCGTTAAAAAAAGGAATGCAGGAAATGGAATCTTCATCTTCCCTTTTTTCGCCAAAGCCGTTGGAGCATCATGATCTTCTGCCAACGTAATGAGAATCGTTATGACCGCGTATAAAGAGGCTACCATTGTTGAAAAACCAGCAATAATTAACACGCCATTAAAAATGTCTGCAAAAAAAGGTATGTGATAACCGTTAAGCGCTGTAATAAATGGGCTCTCCTCAATATTAAAGTCCTTCCAAGAAACAAGCGCCAAGGCAAGCATAATAGCCATTAGAAAAATGACAGTTATAGCAATAAGCATCACTTTTCCGGCTTTCGGTGCTTCCTTAGGATTTTTTAAATCAATGACCATTAATCCCATAACCTCAATTCCACCAAATGCATAAAAGGCATATAACAGCCCAAGCCATAGTCCTTTCACACCTTGTGAGAAAAATTCTTCATAATTTGCATGCAGTGCATCGAGTGTCGTTGATTCCGAATTAAATCCTTTTATTATTAAGACAACCGCTACTATAATAAACATCACAACCGCTGCTGCTTTTAACGCACCAAAAATATTTTGAAATTTTTCAAAGCCCTTCATACCTGTAAGAATAACGGCTAATCCAAGTGCAGCATAAATAGACGCAGCAACCCATAATGGCAGTGTCGGAAACCACAGCTTTGTGAAAATACCAAGCGCCGTCAATTGGCTACCCATAATAAGCATCTCAGAAATCAAGTAAATCCAGCCATTACTAAATCCTGCCCAATTGCCAAAAGCTTGCTTTGCATAAGTACGGAATGAACCCTTATCTGGATTGTCAACTGACATCTTCACAAGAGCGTCATAGACAATGTACGTAGCAATCGCCGCTAACAAAAAAGGAATCACAACAGCAGGACCACTTTTATGAATGGCCATACTTGTCCCAAGAAAAAATCCTGTTCCAAGTGTACAACCTATACCGAGAAGCGAAAGCTGCCACCAAGACAACCTTCCTTTACTTGTTTTAGATGTCATTTTGATCAACCCTCCTACTTTTTTCTACTTTCTTACCAATGGCAATGTCATACAACGAATGCCACCACCGCCTTTTTCAAGCTCCGTGACGTTAATTTCTATCAAATTCTTCTTTTGCAATAGTGGATGCTTCGTCCATTGCTGCTTCGTTGCTTGCTTACTAATCAACAGTGTTTCGGGATTAAGATTAATAAAATTGATATCAGGGATTGTATTATATTTTTCAAGCCAGTAAACGTCAAAGCCATGGTGATTTAAAAATTGCTCTGTCATTTCAAAACGACTTGTTTGAGCTGTGAACACGTGTACAGGAAAATAACGTATAAAGTTTTTAGCTAGTAGCAGATTAGCGTGCGTCACATTACAATTCATATCTAAATGAAGTGTATCGGAACGTCTTGGCAAATCAATGATCGCAATTTCCGAAAATCCTTCTTGGAAGATGCGCTCCTTGATACTTTCCACAGCCTCTAACGTTGTTCTCATTCCAATATTAATAAGTACGGCATCCTTATTTAAAATCAGCACATCTCCACATTCTAAAGCAGTAGACGGTTGTTTAATGTTTAAAAATTTTTCTGGAAACCACTTTTCCAATACTGAATGAGCATGTGGATACTCTGGACGCCTTAGCGAGCTACCTGCCTCTCCAAGGAAAATACTATTTCCTAAAACACAGGCTAGATCGCGTACAAAGTACCTATTAATAAGTTGCTCACTTACTGTTTTCTCATCATTTGTTAGCTCTTTCGAATAGTCAATAACATGGACACCCGCATTTTCTAGCGCTGTCTTAAATTCCATGAAATTCTCCATAGCTTTTACATGATTGACAGCAGCACTCCATCCTACATTTTCAGCTATTGTTAAATCTGTTACATCTAATTTTGAAGGTGCACAAAGCATAACAACCTTAAGCTCTTCATGCTCCGACCAACAATTCGGTTGAAATGAGTCCATAATATATTCTCCCCTTCATTATTACTATCTCTGTTAGCGTTACCACCAAAATTGGAATTATACAGAGCTAAAACAGACCTATTTGAGGGCACAAAACATACGGTTTTTATTGTTGAAAAAGTAAAAAGACAAATTCTTGTTCATATTTACAAGAATTTGTCTTTTTACTTTTTTTCTTTTAAACGTGTAAATGATTCGTTTCAAATTCACGGCGAAGGGCGAAGATGGTTGTTGAACCTTTTTTCCCCTCACTAAATAGACCCGAAGCTACTGCCGTATCATACCCGCGTCTATTCTTTAATTCACTATTTTCGCTCCTATTTTTTAACGAGTATGTGCACGTTCCTTAAACTCTTCACTGAACGCTTTAAAAGTGCTTTAAATACAATCTATTATATTGTATAGTTTAAGCTAATTAAAAAGATATCTCTTCATAACAACAGGATCCACACTTTTACCCATAAAATAAATGATATATTGATCACCTATTGGTTAATTATGAAACCAGATTTTAAATAAACTTGGTACGGATTGATCCTTATTAAACTTTCAAAGTCTTTTACAAACTCATTATTTTTATAGTTATAAACTAGATGATATCCCATCGAGTATCCTAACCACAATGGATATTCCGATGAATTACCAAGCATAAATTTTTGTATCTCATACGGTTCTGTTAGTTCTAACTTGTGTTTAAACATTTCTAAATACTTGTTTATTTCATTTTTACTTAAGACTGTTGCCCATTTTCCTACATACTCCTTACCGAGTGCATATTCAACAAAAACTTCTGAACACCCCTCATCTATGATTACATCTAACAAAGTTTTGGATTCCTTTGATTCTACAATAGAGTTTCGAACTACATGCTGATATTCGTGAAAACAAATACTTTTAATATTATCCATACTCACTCTTCTTTTTACATTTAGATAAATATAAATAGTATTGTTTCCATCTGTATGTGCAACAACTCCATTCATTTTTTCTACAAAGGTTAAATCTTTCGTTACAAATGGGAGTAAATACACATTCGTAGGTACTTTTATTAGTCTATTACTCGCTGAATTAATAAAGTTGAATACTTCATTTTCTATATTTTCATACATATTATCTTTCATCTCATGTATTATCTCACTAAATCCTAATTCTATTAATTGACTGACATTAAGTTTTGAACCAAACTTTGAAAGTAGTTCGTTTATTTCATTAATTGGTTTATAAATTAAATTAATTACATAAAATATATCTAATCACTCACCTTCACTTTTTCGAGATTTATAAAATATTTGATGTATTCCTCACCTACTACATTAAAATTATTGTCTATTATTTTTTTGAACTCGTCTTTGCTTCTAGCGTCAAAATTTATTTCTTCTATCTTTTTCCCTTTGTGGAATACTTTATAGCAATCGTTAACTATAAACAAAAAAGTATCTTCATCTCTCCATTTATTTAGATATAAATTTTGAAGAAAAGTATTATTATCCTTTTTCATGAATTCTTCCGAAAACCACCAAAATTCATCTTCATTTAGAAATTTCCCATCCCATGTTTTTGCTGGTTCTCCTCCACAAAGTAACACACCGCTCTCTTTTTCTTGAGAATATCTCCATTCAACAGTGTGAGCATGATTAGTTACTATCCAATCACTTTTTAAAGGAAAGGGTTTAAATAATGGGGCCCAAAAAGCAACATCAACATAGTATTCTTTCGAATCACAGCTCACAACTAATGCAAAATGCTCTTCCTCAAATCTTATTATTTTTACCTCGTAGTTAAGATATTGCAAAAGATTATAAAGACCCCATGTTAGATGAATGCATGTCCCTCCATAACCATTATTCTTAATTGAGTTTATATATTGATCTACATCTGAATAAAGCTCTTTTAAATTTTTCTCGGAGTTATAATCGTGAAACATTCTAACTGTATCAAAAGGAATATACAACTGATGATTTAAGATAATCTTAGAGAGTATCTCAAACCTCGTAAAATGAGTCAGCATATATTCATCTATTTTTAATAATTCAAGGTATTCTTTAAAATCTTTCATTTGTAACTCCTTTCTTACCAATACAATATAAATATAGGGGTACTTCATTTAATGGTAGATTAAGTAAGTTATGTAGTTTGTCGTCATAAAATCCACCGATAGCACAACAACCGATATCTTGATGTTCTGTAACTGCTCTAGAAATATTCTGGCCAATGTGCCCCGCTTCGATGAGAGCATACCTATAGCCTCTAGCACCGTATTTATTAATTATGTTTTCCATTCGAGCGGTCATAACAATTACAAAGGAAGCGTTTTGAACAAAACTATTATTATCCGGGAGAAAAGAACTAAATTCAATTGCATCTCTAATATAATTAAGTTTCGCCTCATTTCTAATATAATGATATGTTCCTTTCATCGAATGACTAGCGGATGTTAAAACATATATTTCAACTGGATACATCCCTCCCGCTGAAGGTGTTAGTGATTTAATTCCTAACTCACTATTGTCTATAAAGTAACTTTTTTTTAATATTTCTAAGAGTAATTCAAAGTTTAAATTGGCATCTTCATAATTTCTATAAGATGATGTATACGTTCCTTTAACATTTGATACATCACTAAAGTCATTGATATTTAAAGGGTATTTTTTCCCATCTATATCAATGTCGAAATTTCTCCCTGGTGCGTTTAAAATTTGTGAAAGATAATTTTTAGAATTATTATGGTAAAATTCGTAAATGAATGAATCTCTCAAATTAAAGTACCCTCCTTACGGAAATGGATGTGGTTCTAAATTTATTTTCTTTCCTAATATAGAAGCTTTCTCTTGTAACCTTGAACAATTTAATAAAGGTTCATTAATTGAGAGAAAACACAAAGTTGGTATTACAACTCTTACAACAGATACACCCATTCGTTTAACATCTTCGGTTGTAATATCACTAAAATAAATTTCATGCCCTAAACGATTAATATTTTCTATAACATCTATAAACTGCAATTTTTTGTTTTCAAAAGTTATTTTAGGTATCGAATCAGGTAGCAATTTTGATAAGATTTCATCATTTCTGCCTGCTAAATAATAAAGAGGGTGATCATCTAAATTAGAAGTATTATCTAGTTTTTTAGCAATAGGTTGCTTATAATGATGAATCAATTCATAGTAAATCGAAAATCCTCCTAATCCTTCTTCAATTGACTTTCTTATTGTATAAAGAAATTCGAGGCCACTTGCACATCCTAGATAAAACCCTTCCTTACCTTTTACTTTAACAACTGTTAAAATTGACGGTATTTCTAAATCCGTAGTAATATCATAGACTCTTATCTCTAAGTTGCTATTAGTAGCAGTCTCTATTAACTTTTCAATATATGCATCATTAAGTGTAATTAAATCTATTTCCCCTCTTACACCTCCAAGCAACCAAAAGTTTATAAAAGCATCTCTTTCTATACATTCATTAAAACCACTAAGAATTGCTTTGTCTAAATTCTGACCGCAGGCTAATCCTGTAGATATTATGTCCCTTAGAGGTAAATTAGTCGGAGGCGAAGATAAATAAATCAATTCAAACGGAACTAATATTTCTTGATTATTAGCTAAATTTTTAGCAACTACCCAAGCTCTTGGTTCATCAAAATCAACGTCTTGATATAAGGTAGTATTCAGATATTGTTCTTCTGTATATCTAGTAATCATTAAAGGATTAAGAGCTATTTCGCTTATTTCTGTGTATTTTTTATAATATATATCCTTTGCATTTAATTGTTGTTTAGCACAATATCTTTCAATACTTTCGCCAATAGCAGCTGCTTTAGCATGATTTCTATTTATTGAGAATCCAGAACCGCTACTCAAATTACTTTGCTCACTATTAATTACGGCTAAATATCTAAAAAGTCTTGGTGAACCAGGCAAAGGAAGAATTTCGTTAAATGTAGATATAAAACTTGCCCTTAAGTTGTTCCCTTTAATTAATTGTTCAAACATAAACTTCACCTCTACAGAATAAACAATCAGGCATTTGGAACACAGGATATTTGATAATTTCAAGTGCTTCTGTATCTAAAACAATTTCAGTATTAAAACATTGTATTGGCGTTTTTTCTCTACAAAACTTCAATAATTCCTTTTCAATAAGTGGCGCAAAATATGATTCTAAATCCCCTAAACTTTTATTAATTTTAGCGCTCTTCTCAGTTCTACTAACGCGACTCTGGAAGCAGTTGAAGCAAGGTCCCCCATCTGGGAAGAAAATTGGACCCATGAAAATTTTAGAATAACTAAAAGAAAACTTTATCCAGGGGACTTTAATGGTACTTAAGTAATTTTGTACTTGGGGAAAAAACTCACTTTCATCACTATCAATCACTATTACAATGTCTGTATTATCACTATGTATATCAGCTAAATTAGTAATAGATATAACATGATTTAAAGTTGGTATATCAAAAAGTTCATTTAACTTTTTTTTATCTAAACCTTCAGAGATCAAGCTAGCTCTCATAAAAGGTTTGTTTCCAATCATAACTAGCCCTTTATTTTCCAACTCATAAAAAAATTCTAAAAGATCTTGTTCCTCTATTCCTACTATTTTACTCAACTCAATTAAAGGAACTGTACCAGTTAGGTAAGGAAACAATTTATTAAAATTGGACATATCTTCTCCGTCTATTTCAAAACAATCATTACCATTAGTAAATAATAATTTGTCAGGTAAATGTTGGAGTTCACCCTTTGATTGAATATACATATATTTATCACCTCAAAGTTATAAAAAAGTAGCAAATTTATAATATTCGCTACTTTTTCACAATTATTTAATACAAATGTTAGTTTATTTTTTTTTAAGTGGACGAATTTCGCTACCACCTCCGCAACAACAACCTGCTTGAAGTAATTGTAGTGAAGTTTTATTCTCTTTTGTATTCGATTGAACATCTACACTTTTAATGTTTAATTTCATAATAAACACCCCCTTTGACATTATTATACTAATTTTCAAAATATTTTCAACAACTATTTTTAAAAGTTTCTGAAAAAAAATAATATTCTATATATTATATATGTACCTGTTAGGTAAGGAAACAATTCAATAAAACTGGACATATTTTTTTCGGCCTATTTCAAAACACTCTTTACCATGAATAAATATAAATTTGTCAGGTAAATGTTGGCGTTCACCTTTGATTGAATATACATATATTTATCACCCCAAAATTATAAAAAAGTGGAAAATTTATAATATTCGCTTTTTTATAATTAGTTAGTTTATTTTTTTAAGAGGGCCATTCACCACCAAGTTCATGCCAGGAGCACAAAAAAGAGAAATCGAACAGCGTCGATTTCTCTATAATATCAGCTAGTTGTGTCCCAGCCTCTTTCTTACGATTAGTCAACCTTATTTAAAGAATAATTTATATTTTTATGAGTGTGAAGTGGTGAGGGATATCCCTCACCACTTCACACTCATTTTTAGATACGCCAAAAAGACCTGACGATTTTTATTTTTTTCGAAAGGTCATTATGATATAGTTCTATGTAGGTGATTACGATTTCTGAGCTGGTAGTGCGGACTCATAATCGTAAAGAATGCCACGCGTCAGTAACTTATTGATGCAGGCGATGATCGCAACCTTATGAGGCTTCCTCTGAGGTTGCTTTTTTAATTTGTAGTAATAGTCCACAAAATGATTCGGTTTTCCTTTAGCCATAAGCATGGCGCACACCATAAAATATAAAATCTTCCGTAAATGTTTGTTTCCTCGTTTATTAATCCTGTCTCGATATTGCGTATTCCCAGACTGGTACCGCATAATATCAATGCCTGCGTAAGCGTTCAGTTGTTTCGCATTTTGAAAGCGGCGGATGTCACCAATCTCTCCAATTAATCGGCACGCCGTTGAATCGCCAATCCCAGGAATCGAACGAAATACTAAATATTCTTTTCTTCCTTCCGACAATTGCACCATCTGTTTCACAAGCGCATCTTTCTTCTCTAGTAAATCCGCAATGCGAGCTGCGTAATCTCGTGCTTGATCACAACGAATATCTGTGGGTTTAATCGCTGGATAACTATTTTCAGCTGCTTCTAATAATGTAATAGCTTTAGCCTCCGCACGCATTTGCGTTAATCTTTTTCGCGTATTGACCTTTAAACGATTTTTAATAATCGTTTTTGAATGGGCCTGTAAAAGTGCGGGGTGCGGATATAGTTGTACAATATTTAAAAATAGTGCTGAACTCGGTGTAATCAGCTTTTCTAATTCTGGAAAACTCAACTGTAAAATGGCATGCATTCTACTTTTGAGTAAAATGATTTCTTCGTCAATTTCATCGTAATAACGAGTCAGTGCACGCATCTGTTCATAATAATCGTCTTGTATGTACGTTGTTTTGCGTTCCATTTTGAAATGTGTCTTCGCGAGTTCATGGGCATCACTGATATCGGTTTTATTGCGACGCATCGTTGCCATCTGTAAATTCGTTCAAGTGGATTCATGCGGCAGTATACATAGCCGTAATCTTTGAAAAACGCTTCAACAGGTTTTGAATAGATGCCAGTTGCTTCAAATACGATATCTGGCGCTTGTCCATCTTGCTTTGTCATCTCTTCCATTCGTTCGTGTAATCGCTCGAAATCACCCCGTGTATGATGCAGCACACCTTCAAATTCACATTGGCGGTGACCATCATAAATCGCCACTGTACTTTTTCCTTTACTGACATCTAACGCAATGACATGTTTCATCTTATTCTTCTCCTTTTGACCAATCATAGAAGCCTTCACAGTACCTTATCGATTCCACTTTCTTATACACGATCTCTTGGACCCAACATACTAAACTGATTCATATAAGGGCATGAAGTTAGCCGATTGACTCACAAATGGTCCCAGAGGCTGGTCGGCTTTTCTTCACTTCTACTATAAAAAAATAGTAGCACAAACCATGACCTTGGTTTGTGCTACTAATGTTAGTATGTTTTACTTTAATCTATTTCGTCAAATCAATTTTTTTATTTAATAAATAAACAGTCATACCACCAACAGTCATGGATAGCAATTCTCCAACACCTACTGTAAACCAGGTTGCCCAAAACGGAAGATCATAGAGAATTGTTAATTGTCCTGCAACGGTGAACATTGATATAGCAAAAATCAATGCAGTTATAACCATTTTCATAATATCATTTGTTATATTTTTCGTTACTTTTCGGCAAAGAATTAAAACGAGAAATGTCGCAATTCCACCAATAGGAACATCTAATATCCACGTTGGTGACATGAAATTTGCGAGTACTACTCCTAGAGTCACTGCTAACACATAGCGCTTGTTGTATAGTGCCAGGTAGTTAAACATCTCCGACAGGCGTAGTTGAACTGCCCCAAAACTAATGACTGACAATAAAACAGTTACAGCCACATATAAAGCTGCAACAAGTGCCGTCTTTGTAAGTTCGGTTACAGAAGTACGGCTAGAATCTTTTACAATAGATGTATTCAATTTTATTCTCCTTTGTAAAATAGCATATTCGCTATTTTAGTAATAACTACGGCCAAAGGAAGAGAGCTTTTCGCCCTATCTGAAGTGCCGCAGTGCAAGCTGAATTTTTGCTTACTTGCGTATTATAGCAGAAGAATTTACGATTGAACAATACTATTTAGTAAGCCATCCGCCATCAATCGGTATAATGGCACCGTGTATATAATCAGCTGATTGACTAGCCAAATAAAGTGTTAAACTTGCCACTTCACTTGGTTGGGCCCAGCGTCCAGCAGGCGTTTCATCGGCGACCCATTTTGCAATTGCACCATCACCTTCAAAATCCGCTTTGTTCATCGGTGTTTGAATGGCTCCCGGTGCAATGGCGTTGGCACGAATTCCTGCACGACAATAATCTAAGTCTAACTGCTTCGTATAGCCAACAATTGCATGTTTAGACGCTGTATATGCCGCACCTCCACCGCCGGCAACAAGTCCAGCAATAGATGCCATATTAACGATTGTGCCAGATTTTCGTTTAACCATATGGGGTAATATCGTATTTGTCACAAAATAAGTACCTTTTACATTGGTATTCATAATTTTATCCCAAAGCGCCTCATCTGTATCAAGCGTTTTAGCAAAGCCATCTAAAACGCCTGCGGTATTTAATAAAATATCTACTTGCTCAAATATAGAAATCGCAGCTTCAAATGCTTGCTCTACATCGTTCTTATTACATACACTACCTACTTCATAGGCAAATTGTTCAGGAAATTGGTTATGTAGATTTACTAACCCTTGCTCATCTAAATCAAACCCGAATACACTCGCCCCATTATTTAAAAATGCAATAACTTGGGCTTGACCAATACCTGAAGCAGCCCCCGTTACAAATACCGTTTTACCGTTATATTCTTCAAACTTCATATATATCTCTCCTCAAAAAACAAAGAAACCACCTCATTTGAGATGGCACTTTCGATTAATTGACAATTATCCAATCTTCCGCTAATAGATCACAGACTGTCGGTGTGAACATTGTATAGCCCTCACCACGTACATTAATTAAAAAATAAGGATTCAAAGCCTCGCCGTCATGTTCGCTTTGTCCAACAAGCTTCACATACAATTCGGCACCGCCCCAACCTTTACGAATTACTTTTTCTCCCGCTTTTAAGCGTGGTAATATCTCTTCAAACGTCATTTAAATTCATCCTTTATTTACATTCTTTATCGGATTAGTATACTGGAATTCTTGGATGTTTACAACCTGGTACAAATCCAAATAAAGATACTAGCTCTCAAGCAAAACTGTTCCATGCTAACATTGACATTTCAAGCCTTCCCTAATTTTCTCTACTCACCTCACAAACTATTGATCCATTTTCTTTTTCATTTGCACTTGCTCTGTCCTCACTTCTAGCCCAATTTCCATCAAATAGCTCGTAGCTGGATTGCTTGCTAAAAAGTTAACTGTGGCTAAATTTACTTTATGATTTGTAATGCTTGCGATAAAGTGTGGAATATGTTCTACATTGCCATTCTCCAATAGCTCTAATTGATAAAGCACTATGTGGTCGATGGCTCCATCCTTATCCCATACTATTCTATATAACATATAGCCTATCGCTTCATTATTCTCGTTGTAAAAAACTTTAGCTTCACCTTGTTTATTACTTTGCCAGCTACATTGCCAAGGAACATCTTCCTGATAAAAAGATAAATGTGATAGCTGCTCTGGTCTAATAGTTTCCACATAAATTGTGGCTTGCTCCTCTACTCTTGCTTCATATTCGCCACTTAAAAATAGCAATTGATTTGTAATTGTATAGCCATACTTCTCATATAACGCAATTGCTACTTTATTCTCTTTTATAGCTTCAAGCGTTGCAACTTCCACATTCTCTCTTTTATAGATGGCGATGGTTTCTTCCATTAATACACGAGAAACACCTTTACCGCGATAGTCTGGAGAAATGCCTGTTCCGCCATTCCAAGAGGTTTTCATACCATCTATTTGTCTGAAGCCATTTAATACAATACCCACAGGATTATTATGATCAAATGCGACGATTGAAAGCTCTGGCGATAGTCCTTCTCCAACGAGTCGGTTTAAAAACATTTCTTCATTCATTTCTATTTGTACAAAATACCCCTCAAAGCCTTTATTCCAAGTTTTTAAAGTTTCCTCTAAAGTGCACTGTGAGACCGTTTTTATGTCCATGCTTTTCTCCCATCCTTATTTTAATTTGAGCTACTACCAAGAAGAGGTAGCTCCTCTAAAGTTAATTTTTTTATTATTTCATACCCGTTTCCTGGACCTTTTGGCTTAACAATAACCATTCCCATGTTTGTAATCCCTCCTAATCCAACACTTTCAGGAAAGCTATGGGCAATGATTACTTGATTCATACCCTGCGGTGGCGTTCTTTCTAACATCGATTGCAGATTTGATAATATATTTGTTTTTTCAACGATAGGAATGTTTCCACCCAATTTGTAAATTTCATACCCCATTGGATCAATTTGAATATGGGCATAAGGAAATGCGAGCTGTGCCGTTTCAATTGTTCGACAAAAAGGACTTACGACAATCGGTGAACTGATTGGAATTTGTAGATAGCGTAGCATTTGTCCAAAGTAAATAGCTTCCCTTCGCCCAACTTCAGACAAATTTCTTTGAGTAAAACAATCTTGAAAATTTAAATTTGGCTGATCTCCCCCGACAGTTGCTTGGCCATGCCTTGCATACAAAACGAATCCACCCTTTTTCAATAAATCAAGGATTGATTTATCCAAATATTTCATCCCCTCCTAATAGAATACCATGTTGATTATTAGTAATATATGAAATGAATTGCTCAAAAAATGTAAATATGAAAGTTAAAACAGCTTTTTTGCATAGTGAAGGAGTTACTTCATCGGTAGAGCAGCTAAATTAACCGTTAATTCCTTTATTTTGCCGGTGGAACTTACCATTTAGCCACTAGATCCTTTTACTTCGCCGCTAAAACTCCCCTTTTAGCCGGTAAACCCCTTTACTTCGCCGCTAAAACCTTTTATTTAGTCGGTCGAGACTTCAATCAATAAAGATAAAAAAACTTCCTACAATTTTCTGTAGGAAGTTTAGAAATTTACTTTATTGGAATGGTTACTATTGCTGTTGTCTCTAAATGTTTGGATGAATCGATAGAAATTTGACCGTCGTACTTATTAACAATTTCATTCACAATAAACAAGCCCTGGCCTCTTATTTTACCAGATTCTGGTTTTTTAGTGGAAAATCCTTGCTTGAATATTTGACCTGCTTCTACAATATTTGGTCCGGTATTTGTAACCTTAAATTCATATTGCTTATCATCCGCTTTGCAGCAAATTGTAATTTTTCGTTGCTCTTCCGGTAATTCATTTGCCGCATCAATCGCATTATCTATTAAATTCGACAAGATTTTGATTAAATCCGTTGTTTTAATTTTATTAAATGCATCTGGTGAGACTGAAAAATCCATATCAATATTATGATTTTGTGCAGTCAGTTTTTTCGTTTGTAATAATATCGCCAAGCCAGGATGATCAATATTTAATTTGAGTGACTTAATTGCCTGAACCTCTTTGGATAGTGAATATAAATATTGTTTAGCCTGATCAGGTTTGTCTAATTGCAGAAATCCATGCAGTACTTGTATGTGATTTGTGAAATCATGTCTTAAAGAGGACACGGAAGTGATTAAAGTTTTAATTTCTGCTTGATATGTATCTTCTGTCGCTCCAACTTCCTTCGCTACTTCTTTTTGATACCATCTCTGTAAGAAGAAAACAGAGCCAATCACGATTAAAATAAGTACACCATTAAAAATAAAGACTAAAAGATTGTCTTCGATCACTTTTCCCTTAATGTCATTTAATGTGGCTGCACTAATATCAATTCCTATGTATGCAATAACCGCCCCTGTTTCATCCTTAATCGGTGCACCAACAGTTAAGTAGGAGCCATGTATAGAATCTTGTATTACATCTGTTGTAAATGTTTCTCCATTATAAGCTTTTTGCACTTGTGTCTCGGGTACTGTACAGTCCATTCCGATATAAAAGCCTTTAACTTCACTTGGTAAACCCATAATCATTGCTTTGGATACCTTTGGATTATCAATCTCTAATGTATAAACAAATAAGGCACCTATTTTTACTCTTGCATCGTTTAAGTAGCTTCTTATTTGCCAATAATACTCATTTTCCTCGGGGTTATCTAAAAATTGTTTGTACGCCTCTACATCAATAGTAGATGCGATAGAAATAGCCGCTTTCAGACTTTGGTTCGCTATTGACTCTTCTACTGTCTTTTTCATTTTTATATAAGATGTAAAGATGTTTAAACTTGTAAACAGTACTAATAAGAGAGTTGATAGTATTAAAATTAGTTTTATTTTTCGTGTTTTCATACAAACTGGTACTTCCTTATCTATAGACATGAATAATGCCTTAATTTAGTTGGGCTTGGCTTTCGCATTAAATACAAAAATCGTTAGCCGAAGTTAACATCATGTCACACTCTCTACTGGGGAAATGATTCAATCCATTATTGTAAACTTCTTTTTTATGGTTGTTCAATTATGCCTCAGCATAATTACTTCCGGAATCAGCTTGGGTAAATGCATACGATTCAGGATTCTTCGCCTCTCTAAATAACAATATTCGTTCTTATCTTATCATCCCAAGAGAGTTTTGACTATTACCAACCCACATTCTATCGCCACTTACTTTTTGGGCTATCTCCCTCCCATTATTGACGTTGGAGAAGTCTGTCTGGAACTGATAAAATGCTAAAACAATTTTTATTTTTCGAGCGAAACATCGTTCTAGTCGCAACCATTAGTTTAATAATCCTTCTCTAGAAAGTAAACTAAAAAGGAGAAGAATTTTTATCATGCCCCCTCCTTATTCTATATTGCTTATTCCATTCCATCTTTGTAGTTTAAATCAATCCAACCTTTTAACCTTTTAGGAAGCGTAAGAGCTTCGTTCAAATAATCTTTAAAAGAAATTGTTATCGGTTCTGCATCCTCTCCTATTCCAACGATAACTTCTAGAAGCTTTGGCGAATAAACTATGGTATGCAATGTGCCAAAGTACTCTTCATAGTGTTTGAAAAATAACGGAGAATTTCCATTATTAAAATGTCGGTATGCAGCGATTGTAGTCAAATTCTTTTCTATTAAATTATTTATAAAATGTTTTCGATTGACGGACCCTTGAATGTTTTTCTTATTTTTCTCTTTCATACTCGTTGCTTGAAAATGATTCGTACAAATTAATGGATTTTCATATCTTAATTCCTGCTTTTGTGGGGAAGCTTCTACTACTAAAGATTGACCACTTTGATCTGTCATTGAGTAATTGTAACAATAGCCATGTGGGAGTTCTGTAATTAATTTAAGTGCTTCTTCAATATTTTTACATTGTTCTAATAATATTCGGACAATCGTTGGAGCAATAAAGCCCTCACCATGGTACTCATTGTTGACAAAATGCAGACCGACAACTAACCCGCACTCATTCATCCCATCAAGTCTACCGATAATTTGTTGGCTAAATCCAACACTTGCATATCCATTCATTGGATTAGAAAATACAAGTCTTGCATCATACAATGTTGGACTAAAATCATAGTTTCTAATATAATTTCCATCTAGCACAAAAGATGTACAGCCCATTTCAGGAAAGGTAATATTATAGCCACTATATATATCAATGACAGAATCCAGCGTTTGAGCTAATCCAACGGCCAATCCTTCCATTTCTTGCAAAAGACTAGGGGAATGAAATTGTAGTAGTTGTTTTGCCATTTGGACATTTATAAAATTCAGAGATTCATTCTGTATTGGATGAGAAGTTGACAGTAGTTCTTTACTTTGCTGAAGCCCAATTTGATAGTAACTGCCTCTTACATTTATAACTTCTACGATTAATTCTTCATAAGATCTCATTACTTTTCTCTCCTTACCTACTGTAATTGGTTTTCTATTTTCATCGTAAAGCTTCAAGTAAATATAAGGTCAAGTGAAAAAAAGGCAAAAAAGATCAGGCCTTTAAAAGCCTGATCTCTACATGCTAAGTATTTATTTTTTCCTACTTGATGTCTTTGTATCATCCTGTGCATTTAAAAATTTCGGTCTCTTACGATAACCTGAAGGAGATAGGCGAACTAAAGATCTTTTAATGTCCTGCCAATCTAAATCTGCTCCCATACTTAAGTAAGGAACACCTAATACACGTAAATTTGCAGTATAAAGAAGGATGAAAAACACCGAAACAAAGAATCCAAATAACCCCAAAAAGGCAGATGCTAAAATGATGATTAACCTGAGAATACTCATTGCGGTTACAAAAGATTGATTGACGAGTGTAAAAGCCGCAATACTTGAAGTAGCTATAACTACAATCATGGCAGGGCTTGTAACACCTGATTTAATCGCTGCATCTCCAATAATTAATCCCCCGACAACACTTATTGACCCACTAATGACATTGGGTAGATGTATATTTGCTTCTCGAAATAATTCAAACATAAAAAGCATCATTAATATTTCAAGAATAGTTGGAAATGGGAGCCCCATTCTTGATTCAACAACAGTTGCCAATAGGATGAATGGCAATTGTTCTTGATGGTGGGTCGTTAGTGCAAGCCAAAAACCTGGTAAAAGTACACTAATTAAGATAGCTACTATTCGCAATATACGCTCCATAGAACTTACAATAATCGGATACTCATTATCCTCACCCGATTTAAAAAGTAACATTGAATTAGCAGGAGTAATGATGGCATACGATACACCATCAACTATGATGATAATTCGTCCTCTACCTAAAGCTTGTACAGCATAATCAGGGCGTCCAGTATAATCATGCCTAGGTAGAATTTTTGCACTCTGCCCAATTCTTTCCATCAATAAATCCCCACTAAATATAATATCCGTATCGATTCGTTGCAGCTGTAATTTAATTTCCTCAAGCATCTTTTGATTTACGACATCTTCAAAATAAAGTACAGCTACGGTTGTTTTGGATCGTTTACCAAGTTCATAGGTCTCAACACTTAATGAATTAGTAGGTAATCGTTTTCGCATTAAAGCAATATTGATAAAGACATCCTCAATAAAATCATCTCTCGGACCTCTTACAACTAATTCAAGAGTTGTTTCTTTAGGCTCCCGATTTGGTTTTTTAGCGATATAACTTGAATACAGCAAATTCATATCTTCAAAATAGAGTAAAACATGTCCTTTATAAACTCTTGTGATGGCATCATCTTTACTTGATATTTTCTGAAGATGGGGAACGCGTAAATTGTTTTGTATATGTTCTTCTAACATTTCCTCCGAGGTTGCAGTAAATAATGATTGAACTCGTTGCACAATAACGGTCTGCAGTAACCTCTCACTAATCATCGCATCACATTTTATCAAATGTACTTTATGTTGCTGAAAGAAATACTCTTGGAATATCACATCAGCAGAGCGTTGAAATAGTGACTTCAAAGATTTCAAATTTAACTCTTGTTCCATTGATGATATATTCCTCATCTCCTACTGAGCCAGCTCCAAATTAGTACATTTATGAGTAACAACATAGATACACTTACGGATATTTTCCCCATACTTTTAAAAAATATTCAAGAATACTTGATGTATCAATTATGCCTCGGCATAATTGCGTCCGGAATCGGAAAGGAGTTAAAATGCTTTCTCAGAATAAATCACCTATGAAATTTTCATACTATTATTAAGAACGATTTATCCAATCATCTTCTTTAAATTTGCCATTTCAATAGCAGACATTGCCGCGTCATAACCTTTATTTCCTGATTTAGTTCCTGCACGTTCAATCGCTTGTTCAATATTTTCAGTAGTAACAATGCCAAAAATAACAGGTACATTTGTAGTTAATGACACATTGGCAATTCCTTTTGCTGATTCATTACATACATAATCATAATGTGTTGTTGAGCCACGGATTACTGTACCTAATCCAATAATGGCATCATATTTCTTTGTTTCAGCTAACTGTTTTGCGATGAATGGCACTTCAAATGCACCAGGAACCCATGCTACATCAATCGAATCCTCATCCACACCATGACGCTTTAAACCATCTAATGCACCGTTTAATAATTTGCTTGTAATAAATTCGTTGAAACGACCCACTACTACTGCTATTTTTAAATCCGTACCAATTAATTGTGCTTCAAATGTTTTACCCATTGTTCTTTTCTCCTTTTATATAGTCATTTTATTTTCTTTCATTATTTGTTGCTGAAGATATGTTGCCAATGCTTCAATTGAAATCATTTTTAAATGATGTTGTGTTGCATATTTAACAAGGTCATTAAAGCGTAGCATTTCGCCATTGTCCCCCATAATTTCACAAATAATGCCCGCAGGAATACTATGACACAGCTTGGCCAAATCAATTGTAGCTTCTGTATGTCCTCTACGCTCTAATACACCATTTTCCTTTGCAATTAACGGGAATACATGGCCCGGTCTACGAAAATCCGCAGCTTTTGCTTGTGGCTCTAGCATTTTTTGTATAGTCATTGCCCGTTCAAAGGCGCTAATTCCAGTTGTTGTGTCTACATGATCTATACTAACGGTAAATGCCGTTTGATGATTATCTGTATTAATATTAACCATAGGCTTTAATGCTAATTTTTGTGCAAGCTGCTGTGAAATCGGTGTACAAATAAGACCTCTCCCATAGGTCGCCATAAAGTTAATCGTTTCAGGTGTCATAAATTCCGCAAGTGCTAGTAAGTCCCCTTCATTTTCTCGGTCCTCGTCATCTACTACAATAATCATCCTACCTTGTTTTAAATCCTCTATTGCTTCTTCAATTGAATGTAGCAATATCGCCACCTCCTGTTCTTAAAGTGTTATTAGATCAATTATGCCTCGGCATAATTGCGTCCGGAATCGGCTTTGTGCTTAGGCCTGCGTGAGGGCCGACACGATGTCGGTTATTTCGGTAGTGCCACAGGACGTGGCGTTCTTAGACTGAGTTCCTCTATTTCAGCAGATGTTTGGACTTCGCTGAAAGAAGCTAAAATCCGTTTTGTGCTAAGAAGTCTCTTGAAATGGTCGACGGTTCCTGTCCACGCTTAAGTTGATGCAAAATGTATTTTCCAACTAAATCAGTTTCTACATTGACGAGATCACCAATTTTCTTCTTACCTAAAATGGTTTCCTTGTAAGTGTGGGGTATCAGGGATACTGTGACACTGTTTTTTCCGACATGAAAAAGTGTTAAGCTAGTTCCGTCAATTGTGATGGAGCCCTTTGGAATACAGTAGCTCGTTAACTCCGTTGATAGTTCAATATCAATATAGACAGCATTTGCTAATGGCCGCTTGCGCAATATTTTCCCTACTCCGTCTACATGTCCGGATACAAAATGACCACCGAAACGCCCATTAGCTGACATAGCGCGCTCTAAATTTACCGGATCTCCAACTGCGAGCTGCTGTAAATTTGTTGCGCTCACTGTTTCAGGCATTACATCCATCGTTAGCTCTTGTTCATTAAAATGTATCACTGTTAAACAAACACCATTGACCGCTATACTGTCCCCGAGCTTTACATCCTCTACCATTTTCTTTGAAATAACGGTGATTTTCATACTTTGTCGATTGCTTTGCATGTTTTTTACGGTGCCAACATCCTCAACAATTCCTGTAAACATTTTTTCACCTACTTTCATTCATTTAATAATTTCCGTTCAAACAAAAAACCCCTTAGATTAAAGGGGTTTGGGAGTTCATATACATAAGACGCGTCAGCAAATAAACCTCATGGATATAAATTTTTTCCATAGGCTGTCATCTCATCGTTCTTCTCCCATCCAGACTGTCACTGTCGGTTTTGGATTTGCACCAAATCAGCTTGCGCTCACGGACTTTGAATTACTTCATCACCGCCGATTGGGAATTTCACCCGACCCCGAAGAACTACTGCTATTCAATTTTTCAGCTAAATAAATCCATTTCGCCTTGGCGTAATTGCGTCCGGAGGCTTTATTTTCATTCAGTAGGTGTTTGGACACTTACTGAATGAAAATAAAAAACTACTTCCCAACTAAACGATGGGAAGTAGTTAACATAAAAGCATAGTCAAATAAACCTTATAAACTCAAACGAATTTAAAAAGCTCACACTTTTACCCTTCTCCCATCCAGACTATAACTGTCGGTTTTGGATTTGCACCAAATCAGCTTACGCTCACGGACTTTGAATTTCTTCATCACCGCCGATTGGGAATTTCACCCGACCCCGAAGGATATTTTATTTAGCTATTTCTTACGATAACACTATTTTATTTTATTATCCAGATAATTCTTTATAAAAAATTTTTTCTCTAATTCATTTCCCATTCGAAGTTAGTGCTGTCGTTACGTTTGCACTTTCGCTACATAAATGAAGATTAAAACAGCGACCACCTTTGGTCATTATAGATCCTAATCAACACGGCTGAGAACATAATATTTCTCTAAAACGATTTTTAATTAATAAGATTTCACAATGAATAACAGTAATTTAATTTTGCAATAACTAACTTAGTACGCTAAAAGTCATGTTAGCCTCGATTATATAATTAAGGAACCTCTATTCAATTAGCACGTTACTTTATAATGGCACTTTTTTAATCTGCTTGACATTAAAAAATCATAGTGATATTGTGAGTCATTGTTCGTGTTAACTCTAGCAATGAACGCAACGACTATGATTAGATTCCCTTCTCACATTGGAGGTTTTTTTATTGCAAAACATCTTGAAGAAAAAGTCTTATAACAAAGTTATTTTTTATACCTTTATGGCAATTTGCTTTATCGCTTCTGTTATTTTCGTTTATCACAATGAAGCATTTTATGATCGTCCAATTGCTGAAGTTATAAAAACGGAATTAAAAGAATCAAACCCTGTAACGGATATGTATGAAAATGATGATCATTTATATACTCAGCTTATTACAGCTATATTAAAAAATGGTGAAGAAAAAGGTAAGCTTATTCATTTTACAAATGAGTATTCAACATCTGGAGCCTTCGATCAAGAATATCATGTAGGGAATAAATTATTTGTTTCCATTAAAGCGAATACGGACAAAAACGGAGATTTAACTGGGACAATTTTAGACGTAAAACGTGATCAGTTCGTCTTGATAGTAGCGTGGATTTTTATTTTTGCTTTGCTGATTGTTGGTAAAAGACAAGGATTATTTTCAATCATCAGTTTAATTGTAAATTCTCTTGTATTATCCTTCGCCTTGGATTTATATGTGAATTCAAATATAAATTTGATATTTATAAGTGGGATATGTGTTCTTTTATTTACGATCATTTCTTTATTGCTCATTAACGGCTTGAATGAAAAAACTTATGCCGGGATTGTTGCAACACTTATCGGAACATTTATTTCTTTATTGATTAGCGCTTTAGTTCTGTGGATCACAAACGAGAATGGAATTCGATATGAAGAAATGCAATTTTTAACACGACCTTATCGAGTGATTTTTATGGCTGGGTTATTTATTGGAGCACTAGGGGCTGTTATGGATGTCTCCATCACAATGGCTTCTTCTATGTTCGCTTTATTTGAGCAAAATCAAAATATTTCTGACAAAGCACTGAGAACCTCAGGGATGGATATTGGGAAAGACATTATGGGAACGATTACAAGTATTTTGTTTTTTGTTTATATTTGTGGCTCAATTCCTATGTTAATTTTATATTTAAAAAATTCTTATCCATTAGGGCAAACACTTTCCTTAAATCTTTCGTTAGAATTAGCTCGAGCCCTAGCAGGTGGAATCGGTGTTGTCTTAACGATTCCAATTAGTCTATACACTTCTATTTTTTTCATTAATCGAAAGAGGGCAAAATAATGAATGTATTAGTATGGTTGACTGCCATTTTATTCATATTGATGATCGCTATTGGTGGAAAAAAAGGAGTACGATCTTTTCTATCTTTATTTTTAAACTTTGGAGTACTCTTTATCACGATCTTTTTAATGACCAATCAAAAGAATAGTCCGATTATATTAACGCTCATTGCCTGTACCGTCATAAGTTGGATTAGTTTATTTTTTATTAATGGATTGAGCAGTAAAACAATGACTGCTTTCATTTCTACGATGATTACAATTGTAATTTTATTACTATTTATTGTTTTTGTAACGGACAAATCAATGATTCGAGGATTTGGGGAAGAATCCACAGAAGAAATTAGCATATTTTCACTTTATATTGGCGTCAATTTTGTGCAAATTGGAGCGTCCGTTATTATTATGAGTACGATTGGTGCAATTTTGGATGTTGCCATTTCCATTGCTACTTCCATGCATGAGATTCTTCACCATAACCCATCAATTAGCAGAAGAAAATTATTTACATCAGGTGTAAGCATAGGAAAGGACATTTTAGGTACAGATACAAATACATTATTTTTCGCTTTCTTTGGTGGATATTTAAGCTTGCTCATATGGTTTAAAGATTTATCTTATTCAATTGGCGAAATTATAAATTCTAAAATATTTGCTACTGAAATAATTATGATATTTTGCGCAGGCATTGGAATCGCACTTATCATACCTATTACTTCCTCAATAAATGCATATTATTTAACAAAAAAACGAGAAAAAACAGAAAATGCTTCATAATAATCGTACCTGTCCCCCAGCTCAATACCAACGGGTGACAGGTACTTTTTTTGTCCATTCAACTAAAAAAAGTTTTCGTTATTGAATTCAACGCATTTTTCGGTACAATATTTACCAAAGAACCTAAAAAATATTTACCCTTTAGTAAAAAAATTATTCATCAAAGGTTCTATACAATACGCTGTTTCATATCCTGTATAATCATGTCATTTTTTATGGATAGCCAGTAACATTTTCAAGAAAAAAACGTCTTTACAACTAGATTATAAAGGAGAAAATTTGTCATGAAATATATTATCTTTGATTTTGATGGAACATTGGCAGATTCTACTGCAGTGTTTGCATCAGCTTGGAATACACTTGCGCTAAAATATAAATTTAAAGGAATTGAGTTAAAGGAAATCGAGGCATTGAAAAAATTATCTATAGCGGAACGCAGTAAATTATTCGACTTTCCTATGTATAAATTGCCTATGATTTTACCACAGTTTTATCGCTTGTATCGTCAGTCATTAAATGATGTTCATCTTTATGATGGTATTAAAGAAGTCCTTATGGAAATTGATAAAAGGGGCTATAAAATCCTTATTGTTTCCTCCAATTCACAGGAGAACATTTTAGAATTTCTAAAAATGAACGGCATTCAATGTGTCTCAAATGTTCTTTGCTCAAACCGTATTTTCGGAAAGGATAAAGTGATAAAGAAATTTTTGAAAGACTCAAGCATTACACCAACAGAAGTTTTATACATTGGTGATGAACAAAGGGATATCGTAGCCTGTAAAAAAGTGGGCGTGCCTATTATTTGGGTTGGTTGGGGATATGACGCTATTGAAGTTGTACAACAAGAGGAACCCGAGTACAAAGTTACTACACCACAAGAAATTTTAAATATCATATAAATATAGAGGATAATAGCGATTAAATTAAATTACTATTATCCTTTTTATATGTTAGGCTTTTACCTCGCTAATATACATTAATTTTTCTGCTGTGTTGTTAATTCCTGCATACTCACAGAAAATTGCTGAGTAAACGCTGTGATTTGATTTGCTGATTCATTGACTTGATCAATAGATTGTTTAATGCTTTCTAATTGATTTGTAATGCTATTGGCACTTTCATTACTACTTTGAGACATTTTCTGTATTTCAGATGCTACAACAGCAAAGCCCCGTCCATGCTCACCTGAGCGAGCAGCCTCAATGGAAGCATTTAATCCAAGAATTTTAGATTTCATGGCTAAATCTTTTACTAAATTAACAATCGTATTGATTTGTTGAATATCTCCAGTCATTGATTCCGAAAAGTTGGATAGCTCCTCCAAGCGATTTGATACATCTACACTTGCTACTGCTAACTCTTCATTCGTTGCGGTCATTTCTTCAACAGAACTAGAAAGCTCTGTCGCTAATAAACGCATACTATCCATTTTTTCATTCGAAATAATGGCACTTAACACACCAACTACTTTCCCGCCATCAAAAATAGGCTGTGCTGAGGCAATATACGCCATTCCAAAATCTTCAGAACCTCGCTCTTCCCTAATAAACTTTCCTAAGCTAAGAGCATTTTCAGTTGTTGTCCCACGATATTTCACTACAGGATCACCAACTTTAATCTTTAAGTCCACTTGTTTACCTGGCTTATAGGCAATGACTTTCTCAGTATTAGCAACTATAATACAAGCATCTTCTGGATATGTTACCTGGTAAAAATCAATAGAATCTATTGCTGCCTGTAGTTTCGGATGCATTATTTTTCCCCTTTCTCATAACAAAATTATACTGAAATACCTCGATTTAACTATAGCATGACACCTAAAAAAAGACACCATTGGCATAAGTGTCTTCGAAAAAACTACTATGGCTTTTTCAATATTTTTACATATTTTTCTGCTGTTCTTATCTCAACTGTAAGAGCATTTTTACTATAGTTAGCTTTGATTAAAAATGGTACGTTAGTAGTATTTTGAAATCTAAAATCTAAGCCGCCATATGAAACTGTAGCGTCTCTTCCTTTTGGAACATACCCAACATCTAAAGAATGGTGATGACGTTCTACAAATTTTACTGGTATTTGATCAACTGCGTTAAATAAGGTAGAGGACGTTTGACAAATACCTCCCCCAATACCCATCACAACCTTTTTATTGATGATTTCTGGTGCAGGCTGATAACCATTTACTTCGTCCCTAGGTCCAACGACTGTATTGAAGGAAAAATAATCTTCACTCCCAACGATAACATTGTTGATTGCCTTCGCAGAAAGTTCAATATTTTTATTTCTTCCTACATCACGGGTATTGAAGTAAGTTGTATAGGATGCAACAACTACGTTTTCTAAAGAAGGAATATCTTCAAAATAATAACCGCTTTCTGTAATATAAAGAGGCATCTCTACTTTACCGCCGGTCGCTGATACTTCTACTATTTTCTCTACTAATTCACTTTCTTTTAAAACAATTAAAGGACTCCCCTTAATTACTTTTCCTTGATCGTCCAGCTTATCGAGCATCATACGTTTATCATAGCCGGCCGTTTTTTCATTTCCTCTCGCTAACTCTTTTACTAATTGCTCAATTTGTTTTGTATACGATTGTCTATCACGTTCATAGTCCATTTCTTTCGGTGATATTGTTTGAATGATGGCTTTTGTAGAAGGTTCCACAATTTCAACAACGACGGGCTTTGTTTGTTGTTGTTCAAAGGTAACAGGCTTTTTTAAATCCTCAGCTTTTTGCTCTGACTCTTGTTGTTCTTGTTTTTTCTCATCCGTTGTTTTCCCCTGACAGCCAACTCCAACTAGCCCAATTGTACATATTATACATAGTGTGGTCATCCACTTCCTTTTCAACATAAAACACCTACCCTATCGTCATACTACAGAGACATCTTATTCGTGTATTGCTAATAGTGTGTTTCATTTCATTATTTTTATTTGTTTTTAAAATCAATTATGCCTCGGCATAATGGCGTCCGGAATCGGCTTTGTGCTTAGGCCTGCATGATGCCAGGTCAGTTAGCCGTTATCGCATGGATGCGATGATTTTAGGCTAACATCCTTTAACCACTCCTTTCCGAATCCGTGACATCCGCCGGAGGCTTTAACTTCTTAAGTTAAAAACACTCTACAAAGTTGTGACTTTGTAGAGTGCTATTCTTTAAAGATGAAGGGAATTTTTATTTGGCATACCTCACATAAAACCTATAGATTAATACGATATAAATCCAATCATAAATCAGGGTTGCAAGCGAAATAATAGTAATCAATGGTGTTCTAAATGACATATAGAAGCCAATTGCTGCAAACACAGTACCGATCATTTTACAGACGGCTATGCCCATTGATTGTCCACTTAGGTTCCCTCTTTGTATGAATAAGCCGATAAAAAGCCCTGACATCATCAGATTTTGTAAAAATGCGGCATACATGCCTATCATATCTTCGAATTCATGCATCATCGCTAAAATCGTGAAAAAGCTTATGACGAGTGTTATGAAAAAAGAACAATAAAATATCTTTCTCGGAATCATTTTTTTATACTCCTTAAAACCATAACGTAAAAATTGCATCATAATGAAGATGTCTAAAAGAAACCATAGTAAATTAATAATCTTTTGCAAGTCATTTTGCGGATACATAAATGAAAAGATAAATTCCCATGAAATATTGGCACAAATTGCGGCCATTGGCATGCCATATTTCTTATCTTGAAATCCTTGTTTGATGACGAGTATGTATGTAATAATCCAAAAAAGTCCCGAGCCTAATTGGCAAATTAGTAAGAATATCTCTTTCGTCATATTTCAAACTCCTTCCCCCTAATATTGAATCTTCGATACTATATGTGAAGAAATCTATTGTTTATGTCAAAAAAATTGTAGAAAATACTCAAGGCTCTTAAAAATCTTAAGAGTAAGCGCCTATACATTCATTAACCAATCATATATAGTAAGACGAGGTGATAATATGAAAAATAAAATTTATTTTGATAACGAACAATTTATCGCAGGCACAACCTTAAAGGATGACATCGAGCTAGAACACAACAATATGGCACTGCATACATGTGTGAATGAGGCAGATGTGCTAGAAAATCGAAAAAAATTAGCAGCTACTTTAAATTGTGACTTACATCATTTTATTTGCACTCAACAAACACATAGTGCTAATTTCCATAAAGTCACGATTTCTGATAAAGGACGCGGCGCAGAGCAAATGGACACTGCTATTAGTAATACCGATGCACTTTATACAGTAGAGCCGAATTTACTTTTATGTAGTTTTACAGCAGATTGCGTACCTGTCATTTTTTATAATGAAATCAATGGCCTTATTGGCGTGGTGCATTCAGGCTGGCAAGGTACTGTCAAGGAAGTCACATCAAAACTTTTCCAACATTTGATGGAGCATGAACAATGCAATCCACAAGATTTTCACGTTCAAATCGGTATGGCACTTAGTCAGCAGAAATTTGAGGTGGATGCAGATGTCTATGAAAAATTCCACAACCTAGGCTATGCTGAGGATTTTATGTATTACAATGCACAAACAAATAAATATCATATCGATAATCAACAAACTGTCAAAAAACAATGTGAGCTTGCAGGTATTCCAACTAAGCAGATTTCGATTGATTCAACATGCACATATCTCAGCCTAGAAGGTTTTTCCTACCGTCAAGATAAACAGGCAGGCAGACATTTAAGCTTTATTATGCGAAAAGAAAAGTAGTAAAAAGGGACAATCCAATTATTAATGGAGTGTCCTTTTTTACTAAAACGCTATTCCTAAATGCGTAAAGATGTATTGAAATTTAATCTTGAGACCCCGATAAATTTTATGAGGAGCGTCGAAACACATCTTTTTTCATCTATAGAGAGCTTACTTAGATGAAAATAATCAAACATTCCTAATAAGCAGGATCTTTTTGATAGTTTAATCAAAGCTATACTCTTTTGGTTCAGCTTGCCTACTCATACTGTTGTTGAGGAGCTGTTGATTTTTCACGGAGAGTGGTGACTCCTGCGGGATTAGCTTGCGCTGAAAGCCCCGCAGGAACGAAGTGACGAGGAGATTGAAGCCAAGCCCGCGGAAAGCGCCAACTCGGAGTGAAAATCAACCTTTGTTTATTGATACACATTATTTACTCTTTTGTCCCATTTTAAAGATGCTAACAATAAACAGGCAAAATGGGTAAAATCGTTGTTACAAAACTAAAAAGGATGTATCTCATAGTAGAAATACACCCTTTTAACATTTCATTATTTATTAGTTGGACGTTCTTTTCCAATTCTAAAAACATAATAGCTAATGATAACAAGAGCTAAGAAAATAATTCCCACAATAAGAGAAACTCTTGTATCATCATTAAACCACATACCGATTAGCACCATGACTAAAAAAGCAATCGTTATATAGTTTGTAAATGGTGCAAAGGGCATTTTGAACGGGTGCTTTGACAGTTGTTCACCTTTTATTTTTCTAAATCGTATTTGACTTATTAAAATAACAAACCAAGGAATCATCCCCGGTAATACACTTGCACTGTATACATATACAAATAAATTCTTTGGCGCTATATAGCTTAGAATAACTCCGATGACTAAACCAACTAGTACGCCTGCTGTGCCGAATATCGGAACACCATTACTAGAAAGCTTCGCAAAAAATTTAGGTGCTTGTCCATTCATAGCAAGCGTATATAGCATACGTCCTGCACTATAAATTCCACTATTACAGCCTGACATTGCCGCTGTAATAACAACAAAATTAATAATTCCTGCCGCAGCGGTAATTCCAACCTTTGCAAAAGTTGCAACAAATGGACTACCAATCGTACCTAATTCATTCCACGGATAAACTGTTACAATAACAAAGATTGCACCGATATAAAATATTAAAATACGCCAAATAATACTTTGAATCGCATTCGTAATCGTTTTTTGAGGATTTTTCGCTTCCCCTGCTGTAATCCCAATAAGCTCAACACCTTGATAGGCTGCAACTACTAATGATAACGCAAAGAAGAAGCCCGTCCAGCCGCCTGTAAAGAAGCCTCCATGATTCCAAAGGTTCGATAATCCGATTGCCACGCCTCCATTACCAATCCCAAAGAAAATAAGTCCAAAGCCTGCAACAATCATTAAAACAATCGTCACAATTTTAATCATGGCAAACCAAAATTCAAATTCTCCAAAAGATTTAACAGAAACAAAGTTGGCAACACCTAAAATCACCATTGCAATTAAACCTGGAATCCATGCAGGTAAATCTGGATACCAATACTGCATATATGTTCCTACTGCAATAACCTCTGACATTCCAACAATAATCCATTGAAACCAGTTACTCCACGCCGTTAAATAACCAGCTAATGGGTGTATATATTTATAGCCAAACGTTGCAAAGGAACCTGTACTTGGCTCCACATAAAGCATTTCTCCCATTGCTCGCATAATGAAAAAGATAAATATACCTGCTATTGCATATGCAAGGAGCACGGAAGGACCTGTCCACTGAATGGCACTAGCAGAACCCATAAACAGACCCACGCCAATAGTACCACCAAGAGCAATCATTTGGATATGACGTGCCTCTAATCCTCTTTTTAATTCTTTATTTGCCACTAAATTACGCCTCTTTCTAAAGTTCTTTCTACGATGAATTATCTTATAATAATAATAAATTCTGTTGGAAAACACAATTGTATTTTTAGGAAAAACACGAATTATTGCACAACGACAAGGGTTCTGAGCATTTTGGTGTTCTTTTTCGTCACTTCGGGGGTTCTATCCGTCACTTTGGCTGTTCTATCCGTCGCTTTGATTTCTATCCGTCACTTCGAAGGTTCTTTCCGTCGCTTTGATGACTCTATCCGTCGCTTTGACGGTTCTATCCGTCACTTTGATGATTCTTTCCGTCGCTTTGATGATTCTATCCGTCACTTTGACGAGGCTATCCACGACTTTGGCTGTTCTATCCATAAAAAAACTCTATTCCATCGAATGGAATAGAGTTTACTTTGTTACTGCAATAGCGTCTGTTCTTGGAGCTTTGCAGAGAAGTATTTGCGTGCATCTGCTGTTAGAATTTGCAGCAAAATAACCTCTTCTTGACGAGCAAATTCTACAAACATTCCACTTAAATTTTCATAAACATATTTGATTTTAAAGCCGCTATCTAAATAATGATCCACTTTTTTAATTTCCTCTGTGCTTTGTTGATGTTCTGACATGCAATCACTCCACCTTTCCGTTAATCAACCTCTTGATATTCTGTAGGTGTTTCATATTATTCAGCACCTTTTATATCTAACAGCGGATCTGGTTGTTCAACGACATCATTCTCATCTGGAACAACAGTTGGAGCAGGCGCTTGTTGCTGTCCAAATAGTTCATCCAAATTGTAACCAGCTGTAATCCCTAAATATTTTGCATCACTTGGATCTTCTAGCTCAGCTTGAGGGTATTTTTTGAACCACCAATACTTCGCTAATACATAATATACAAGTGCCCCTACAAAGAACCCTATTAATGAGGAATAAGTGGAGAATATATTTGCCACTGCACCACCGATAATCCAAGCGATTAAACCAGCTAAATTAAAGCCATTCCAATATTTAAATTGCCCCTCTAAGTCATAAAGTGCTTTTACATGCACGCGACGTTTACGGATTAAATAGTAATCAGCAAATAAAATTCCAACGATTGCTGTTAAAATTCCTCCGATAATTAAAAGTGCATTTACTAACACATCAAATAAACTCCAAGGCTGTGCTAGAATACCAATTATTCCTGCAATAACAACCCCAACCCAAAACGGCACTTTTGGACCACCGATATTTGAGAAAATTGTTGCCGCTGGGATAACATTTGCAGAGGTGTTAGTTGACCATTGTGCTAATACAATCATTAACAGTAAAATTCCTAAAATAAAGCCACTTGCACTTTGCTGTAATGCATTGATCGGATCAGCTGAGGCAACAGCCATATAGCACACAGCACCAATTGTCACTATGAAAGTATTTGTAATCGGCATGACGATTAATGAGCCGACCAGCTGTGTTTTATTGCGTTTGAACCAGTTGCGTTCATTTTTTGGTGCTTTAAAGAAGCGTGAAAGTGAAGGCATATCGGCTGCTAGCGTTGCCCAAAATCCCATATTCGCCATAATCACTACCATAAATGCAGTGAAGGATGCGAATCCTGTTGTTGGTGCTTCCACCCACGTCCAAATATTTTTCCCTTGAGCTACTGCATGATCTGCCAGTGTATAATACATCCAGCAGGAAATTAAAATAATAACTGGTGCTGCTAAATCTGCAAAGCGTTCAATAGATTTAATACCTAGTGATGTATTAAATAACTGAAGTGCTGCAAAGACAATGAAACAGATAAACCAATTATCAAAACTAAAAAGTAAATTTAAAATGCCGTTTATAGCTAATGCTCCAAAATAAGTGTTCAGACCGAACCAACATGCAGCCGTTACACCTCGGACAAGTGACGGAATATGTGTGCCAAATGTACCGAACGGAGCACGCATATATACTGGGAATGATAAGCCATGTTCAATGCCTATATCACCAATTAACGTCATAAATACACCGATTAGACAAGAGCCAATTAACGTTGCTAAAATTACCATTGGCAATGGTAAGCTCATGATTGCCGAGCCACCGATTGCAAAAGCCGCTAATACAATTGCCATCCCTATCCAAATTACTGCAAAACCAAATGTTCCAATATTTCTTTGTTGATGTGTCACTGGAAGTAAATCTGGGGATTTTAAATAATTCCCTTCACGTTCCATATAATCTCTCCTTTTTTTCCAATTTTCGTGACAACTTACATGGGGTTATTCCTTCCTTCAACGACAATGCTAAAGGAAGGTGGAATTTCAGTTTATTTGAAAGTTTTATTTACTTTGATAGACTACTAATCAAAGATTGACGTTCATTCCAAGTCATTGATGGAACTGTAGATTTGCGTTCAACCATTGTAATAGCACCATCTACAGGACAAACGATTGAGCATAAATTACAGCCTACACAGTCCTCTTCCCGAACTTTCAGCATTGGGCGACCATCTTCTGAATATAAATCGATACATTGATGCGATGTATCTTCACATGCAATATGGCACTTGTTACAGTTAATACAAACATCGTTATTAATTTCAGCAACGATTTTATAATTTAAGTCCAAGTCACCCCAATTGGAATATCTAGAAACTGAGCGACCTACCAAATCCATGACAGAGGCAATGCCTTTATCGTCTAAATAGTTATTGAGTCCATCGATCATATCCTCAACAATACTAAAGCCATGATGCATCGCTGCTGTACAAACTTGCACGCCCGTAGCTCCCATTAATATAAACTCGGCAGCATCTTGCCAGTTGGAAATACCACCGATACCCGAAATTGGAACATTGATTAATGGATTACGGGCACACTCTCCCACCATATTGAGTGCAATTGGTTTAACGGCAGGACCACAATAACCACCATGTGCACCCTTTCCTGCTACATGAGGCACTGTATTCCATGTATCTAAGTCGACACCCGCTAAGCTGTTAATCGTATTAATCATACTAATAGCATCTGCTCCACCTCTTGTAGCCGCTTCTGCCGTTACAGTAATGTCTGTAATGTTTGGCGTTAACTTCACAATTACTGGTGTTTTCGCTGCCTCTTTCACCCAGTACGTTTGCTTTTCCACCAATTCAGGTACTTGACCAGAGGCAGACCCCATTCCTCGTTCTGCCATCCCATGTGGACAACCAAAGTTAAGCTCAAGACCATCAACACCCACATCTTCTACTCGTTTAACAATCTCATGCCACTTTTCTTGCTTTGGCTCCACCATTAAGGAAGCGATAATTGCGTGATTTGGAAACCTTTTTTTCGTTTCATATATTTCTTGTAAATTTACCTCTAACGGACGATCCGTAATCAGTTCAATATTATTGAAGCCTGCTACTCTTTGTCCATTAAAGCTAACAGCTGCAAAGCGTGAAGAAACATTTAAAATTGGATCACCTAATGTTTTCCATACAGCACCACCCCACCCCGCTTCAAATGCGCGTTGTACTTGATAGCCTGAATTCGTTGGTGGTGCTGACGCAAGCCAAAATGGATTCGGCGATTTGATGCCCGCTAAGTCAATGCGTAAGTCTGCCATAGTAGTTCCTCCCTTATGCAATCTCACTTGGTTTTATCAATTATGCCTCGGCATAATTGTGTCTGGAATCGGCTTTGTGCTAGCACAAAGAACTCCTTTCCGATTCCGTGACATTCGCCGGAGGCTTTGGGCCAACACGACGTTGGTCACTCAGTCGTTGCCACAGGACGTGGCGTTCTTAGACTGAGTTCCTCTATTTCAGTGGGCGTTTGGATACTCGTTGAAAAGTAGCTTAAATCTGCATTCATCTCACCACCTATAGAGGAGGGAGACTTCCGCTGAAAGAAGTTAAACGTTCATGGATCTTGTATGCTGCATCTTTTCCTTGTTGCACAGCTGTTACAACCATCGCCTCGCCCTGTCCATTTCCGAAGACGACATCACCACATGCAAATACTTTGTCATTCGAAGTTTGCATTGTCGTTTCATCAATATCGACAACGCCATTTGTATGCTGTAAGCCAAAAGCTTCAATCAATGACACAAAACGTGTTTGCCCAATTGCTTTAATGACGGTATCCACTTCAATAATGAAATTGGATCCTTCAATCTCCTCAGGTCTTTGTCGACCATCAGCACCCGCTTCCCCGAGCTTCATTTTCACACATTCAATGCCTACGACCTCACCTGACTCATTGCCAATAATTTTTTTCGGTGCTGTTAGCCACTTAAATTCCACACTATCCTGTTTGGCAAATTCATATTCAAATTTGTAAGCAGTCATTTCCTTTTGTGTTCTTCTATAAAGGATTTGAACATTGTCAGCGCCTAAACGTACAGCACTTGTCGCACCGTCGATTGCGGTATTTCCTGCACCAATAACAGCTACACGCTGTCCAACTACGCTCGTTGTAAGCGGTCCCATTTTTGTCTTTCTCACAAACTCGATAGCATCATGTACACCGACTAAGTCTTCTCCTTCAATGCCCAAATTCGGTACAGCCCCCATACCAACCGCTAAAATGACACTGTCATATTGCTCTAAAATCTCATCTGTAGAAATATCCACGCCAACAGTTGTGTTCGTTTTGATTTCCACACCAAGCTTTTCAATTTGTTCAATTTCCCAATCAACGACTTCATTTGGTAAACGGAACGATACAATTCCATAACTACCTAGACCACCAGCTTTTGCCTCAGCTTCATAGATTGTGACAGCATAGCCAAAACGACTAAGTTCACGAGCTGCCGCTAAGCCTGCAGGACCTGCTCCAATAATCGCTACTTTTTGGCCATTGCTTTGCCCTTGCTTAAACAGCTGAACATTTGATTCTATCGCCCAATCTGTTGCATAGCGCTGTAACTCTCCGATTTTAATTGGCTTTGTTGAGGAATTTAACACACACGCCCCTTCACATAGTTCCTCCGTTGGACAAACCCTTGCACAGCTTGCACCAATTGGATTTGCTTCTAATATAGTCGTAGCAGAGCCCTTCATATTACCAGAAGCAATTTTTTTTATGAAATTTGGTATTTGAATACTCGTTGGACAGGCTTTAATGCACGGTGCATCATAGCAATAAAGACAACGATTGGATTCCTCCATTGCCTCATTCTTTGTCATCCTGCTAGTCAATTCCATAAAATTACGTTTTAACTGTTGGGACATTGTATTTTCTAGATTCGGAGCCATTTCCACATCCCCCTCATGTGTTCATTTTTTCCTTCTTATCAATTACACCTTGGCGTAATTGACGTTAGAACCATTGAAAACAGCTACATTCAACATTCATCTCACCACGTATAGGGATAGATAGTCTTCTGTAGCTAAATGAAAATATTACGAAACCGATTGCTCTGCTCTCCATCCAAAGCAATCGGTCATCAAACTAAATGTTTAGTGCTTCTGCAGCCGTTGTTTTTAATGCACGTTTTATATATTGCCCGCTACCTAGTACACCAACAAATTCTTTATTTTTAATGACATATTCTCCTCGTACTAGTACACTTACTGGTTCTCCTGTTACTTCCCATCCCTCATATGGGTTATAATCCACGTTCATATGATGTGTTTTAGCCGAAATTTCTCGTTTTGCCTCTGGATCAAAAATAACGATATCGGCATCAGAACCGATTGCAATCGTTCCTTTTTGCGGGAATAAACCAAATATTTTTGCTGCACTTGTAGAAATCATATCGACAAACTCATTGATAGAAATTTTCCCTTTTGCTACACCTTCTGAATATAAAATACTGAAGCGATCTTCAATAAATGGCCCACCGTTAGGAATTTTAGAAAAATCATTTAATCCTAACTGCTTTTTACCCTTAAAACTAAATGAGCACTGATCCGAGCCAATTGTTTGTAGTTGTTTTGCTTTTAGAGCATTCCATAAATGATCCTGATGGTATTTCGGGCGAAGTGGTGGGGACCAAACATATTTTGCACCCTCAAAACCTGGTTGTGCTAAAGCAGATTGATCCAAAGTTAAATATGGTGGACATGTTTCACCGTAGACGTCATAGCCTTTTTCACGCGCAGCAATGATCTCATCTACTGCCTCTTTACAAGTTACATGAACAACATAAAGAGTAGCGCCAGCAATATGGGCTAACTCAATCGCACGTTTTGTCGCCTCGCCTTCTAATTCAGCTGGACGAGTGAGCGCATGATAAATCGGTTCCTTATGACCTGCACGTCGCGCCTCTTCTACAAGCTCATCAATAACAGAACCATTTTCACAGTGCACCATAACAACAGCACCGAGGTCTTTCGCTATTTTAAAAGCCTTAAAAAGGGTGCGATCTGTTGCTTGAAATTCTTTCGCATAAGCCATAAATACTTTTACAGAAGTAATGCCCTCCTGCTCTAAGATTTGCGGCAATTCGGCTTCTGTTTCAGGAGTGAAATCAGCAATCATTAAGTGGAATCCATAATCGATGGCTGATTTCCCCTTCGCCTTGTCATGCCACTTTTCAACTGCAGCTGAAAGTTTTTCCTCGCCAGCCGTTAAGCAGAAGTCCAAAATAGTAGTTGTCCCACCGAAAGCTGCTGCAATGGTACCAGATTTCCAATCATCGTCTGTTACAGTATTGTTAAATGGCATATCTAAATGAGTATGCGGATCAATTCCTCCGGGCATCACATATTTACCAGTAGCATCAATAACTTCTGCCCCAACGTCGGATAGATTTTTGCCAATTTGAACAATTTTTCCGTTTTCAATTAAAATATCTGCCTCAAAAACATCTACAGCTGTCGCTACTCGTCCGCCTTTAATAATTTTTTTCATTCTGCCCCTCACCCTTCGTAAAATAATGGAGAATGCACAATCATGACAATGTTAGGAAAGACAATTCACAACACACACCTTAATGTAACGTGTAGGTCTCTCCCATACTGAACTTTGTTTGCAGCGTCAACACTGTTTCAAGTAATACATCTGCTCCTTTCGCACAATCCTCTAATGTTGTTTCCTCTTCTTCGCAATGACTCTTACCGTTAATACTTGGTACGAAAATCATCGCTGATGGAACAATGCTTGCTATATATTGCGCATCATGCCCCGCCCCGCTAAACATTCGATGAGCAGTATAGCCGAAGCTCTGACAAGCCCTTTCCACTTCATTACAAATATGAGGATCAAAATAGACTGTATCTCTACCCCATAGCTTAACTGGCTTAATGCTACAGCCCATATCCTCTGTAGGAAGATTATTCAGTATGTCCTCAACCTTTTGCATGGTCTCTGGTTTTTGATGACGTGAATCAATCGTAAATGTCACATTGTTCGGTATAACGGTATGAATATTTGGAGAAACATTCATTCGGCCAAAGGTAAACACTAACTGTTCATCAATTTTTCCGAGCTCCTCATGTAAATACGTAATGATTTTTGAAGTGACGATCATCGGATCTTGACGCATTGTCATTGGTGTCGTTCCAGCATGGTTGGACTGCCCTGAAACCGTAATTTCATAGCAAACCATCCCTAATACACCTTCAACAACTCCTATTTCCAGTTGCTTCGCCTCTAGAACAGGTCCTTGCTCGATATGCAATTCGATATAAGCAAGTGCTTCCTTTAAACGATTTTCTTGATCTCCCTCATAACCACTTGCTTGCAGTGCTTCTTTGAAACTAGTGCCATTTTTGTCGACAGATTGCAGCATTTTTTCTTTTTCAAATTTAGCTGAGATGACACCAGAGCTCATCATTGCAGGATCAAAACGAGCACCTTCTTCATTCGTAAAATTCACAATCATTATAGGAATATCTAGCTCAATCTCGTTTTCCTTTAACGTTCTAATAGCCTCTATTGCCGTTAAAACGCCTAATACACCATCAAATTTCCCACCCTTTTCAACGGAATCTAAATGCGACCCCATAACAATTGGAGGGACATCCTTTTTCCCAGGTAGGATGCCATAAATATTACCCATATCATCGACTTTGATGTCCATCCCTAATTCTTCACAACACTCACAAAAATAGTTTCTTGCTAATACATCCTCATTCGAAAGAGACAAACGAGTTACGCCACCATTTTCAGTAGCTCCAAATTGACTAAATTGTTCAATTAACTCTTGCAATCGTCTACTATTACACTTATACATATGCAAGTCCTCTCTTTCACAGTAGTTATACACATTCTATAAAAGATAAAAATTATGAGATATAGATAGCAACCTAAAAAAATATGTGCATCTGCACATAATATATGGTAAGTTATGTTCATAATAAGGGGGAGGAAAATGGGGACAATTCGCAAAATTGTAGAGGGAGTCCAATTCCCAATGATATCAATAGTAGCTGGACATAGCGGAACTTTTCGGAGAGTTACAGGGATTAACGTAGTAGAAAGTATCGATTTAATTATGTTTTGTAGACCTAATGAATTAGTCGTGACTACAGGTATTAATTTATCTTCAGAAGGAGATTCCTTAGAGCAACTTGTAAAACTAGCTTTCTCTAAAAAAGTAGCAGGTTTCATCATCAACACCGGCCCATATATTCCAAATATACCAGAATCAGTCATCACTTTTGCCAACGAACATGATTTCCCTATTTTTCACATGCCATGGAATTACCGAATAGCAGATTTATTAAAAACAACATTTCAATTTATCGCCAATCACCATCAAGAACTTTCTATCGAAGAAAAGGTTCTTTATAACTTACTTTTTCACTACAAACAAAACACCAACTATATTAAAGATCAATTAGCACTACTAGGTTTTCCACAAGGTAGGGAGCTAGCCATCATTTCATGTACAACAAATGGTGCACAAGCTAATATTGACCGTTACGAGGTCATGATCCAATTTGCATTTCAAAATAGATATAAACGCTTCTTAAAACTAAAGCATAAAAATCACCTCATCTTTTTAATCGACAGAGCACAAATCAATACACCAAATACTCCCTTCTCAAAAGTTGTTGAAGAAATTTACGACAAAATTACGCAAAAAAATGGTTACTTGGATATTATCATTGGTAAAGGAAATTTTCATAAAGAGTTGGAAAATGTTCGCAAAAGTTATGATGAGTCATTAACAGTAATCCAATTAGCAAAGCTTCATAACAATCGTTTCCTATATAAATATAAAGAAATTGGTGCCTACAAAATTATCATGGCCGTGCAAAATCAAACATTAATCAAATCATATAGCCAAGACATCTTAGGTGTGCTTTATCGCTATGATGAATTGCATAACTCAGATTATGTACAATTTTTACGCATTTTTCTCGAGGAAAATGGTAGTACCCGTAGGATTAGTGAACGTCTATTTATTCATCGTAACACAGTACTTTATAAAATAAAAAAAATAGAAACGCTATTAGATATGGACTTAAGTAGCCCATTTACAAAAACAAATCTCTACATCGCATTTTTGATTGAAGATGTATTGACGCACCAATAAACACAACTGTATATAATCGATTTCGAATCTTGTTTAATATAATTTTAAAACTATTAATCTATAGGATGTGGCTGAATGTTTGCTATAAGAGAGAATTATAAAGAATTTTTTCAGTATTATCCGACCACTGTATTCATAGTTCTTTTATGTAGTTTGGTTTCTATTGTAACTTTTTTATTTTTCGATGGTTATAATGAGGACGCAATTATTATTCTTGGAGGTCTTGATAAAGAATTAATTAACAGCGGAGAAATATGGAGATTTTTAACCTATTCATTCGGACATATGAGCCTTTTTCACTTATTGTTAAATATACCGATTTTAATACTGTTATCTAGACCACTTGAAAGATATTTCGGAAGCACACCCCTTTTTGGAATTTATATTCTTTTATCTATAGCTTCAGGTATATTTATTTATTATTTTTATGTTGGGGTTTATCCATTAGCAGGTTCCTCCGGGGCTGGTTATGGTCTATTAGGGATATTCACGTTCTTTCTCATCAGGTACCCAAATAAGATTTATTCCTATGATAAAAGATTTATTTTAATCTTTTTAGCCATTAGCTTTATTTTCACCTTAAACGTACCTGATATCAGTATTTCTGGACATGTAGGTGGACTTATTAGTGGTTTTGTAATAGGCTATATCATTTCAATTTTTAAAAAGGATCAAAAAGAAGGCTCCTTTTACTCTAGCCGAAACTATTGATTAATTAACGGTTTTAATTGACTGCAACGAAAATAAATATTATTCGAAACTACAATCCGCTTAGTTACTAGGTTTATAGATATGTAACACTACATCCTCCAATCCTTGATTTCTTTGCGGATTTTTTTATCCTAGCCATAAAAAAACCCCGTAAAAGTTAGATGGGTGTCTAACTTTTACGGGGCAGTTCACAAACGGTCACCAGTTTTTTTGAGGAATAAAGTCGAGGTTATTTTTTGTTTTTATTTTTATTTTTATTTTTGCTATGTGAATCCTTTTTTTCTTCTTTTAGCACATTAGTTGTTTTTAATGCAGTAAAATCTGCTTCATCACCAAACTCCATACCATAGTTTGGATTTCTGTCTATGCGAGTATGATGATCCTGATCAAGATTTAGATCAGGATTAAGGTCTTCATCCTCATCAAATCGCATAATAAGCACAGGTAAGGATATTAGTCCCGCTAATCCAACGAATGCATAAATCCATCTTGACAATACTGCTGTTTGTCCACCAAACAAATAGGCAACTAAGTCAAATCTAAAAAACCCTATAAGTCCCCAGTTGATTGCTCCCATGATGACTAACACTAAAGCGATTCTATAAACTACGCTCATGTTTACACCTCCTTCACTTGTAAATACGAAGCCAGTTATACATTTGAAGTTCATGCTTCACATGTATGAAAAGCGTCGATACTGCAAAAAAACTGTCATAACAAGTGGTAAAATTACAAATACTTATTGTGTAATTAAATCGCCCATTTTGACGGTCTTATTTTTAGCAATAACCGCTTATTTATACAAAAGGCAAACTAGGCTAAGTTATGTTACAAACAAAGGGAACGTTAGAAAATCAAAGGTGAAAAACCGCTTTTTTAATGGCTCTTCACCATAACATAGGGATGATCATCATAAATTTATTTCATCTTTACTTAATTCCCTTACTATTCAATTTTTCATGTTGTAGTAGCCATTCCTTTCTCCACATCCCACCTGCATAGCCTGTTAGTGTCCCATTAGAGCCAATAATGCGATGACAAGGAATAACGATGCTTAAATTATTTCTGCCATTTGCACTTCCTACAGCTCTCACAGCTTTTTCATTGCCAATGGAAGCCGCAATATCTTTATATGTTGCTGTTTCGCCATAAGCTACACTTGTTAAAGCATTCCAAACTTCTTTTTGAAAACTCGTTCCCTCAAAAGTATAAGAAAATGTAAACTCATGGCGCTCACCGACAGACCATAATTTTATCCCACATTTCCTCAAAGATTGATTTTGTTATCCACTATTCCATCCCCTTTGAAGTCTATTTCTCATATAAAAACGCCGTATTTTGCTTCTCAAGTAATTGGCTAGCATTCATTTTTAAATAAGCTATTATTTTGTCTGATAGTGCATTTCCGAAGCTAAAACGTTTACCCCCTAATTCTTTAAGCTTATTACAATCCGTCAGTTCAGGTAAAGAGAGTAGATTAATGGGTGCATCTATATTGAAAGTCAATTCCCTTATTTCCTCATCAGCTGTTAATCCTGGAATAAATATGCCACTAGCTCCGCACTCCACTAAGGCCTTTGCTCTATTCATAGTTTCCATAAATGGATTCTGAAGCTGAAAATACGTATCTGTTCTCGCATTAATATAGAAATTTTTATAACCATGATTATCTAACATCATTCTCATTTCTGCTAGAAGGTTACAATGCTCATTTAGCTTTCGTAATCCCTTTTGTTTTTTGAGTGAATCTTCAATATTGATACCTGCAACTCTAAGATCTGCCGTCCTTAACACATTATCTAAAATTGTTTTCTGATCATGTCCATATCCCGCCCTCAATATCTGCGGAAACAGGTATTTTTATATTGTCTACAATTGATTTAATAATGGCTAAGTGTCGATCCAAATCAATTAACTCACCATCTGCATAGCCAAGTGAATTGGCAATTCCCCAGCTTGTTGTACCAATCGCTTTGAAGCCCGCATTTTCTAAAGTTAACGCAGATAATAAATCCCACGCATTTCCTATAAAATAATAGCTCTTTAGTTGAATGTAGTTCATTAAATTTCTGAATTTTTAACATCATGATGCCTCCTTATTGTTTATTAGCCATCTTTATCGGAAAACTTACCTTTTGCCATTAATATCGGGTGGGGAATTGGTCAAAACATTGATGAAGCTCGAAAAAAGGCACATATTGCCAATCACGAGGCACAACAACAAGAAAAACCATCATTTATTATTACAGAAAGTGGTCAACTAATAAGCCCAAATACAGAAGAAAAAGTTGTTTTACAAATGACAGAGGAAACTCCTGAGCTACAACGCTTAAGTGAAAAATTAAACATTTCCCTCCTTTTAATCCAAAAGGTTTTATCTGTCATTGAAAAAACAAATACAAATGAATTATCCTCTGCTGATATTGCCTTACATTTAGATATCACCATCAGAAGCTCTAATCGCATACTGAACGAGCTAGAAAGTAAAGGCGTCGCTGAATTAATTTATAAGAAACATGAAAAGCTTCGCGGCAGACCAAAGAAATTTTATAAGATAAACTTTCATCAAGGCGAATCGTAAAGAAGATTGAATGTTCATTAAATGGCAACTAGCCCTCCAATTTGTCGAGGGCTTTTTTTATGTTCTGGTTGCAGCTCGAGGATCTCTTTATTCGCTCCGCTTCCTCCCCTTCGCACAGGCACTTTACTTTTGGGTTAGATTTTCTCCCTACCTCCACCTACCAAAAAAACCCTTCTAGCAAAACTGCTAAAAGGGGTTACATCTATTTCTGCCAATTATTAAGTTCCTTTAACAACTCAGGTAGCTGCAATTTCTTAACATCAATCGGTGGTAACGCCTTTATAAATTCCTTACCGTAAGACTTTGTTGAAATGCGGCGGTCTAAAACGATAAAGGCTCCTTTATCCTGTGATGAACGGATTAAACGACCAAAGCCTTGTTTAAAACGCATGATGGCTTCTGGCAGTGATAGCTCATTGAAGGAATTGCGACCTTGTGCAGTAATATGCTTTGCTCGCGCCTTAAATATAGGCTCTTCTGGTGAGGAGAACGGCAGACGTACAACGATAACAGATGCAAGTGCGTCACCTGGAACGTCTACACCTTCCCAGAAGCTGTTTGTACCAAAAAGAACGGAATGGCTAAATTTTTGAAATGATTTCAGGATTCGCATACGGCTACCACCCGTTACACCTTGTGCAAAGAGCATATAGTCATCAAGGAGTTCACTATCTTGAATAAGTTCCACTGTTTTTCGAAGCATGTCCTGTGCGGTAAATAGGACAAAACAACGTCCTTCCGTCATCCGCACTGTACGTGTAATGGCGTGAGCGACCGCTTCAATATATTCATCCTGTGACACATGTTGAATATCGGGCATATCTGTGACAATAAATGCCCTCGCTCCTGCATAATAGGATGGTGGCGCTTGGAGCTTTCTTACTTGCACGCTATCAGAAATACCAAGTTGACGTGTCACAAAACGTTCATTACCTGGCACAGTTAAAGTACCTGAAGTCCACACAATACTTGCTTGCTTCCGAAGTGGTGCCAGTACTTTTTCAATGATTGGCGTGATATTAACAGGCTTTTTAAAGACGTGCAAACTCCCTGGAACGCTCCGTAAATCAAATTCTAACCACACTGAATTATCATCCTGTGACGATAGGAAAATTTCCTCCCATTCAGCGATTTTTACTTTTAATTCACGAATCCAATAATGCCATTCCGATAATATATAGAGCTCATTTTTATCTAATTGCTCAATATTATTTTCAAAGGCCTGCCCTACTTCCGTCGCAAGGTCAAGCCACTGCTGTGTGAGCTTACTCACTTGTAAAAGCGGTTCTTTTGCTAGCGATACATCCTCTAAAAACAAAGTGCATTTACTACTAGCCTGTTTTCCTTTTACTTGTTGCTGCATTTTTTGAACAGCTCGCTGAATCGTGTCATCGAATGTCCGTTGCAGGCGTATAAATTGTGCATCTAGTCGTTGCAAGCTTTGCATAGAAACACGTTGTTTTTTCTTAGCTGCCTGACTAAATTGCTGGAACAAAGCAGTTTCCTCCATCGTTCCTATTTGACCGAAAATGTACTTCCACTGCGTATAGGAGAAGACAATTTCGTCTTGCTGCATAGCAGATTGTATAAATTGATGTGCTTCGTCAATGATCCATCCGTCAATTTGTGTAAAGATTGGTGTTTGACGGACTAAATCACTAAGTACCATAGAATGATTGGTTACAATGCAATCGGCAAATTCACTATTTTTTAACGCTTGCTCATAGAAATCAAAGCCCTTTGAAGGTTTTTCATCGGGCATTTTGCGAATTTTCTCTAAAAATAGTTGTCCACCACCAGATACATTAAGCTCACTTAGCACACCTGTTTCTGTTTTGGTCAACCAAACGAGAATCTGCAAAATCGTAAATGTATCATCATAAGTTTCATCAGCATAAGCCATACATTGCTCAAAGCGTGCAACGTCAATATAATGCTGCATGCCCTTAAGAACAGCAATATTTACTTTAGTGCCAAGGATTTTTTCAATCTTTGGGAGCTCTTCCTCAACAAGCTGCTCCTGCAAGTGTGACGTATATGTGCTAATCGCAATTTTTTTATCAACTGCTCGAGCATACAAAATCGCTGGGAGTAGATAGCCCGCTGTTTTTCCGATACCTGTTGAGGCCTCTATCACGCACTCCCTTTTGTCATTGAGCGCCTGCCAAATAGTGTCCATCATTTCGAATTGTGCCGGTCGTTGCTCAAAATTTGGCATCGCCTTTGTCATTAATGCTGTTTTGTCAGCTGCTGTTTGCGGGTACGATACAATCTCCGAGTTATTTGTACGCTTTTTTCGTCCATCAGAAATGGCCAAATTTCGATAGTAGGAAACATTCTCATTAGCCGTTACATGCTGTCGTTTAATTTGAAGAGCCTCGAAGAAAAGCTGGGATAAATTTGATTTTAATCTGAATGAGCGTTTATGCATTTGTTCAAGAGTTAGCTGTGGGAGACTGAGTAGCTCCTTCCAGCAATGTTTAAAGAGCTCAGCCGTTGCACGGGCATCGTCATCTGCTCGGTGTGCATTTGCCAGTTCTATATTTAAATCTGCCGCTAAATCACCTAGCTTAAAGCTCAGTGACATAGGGAACAATATTTTGGCAAGCTCAACCGTGTCCATCTTTTTACCTTGCCATTTTGGTAAACCTGCACGCTTGAATTCTGCTTGTAAAAAGGATAAGTCAAAATCCGCATTATGCGCGACAAATACACAATCGGCAAGCAGTTCATATATGTAATCGGCATGTGCCTCAAACGGCAAGGCATCCTTTACATCCTCATCCGTAATATGCGTTAAATCCTGAATGAAAGGTGGAATCGCTTTACCTGGATAAATAAACTTCGTAAAGGTGCGCTCAATTTTCCAATCTTCCATAATAACAATTGCTATTTGAATCATTCGGTCCCCATTTGCCGGTGAATGACCAGTCGTCTCTAAATCAACAATTGCATACTTTTGACTTTCCATCATACATCTCAACTCACAGTTCACATTAGATAGATGAATTTTATCACATATTTACATGTTTGGTCATGTGTCGGTTATCTACCGCAGTGCTCTTTTATACTAAAACTCATTCTAATGCTTTAAATTTCCAAATCTACTTAATGCCAAGTTGCAAACTATTGTAAAACTATAAAAGATGTCTAGAAATGGTTTCGTTCAATTTTTCACTTAAATAAACGCAGCGGTATCTAGTATTTTTAAAAAGTAAAAAACAAAACAGGTGAAAAGGAATTAAGCTGTTAATTCTCACCTGTTTCGTTTTGTTAAATAAATATTAGAACTTAAGAAGCATCTTCTAATACTAATAACTTCTTAAGATGCTTAGGATTTGATATTTCTGTAGAAAAATTCACTAGACCGTTCTTATCTACAAAATAAAGGTAGGGTGTTTTTGTTACTTTATAATTTTTAAATAAATCTGGTGCAACTATCAAACTGATTTTTTCATTATTTAAGAACATTTCTTCTTTTAATTGGTCTTGCATAATAATAATGGTATATCTTGTAGAATCATTAAAGATTTCATTACTATTCTTCAAAACTTCTTGACATTGAGAACAAGTATTACTTAAAAATAATAAAGTCACTTCATTATTTCTTAAAATATCTTTTAAAACTATTCTAGACTTATTTTGATCTACTGCTCTAAATAATGGCGCTAAGTCTCCCTGTACAATTGTACCAAATTGAATACCTTTTATTGAATGAATTTCCGTTAAGAAATTCTTTATAAGTTTAATTAAACTATAAATTACATATGTTTCTACAAGCAAAACTACAGCAATTATTCCAATAATAAAATTAATAAACATTTTCATCTTCCTCTCTTTTTAATATTAGGTTTATATTTCAAATCTTGATTTTATTGTAATTTTTCAATAACGTTAATCATATTCTTTTTGAAATTTCTAAGATTTTTTATTGATAAGTTAATAAATCCTATTGAAGCTATGACAATAAAAATAATAATTAAATGAGCATTAGAAATATCTAATTCTTTATCGTATAAACATAAACTTATTAGAATAAAAATTATATTCCTAATGATGATCGAATATGATAGATTATCATTTTCTAAAATCCCACCACATCCGCATGAAATATTTTTTTTCCCGTTCTTGATATTTATAAATATTACTACTGATACAGTGCTAAAAAAAATAGTGATAAAAAGTAAATTAATTAATGTAACGCCCATTAATTTCAAAGATATAGCAATATAAAATTCTACGCCTAATAAAAATACTAAAGCAATTTGAGCATAATTTTTCTTAATACCAAAATTAGAAAAAGTTACAATACTTTTCTTAAAATTAATTGCTTTATCCAAAGCAGAAGTACTAAAAATGAATATTAAAAAAATTAAAAGAAAATTACTTATCCAATATATAGAATACAAAATTCTTCCCTCCCAATTATTCTTAAAAAGTTTTTAGTGAACTAAAAATTCAATATTATGAATGTTATTTTGGGCATTATACATTTCGTTATAATATCCTTTTTTATTTATTAACTCTTGATGAGTACCTTCTTCTATAATTACACCATTTTTTAAAACGATAATTCTATCTGCTAAGGCGGCTATTTTTAATCGATGAGTAACAAATAAAATTGAACCTTTGTAAATATTTAAAAGGTTATTCATAATTTCTTTTTCTGCAATCGGATCAAGCGCAGAAGACGGTTCATCCAACACAATTAAATCACTATCACGATATAATGCTCTTGCTAATGCAATTTTTTGCCATTGACCTCCTGATAATTCATTTCCTCCCTCAAACTGTCGTCCCAATACCGAGTCATACTTATGAGGTAAATTCTCAACAAATTCTGTTAAGCCAACCTTATTGATAGCATTCTTGATGCGAGATTTATCGCAATTCTCATCATTTTCAAATGAAATATTTTCATTAACTGTGAGTTCATAATGAACAAAATCTTGAAATAAAACAGAAATTTTTTCTTGATATTTCTTAATGTCCAAATCATTAAATTTAATATTGTTTATTTTTATATTTTCACTTTTGTTAGAATATAGACCTAAAATGGTTTTCATTAAGGTTGTTTTGCCACTACCGTTCTGACCGACAATAGCAACCTTCTCGCCATGATTTATTTCCAAATTTATATTTTTTAATATATTTTCACTCATATTTGGATATTTAAAAGAAAGATCTTTAATTTTAATATTTTTTATTCTAAACTCTTCTTTAATTGATACTGAATACTCCTTTTCTGATTTCCCTGGAGTTTTTACAAATTCCAGAAAATCTTTAATAAAGTAAGACGAATTTTTATAATCTGAAAAATATTTAGTAGAAAGGCTTAAATTGCTTTGTAATAACTGAATTGCTTGTAAAGTTGCTAATACCCCCCCAGCTCCAGCTGTAGTACTTGTTTGTAAATTCAAAATTACAATAATTCCAGAAAAAGCATATGTTAGAACTAGAATTATCTCTGATAAAAAAAGATATTTAGTTTTAATTTTAAGAAAATTTATTTGGGAATCTGTATATTCATGAAAATAGTTATTCCACCTTTTCACAAAAAAATCAAAGCTATTAAAAATAATGGTCTCCTTTAACATATCTCGTTGGCTAAGTACAAATGAGATATACTGTTCCTTCCTATGTATAGGTATTAAATTTGAAAAAAACAGGAAATTTCTTTTAGAGAATTTAAGCTGAATAAGGAAATAAGGAATAACCCCCAAAATTACTATTATTACAACTAAATTATCAATAATTGTTAGTAAAGCCAGTGAAGATATTAGACTTATTAAAGCACTAACAAGAAAAGTCAAAGCATTAAAAGCATTATTCAAATTTTCTTTATTTGAAATAACTCTTTGGTAAGAATCATAAAATTCCGGGTTTTCAAAATTTAAAAATTCTGTTTGAGAGGTTTTAAAAAAAATTTCATTTGTAAGGATTTTTGTTACTTTATTTGTAAGTATTTGTTCATTTATTGAAAGTAAGTGATTTATAGAATAAGGAATAATTAATAGTAAAATTTGAAGCAAAAAAAGAATTATTAATTTTTTTAGTTCAGATTCCCCATTTATGTAATTTAGTATTTCATTAATTAACAATTGGAAAAAATATATCGAAATTACTGGAGAAATTCCATTTATTATTTTTAAAATTATATTAAAAATTGACAATTTTAAACAGTTTTTAATATAAAAATTTATTATATAAAATAACATTTTTAAGTTCTCCCTAATAATTATTTATTGAAACTATATTTAAATAATACTATCCCCACGGAAGAATTAGCTGAAATGCTCTAAAAAAACCGTAGACAAAGGACAACTGTCTACGGTTTGCTGAACCTTTAAAGTCCAACCTTTATTATAAATTCTAATTCTACAATATTAGACTATTTTTTTATTTAATTTTTTATTTAATATTAAACCATTTTTATATAGTTTTATTTAGTGCAACCACAATTGCAAAACTGTATATTACCATCGCAAATCCATTGCGGGTTGTTCTTATCAACCCATTTTCCCAAAGTTCCTATCATTCCTTGTGTAGCACAATTTACGTGACCTTGACACCATTTGTAAAATGTTTGTTGTGAACAAGCTGCTGCTGCTGGTTGAATTAAATTATTTAGAAAATTACTCATAATAATACTTCCTCCTTTTTTTTGATTGTAGAATTAGAATCATAAACTAAATTAAAAAAGCTATAAACCTCTGGTGTTTTTAATATTATTTCATTTATTTCATTTAAATAAATAAATGAAGGGGCAGTATCAATTGAATTTCCAGCAAGAAATTGCCTATCATATTTAAGAATATTGAAATTAAAATCGTATAGTTTTAGAAAAGATTCTGAATTTTCATCAGTATCTTCTACTAATACAAAAATATCTATATAGTTATTAACTTCACTATGGAATTCATTCCAATATATCTCAAAAATCTCTTTGCAATACGGGCAATTTTTACTAATTAGTAATAAAATCTTCGGTTTATACATATCTAATGCTTTTTCAAATTGACTACTCATTATAAGCTTTTCAAATTGTACTGGTGTCATTAATTCATCATTTTTTACATTAACATAATCAACTATTTTGTTTGTATTATTATTTTTTATTAATAAAAACATTTTTATTAATAATATTGTTAAACAACTTACTATCAAAAGAATGGAAAGTTTTTCTATATTTAACAAATTAATGAACACCTACCTTTTTTTATTTAACTTATATTTACATTTAAATATAAAATCTTACAATAGTCAACAATAAATATAAAAAATTTCCATTTCAATCTATATTTGTATACATTTTATGTCAAAACTAGTATCCTCAATACCATGAAAATAGGAATCAATTATAAGGGTTGAACTTTTTTCTATATACATGAATCTTCTACATATCAAAAATTGGACAATTCTAAACGTTTATAGAAAGTATCAGTACAAAATATGTAAGTGTTTATTAAAGTAAAAAATTTTGTGATTTATTCGAATATATAAAATAGTGATAAAAAAGATGCTGTCTATAAAATACAGACAGCATCTTCTTCAAAGTGACTATTAAAAAACTATATATTTCAAAAAATATATTATGAATTCTTTAGATAATTAATGGAAATACACATTCCTAATTACACCTCTACATCCATCTGTATAGCTACTCTTAAATTACATCACCGTTGCTTCTGGCTCATAAGCAATCATTTCTTTAATTGCATTGCCCTCACCCATAATGGCTACTGTTGGCTTATGATCTTTTGCCTCTGCATTATCTACGTACACATAAGAAATAATTATCACAATATCTCCACGTTGTACTAGGCGTGCTGCTGCACCGTTCACACAAATAACGCCTGATCCGCGTTCCCCTGCAATAATATATGTTTCAAAGCGTGCGCCATTGTTGTTATTAACGATATGCACTTTTTCATTTGGTAGCATTCCTACTGCATCTAAAATATCCTCATCAATCGTAATAGATCCAACATAGTTTAAATCTGCTTGTGTCACTGTAGCACGGTGGATTTTACTGTTCATCATCATTCGTAACATATTACAATCCTTCTTTCACATTAAAGATACAATTATCAATTAAACGCGTTTTACCAATATAAACGGCTATAGCTAAAAGCACTTGCTCCGTCTCAGCAGTTGCAGGTATTAAATCTGGATACGCTAATAGTTCAATATAATCTATGTGGCCATGTGTGCGTGCTGCAATGTGTGCCTTTGCTTTAGCAAGCGCATTCGCAACATCACCATTCGCTAAAAAACTATCACGAGCAAGCTGTAGCGCTTCATGAATTGCTGGTGCCTCAAGACGGTCCTCTTTACTTAAATAGACATTACGAGAGGATTTCGCTAAACCGTCCTCCTCCCGTACAATGGGTACTACTCGCATTTCTAAAGGGAAATTAAAATCGCGTACCATCGTAGCAATAATAGCAACCTGCTGCGCATCTTTTTGTCCAAAATAAGCTCTTGTCGGCTGTGCTAGGTGAAATAATTTTGATACGACCTGTAAAACGCCATCAAAATGGCCTGGACGGCTCGCCCCACAAAGAATGGTTGCCTGTTCACCCGCATGAATACGAATACCACCATCATGCGGATACATTTCTTCAACGCTCGGTGCGAAAATAATATCTACACCGACAGACTCTGCTAAAGCAGTATCCCGTGGCAAATCACGTGGATAGCTTTCAAAGTCTTCGTCTGGCCCAAACTGTGTTGGGTTGACAAAGATACTCATAACGACTAAATCATTTTCGGCACGAGCTGTTTTCGCTAGTGTTAAATGACCCTCATGTAAATAGCCCATTGTTGGAACGAGTCCAATTGTTTTTTGAGCCTGCTTAGCTGCTTGGATTTCTACGGTTAGTGCTTGGATTGTAGTGACAACTTTCATTACTTTACGCCCCCATATAGCTGATCCAATGCTTCCTCTTTCATCGTGAAGAAATGCTTCGGCGCAGGGAATGTACCTGCCTTTACCGCTTCTACGTAACCAGCAATTCCACGGCTTGCTTCTTGACCCATATTAGCAAACTGTTCCACAAATTTTGGTACATGATGCGAACCGTAGCTTAACATGTCATGATAAACCAACACTTGTCCATCAGCCTCTACACCAGCTCCAATGCCGATCGTTGGAATAATGAGATTAGCAGATACCATCTCTGTTAGCTGATGCGGAATACATTCTAAAACGACAGCACATGCTCCAGCCTCTTGACATTTTTTTGCATCTTCCATGAGTTTCGTTGCCTGTTCAGCTGTTTTCCCCTGAACCTTGTAGCCACCAAGCACTCCTGCTGATTGAGGTAGTAAACCTAAATGAGCTACCACCGGAATGCCTGCTGACGTTAATTTACGAATTGCTGGTAGAACATCGTCTGCTCCCTCTAACTTAAGTGCATCTGCCCCTGTTTCCTGCATCATGGATACTGCGGTTTTCAACGTCTCGTGTACATCACCATGGTACGAACCAAATGGCATATCCACAACAACAAACGTATCCTTTGCCCCTCGGCGCACCGCTTTTGCATGGTGAACCATATCGGCTACTGTTACTGGCATTGTAGAATCATAGCCAAGTACTACCATACCTAGTGAATCTCCCACTAGAATCATATCGACGCCTGCTTCCTCTGCAAATTTTGCAGCAGGATAATCGTATGCAGTGAGCATAACGATTTTCTCACCTGCTGCCTTCATCTTTAAAAAATCTGAAGTTGTTTTCATCATGTAGTCCTCCTTTTTTAAGGAAAGAAAACAGAAAAACCCCTCTGTTCCTAAAATGGACAGAAGGGTAGTGTTTCGTTCGTTATCAAAAATCACCTCTTGTTGTTGAGTAGAGGCCATAACTTAATAAAGGGATACGGAAACAAATCTCTTTGAGAGAATTGCCCATTCCATTGAATCAAGTTATATTTTTGAACGCTTGTTTTCTTCCGTCCCTGTCATGAAAAGATCAAGGCAGATATTTATTGTAAATAAGTTTTACGTTTTTGAAGGTGCTGTTCACAAAGGATACTGCCCTTCGCACATACTATAACAGATTCCCCTAGTAATCTTCAAATATTATTTTCTAATAATTACGATCAATAATTATTTCCAATATCAAACTGTTTGTTTCTGAAAGTTTGATTTTCGATAAACTTCAAACACTGTAAATAGAAACAGGGCAAATAAAAATGTGAATAAACCAGACGTTACTTTTGTCACTGGTACAAAGACATTCCAAAATGAATTAATTAAAGCGTGAAAAATAATACAGAGAAAAATACTTTTAGTGGAGAGGTAAATGATTGTCAATAAAAAGGATAGCGCTAAAGCTGTTAGAGAAAACCATAGGAAGTTCATGTTCATTTGATTTGATCCAATGACAAACCATAATGGCAGATGCCAAACCGCCCAAATAACGCCCACAATAATTGTACTGGTGAAAGGAGACCATCTTTTTTGTAATGTAGGCTGTAAAAAACCACGCCAGCCAATTTCTTCTAGTCCTCCACCAATAATCATGATCGGCAATTCAAGTAACGCCAGATACATTGGATTCTCCATAGTCGCTCCACCCCATAGAGTTGGTAAAAAACAAGCCGCAAATGCCAATCCGATTGCAAATAGGTACCAAGAAACAGGATGCTTAGGATTTTTCACATTATGGATAAATGATTTGAATTCTTCTTTAGTCGAATATTTCTTTTTCAACCAAATCTCACAAATTGCAGGAGTAATTCCGCCGAGAATAAATAATAGCATTGATTTTGCATTGCCAAACTTCAGCAAATTTAGCTGTGTTAATAAAGCTAAACTGCCCCATATTATCCAAGACGTAGCAAAGGTATAAAATAGAAATCTTCTTATCTCTACTCCCAACTTGTATCCTCTCCTTCTTTCGTACCTAATAGTAATAATATGGATTTGCAAAGTGTATTCATCAATCGAATCTCATCAAACTGCACTTGATCATTTGAGAACATCCCGTAACATTTTTGCAAGACAACGTCTCTCACAATGCCATCAATGGATGTCATCATAAAGGTAGATAAATCCTCTATCGATATCTCAGGCTTAAAGCACCCTGAAGAAATACCCTTATGGATTGAATGAAAAATTTGTTGCATCAAATGTTTCCCACTTTCGTTCTCATAAATGTTCGATAAAATTTTCTTTTCTCTATCTGGATTGCTAGCAAATAAAATCGTAAGCTCAAATTGGATTTTGCCAACTGTTGATACGTTTTCCTTCATGTACTCTCCAAGAAAATTAAATAATTTAATGATTGTTTTTGTGGGAGAATTACTCGTATCTGTAATTTCATCGATAATATGTTTATAGTCTGCATTAGCATTTACTTGATTAATAACCTCAATAAGTATTTCATCCAAGTCTGAATAATAACGATAAATCCCCCCTTGACTTACTCCTGAAGCTTTAATAATATCCCTCATCGAAATGTCATAGAGTGGCTTAACTTTACATACTGCTATAGCTGCTTCTAAAATGCTATTTTTCTTTTCCTGTACATATTCATAGCTTACCTTTGGCACGATCTTTACCTCCAAACATTTAAAATGACACATTTGTCATTTTTATCATAATCAATACTCCTTTTATTGTCAATTCAAAATGACACTACTATCATTTTTATTTTCCGCTTGAACTTTTTAATAAAATTTGACAATCCAATGCGATATGTAATATACTTCCACCATACTATACGACATATAATATAAAACCTTGTATAGGTAAACCATTGTGAGGTGAGAAAAGATGACATTTCAACTTGGCTCAGCTTTACTTGACGTTTGTGTACTCGCCATCGTCGATAAAGGGGATGCTTATGGTTACTCATTAACACAGCAAATACAATCCGTGATGGATATATCAGAATCTACGCTATACCCAGTATTACGTCGTTTACAAAAAGCAAATTGCTTAACAACCTACGATCAGCCCTACCAAGGCAGAAATAGACGCTATTACCAAATTACTGAGCAAGGTCGAATACGATTACTGGAACTATTAAAAGAATGGCACAAGTATAAAGAAAAGGTTGATTATGTACTTATAGGAGGGAAATATGATGAATAGAGCAAGCTTTTTGAAAAAGCTACGGGGGAAATTACAACGTCTTCCAGCGCATGAGATTGATGCTGCGCTTGCCTATTATGAGGAATTTTTCGATGAAGCAGGAGAGGAAAATGAACAGCGGGTCATTCAACAACTAGGCTCCCCTTCTCATGTTGCATCACAAATTATGGCGGACTATGCATTAAAGGATTTAGAAGTAGCTTCAACTTCGACTAAGAAGAATATGTCTGCGATTTGGCTTATCATTCTAGCAATAATATCTGCCCCACTTTCATTACCGTTACTTGTAGTTGCTATAGCACTTATTTTTTCATTTGGAGCAGTTATATTCAGCGTTATCATTGCAATTATCGCAACTGTCCTTGGTATCTTTTTCGGTGGAATTGTTGCACTTATTTCAGGCTTCTTCGTTTTAACTCAGGACTGGCCAACAGCGTTACTCTTTATGGGTGTTGGCTTTATCGTAACAGGTTTGGGCATCCTGCTCTTCCCAATCGTTGCTCGTTTGATCAAAACAATCGTTGTTGTTTGTGTTGAAGCATTAGGTAAACTATTCCACAGAATAACGAAGAAGCGAAAGGAGGGATACTAATGACGTCTCGACATACCCATATCGCCATTACTATGATTGCTTTTGGTATACTGTTAGCTCTAGTTGGTTATTTCTCTGGTGGGAAATGGAGTTTTGTGGTAAATGATGAAGGCATCCAATTGCCAGAGAACAATAAACTAGTAAACAATTCCTATAAACTAGATGATTTCACTAACCTCAATGTTATCAATCACTATGGAGATGTTGAAATTGTTACAAGTGATCGTTATGCATTAGAAACAAATGTTATTAATGATGATGATGTGACGTACAGTATTAAAGATCAGACATTAACTGTTGAAACAAAGAGTAAGAAGAAGAATGGTTTACAATTCGGATTTGGTAGCTTCAGAACTCCTTCCATTAAAATCTATGTTCCTTCAGATGTAAAATTGAAGACGGTTGTCCTTGATAGTAATTTTGGAGATACAACCATTCGTGGTCTGAAATATCAGGAGTTAAATCTAATTGAAGATTTTGGAGACATACTATTGAAAGACACTACTGGTGATAAAACAGAGATTACACAATCATTTGGTGATATGAAGCTACAACAATTTTCAAGTAATGGCTTCGTTGCCGAAAGTGAACATGGTGAGATTAACATTGATGGAACATTAAATGGTCAATCCACTATTACGTCTGACTTTGGAGATGCTACACTTCATTTACAAAATAAAAAAAGTGAACTTGGCTTTGAATTAGAAACTGACTTCGGGGATCTTACTATTGATAAGAAAGATCAAAACGACAAAGTATCACAATTATATAAGGGTGATAACCAGCTAAAAGTAACACTTTCATATGGGGACTTACAGTTAAGGTTTAAATAAAGGGCTCTTGGCAAAACGAGGGGTTGATTTCCGTTCTGGCTGGGCGCTTTGTTGCTGTCGCTTCGCTTTCGCACAGATAAAACATTTGTTGCTGTCGCTTCGCTTTCGCACAGATAAAACATTTGTTGCTGACGCTTCGCTTTCGCGCAGAGCAGAGCTTCCTGGGGGCGTCCGATGAGCCGCTCCAGGGTCTCGGGCCAACATGATGTTGGTCACGAAGGCGTTATCACAGGACGTGATGGTTTTAGCCTTCGTTCCTCTATTGCTGATCCCCGAGAAGTCGCCCAGCCTCCACTCCAATCAACTTTTTCACATAGCATATATCTTTTGGCATTTCAATCTAATTTATAATGATAAAATGAAACTACAACAAGCTATTTTTTGTGCGAAAGCAAAGCAACAGTAACAATGTTTTTTTGTGCAAAAACGTAACAGCAATATTCGCATCACTGTTAAATGCCACATTTTTTCGATTATGGTGAGTAGCCTAAGACAGAACTCACCCTCATTAAAATAGCCACAACATCATAAAGATTTCTTTGATTAATTAGATTTTCAACACTATGAAGGTAGAATTTATACACTTGTGATTCTGCCTTTTTAGTTTATAGGATTCAGTTCTTCCCTCTGAACATTAGTAAGAATTTTCCGTTTATTGTACAATGATTGTGTACCCATATTTTAGATATATAAATTTAATTCAAGCAGATGGATAGGAATTTTTATCAGAGCAATCAGTTTTGTAAGTGAAGGCAGAATCTGAAGTGAATCAGGTCAGTTACGCCATCATCTTGGAGATAAAATGCGATTTATGAGGTGATCAATATGAAAATTAGAAAAGCAAACATTGAAGATGCTCAAGGTATCGGAAAAGTACATGTTGACAGTTGGCGAACGACTTATAAAGGCATTCTTCCAGATGATTTTTTGAATAAATTATCTTACGAGCAGCGAACAGAGCTTTGGAAGAAGAATATTTCAGATGCTACGAATTATGTACTGGTGGCGGAAAATGAACAAGATGAAATAATCGGTTTTGCAACTGGTGGCACACGAAAAACTAATTCAGTACCCAATGCAACTGATTTAACGTCTATCTATCTTTTAGAAGAATATCAAGGAATGGGAATCGGTAAACAACTACTCAAAGAAATATTCATCTATTTTAAACAAAAAGGATACGAAAAAGTATTTGTTGAAGTATTAGCAGAAAATAAAACACGTGATTTCTATGAATATTATGGTGCACAATATGTCAATAACATAGAAATAAAAATTGGTGGAAAAATAGTAGAAGAGCTTATTTATGTATGGAATGATATTGATAAGGTTACAGGAAAAATACAATAGGGAGCTATTCGAAACTGTTATTATCTTAAAAATATGAAAGAACGTATATTCTCAAATTGAAAATATACGTTCTTGATTTAATTTTTTAAACAGATAAACAAGTGCATACTAAATACAATTAACAGAGTACCCTATGGTCTATAAAATTTTTATATCTCCAGCATAAATTGTCCGGACTGTGCCATCATCCTCTGTTAGCTGTAGTACACCCTCATCCGTAATTCCACTGGCAATGCCTTCAAAGCGCCCGCGTAAAGTTGTTACTTCAATACGCTGTCCAATGGTACATGACATTTGTTCCCATAGCTTTTTAATGCTAGCAAAGCCCTCTTTCACGTATAATTCCGTGAATTGTTCTAAATATTGTAAAATAGATGCGACAAGGGCTGCACGATTAATTTCCTCTCCCGCTTCTAAACGTAATGATGTCGCAATATCAGCAATTTCTGGGGAGAAATCTGATTCTTCTTGGTTTGCATTAATACCTATGCCTACTAGCAGTGCTTGTACACGGTCGGCCTCAGCTTGCATTTCTGTTAATATACCTGTACATTTTTTACCGTTAACGAGTAAATCATTTGGCCATTTAATGGCTGGTTCAATACGTTTATATAATGTTTTAATAGCCATCGTAACCGCAACTGCTACTACAAGCGTATACGATGAAGCTTGCTGAGGAGTAACATCCGGTCTCACAATAACGGTCATCCAAATACCTGTACCATTTGCAGATTCCCATGGACGCGCCATACGACCACGGCCAGCAGTTTGCTCCTCCCCGATTATAATCGTGCCATGCGGAGCGCCTTCCTGTGCAAACTTGTGAGCGATTGTTTGTGTTGAATCTACAACATCAAAATAATGAATTTCACGTCCAAAACGTTCCGTATTTAAAAATAGTTCAATTTGTGTTGGACTTAAGCTATTTGGCACACCAGTCAGTACATAGCCCTTTTTCTTTACCGTTTCAAATGTATAGCCTTCCTCCTGTAGCGACTGCATATGTTTCCATACAGCTGTACGTGATACTCCAAGAGAATCTGCTAGCTCCTGACCCGAAACCGCTTCACCATTAGCAGCTAATATTCTTTTTAAAATTTCATCCTTCTTAGAAAGACCCATGCTAATCAATCCTTTATTAAAACTCTGCTATATTTTTATTTGCTTACATAATATTGATCCAATTGTATTAATCATACTGTAAATTATGACAATTGACCACAATCTATCATCAAATATCTTTTAGGGAAAAATAGAGTTTAAATTAATAATAAGGAGCCGTCTCATTCATTTTTTGAGACCGGCTCCTCGTTTAAAAATCGATGTTTATCATTTTTTTAAAATAATAGTGTTCTATCCAATTCTTTATCTGTTGTCGGTCATGTTCAAGATCGCCATTCACAACTGCTTCAAGCATCTCCTGCAAAGCTTCTTTTACCCATGGTCCACCTTTTTTTCCAGACCATTTTATTAAATCTGTACCGTTTACAATGAGCTCTCGCTTGTGTTTAATGGGAAGCTTCGTCTGTATTTCATGAATACTTTGCTGTGGCATTTGAACGTCAAGCTGTCTCAGCTTCGCAAAATAACAAGCTGTCTCTAGTTCCTGTTGTGTATACAAAAAGTAATCCATTTTCGTCCAGCCACTTTTTAAAGCTTTTAAAGCTTCTAACACAGCTTTTACAAATGCCATCTCCTTATTTGATAAACGATAGTCACCTAGCACTTCTCGCCAATGATCACCCTGTAAAACCGCAAAATATGCCCAGCCTAATAGCTTGTCCTGCGTGTTAAATTCAGACCAGTCATCAGTTTGAAAAGTACCATTCAAATAATTCACTAAGCTACTTTCCTCAAGCTTTCTTATACCGTTAAAAACATCTTTCCCTACCCATAGCTTATCGAGCTCTGCCTTTATGCGCTCCTTCGCAATCCAAGAAATATTATCAGCCTTGTCCTGCATTGCTTTCAAGGTTTCTGATTCAATTAGAAAACCAAGCTGAGCTGAAAAACGCACGGCTCGCAGCATTCGTAATGCATCTTCCGAAAAGCGTTTCTGCGCGTCACCAACAGCTCGAATTACACCAACCTCAATATCTTGGCGTCCTCCATAAAAATCAACAAAAGAACCATCACGACGCATCGCTATGGCATTCATCGTAAAGTCTCGCCGCTGTAAATCTTCTTTTAGTGAACGTACAAATTGCACTTCCTCTGGTCTACGGTGATCCTTATATTCACCATCTGTGCGATATGTCGTTACCTCCACCGATCCAGCTGGCACGATAACAAGTACCGTCCCATGCTGAATCCCTATATCAACCGTGTGATTAAAGATAGACTTTACTTCGTCTGGCATGGCATTTGTTGCAACATCTACATCGTGAGCAGGACGACCGAGTATAGCATCTCGAACCGCACCACCGACGATCACTGCTTCAAAGCCTGCGTTTTCTAGTTGTTCAATAACTGAATAGGCTGCTTGCCATTCTTTATTGTTTTGCATGATTTCTTTCAGCAACCTTTTCATACAATTTTTCATATTGTTCTACAATTTTAGATGAATGGAATTTTTCATCAACAGCACGGATAGCTGCTTCTCGGAAATGTTGTAATTTCTCTTCATCATTCAATAGGTTCACGGCATACTCTGCCACTGCGTCCGTATCACCTAATTCCACTATATAGCCATCTACACCATGCTCAATGACTTCTGGAATACCGCCTACAGCTGATCCAATACAAGGTACACCACAAGCCATTGCTTCAAGTAAAACCAGCCCGAATGATTCCTGCTGTGATAGTAATAATTTAAGATCACTTATCGCATACAATTCAGCCAAATTTTCTTGTTTTCCTAAAAATAGAACATCCTCCATATAAGGAGTTCCCTTTACTTGATCCATTACACGATGCTTTTCTGGACCATCTCCCACAAGTAATAGTTTTGCCTTCATGTTTGCACGAATCTTCATAAAGGCGTCTATAATATGCGGAAGATTTTTAATTTTACGGAAGTTAGATACGTGAATAATAACTTTTTCATCTTCTTGAATCCCAAATTGCTCCTTTAAGTTACCTGAATTGCGTGGGAAGTATTCACGTTCATCAACAAAGTTGTAAATCGTGTTAATCGGCTTTACTGTATCAATAAGCTCATAGGTTTGTTGCTTTAATGCCTCTGATACTGTCGTAACGATATCAGATTTGTCAATGCCATACTTAATTGCCTGTGAAAGAGTGGAATCCTGCCCAAGTACCGAAATATCTGTGCCATGTAATGTTGTGACAATCCCAATGTCACGACCACTCATTTCACGTGCTAAAACAGCACAGACAGCATGTGGGATTGCATAATGCACATGCAGCACATCTAGTTCTTCATCCTTAATCACGTCCGCCATTTTACTCGCTAATGCTATATCATATGGCGAATATTGAAATACTGAATAATTGCTAACTTCTACTTCATGGAAAAAGACGGTTGGATAAATTTTATTCAATCGAAATGGTACGCTTGAGGTAATGAAATGAATCTCGTGCCCTCTCTCTGCAAGCATTTTTCCTAATTCTGTTGCAATAACACCAGAGCCTCCAACTGTTGGATAACAGGTAATGCCGATTTTTAGCTTTTTCATTCGATTATCATCCTTTCTAAATCACGTCTTTTTTTTAATTTCGTCTTTCTTGAATCAGTCTCCAATCCACAAAGCCTTCTTGCAGGCCTTTTAGTAATATTTCTGCTGTTCCCATATTTGTGGCCAGTGGCACTTGGTAAACATCACAAAGACGAATAAGTGCAGAAACATCTGGCTCATGTGGTTGTGCTGTTAAAGGATCACGGAAAAAAATGACCATGTCCATATCATTATTGGCAATCATTGCGCCAATTTGTTGATCGCCACCGAGTGGTCCTGAACGAAAACGTGTTACCTCTAAGCCTGTAGCTTCAATAACACGCTCTCCCGTTGTACCCGTAGCAAACAACTTATGCTCATTTAAAATATTTCGGTATGCAATAGCAAACTGTACTAAATTATCTTTTTTACGATCATGTGCAATTAATGCGATTTTCATATTACTTCCATCCCAATCTTTAGATGATGTTTTCTAAACCATATACAAGTTGATCCATTTTCATGACTTCTTCTACGCAGAATGCTACACCCGACATAAAAGAATTACGATTTAACGAATCATGACGAATGGTTAATAGCTGCCCATCTCCGCCAAATAACACTTGCTGGTGTGCCACTAAACCAGGTAAACGAACAGAGTGAATACGCATGCCATCAAATTCTGCCCCTCTTGCACCCTCAATTGTTTCTTTTTCCTCTGGATGTCCTTGCATTTTTTGTGCTCGCACCTCTTGAATCAATTGTGCCGTTTTAACAGCTGTTCCAGATGGCGCATCCAGCTTTTGATTGTGGTGCATTTCAATAATTTCAACATCAGGTAAATATTTTGCCGCTTCCTTAGCAAATTTCATCATTAGGATTGCCCCTATCGCAAAGTTTGGAGCAATAATACAGCCTAGCTCTTTTTCTTTAGCAATTGCTGATAATTCCACTAGTTGTTCATCTGTAAAGCCTGTTGTACCAATTACAGGTCGTACATTCAAATTCAAGGCCTCTTTAGTATGTTTATATACTGCATGTGGGCTTGTTAAATCTACTAATACGTCTGGTGCAGTCGCCTCAACAAGTTCAGACATATCTGTAAAGATTGGTGCCGTATAACTTGCCGGAAACATCTCCAGATCAGCTAATGTTTTTCCTACTTCCTTATAATCTAGTACAGCTACTAATTCCATTTTGTCATGCTTCATGACCGTATGTACAGCCTCAGCCCCCATTTTTCCCCTAGGTCCTGCTATTACTACACGAATTGACATTATTCTCCATCCTTTCTAGTCCAGCGATCTTTATCCCTTGTTTCAAATTTATGTATAACTCGTAAAAGTGCTTCATCTAATTTAATGCCCTGCGCATTTGCAAAGCAAATTAAAACAAAGAAAAAGTCACCTAATTCTTCTTCAATACTGTTTGCTTCCTCTGTACTCTTTTTCTTCTTTTGCCCGTAAACGTCCTGCACCTCGCGAGACAATTCACCAAGCTCCTCGGTTAGTCGTGCCAGTAACTCAAATGGTGGGAAATAGCCTTCCTTAAATTGTCCTATATAATCATCCACACGCTGCTGTAAAGCATGCATTGTCACTTGTTCAGTCATCTAAATCACACTCCTACTTACCATCGTATAAAATTTACACCATTGTTGTCAAAAACAATAAAATATCAGATAATAGATAGCACTACTTCATTTGTTTGGAACTTCAGGAGGCCATATGCTAAAACAGATCAAAATCAGCAATATCATCGCAATAATGCTCGGAGCTGCAGTTTTTAGCTTCGGCTTCGTCCACTTCAACATGCAAAATCAACTTGGTGAAGGTGGCCTAAGTGGGATTACACTCATACTTTATTTTACACTTGGCTGGGACCCTGCCTTAATGAATTTACTTTTAAACATTCCTATGTTTATTATTGGTTATCGTTTACTTGGGAAAAAATCATTTATTTATACGCTTGTTGGAACTTTATCTGTTTCAGTTTTCCTTAAAGTTTTCCAAAAGTATCAATTTACTATTCATTTAGAGGACGATCTGCTACTTGTTGCTCTTTTTGCAGGGGTTTTTGTTGGACTAGGACTCGGTATCGTCTTTCGCTTTGGTGGTACAACTGGCGGTGTAGATATTTTGGCTCGCCTTGGGCATAAATATTTTGGTTGGAGTATGGGTAAAACGATGTTCATCTTTGACGCAATTGTCATTATCCTATCATGGCTAACGTTTTTAGATGCACGCTCTATGATGTATACCCTCGTTGCTGTATTCGTTGGTGCGCGCGTCATTGATTTTGTTCAAGAAGGAGCATATGCTGCACGTGGAGCACTTATTATTTCTGAAAAATCTAGCACCATTGCTGAGATGATTGCCTTACGAATGGAACGCGGCATTACTATACTTGAAGGTCATGGCCATTTTACAAAGCAACAAAAAGAAGTTATTTATTGTGTCATCGGCAGCAATGAGGTTGTACGCTTAAAATCTATTGTTCATGAGGTTGATCCACATGCTTTCGTTTCTATAATAGAAGTACGAGATGTTGCAGGAGAAGGCTTCACGCTAGACAACGAAAAACAACCGCTTCATTAACATGAATAATATAATCTGCCTGCTCTCCTCGAATAAATTTTACTTTTTCGTTGAAGGTAGGCTTTTTTTACATAGTAAATTAGCGGATTAAAAAACTTGCTATAGTGAAATACCACTACAACAAGTTTTTTATTAGTCGTCATTGCGCATATTTGTAAAGATTAATACTAAACGTAATAATTCTAATACAGCTACTGCTGCTGCGGCAACATATGTTAATGCTGCAGCACTTAACACTTTTCGTGCTGGACGCTCTTCTTCATTTGTAATAATTCCTAGAGAATTCATTTGCACTAACGCACGCTTTGATGCATCAAATTCTACTGGTAACGTTACTAATTGGAACACCACACCTGCAGCCAATAATACGATACCTAAAAGTAACATATTCGCACTACTTGCAAAAATACCAATCATTACAAAAATCCAAGACATATTTGATGAAATATTTGCAACGGGAACTAACTTACTGCGTAATGTCAGCATTGAATAAGCTTCTTTATGCTGGATGGCATGGCCAACCTCGTGGGCAGCAACTGCTGCACCAGCAATACTCGCCTCGTAGAAGTTACTTTCCGATAATGCAACTGTTTTTGTTGCCGGATTATAGTGATCAGACAATACACCTTGTGTAGGAACAACTCGTACATCATATAAGCCGTTCGCATCTAAAATCGCACGCGCTACCTCTGCACCTGTTTGTCCCTTCATTGTACGTTCTTTTGCAAACTTATTGTACGTACCCTTTACTTTCATCTGTGCGTAAAGTGGTAGTAGCATTATTATTGCAAAATAAACAATATACATACTTGTTGACAATTTTCTAACCCCTTTCAACTTCGATACTATAATTCTATAATCAATTACCTAATTCGGCAAATATTTGCGCCACCTAATTGAGAAGATGGCTAGGAAAATGCATGTAACTGATAACCAAAAAGTAAAATAGCCAATATAGTTTGTATAATCTGCTAAATCTCGATACATAGGCATTTGGCCAAATACATAATCAATCACATCATTATGCAATGTCCATACCGCTGCCACGGCAATATGCCAGTATGAAAAAACATATTTACCGAGATACAAAATTACTTGGACAGCCATCGCAAAATGCGAGCCCACAAGCATCCAGCCTTGCCAACCAATAGATCCAGTTTCAATCAACGTCCAAATATTCATAACATCAGCCCAAATTCCATATTTCACCGATGTAATAAGGGCTAGCACTTCCATTAACGGCCATTTTTTATCCATAATCCAAGCTAGCAATACAAAGCAAAAGAATAAGCTAGCTGTCGGGCTATCCGGTACGAAAATATAAAAAATTGGCTTTGTGATGGCAAGCTGCCATCCATACCAATAATAACCGTAAATAGTTCCTAATAGATTGATAATAAGTAATAGTATTAAAAATGACTTATGCGTAAGGAGATACCAGATGTTTGCACGTGTAATTTGCATAATTAAAACTCCTTTATCTTCTGTCTTTACTAAGATGCCTTTTTTAATTGTTATTATGTATAAACTAGTCTTTATTTTGCCACATACTATCGATAATGAATATTGGCAGTATTTTTGTTACCCAAATCCTAAATGTTTCCGTTCCGATTAGGCGCAGGAGTAGTGGGCATTTGCCTCAACCTAATAGTATGTTTATCCTCATAACTATTATAGAACAACTAAAATACATTTTGCGGGAACTTTTTTGAAGTTGTAACAGTCACATTATTATACTAGAAGAAAAAAAGAGCCAGTTTCCTGACTCTTTTAAACTATACTTATTTATCTTCTTTTAAGCTTGCAATGAATTCAGCTATTTGCTTCGCTTCTTCATCTGTACCCTTGAATACACCTTTTGGCATTTTGCCTCGGCCATTATGGATAATATCTTCAACTTCATCAGCTGTTAGTTCATTACCAAGTAATTTTGGAGCAGCTGGACCACCTTTTAAGTCAGCCGCATGACAGCCGATACAAGATTGAGCTGCGTCACTTGTTTCACCAGTCCAAATTTTATAACCTGGTAGTGATTCATCAATAGTAACTTTAACTTCTTCTTTAATTGCGCCCATTGCTTTTTGAGCTTCCCAGTCATGGTTAGCAACTGCTTCCCATGTTAAGTAAAACATAGCTGCCAGAGTCAATAACATAAACGCTGTTGGTAACGGACGTTTAGATGGACGACGTTCTGGACTTTTATCTAAAAATGGCATTAATAATAGCGCTCCAAATGCAAGACCTGGAACTACAACTGTTCCAATAACATTATATGGACCTGAAGCATATGTGTATTTTAATAATTGATATAAGAATAAGAAGTACCAGTCCGGTAATGGAATGTACGCTCTTGTCGGATCAGCTGGTCCTTCAAGTGGTGATGGATGTGCAACTGTTAATATTAAATAACCAATTAAAAATACAGCACCAACCATCCATTCTTTTAGTAAGAAGTTCGGCCAGAAAGCTTCCGTCTTACCTGGATATTCGGAATAATCCTTTGGAACGTTCGGCATTCTGTGATTCGCTTTAATACGAGAATCACCAACAAATTTCATTCCTTTTCCGCGATGCATTATGTCCCCTCCTTTAAAAAATCATCGAACCGTCAAGAACTATTACAACGGCCCTGAAATTCCTTGACGACGAATCATGATAAAGTGTGCTGCAAGTAATGCAAACAATACTGCAGGTAAGAAGAATACATGAATCGCAAAGAATCGTGTTAACGTTTGAGCACCAAGAATAGTTGAGTCACCCGCTAATAAGATTTTAATCCATTCACCGATAAACGGTACAGATGCAGCAATTTGGATACCTACTTTTGTAGCGAATAATGCTTTCATATCCCAAGGCAATAAGTATCCTGTAAAACCAAGACCCATCATAACACCAAAAATACCTACACCAACCATCCAGTTTAATTCACGAGGTTTCTTATAAGAACCTGTAAAGAATACACGAAGTGTATGTAAGAACATCATAACGATTACCAATGAAGCTCCCCAGTGGTGCATACCGCGTACGATTTCACCAAATGCTACTTCGTTTTGTAAATAATAAACTGATTTCCAAGCATTCACTACGTCTGGTACATAGTACATTGTTAAGAACATACCTGATAGAATTTGAATTACCGTGATGAAGAAAGTTAATCCACCGAAACAGTAAACGAATGCTGAAAAATGATGTGCTGGGTTCACGTGCTCTGGCACTTCGTGGTCGGCAATATCACGCCAAATCGGTGTAATATCTAAGCGTTCATCGACCCAATCATAAATTTTATTTAGCACTGTTTTGTACCCCCTTACTTAACTAGAGTATTTGGATGAATTGGCCCAAGCGATAAGTAACCATCATCTTCTTTAACTTCATATTCATCCAATGGACCTAATGGTGGTGTTCCTGCTACGTTATTACCATTCTTCTCATAGCGTCCGCCATGACAAGCACAGAAGAATTGATCTGGGTGTGTTGAATCTGTTCCCCAGTCCACCATACATCCTAAATGCTTACAAACAGGAGATAATGCAACTATTTGATCGCCTTGTTTGAAAACCCATGCTACGTTTGTTACTTCTGATTTGTACCATGCATCAACTTGTTCAAATTTTAAGTCAACTTTAACAGGTTTGTCAGTAATATCAGCGATTTTATGCTCTGTTTTTACAAAGTTCCCACCACCATGTTTTTGTAGTACTGGGTCTATTGCAAAACGAAGCATTGGCATCAGCATACCTGCCGCCATAAAGCCACCTACACCTGTTAGTGTATAGCTTAGGAATTGACGACGTGAAACTCGATTATTACTCATTTTTTTCCCCCCTCTAACTTAAAGGTCAGTCCAACGGACATACTTTTACAAATAGTAATACTAGGACATATCTATGATATATCAACTCCATAGCTTGGTCAATATAGCATTCTGTGGAAAGCTGGAGAATGTGAACAATTATTGAAACAAATTGTTAAATTTGTGTCCATTTGGTCGAAAACATCGGAATCACTTGTCGCAATTGATCTTCGAGAATGGAGTTTTTCACACCTTTATCCATACTTTCTAACGGAATCGCTGGTAGCCAAATAACATTTACTTCATCTCCAATATTTGTCCAAAAATGGTCACAAGTAATGAAGAACACATGCTTAAAACCAGCATTATGTAATTGTGCCTCTAATTGCTTCGGCATATCTTCGTTTTTTAATGTTGCATTATACGAAAATGGTGGCATCAGTAATAGACGGCCTTTAAACTGTTGTTCGATAAAAGATGTGAGCGATAACAAAAAATCTGCCTCTGTACCACTCTGTGTCATTTTTTCAGAAGTTAAATCGACGGTTACGAGTGGAACAATTGCTGTATCGATAAATTCCTTCTGTGCCATAAACGATGTCACATCAGTTGCATTAAAATACATCTCACAAACCTCCTCATGTTACATAAATCAATTTCTCCTTGGAGAAATTGTTATCTTCGTTCAGTAGGTGTTTGGTACCACTGAATGAAGATAAAAAAAATGCCCTTCTCCACTCTTCAATAGGATAGCCAATAAAAAGTGAAAACAATCATTCACTTGTTATGTTATCATATCGAGGTAGATAAAGGACATTCAATTTTTACCTAAAACTAATGTAAATTAGCCGTTTCCTTTAAAGCTTGTAACAAATTAGACAATTCATAAAAGCGCTCTTCATCTCCCTGATCGAGGGCTTCATCAATTTGCGCGAGTAATTTTTCTTCTTGGAATACGAGTAAGCTGTTGGAAAGCAGCTCTTCTGCCAGTAAACGATCTTTTTCACTGACAATGAGTGCTTCCGGCATATAAGGGTTTTCTTCAAGAACTGCTAAGTATTGTGCACTTGGTGGTACATTTGGAAAATTCAATTGTATATACATATCTTCATGTTCATGTAAGCGTAAATCATGGAAAGATTTCTCGGCATCTGCTGTCATTACATTTCCTTTGTAAAAACGAAATGGCACACCTGTTGAGTCAACTGTTGACATCACCATTGCTCTAGGGCAATAGTGGGCTTCTTCAACAAATCGAATTCGTGTTAATAACTCATCATTGCTTAATAAATAATTCAATATCCATACACATTCACGACGTTTCAATTGATAATTTTTTAAAAACCATCTAACAAATGCTTTTTTATCGACAACTGATACAGAAGCAGTCATACCCACTCCCTCCTTTACTCAAATTCTAAGGTTTCTAACTTCTCTTGCCACTCAAGTTCACCCGGCTGAATAGTTATTAATTGACCGAGTACTTCTTTAGCTTCTGAACGCTTTCCTTCCTCTAATAAGAAATAAACATATTTTTCCAAAAACATTGCGTCTTCCTTAAAATCATTATATGCCAAACGGTAAAATTCGTATGCACGGTCGTACAATTCTAAATTTTCATATGCAACCGCAGCAAATGGGTATAAAGTACTCCATTCAAAATCATTTTTTTGCAACGTTTCAAATAATTCTATTACATCCTCATGACGCTCTTGTTGTGACAACACAGAGATTAATGCTAATACTGCCTCCATGTATTCAGGATCTAAGGCAATGGCTTCACGTAGATGCTGCTCGCCTTCAGCTGGCAAACCAGTTTTTAAAGCCATTTTACCAGCGAATAAGAATAAGGACTTATCATATTCGTCACGCTTTAATCCTTCCAGAATGGCAGCGTATGCTTTTTTATTGTCTTCCGTCATAGCATAGCTTTCAGCAAGTAATAAATAGGCAGAAAAATAATCAGGGTCTAATTCTTTTAATTCCTCTAATTGTTTAATGGCCATTTCATATTTTTGTGATTGAAAAGCTGAATACGCAGCACCAAATAAAACATCTGGCTTTACTTCATCATCAAGTGCTTTTAAATAGTAATCTAAAGCCGTTTCATAGGCAGCTCCTGCACGATACACCTCAGCAAGTCTTTCCACAAGACTTACCCCAGCAAATTCAACTTGTTGTTCATACAAATCTTCATATAATCTCGCAGCCTCTAAAAAACGACCCGTTTCAAATAAAAGCTCCGCTTTAGCAAATTGTAATAATGGCTCTTCTGGTAAAATAGATAGTGCCTCATCGATGCGCATTTCTGCTACTTCAAATAACCCTTGCATTTGATAATAGTCCGCTAATACTAATAATGCTTGAGGATATTCTGGAGATGACTCCTCTACTTCTAATAAAAAATCTAACGCTTCATCTTCATCGCCAAGTTCCATTAAGACGTTTGCACGATCAATTTTTAACTGTGCCTCTTCTGGGAATAAAAATTGTAAATGCTCCAGTACACGGTCAGCTTCCTTCATATATCCATACTGCATAAAAACTTCAGATAGCGCATAAATTTCCTCAGGTAGCTCCTTCGTTAAAAATGTTTCAAGTAGCTGTTCAATTAATGCTAAGTCCCCTTGTTCAAGTGCTTGCATCATTTCAGTCATCGCATTGTTCACAGTCATTCACCTATTCTTTCATTAATACCTTTATGCTACAAAACATTTTCTTTCGAAACAAGAAAAAACTCCCCAAAAGGCTTGGAGAGTCAAGCATAGATTTATATTACTTCCTCTATATGCTCGAAAAACGATGGATAAGAAACCGCAATACATTCTGCGTCATCTAAAGTAACAGCCCCATCTGTTACTAGTGCTGCAACAGCGCCCATCATTCCTATACGATGATCACCATAGGTTTGAAGTCTAGCACTACGTAATGGAGTTGGTCCTTCAATAATCATTCCATCCTCAGTTGCTTCAATATTAGCACCTAGTTTTTTCAATTCATCCACTACAGCCGTTATCCGGTCTGTTTCCTTCACTTTTAACTCTTCGGCATCCTTAATAATAGTTTTACCGTTTGCCTGCGTTGCTAATAAAGCAAGTATCGGGATTTCATCGATAAGACGAGGAATAATATCTCCCTCAATTGTAGTTCCTTTTAATGTTGACGTTTCAATTGTAATTGTTGCTGTCGGCTCTGATTGGCTATCTTCATTTGGCATAAGTGTTATAGATGCTCCCATATTATGAAGCACTTCGATGATACCATCTCGTGTAGGATTAATTCCGACATTTTCTAACGTTATTTTACTATCTTCACAGATAGCTCCCGCTACTAAGAAAAAGGCAGCAGATGAAATATCACCTGGCACAGAAACATGCGTCCCTGTTAGAGTTTGCCCTCCTTTTAATGAAATAACACCATCCACCTCATCAACCTGCGCACCAAATTGACGTAGCATTCTCTCAGTATGATCTCGAGATACTTCAGTTTCTCGCACAATTGTAGTACCTTCAGCACGTAAACCCGCAAGTAAAATAGCTGACTTTACCTGTGCACTTGCGACAGGCATGTGGTAATCAATAGCTTGTACTGTCGTACCTTGAATGGCTAAAGGCGTATATTGCCCATCTGCCCTTCCGGTAATGCGAGCACCCATTTGACGTAACGGATCAATAACACGGCGCATCGGTCGCTTTCCAATTGACGCATCCCCTGTCATCACTGAATGTACAGTAGATCCAGCTAGAATCCCTAGCATTAAGCGTGTCGTCGTACCAGAGTTTCCTGTGTATAGTACCTCTGTCGGCTCTTGCCAACCCTCTATACCTGGGCTGTCGATGGATACATTTGTTCCATCCACATCAATTTTTACACCAAGCTTTTGGAAACAATCAATTGTACTCAAACAATCCTCACCTAATAAAAAGCCGTCAACTGTCGTTTTACCCATTGCAATAGCTCCAAACATAACTGAACGGTGAGAAACAGATTTATCACCTGGAATCGTTAAAGTCCCTTGTAAGGAAGGTTTATCATATTGTAATACTTTTTCACTCATCGTTTTCTTCCCCCCAATATGAAGATAGAAAGCGCCGTAATTCCGACGCTTTCTTTTAAACAGGCATTTCCTATTAAGATTTCCTAGACTGCCTATGAAATGTATGTTTCATAATTAGCACGCTTCTGTATACACGCTGCTGCACGTTCACGGTCACTTTCGCTTTGTAAGCTAATAACAAGAATCCCGAAAACGTCCTCACGTGACTCTACGATACGTAAATTCGTAATACTAATCGCTTCGTCTGCTAGTAAGCCTGTCACCTCAGAAATAACCCCTGGATAATCAGGAACGTCAACATATAAGTCAAATGATGTAAACATAGCTCCTGCACTAATCGGTAATTCATCTCTTAGCTCTTTGGCAACCGCAAAATATGTTTCAATGTCATCCGAGCTACCATTTACAAGCAGCTCCTTCACACGACTCATTTCCTTTTCCCAGCCTTCTAGCTGTGCAATAAGTTCATCTCGATTTTGTAATGTAATATCTCGCCATAAAATCGGATTGGATGAGGCAATACGCGTTACATCACGGAAGCCACCTGCAGCAAGTGAACGTGTCATTGGATACTCCCCATTTTCTCCGCCCAACTGATGCACAAGAGAAGCAGCAACGACATGTGGAAAATGACTAACTACAGCTGTCATATGATCATGCTCACGAGCAGATACACTAACAACTTTTGCATGTGTAAATTTTAATAGACTTTCAAGCTGTGCCATATTGACAATTTCTTCACCGGCGAGCGGTGTTAGCATATAATACGCATTTTCAAAAAGGTGAGCCTTTGCAGCTAAAACACCGCTTTTATGTGAGCCTGCCATTGGGTGACCTCCAATAAAGGTAATGCCTAACTCACGTAGTTCCCCAGCCTTTTGCATAATCTTCTTTTTTGTACTGCCTGTATCTGTTACGATTACTTTATTTTTTAACGGCCATGTTTTTAATTGTTCCATCCATTCAAGTGTTGCATTGACAGGAGTGCCAAAAATGATAACATCCACGTCGGCTGCAACTTCTTTTGGATCTGACACAATATCATGAACAATAGTTAATGTTTTCGCATGTTCACGTGTTTTCGCATCCATATCATAGCCAATAATTTTTGTTTCTGGTGCCTTTTGCAATGCCAAGGCAATTGAGCCTCCAATTAGGCCAAGCCCAATAACGAGCACGTTGCGTGTCATGCAAAAACTCCTTGCTCTTTTAGGACGTTTTCAAGGTGACCAAGCAACGCTTCGTTTTGAGCCTCTGTTCCGATTGTCACGCGGATAAACCCAGGTAATCCTAACGCTTTTCCACTACGGACTATAAAGCCTCGTTTCATTAGCTCATTGAAAACAACATCACTATCAGTATTCGTATTAAAGAAAATAAAGTTCGTATCAGAAGGGAAGTATTGCAAATTATGTTTTTCGCAGAATTCAGTATATTGTTTTTTACCTATTTCATTTGCTTCACGGCAAGCTTTTATATATTCGCGATCACTTAAAGCGATTGTCGCAACTGCTTGACTTAAAATTGTATTATTAAATGGCGCTCTTACTGGATCTAGTTTAGAAATCACGTCTGGTTGTCCAATTGCATAACCAACTCGGAAAGACGCAAGACCATATGCTTTTGAGAATGTACGCATTAATAGTACATTCGGAAACTCGTCAATTAACGGTAGCGTATTTTTGTGACCAGGATGCGTTACGTATTCGATGTATGCTTCATCTAATACTACTAGCACATCAGATGGTACTTTAGCTAAAAATACACGTAATTCAACATCAGGTATCACAACACCGGTTGGATTATTTGGACTACAAACCCAAACGATCGATGTATTATCATCAATTGCCGCTACCATTGCTTCTAAATCATGTGCACCTTCGATACAAGGAACTTTGCGTACCTCTGCGCCTTCTATTTCAGCATTGTGCCCGTATTGAGAGAAGGATGGGTCTGCCATCACTGTGTTTACACCTGGATACAACAATGCACGAGTAATAATTGCAATGATATCGTCGGAGCCGTTACCAAAAAGAAGCTGTGTTTCTTTGACACCTAGATGATTTGCAACAGCTGTACGTAAATTTTGCGCATAGCCGTCTGGATAGATAGCATGATTTACTGAATTATTTTGTAAATAAGCAGTTACCTTAGGTGAGCACCCAAATGGGTTTTCATTAGATGCTAGTTTGATGACTTCTTGTAAGCCATATTCACGTTGTACTTCTTCAATTGGTTTACCAGGCTTATATGCTTGCATACCGTCCAATTGTTGTTTCCATTTCATCTCAAACATCTCCTCTATTTATTTAGCTTGGACTAAATCTGGTCTTAATTTCACTGCATCATTGAGATACAAGTGTTTTACATCCTTTTGTGCCACTTCCACATTCGCATGGATTAATACACGAATACAAAGTGGCAATGCGTTCGGCACGTCCATTTCATGCGTACACATGACAGGTACATATTGCCACCCGTCCATTAACCGTACTGCACGTGCTGGAAATGCTGACGTAATATCAGGTGTTGTGGATATTAGTATAGAAGCAATATCATCTACTTCCACATTATTGACTGCTACTACTTCACGCACTAATCTTGCTGTCTCATCCCATACAAGCTCTGGCTTGTCAGATTCAATTGTAATTGCTCCTCTAAGTCCACGAATCATACAAGCACCTCCGCTAATAGCTGTCGGAATTCGGCATCTACTTCTCTGCACTCTGCTAAATCAATTGGTTGCATGAAAGGTTTACCAATTTTCTCCAATAATACAAATTGTAAAATACCATACTCCGCCTTTTTATCTTTCATTAAATACTCTGTTAACTGTTCAAAGGTATATTCTTTCACAGCTTCAAATGGATAGCCATTCTTCACTGCAAATTGCAAAAATGCTGTAGTGAAGTTACGGTCTAATTCACCGTATCGTTCACTTAATAATAAACAATATACGAGACCAATCATTACAGCCTCTCCATGCGCTACTTTTCCATAACCAGCGGCCGCTTCAATGGCATGCCCATAAGTATGGCCTAAGTTTAAAAATTTTCGTACGGATTGCTCGGTTTCGTCCTCTGCTACGATTTGCGCCTTCACTTCAATACCTTTTCTAAGCTGCTTCGCTAATTCTTCTGTGTTGAAATGAATAACTGTCTCTGCAGCCATTAATTTTTCTAACCACGCTGCATTAGAAATCATCGCATGCTTGATCACTTCTGCTGTTCCTGAACGTATCTCGCGCTCAGGTAAACTTTCGATAAATACAGTATCGTAAATAACTCCCTCAGGTTGATAAAACGCACCAATCATATTCTTACCTAGTGGATGGTTAATAGCTGTTTTACCGCCTACTGCTGAGTCATGTGCTAAAATCGTCGTTGGGATTTGAATAAACGGTACCCCACGCATATAAGTGGCTGCCACAAAGCCTGTTAAATCACCTACTGCACCCCCACCAAACGCAAAAATAAATGATTTACGTGAGCATTTTTGTTCAAGTAAAAATGTTTGTGCTGCATTGTATTGTTCGAAGGTTTTACATGCCTCACCACCTGGTAAGACAAAGACCTCAAAATGATAAGGGAAATTAGCCTTGAAATAATCTCCTTGCGCTGCCCATACATTAGCATCCGTAAAAACAATGAGCTTATCCACTTTTTGAAGCTTATCATCAAATGCTTTTACTGCCCCTGCTAAAAATTCATGACCAAGGACAACCTCATATTGATGCGATTTCGTTGCTACAGGTACTCGCATATTAGAACCCCTTTGTATAGCGACGGTGTTCGTCGATTTGAGCTTTTAGTTGAGGTAATTGATCGCTATGGAATTGTTCCAATATTGCATTCGCTATTTCCCAGGCAATAACGTGCTCAGCAACAACTGACGCTGCTGGTACTGCACAGCTATCCGAGCGCTCTACACTAGCTTTAAATGGCTCTTTCGTTTCAATATCAACACTTTGCAACGGTTTATACAATGTAGGAATTGGTTTCATTACACCACGTACGACAATTGGCATTCCAGTAGACATTCCACCTTCTAAACCACCAAGTCGATTTGTTGCACGTGTATAGCCTTCTTCCTCTGACCAAATGATTTCATCATGTACTTCAGAGCCTTTACGGCGTGCCATTTCAAACCCAATTCCAAATTCAACACCTTTAAATGCATTGATAGATAGCATGGCAGCTGCCAATTTCGCATCTAGCTTACGATCATAATGAACATATGAACCAACACCCGTTGGCATTCCTTCAACGATGACTTCAACAACACCACCAATTGAGTCACCCGCTTTTTTCGCTTCATCAATTGCCTCTACCATTTTTGCAGAAGCCTCTGGGTCAACGCAATAGCAAGGATCTGCTTCAACAATGGCACGAATTTCATCTGCAGATTGTCCATCTATCAAGGAAGTGTCTGCCTTAATACCAACGATTTCTGTTACATGTGCCACAATGGAAATGCCTAGTTCATTTAATAGCGTTTTTGCAACAGAACCTACTGCAACACGTACAGTTGTCTCACGCGCTGAAGAACGTTCTAACACATTACGTAAATCACGATGTCCGTATTTCATACCTCCAACTAAATCTGCATGTCCTGGTCGAGGGCGTGAAATTTGACGCTTAATATCTTCAGGATTCACATCTTCTGCTAACTGTTCTGCTCCCATAATTTTTGTCCAATGCTTCCAGTCATCATTTGTGACTACGAGTGCTACGGGAGAACCAAGTGTTTGTCCATGACGAACACCAGCGACTATTTCCACTGTATCTGTTTCGATTTGCATACGGCGACCTCGTCCATGTCCTCCTTGACGACGTTTTAAATCATGGTTAATTTTTTCTGCTGTAATTGGTAAGAGCGACGGTAAGCCCTCAATAATTGTTGTTAATTGGGGTCCATGTGACTCTCCCGCTGTTAAGTAACGCATAAACACTTTCTCCCTTCAACTCGCTAAAGTATGTATTTTTCACTATAACATATATTCTCTAAAAAAACAGTCCTTTTGCAAATGTCTTTTAAGACTCGTTTTAATCGTTTGCAAATTTCGAATCATTCCAGCAACTTCTATCATTTTTGAAGTTGCTTTAGTGCACTTTTTTAAATTAGAATATTCTGAACGATTTATTTGGAAAAAGATAGGTCCTTCATCTCCACTTATTATTAGTCTTCACCAATCAGTTAATCCCCTACCTAAGCTTCCGCTAATTTTGAGGTTGGAGACTTACTGCCCGTTGTTGCGAGATAACTAATAAAAAATACGCTTTTTGCTAATAACAAGCGAAAAGCGTACGATTCATCTATGTCTAAAGCTTTATAAATATGTACATGACATTCATATTGTCTACTGTACGAATGCTTTTCTCATATTATTAACTATTTTCGTCTATAGAAGAATGTATCTTCGACTTCAAACTCATAACGAGATGGATTAAAGATTTGCTCTGTTGATCCAACAAATAAAATCCCATCCTTGCGCAATGCTTTACTAAAATTCGTATAAATCTGATCCTTCGCTTCTTCAGTAAAATAAATCATAACATTACGGCAAACAATTAAATCATAATTAGAATCGTATTGATCATTAAGTAAATTATGCTTCTTAAAAGTCACACAACGTTTAATCTCGTCCTTGACCCTATAAAAAGAACCTTCTTGCTCAAAATACTTGGCTTTAATATCACTCGGCACTTCAGCTAATGAGCGCTCTGGATACACACCTAATTTCGCCTTTTGAATGACATTCTCATCTAGATCAGTAGCAATGATTTGAATTTGAGATAATGGCACTAATTGCGATAATACCATGACTAAAGAATAAGGTTCTTCACCCGTTGAACAAGCAGCACTCCAAATTTTTAAACGCTTATTAGATTGCAGTAATTTCGGAAATATTTTTTTTTGTAACACTTCCCAACGCTTCCCATTGCGATAAAATTCGGAAACATTGATCGTCATTCGATCTAAAAACTCATTCATTAAATCACGATTTTGTTCAAGTGCCTTTAGAAAGTCCACAAAATTACGATGTCCCTTTTTCTCATACAGAGATGTTAATCGTCTTTTCATTTGCGCTTCTTTATATAGCGCTAAATCTATTCCTGTCTTGCGCTTTATACCTTCTATAAACTGTTCATAATCAGACATGCGGTCTTCTTCCCCTCTAGCGACGTATTTCCATTATAGCGGAAAAGTGCCATTCCTGAAATAGTCTTTCACATGTAATCCAAGTTACTTAGTTGAGTTTTGTTTTTCCTCTAACAATAACACTTTGGATTGCTCTAATTCTAGACGTAATTTCTCTGTCTCCATCGTATACGTTTCTAATCTGAGCTTCTCTAGCTCTACTTCCTTCTCTATAGCCTTTAATTTAATTTTTTGTTTTTTTGTATGTGTATCTGTAAAAATACCCGCTAAACAAATAACTACTCCTGCAATAATTCCAGCTAATGCAATTGACAATACGTCCACATCCTCTCATTAATAATAATTATACGGCAAAATGGAAAAAATAGTTTCATTTTTCTTTTCATTCTTTCATTAATTTAGCTAAAATATTCTCATTACCATTTGTTAAAACGAAACCATTTAAATCAGTTGCAACACCTCCTGTTATAACACTTTTGTGACATAACATCTTTTTGGCCCAAGCAGCTCATCGGACTCCCCATGATAGCGCCCATTCGGAACCCCATATTATGAGGATGAACCTATATTCCCCAATTTTTTACGTAAAAAATGAAGGTAGTTAGTCACCACCTTCAAAATTTTTTACTCTCCTAAACCTCTACTCGATAATCCTTTAATTCTTCTCGCAATTTTACCTTCATGAATTTTCCCACAGAGGTTTTCGGTATTTCATTTAAAAATACAACATCATCAGGAATCCATGTTTTATGGAATTGCGATCGTAAATCTTCTAGTAGCTCTGATTTCGTAATGGAATCCTTACATTCAGGCTTTGGTACAACACACGCTAGAGGTCGTTCAATCCATTTTTCGTGGGGAATGGCTATAACAGCAGCCTCAAACACTTTAGGATGTGACATCAAAGCATTCTCAAGCTCTACTGAAGAAATCCATTCTCCACCGCTTTTTATTAAATCTTTTGTGCGATCTGTAATTTTAATATAACCATCTACTGTCACTACAGCAATATCACCAGTGTAGAGCCAGCCATCTTTAAAGGCTTCATTTGTTCGTTCATCGTTATAATACTCTGCAGCAATCCATGGGCCCTTAATTGTCAATTCGCCCATTGTTTTGCCATCCCAAGGTACTTCACCGTTTTCATTGACTACGCGTGTCTCAATGAGCGGCACTGTTATTCCCTGCGTAATACGAACGTCCATTTTTTCATCCAACGTATAATCTTGCATATGTGTTAAATACGTCGATACGCTAACAAGTGGTGACGTCTCGGTCATACCGTAGCCCGTCATGTAAGGAATTTTAAGCTCCTCCTCAAAGCCACGAACTAGACCGAGCGGCGATGCTGAACCACCACATACAATCAACCGTATCGAAGACAAATCACGAGGATTTTTGCGTTGCTCCTGTAATACCCCAAGCCAAATTGTCGGTACTCCAGCAGTCAACGTTACCTTATATGTTTCAAATAAATCAAGTAATAGCTGCGGTGTAAACATTGGCCCAGGAAGCACCTGTGTAGCACCAAATAATACACCAGCGAACGGAAATCCCCACGCATTCGCATGAAACATTGGTACGACAGGTAGTAAAACATCAGCCTCACCTATTGCAATACTATCGGAGATTCCTGCTGCCATAGTATGGAGGACAATACTACGATGAGTATATACTACACCCTTTGGCATTCCTGTAGTGGCACTTGTGTAGCACATGCCAGCAGGTGCATTTTCATCTAAATCATCTGGGAATCTAAAATTATCATTCGCCTCTTCGAGTAATGCCTCATAAGAAAGAGCATTCGGTAATGGGATGTTTTCTAGCTCGACAGCATCTCCCATTACGATAAAATGCTTAACCGATTTAAGCTGTGAGACAATTGGTGCAATAAGTGGTACTAAGTTATCATCAATTAGTAATATTTCATCTTCTGCATGATTAATAACATAAGCAATATGCTCAGGTGCTAATCGAATATTAATCATATGCAATACAGCTCCCGCACATGGTACTGCAAAATATGCTTCTAAATGGCGATGGTGATTCCAAGCAAAGGTACCTACCTTCATACCTCGCTCCATTCCCAGCTTTGTAAGGGCATCTGCTAGCTTACGAGTTCGTTTTACATATTCTTTATAAGTAAACTCGTGAATTGTTGTAGGACTTGTCCGCGAATATATTTTTTTCGCATAAAAAAATCGTTCTGCTCGATCCAAAAAGCTTGTTAATAATAAAGGTGTATCCATCATATGCATAAAAACGCTCCCCTTTGTTCATAAATTTTTGAATCGTTCAAGGCTGACTGCTACTACCAATAATTACATACGAAACACGCTAACTTTTTCGGCTCGCTATCCGCAGACAAGCACTTTTCACTTCAGAGCTTCACGAAGGCGTAATCACGGGAAGGTGATTTTAGCCTTCGGTCATTTTTGTCTAGCTTATTTTGCTGGAGTCGAGCACCTTCAAGTTATCCCTACTTCGGCTGCATACGAATCGCACCGTCCAAGCGGATTACTTCACCATTTAATAAACCATTTTGGATAATACTTGCGACTAATAGCGCGTATTCTGATGGCTTCCCAAGTCGTTTAGGGAATGGAGTCATTTGGGCAAGCGCTGTTCTTGCTGGCTCTGGTAACGATGCAAACATTGGTGTTTCTACTAATCCTGGAGCAATCGTCATAACACGTACACCAATTTCAGCAAGCTCCCTGGCAATCGGTAACGTCATCGCTGCCACACCACCCTTTGATGCGCTATATGCTGCTTGTCCTATTTGCCCATCAAACGCTGCCACAGATGCAGTATTAATAATAACGCCACGCTGACCATCCTCGTTTGGCTCATTATGTTGCATCTTCTCAGCTGCTAGGCGAATGACATTGAAAGTACCAATTAAATTTACCGAAATTACCTTTTCGAATAAATCGAGGGCATGTACGCCACGCTTTGAAAGTACTTTACTTGCATCAGCAATTCCAGCGCAATTCACCGTGACATTAATGGACCCAAATCTTGCTACTGCTTGCTCAAGCCCAGCCGCTACATCAGCTTCTTTGGTGACATTAACACGTGCATATTGGACATTCTCTCCTAACTCCTCTACTAGTGCATGTCCTCGCTCGTCATTAAGATCAAAAATTACTGCTTTGCCACCCTCTGCAACAATTTTACGAACAGTCGCCTCTCCTAAACCAGATGCTCCCCCAGTTACAACCGCTATTACTTCATTCATCAAACACAACCCCTTTTACATTTTTTCTATAATAGTGGCATTCGCCATTCCCATACCTTCACAAATTGCAAGTAAGCCATAACGTAAATTTTCCCGTTCCATTCTGTATAGCATCGTTGTTAACAGCTTTGTACCTGACGCTCCTAATGGATGCCCTAAGGCAATTGCTCCTCCATCTGGATTTAATTTATTTGGATCTGCTCCAATTTCATGTAACCAAACAAGTGGTACTGGCGCAAAAGCCTCATTCACTTCATACGTATCAATTTCCTCTATCGTAAGACCTGAACGTTCTAGCGCTTGTCTAGTTGCTTCAATTGGACCAGTTAGCATTAACGTCGGATCTGAGCCAACAACAACTCTTGTAACAATTTTAGCAAGCGGTTGGATACCAAGCTCCTGTGCCTTTTCTAAAGACATTATAACTACCGCTGAGGCACCATCACTCATTTGACTTGCATTACCGGCTGAAATCACACCATCTTCCTGGAATACGGTTTTAAGCCCATTTAATTTATCAACTGTCGTTTCTGCCCGAGGTCCCTCATCAACAGAAAACGTTGTAACTGCGCCGTCTTCTTGCGTAACTTGGACAGGCAGTATTTCCTTTGTGAAATGGCCCGCTTCAATTGCAGCTAATGCTCGTCTATGACTATTGTAAGCATAGTTATTTAGCTGTTCTTTTGATAAGTTCCATTTTTCCGCTATTTTCTCGGCTGATAACCCTTGATGTATAATTGTATAGTTGTCTTGTAATCGTGCACCCGCGTGGGCACCCTTCATGTTAGAACCCATTGACACCCTCGTCATGCTTTCAACCCCACCAGCAATAACAATGTTCATATCGCCTGCTAAAATAGCCTGTGCGGCGAAATGTACAGCCTGCTGACTTGAGCCACATTGACGATCGATTGTCACACCTGGGACACTTTCCGGAAAGCCTGCCATTAACAAAGCAGTACGGGCTATATTTGCTCCTTGTTCAGCAGTTTGCGTCACACAGCCAAAAATAACATCCTCCACCTGATCCTTGTTGATGCCTGCCCGTTGCACCACTTCTTGCAGAACATCTGCCGCTAAGTCATCTGAACGAACATTGCTTAATGCCCCTTTACTCCTGCCAACTGCTGTACGAACAGCTGATACAATCACTACTTCTCTCATTTTAAAATCCCCTTTGCACTGTCAATTCTCACATTTCCTATCATCCAATGTATTTAGATGTTATGAAATATATGCTTGATATTAAGCTATTCAAAAGCCTTAATTATCAGAATATTATATCTTTTATTTTACATGACTAAGAAGTATTTAACAATTCTATATGTATCTAGAAAATTCTATCCACTGTTTTAATAGGTTTTAATAGTATATTTTTAGTTCTTGAGTTCTATCTGTCGCTATACGTCACTCCATTTCAGAGCAAAAAAAAAGCAATCTCAAACTAAATTGAGATTGCTTTTCTAGTTGCAAATTAAACTAAATCTTCACCGAAGAATAAGCCGATTTCACGCTCAGCAGAAGCAAGTGAATCAGAACCGTGAATGATGTTGTGAGAAACAGTTGTTGCATAGTCACCACGGATAGTACCTGGGTTAGATTCTTCAGGTTTAGTTGCTCCCATCATTGTACGAGCAAGCTTAATTACGTTTTCGCCTTCCCATACCATAGCGAATACAGGACCAGAAGTGATGAAATCAACTAATTCACCAAAGAATGGACGCTCAGCATGCTCTGCATAGTGCTTTTCTGCTAATTCTGTAGGAATTACCATTAATTTAGCACCTTTCAATACAAAACCGCGACGTTCAAAACGATCTACGATATCTCCTACTACTTGACGTTCTACGCCGTCAGGCTTAACCATTAAAAAAGTTTGTTCGATTGCCATGTTTAAAACACTCCTTAAATTCGTATAACAGGTTTTACACCTACCGATAAATATTAACAAAAAATGAGCCTTTGTACAACAAAAAGCTAGAATTTACGCTTACCCATAAACAAAGCGACATCACGTAGTTTTTTCTTGACAGGATGTTTTGGTAATGCATCTATTTCCTGTAATGCCTTTTTCAAATATTTATCACTCATTTTATTAGCTTGCTCAATCGCGTCAGATTTACGCACATACTGCAGCATATTTTGACGTTCTACTTCTGTTAACGTACCTGCAAATACTTTTACCAAATAAGGTTGCATCACAGGATCATCTTTTAACAATAGAATCGGTAACGTGATATTGCCCTGCAATAAATCACTACCTGCTGGCTTCCCTAATTCTTTATCAGTTGCCATAATATCTAAAACATCATCGATAATTTGGAAGCTCATGCCCACAAAATAACCGAAACGTTTCAAATGTCTCACTGTTTTGGGATCGACACCTGCTGCTACTGCACCAAGTTCACAACTAGAAGAAATCAGTAATGCCGTTTTTCGTTTGATTCGTCTAAAATAATCCTTTAATCCTTGATCTAATCTAAATTTATCTTCGATTTGAATGACTTCACCGTTACAAATTTCCACCATTGTACGCGCTAAAATTTGATGAACTAATGGGTCTTCAAGTTTTGTAATATATTCAAGTGCACGCGCAAAAATAAAATCGCCCGTGTACATTGCAACTCTATTATTCCATTGTGATTTGACCGTCGGGCGTCCTCTTCGCATATTGGAATCATCAATTACATCATCATGCACAAGTGATGCCATATGAATAAGCTCTACTGGTACGGCTACATCCTTCATCTTTTCGATATCATATTCGCCAAATTTCGCGCCAAGCAACACAAAAATTGGTCGAATCCGTTTGCCACCAGCTTGCAATAAATGGAGAGAAGCATCATTGATCAAACATGAAGAAGAGTTCACTGCTTTTTCTAATTCTTTTTCAATGATCTCGATATCTGATTTCAAATCGGAATAGAGTAGTTTTAACTTCATCTTTTCCACGTGTGAAAACCTTCCCCCATTAACGTACTTTTTTAAAGCCCATATGCATTGCCGCAGCACCGCCACTGTATGCTTTATACGTTACTTTTTCTAAACCTGCCTGCTCAAACAATGCCGCTAACTTCTTCATACCTGGGAAATCATTTGCTGATTCCTGTAGCCAAGAATATTCTTTATAACTTTTCGCAAATATTTTACCAAATATCGGCATTATATATTTAAAATAAATACGGAATAGTTGTCGATAGCCTGGAATTTCTGATTGAGATGTTTCTAAACAAACAACCATTCCCCCTGGTTTTACAACACGATTCATTTCCTTTAAAACTTGTAAATAATCTGGTACATTGCGAAGCCCAAAACCAATTGTTGCATAATCAAAAGTATTGTCTGGGAAAGGTAACTCCATAGCATTTCCATGTATTAGTTCAATTTGTGGGTATGGCTTTACCTTTTCCTCGCCAACCTTCAGCATGTTTTTACTGAAGTCTAGCCCTTTTACTTCTCCGTCTTCACCAACTGTCTCGGCTAATGCAATTGTCCAATCTGCTGTACCACAGCAAACATCTAGTGCCTTCGCTCCAGGTTTTACTGCCATGTGCTTCATCGTATCATTGCGCCAGCCAACATGCATCTGGAAACTAATAACACCATTCATTTTGTCATAGTTTTCCGAAATACTTTCAAATACTTCGTGCACGTGTTCTTCTTTCGTTTTAGCCATTTTGAAAAACCCCTCTTATCCATTAGTAGAAGCAATGGATGCCTCTACACGTGCTTGTAAAGCCTGTTTAACATCACTTTGTAAAAACGATGCATCTTCTATCACCTGTAACAGCTCTGTTTTTAATTGCACAATTTTGTCCTGTATGACGTTGCCATAGGTGGCTCCAGCAGATCTTGCACTTTCTTCAAGAACCTTACTCATTAAAGATACTTGCCCACTTTGATATGTCGCCAATTCTCTTTCTAAACGCAAGACTAATAAGCTCTTCTCCATAATTGGAATATAATCACTAAATGTATATAGCTCAAAAAACTTTGAGATTAATCCTGATTCAATGTTAGCTATTGAGGCAAACCATTGTTCGATTGATCGTTTTTCTGCCTCATATACTTTAATTTGGTGTTCACAGCGTGCCACAATTCCTTGTGACAAATTTCGAATCAATGCGACATTTCCCGACATCGCTAAAATCTCATAATAACGGCCACTATAAAAGTCTCCAGCTAAAACGGTTAGCTGCTGTTCTTTTGATGTGGCATCTAATTCTTTAATATGATCGTGCGCCGCTAAGGCTGCGTACACAATTCCAACAGTGATTGCAGCTTCTCTTTCCTCTTGTTGCCACTTTTCCCCATTCAAAAAGGGAACTAACATGTAAAATAATTGATTTTCATCGAGCACAGGCAATCCTGTGTATTTTTGCAAAGTTCTATGACGAACATCCATGAAAATCTCTGTTTTTAATTGTGCAATTGAATTTTGAATGTATGTTGCATTCATAGACCTTACTCCATTTCACTTTCAAATATGTTAGTCACTTCATAACCTAACGCTTGCTTACTGAGTCATTATAGCATACGCGACGATTCGGAATAAAAAATTTTTGCTTTATTCAACATGATAGGCAGAAGAGTTTCCCCGTTAAAAACGGAAGAAATCCACTGCCTTTAAAATCGGAGCGAAAACATTACTAAGTTTTACACATCTAGTCGATTTATATGTGCCATCACTAAATTGTATAGACACGAAACCATTCATAATGCACTTCTGAATGATATTTCTCTCTATTACTTTTTAGCTTCGCTATTTATAACACCATGAGCTGTATGAATCTGTGCTTTCCCACGAATTTTCATGGCTGATGTATGTTCGGTAAATTGAGCAATCATAACTTCGCCTGCATCTAATTTTTCAGAATGATGGAACTTTGTATCTGTACCTCGTGTTAAACCGATTACATGCACGCCATCTTCCTCTGCTTGAATAACAATATAATCTTGCGCCATTGTCTGTACACTCCCTTAAATCCGACAAATTCTTAGTCCATCATAACACAATTAGACATGCAATTTAAGACATTTGAATAAATGATAAAACTTCTCTACGTTTTACTTCATCTTCTTCGTAAATGCCACGTGCAACCGATGTCACAGTTTTAGATCCTGGCTTCTTAAGTCCTCGCATAGTCATGCACATATGCTCCGCCTCTATCACTACATAAACACCTTTCGGAGAGAGCATTTCCATAATTGTCTCTGCCACTGAAGAAGTAATGCGTTCTTGTAATTGTGGACGACGAGCAATGGTTTCTACTGCACGTCCTAATTTACTTAGTCCAGCAACAACGCCATCATTTGGTATGTATGCGACATGAGCTTTTCCATAAAAAGGAACTAAATGATGCTCACACATCGAATAAAATGGAATGTCCTTTACAAGTACTAATTCCTCATGGTCTTCATGAAACACTGTTTTAAAATAATCTTTTGCGTCTTCATGTAAGCCACTAAACATTTCCGCATACATTTTGGCTACACGTTTCGGTGTATCGAGTAAACCTTCACGATTTACATCTTCGCCTACCGCCTCTAAAATCATTTTTACTGCTTCTTCTATTTTCAATAAATCAACATTCGACATCCGTAAAAACCCTCCTGCGTATCAATACATTACACATTTCCTTAAGCATCGTAGCATATCCAAAAGGTAAGCGCAAAACGACTTACTTGATTCAAAAGAAATTCAACTCTATATGAGCAAAATAGCTACTTAATGCTTTCTAATTTGGAGCATATTTTATAAATTTTGACTCACCATCATAACGTGCGGTTGATTTCCGTTCCGACTGGGCGCTCTCCTGTGGCCCAACTTTTAGTGATAGACCTCAATTGTTCATATGCTATCTACGTTGCATACACTTATGTTTATTGCATCTTTCTATGTACCATTATCTTATTTAACTATGTGCCCAACTTTTCGTAGTGAAGATCAATTATACTTCGGCATAATTGTGTCCAGATTCGCTGTAAGAAGTTAAAAAGAGCAGCCTCCATGTTCGTTTACATGAAGACTGCCCTATGTAACTACTAGACGTGTATTATTTTACAGCATCTTTAAGCGCTTTACCTGGTTTGAAAGCAGGTACCTTGCTAGCAGCGATTTCGATTTCTTTACCAGTTTGTGGGTTACGACCTTTACGAGCCGCACGTTCACGTACTTCAAAGTTACCAAAACCAATTAATTGTACTTTGTCACCCTTTGCAAGAGCATCTTGAATTGTATCAAATACAGCTTCAACTGCTTTAGAAGCGTCTTTTTTAGAAAGACCTGCAGCTTCAGCAACAGAGTTTACTAATTCTGTTTTATTCACACCATTCACCTCCTCTCAAAGGGTCATGAACCAATTCTGTAAAAAGATTAACACATAGAAAACCGCTACGCAACTGTATTCATTCATGATTATAACCAAAAAATACGTTTTTCACCCAAAAAACAAAAATAACAGGACTTTTCGCATAAGAACGAAGAGCCCTGTGATAATTTTTTGCGCTTTATTTTTCACTTTTTCACTACAAAATAAATGTAACTAATCCTCTATCACCTTCGTTCACCATACGTTCAATTGTTTGACGCATCCGTTTTTTGGCCGTAGATGGAACTGCATCCATTTTATAGCGTATTCCTTCTTTTAACACTTCATGTAGCGGGGTTCCAAAAAGCTGTGTGTTCCATAAAGCGTCACGATCATGCAAATAAGCATGATTTAAATCCTTAAGCAATTGTTGACTATGGAATTCAGAGCCAATTAGTGGCGCAAATTCTGATTCCATATCTACACGAATGATATGATATGATGGCGCTTTTGCCTTCATACGCACACCATAAAAATTATTTTGTTTAATGAGCTCTGGTGCTGTTGGCTCAAACTCCTGCATCATCGGCAATGTTACACCATAACCAGTCGAATCTGCTTGACTAATAGCATTTTTAAAGCGTTTTTGCGCCTCTTTTGCTTCTGCTGCCTCTTTAATAAAGAGTAACCAATCTCGCTTCGTCTCAATTGGCTCATCTAGCCATTCATTGCAAACCGACTTATAGAGCTCGCTTTGTAATGACACTCGAATGACCGCGGTCCCAACACCAGCATCCACATGTACTACTTCACTTTGGTCAATAAAATCAATGGCTTTAAAGGCATCTGACGCCTGCTGTACATCCCTAATTTTCATAACAGATGACAACACTTCTTCCATCGAATCAATTAATGCAACATTCAATGGGTGTGATGCATCTAAAACATCTAACCAATCTGGTTTTTCCACCTCAATTGTTCGAATTGGAAATTCAAATAATGCTTCTTGCAAAATATACTGAATATCAGATGCGCGCATTTGATCAATTGAAGTAGCAATTACTGGAACATTATAGCGCTCAAATAGCTCATTTCGAAGCTGTACCGTTTCCTCCCGTGCTGGCATTTGGCAATTTAATACAACAACAAAAGGTTTTCCAATATCCACTAATTGCTCTACAATTTCCTCTTCAGCCTTCTCTGCCGCACGACGACTTATGCCATTTACCGTGCCATCTGTTGTTACAACAATTCCAATATTAGCATGGTCACGAATAACTTTATCCGTGCCTATTTTCGCCGCTTCTTGGAAAGGGATAGGCTCTGTATGCCAAGGTGTATGCACATATTTTGGCCCATTTTCATCCTCATAGCCCTTTGTCCCTTCAATGATATAACCAACGCAATCTGCTAAACGAATTTGGAACGTCATTTCATCATCACCGACCGCAATACGTGTCGCTTGGGCAGGCACAAACTTCGGCTCAGCAGTCATAATGACTGGCCCCGGCGAACTTTGTGGCAACTCATCTTGTGCACGCATTCTTTCTGTATCATCCACGATATTTGGTAACACGACCGCTTCCATAACCTTTTTTACAAATGTTGATTTACCTACACGTACTGGACCGACAACACCAATATAAACATCGCCATTTGTGCGCTCTGCAATTTCTCTAAATACTGCTTCACTCAAGGTTTCTGCCTCCTTTATCTACGCTTTTTCACTATATGCGAGCAGCTAGATAAATATGAAAAGCTCCTCACAAATGTAAGGAGCTTATTGTCTAATCTTTTTTAGTTTTGGATTCAGACTCTTGAATTGCTTTTTCTCTAGCTTTTTCTCTAGCTTTTTTTGCATCACTATTATAGGCGTCCATAAAATAAATTGGCTCACCTTTTTCATCAACTGTATATGGTATAGAATAAGCTGGTACTACTGGATATTTATCGACAAGTAGCTGACGAATATCATCTCCTGGCTTCACATCAGGTTTGTCTTCTTTTAGTAGTTGACCTAAATCGATTGAATAGTCGACATGCATTTCGCCATCGCCTGTCATAAATATTGGTAATTCGGTACCAGAATAGGGGCTTTTCACAGTTACATCTGTTTTATAACCCAATTCTTCAAAGTTAATTTGATATACATTATCTGAAGTTGCACCCTTTATCGGTAAATATTGGGTAGAAAGTTTGTGGATATTAATTTCACGAATTCGCTCTGCAGCATTTAAATCTACCAATTTTACTTTAGCTTCATTCTCAGGATCCCAAATAATATACTGGAAAATCCCACCCTTTTCATAGGCGTTCCCTGGTATTTGTGCAAGATATTTAGGCATTAATTTTTCAAAATCAATTAAATATTTTATATATATATCTGTATCTAGCTCGCTATTTTTAATTGGAACTAGTCCACCAGTTGCTTCACGATATTCATTTACCGCACGCTGAACCGCAGCTAATTGGTCAGCATCAGGCACTAATTTTGCCATTTTTTCATCTTCTGGATATGCACAACCTACTAGAAGTACAGCGGTTACTATTACAAAAAGAAAAGCACTTAGTTTTTTCATGTCACTTCCACCTCATCAATTTTTATGCCGGCCATGTGGCTACAATCAGTACCATTAAAAATGTGCCTAGCCCAAACAGTATGTATGCAATTAAATTTACGATTGTACGTAAAAAAACGTTCGAAACCTTATTACGAGCTAAGTAAATTAAACCAACAGATATAATCATAAAGCCGATACAATAAAATGATACCCACATTACATCAAGCGAGGGCAAATGTGCTAACGGACCCATTTAAGACAACCACCTTTCTACAACGTCACAAAACAATCAAAGTATATTATACTATGCGCTTTCGCTAAAAAGAAATAGTTGTCCATAACTCTATCAATCAAATCAATTATGCCTCGACATAATTCCGTGACATCCGCCGGAGGCTTTAGGCCAACACGAAGTTGGTCACTCAGTCGTTGCCACAGGACGTGGCGTTCTTAGACTGAGTTCCTTTATTTCAGTTGGTGTTTGGACACCAACTGAAAAAGTAGCTTAAAACCGCTTCATCTCACCATCTATAGAGGTAGGAGACTTCTGCTGAAAGAAGTTATGGACAACCTTTGTAAGGTTATTGATTATTCAACTAAAAACACACAATAAGGCGTCTCAGTTATATTCTGAGACACCCTATTTATGTCCATTTTATGACAAACCTTATTAATAGATCAGGTATTATGATGAACCATTTCCACCCACTTACATTAATTGGAATACGTTAATTTTCGCTACAATCATATAAAATGGGCATATACTATCAACAGAAAAAATCCTTTTACCGGTCAATGATAACCTATTTTTTCCTTATTACATATTTTTAGTACATCATGTCATCGATTTCTCGTTTTTTCATACGCATCATTAATGCATCAACCGCTATTTTCGGTTCTATATTACTAAATAGAACACTATAAAGCTCAGTTGTTATTGGCATAGCAACGTCATGTTTCTCTGCTAGTTGATAGGCAGCTTTTGTTGTGCGTACCCCCTCAACAACCATGCCCATTTGATCGAGTACCTCTGGCAGTTTCATTCCTTGCCCCAGTAAATTACCTGCGCGCCAATTACGAGAGTGCACACTTGTACATGTGACAATTAAGTCCCCCATGCCTGTAAGTCCTGAGAATGTAAATGGATTCCCCCCCATTTTAACACCTAAACGTGAAATTTCAGCCAACCCTCGAGTAATAAGTGCAGCTTTGGCATTATCACCATAATTTAAGCCGTCTGAAATACCCGCAGCTAATGCGATTACATTTTTTAATGCGCCACCTATTTCTACGCCTATCACATCTTTGTTTGTGTAGACACGGAAAAATTGGTTCATAAATAAATCCTGCACTTTTTCTGCAGCTTCAATGTTTGCACAAGCTGCTGTAACAGTTGTCGGGTGGTGTAAGACAACTTCCTCTGCATGACTTGGACCTGAAAGTACAACAACTTCTTCCACAAATTCAGGTGGTAAACTTTCTACTAAAATTTCTGAAATTCGTTTTAACGTATCTGGTTCAATTCCCTTCGATACATGAACAAACAGTACTTTTTTATCGAGTGTTGCGATCATTTTTTCACATACTTCTCGAATAGCCTTAGTAGGCACTGCTACGACAATTGTCTCTGAATGAGCAACTGCCTTAGCAATATCGCTAGTCGCATACAAATTTGTAGGTAGCACCGTTTCAGGTAAATACTTCCTATTTGTATGTAGGTTGTTAATTTCTTCAGCTTGATCTGTTCGATGAGTCCATAGAAGTGTATCATGCCCGTTTTCTGCAAGCACCATCGCAAGCGCTGAACCCCATGAGCCTGCCCCTAACACACAAACTTTTTCCATTCAAAAACCTCCCTTGTTTAGAAAAGACAATTCACTCATATTAGTTACAAAAAATGCTAGAGAAAGGCTTATAACAGTAAAGCTTTCAAAGCAATCTTATTAGTAGACATTAGAAAAATTATTCTTTCCTCTCTTGTAAAAAGACGCCACCCAACAATAATTGTCGGGTTGGCGTATTGTATGTGTATATTTTTCCTAAGCACGAGCACGGGTAATTAAACGAATTGGCGTTCCTTCAAAATCAAATGTTTCTCGAATACGATTTTCTAAAAATCGTTCATAAGAGAAATGCATTAGCTCTGGCTCATTAACAAACACCACAAAAGTAGGTGGCTGTATCGCAACTTGGGTAGCATAGTAGATGCGAAGACGGCGGCCTTTATCAGTTGGTGCTGGGTTGCGTGCCACTGCATCCTCAATCACTTCATTAAGGATAGATGATTGAATACGCATTGCATGGTTTTCACTTACACGTTGTATAATCGGTAAAATTTGATGTACACGCTGCTTTGTATTGGCTGATACAAAAATAATTGGAGCATAGTCTAAGAATAAGAAATGCTCACGAATTTGCTGTGTAAAGACGTTCATTGTTTTTTCGTCTTTTTCAATAGCATCCCATTTATTAACAACGATGACAATAGCTTTTCCAGCTTCATGCGCATAGCCTGCAATTTTTTTATCTTGTTCTTGAATGCCTTCTTCTGCATTTAGAACAACTAAAACAACATCAGAGCGTTCAATTGCACGTAACGCACGTAACACAGAATACTTCTCTGTCGTTTCGTATACTTTCCCTTTTTTACGCATACCTGCAGTATCTATAATGACATATTCCTGATCATCATACTCATAAGGCGTGTCAATAGCATCTCGAGTAGTACCCGCGATATTACTCACAATAACGCGGTCTTGGCCTAAAAATGCATTTACTAATGAAGATTTCCCTACATTTGGTCGACCAATTAACGAGAATTTAATAACCTCGTCTCCATATTGTTCTTCATCTTCCTTAGGGAAATGTTCTGCACATTCATCCAATAAATCCCCTAAGCCTAAGCCGTGAGAACCAGAAATTGGCCAAGGCTCGCCAAAGCCAAGCGCATAGAAATCATAAATCATCTCGCGCATATCCGGGTTATCAATTTTATTCACTGCTAAAACGACCGGTTTTTTTGTTTTGTATAAAATTTTAGCAACTTGCTCATCAGCAGCTGTTACACCTTCACGACCATTTGTCATAAAGATTATAACGTCTGCTTCATCAATGGCAATTTCTGCTTGTTGACGAATTTGCTCTAAAAACGGCTCGTCTCCAATCTCAATACCACCTGTATCAATAATATTAAAATCATGTGTTAACCACTCTGCCGAACTATAAATACGGTCGCGTGTAACGCCTGGAATATCTTCCACAATCGAGACACGTTCTCCAACGATACGATTAAAAATCGTCGACTTACCTACGTTCGGACGACCTACGATGGCTACTACTGGTTTCGTCATCTGTACTTCATCCTTCCAACTTCTTGTCTTTCGCTATTATACACGAAAAATGCCATTATATCATATCATATCCATGAAGGGGCGCGCTATGTATCGTACTTTCCATCTATTTAGGAATTTTTATATCATTTCGGCTGTTCTATTTGAATGATCGATGTGATGTGGTTATCTTCGAGTCTTATTTATTCTATCCATTTCCGCCATAAAAAAGCGAGGACACAAACTGTATCCTCGCTTGTCTAGTTTATTTAAAATTTTTCAGTTTATCGCCAATGACATCGCCGAAAGAGAAGCCTGTGTTTTCTTCTGGTAATTCATAGTCGATTACTTCCTCTGCCTCGGGATTTTCAAGTAAATCCTTAATGCTTAATGCCAAGCGGCCTTCTTCAGCATTTACGTCAAGCACTTTCACCTGTACTTCTTGTCCTTCTTTTAGAGCTTCGTGTGGCGTGTTAATATGCTTATGCGCGATTTGTGAAATATGCACTAAACCTTCTACACCTGGGAAAACTTCCACAAATGCTCCGAATGAAGTAAGTCGTTTTACTTTGCCATCTAGCACTGTACCTTTCGCGGCACGCTCTTCGATGTTCGACCAAGGACCAGGAATCGTTTCCTTAATGGATAGCGAAATACGCTCATTTTCTGGGTCTACAGAAAGGACTTTCACTTTCACCTCTTGTCCTTCTGATAAAACCTCGCTCACATCGCTCACATGCTCATGAGACACTTGTGAGATATGCACAAGGCCATCAATACCACCAAGGTCAATAAATGCACCAAATGATGCGATACGCTGTACTTTACCGTCTAAAACATCGCCAGTTTTAATTTGGTTAATGACATTTTTCTTTTGGGAAGCTTTTTCAGATTCCACTACAGCACGATGTGATAAAATTAAGCGATTTTTTTCTTTATCTAGCTCTACAATTTTAAAGCTAAGAGATTTGCCTTTATAGTCTTCAAAATCATCAACAAAGTAGTCTTCTACTAGGGAGGCCGGAACGAAGCCACGTACTCCTAAATCTACGACAAGACCACCTTTAACAATATCTTTTACTTCCGCTTCGAAAATTTCCTCAGCGTTGAATTGTTGCTCAAGAGTATCCCATGCTTTTAAAGCATCTACTTTACGTTTTGATAATACATAGTTTTCTTCTTCAACTTTTGTAATCATCAACTCCAACTCATCTCCAACAGAGATTACGTCAGACGCTTTTTCAATGTGTAAGCTTGATAATTCACTTATTGGCACAATACCGTCAAACAGTGCACCTGGAATTGAAACAGTTACCGCTTTTTCATCAACCTGCGCTGCAATACCTTTGACGATATCACCTTCGTTAAACGTTTGTTCTGCATAGTTCATTTCTTCAGACATATGTAACCCTCCTTCGCATCTTCCCTTACTATTTTATTCGATATTGAAGACAAAGACAAAAATAAATCCTTTAAATTCAAAAAATGTTTGAAATTTTTGGATTTATATCATTTTTTCTTGCGCTAATTTTAAAATGGCCTGTGCTGCATCATCAATTGACAATGCTGTCGTGTCTAAAAATATGGCATCTTTTGCTTGAATTAGTGGCGATGCTTCACGCTCGCTATCCATTTTATCGCGCAGGGCAATTTCTTCTTGAAGCTTTTCAATGGAAGATTCAATTCCTCGTTTTTGATTGTCCATAAAACGACGTCTTGCTCTCTCTTCTACAGTTGCAGACATAAAGATTTTTAGTTCTGCATTCTTTAATACATGCGTAGCAATATCGCGCCCATCCATAACAACACCACCATTATCCGCAAGCTTTTGTTGCTGTGCTACTAATAGTTCACGTATTTTAGCATGAGCCGCTACTTGTGAAACAGATGAAGTTACCTCATTTGATCGAATTTCTGCCGATACGTTCTTCCTGTCTAAAAAGACAAGCTGTCCTTCAGAAGAAGGCTTTAATTCAATTGTGCTAGATGCTAGCATTTCTGCTAATTTTGTTTCATCATTTAAATGTATGTTTTGTTGCATTGCTTTATACGTCACAGCACGATACATAGCACCTGTGTCGATATAAGTAAATGCAAGTGCCTCTGCAACAATTTTCGCGATTGTGCTTTTTCCAGCACCAGCCGGTCCATCAATCGCAATTTGAATGTTTTTCTTCATATTCTCCCTACTTTCTATCACACCATATTGTATCATAAAAAAGCCCTCTTCAAAGAGAGGGCTTTCTTAAATCAAATTACTACTCAATTTGAAGGTGTGTAAACTCCTTGCAAAAATTCATGGAAATTTCCCACTCATCAATAGAGGTTGGGCAGACTATTAAGACTATTAATAGGCGTAAAAAATCAAGCATCAAAAGGATTTATTTCTTTACGACGATTCACTAACTGACGTTCAAAGCATAAACGAACAATATGCTGTTGGTCTACATCATCAGTATCTGTTAATTGTATAGTTGCCATTTTTTTGTCATCTTTTTCAAATATACGAACAACCGTCGCTTCCGTGTTCACGTATTTTACATCCCCATTGGCAAATGGTAAAACGATTGTTAACTGGACCTCATCATCATCTTGGAAAGCAATTGCCCCTTTTAAGATAACTGCCAAACCACCTGCGCTAATATCCGCTGTTACTAGCTGATATTTGTAATCCTTAAACTGTATCGCTACATCCACAGGCGTTTCCACACGTACATATTCACGACGTTGAATTTTGATAAAGTCATCTGCCTTTGGACAATGCAACATAATCATAGGTATATTACCAGCTTTACGTCCAATCACTTCAGTATTGAAAACAAATGATTGTTTATCTTCTGTACGAAAAGTTGCTCTAAATTCAGAACCATCTATTAAAAAAGCTGTTTTCTTTGTGGCAACATTTATTGGATAATCGATGTAAACAATATTTTCCTCTTGTTCTACAACTTTACAGCGGAATTTTTCAACACGCTCTGTATAAGTTGGTTCAAGTTCTAATTGTGTACCAATTTTTATTTCCATGAGCATCTCCTCGAACACAAATATACATTTATTATCGCATGAGATGCCCATTTTGGCTATATGAACTGGTAGTTTTTTCTTGGATTACGTTAAATATTCCACTTTTAAAACATTGTGATTTTCAGCGTCAATAACAATTCTGAATGTTTCTTGCGCGTCACGGACCGCAATTACCTCATAACAAAGACGTTGTTCGAATTGACCGTTATCTGTATAAATATTTCTTACTTCTTCTACTTTTACATTGTCATCGAAGAAAGTTTTCCAATCAATTGGCTTTGCAGTTTGTGGTTTAATCGTCTCTGCCTGAATATATTCCATCGCATTTGCACCAAGTAACTCGCCTGTATCCTTGGCAAGTTTTAATTGCACCCCATCTGCATAAATCAATGCATTATCACCAGGGTGAACACGTGCGAATGTCACATGCCATGCTTGATGGTTTTCACGAGATTCCACAAATGCAACATCATTCATGCCAAGTAGTTTTAAATATTCTTCAGCTTTTTTCATAATTTCATCTTGTGATAACCTTGCTTCATCTACAGGACGTTCCACTAAATAGGATATTAAATGCCCACCCTTTTCTGTTAGATCGACATATCCTAAACGAATACCTTGATGGAATTGGATATGATAAAACGGATACGATGAAGTATCGCTACTTTTCGTAACAGTAAATGTTGCATCTTTTATGATAGGAAATAAATGTTTTACTTTTTCCAATGCTTCTTTTTCAGTAATGGCTGAATCTTGTAATGCTTTAAGATCTATTTTTTTCTGCCAATCCGATTCACTTAATGTAAGTGGGAAGTCTTTTTCGCTGTAATCCTTTAATGTCTTTTGTACATTATCAAATGTTGTATTTGGGTTCTTAGTATCTACTTGTCTTAACCAAACATCCATCTTACCGTTGTTTTTATAAAAATCTACTGTTGCACCTGACCATTCATCTGAAAGTGATTGTAAATTTGTAGAGACTTGTGGCATTTTTTCTCTCCAAGCTTTATAATCACCAGTTTTAGATGTTTTCTTTGCCTCATCTCCTAGGCGCCCTAAGTAACTTAGCCAGTCGTTCGACATTTCCTGCCCGATAGGAATATTCGACATAGAAGATCGAACGTCAGAGCTTAGTCGCCAAACAGAATCTAACTCATTGTGAATGGCATCGTCATCTCGAAACAATAGAGATTGCGAAACAGCTTGTTGTAGATGCGATAATTTCTCAGATGCATCCGTTAAATTATCCGTGTACTGAGCTAACACAGTACGTTGTAAACTTGCATTTTTTCCGTGCATATTAATGCTATATGCACCTAAACCAATAACTGCCGCAGTGAGTATAACGAGCATAGTTCTCATTTTTTTCCTCCTTTCTTATGAACAGAAAATGTGTTCTCCAATTCGTTTAATTTGAGGTCGGGACCAAATCCACTTACTTGTTGCTGTTTTCGGATTAAAATAATAAAGTGCATTTTCTGAAGGATCCCATCCATTCATAGCATCAAGAACTGCTTCTTTTGCACGTTCATTTGGTTCAAGCCAAATTTGTCCATCTGCCACCGCAGTAAATGCTAGTGGTTGGAAAATAATACCTGAAATAGTATTTGGGAATTCAGGGCTTTCCAAACGATTTAAAATAACTGCCGCTACAGCCACTTGACCTTCATAAGGCTCTCCCCTAGCTTCACCATAAACCGCATTCGCCATTAACTGTACATCTCTGTCAGTATACTTTGGAGGTAGTTGAGTTTTAGTCCCATTATTATTACTACTACCACTACTTTTACCTCCACCACCACCGCCAGTGTTTGTTTTCACTTGCTGTTCAAGTGGCGTACCACCATAATAGGTAAATTGATTTCCTGCATTTAATTGCGCTTTTACCCATCCTTCATCATAATCTGAATAACCTGATAAAGTTTTTTTAGTTTTAGCACCGGCTATTCCATCTACTGGTAAACCATATTTCTCTTGGAATATTCGTAAAGCCCAATATGTGTTATAGCCAAATTTGCCATCAATTTTACTCTTATAAAACCCTAAGTATTGTAACCTTGCCTGTAGCTCAATTACATCATCTCCATAAGCACCACGAGAAATCTGTTGCCCGGTAAATGCAATGGCGTCATTTTGCGGAATAGCAAATATACTAATCCCCAACATCAAAGCAAAAATTATGCTTACTAAACGCATTATCATCACTCCTTTTTTTCATAGCTTGAAACAAACGACTTATTTTATACATTTAAAAAATAGAAAAGCGCAGAAATCTTTTTTTAGATTTCTACGCTTTATATTTTTTTATGCATATGCAAATGTTGTACTAGATGGTAATGAGCAAGCTTGACTTTTCGTAGCCCAAACCACCACAAAAATAGCATAAAAGGTATCATTAAATAAACCCAATATCCTTTGAATGATAAAATTGTATTATATAAAATGTGTAATACTACCGGTGCACAAAGCGCCATAACAATCATTTCTTTCGTCTTTGCAAGCTTCGAAAACTTGGCACGTCCATAATAATAGCCCATTACAACACCGAACAAAGCATGACTTGATACAGGTAATAATGCACGCATAAATGCAGTATTCAAACCGAAAGAAAATAAATAAAGCACATTTTCTATCGTGGCAAATCCAAGAGATATACTTGCACCATACAGTATGCCATCATAAGGATCATCGAATTCTACATGATTATAGATTGCGATTAAAAGAATAAACCATTTAAAAAACTCTTCAATTACACTAGAAAAAACTACATCTTGTAGATAAAAATATCGAAAGACCCCTTCCTCTGTTAGTACATATTGTAAAAACAAGATTGGGAACGTTAAAAATGCGCCATACAAAAACGTTTGAAGTAAAGTTCTTCTTGGCTCCGTTGCCATCTGATTGCGCAAATAAAAGTAACTGAAAAGCGCTAGACCAGGAGCAATGGCAGCTGATAATAAAATGATCATGATGCCGGCTCCTTTCAAAAATCAATTTAGCCTTGACATAATTATGTTAAGATTTTAAAATCTGTGACATCCTTCTAATGCTTTAAGCCAACAATTTCTTGCGCATACGTGAATTGGCTGCGCATAATGTTGGTCAACTTTGGCGTTTTTGCAGGATGTAAAATTTCTTAGCCTAAGTTTATCTTTTCTGTCGGTTTTTGGACATCTAAAAAATACATTCGTATATCTCAGATGAAAAACTTATGTGACATAAAGCTTCCGTTATCAACAAAAAATATCTGTTACATGAAGATAAACTGCTATTATTATACCATGATATGACATAAAACTTTTTAAAAGGAGATAATATTTTTTATGAAAAAAACAATTTTATTAATTCATACAGGTGGCACAATTTCTATGGCAATGAGTGATGAAGGTGCCGTTATGCCAAACAAAGAAAATCCTCTAATGAAGGACAGCAGCAAACTTGATGCACTTGCCACAATTATTGAAATGGAGGCTTTTAATCTCCCATCACCACATATTACACCAAAAGAAATGCTTAAATTACGTAACCTTATTATCGAAAAAGTTGCAGAGGAGAAAATTGATGGTGTTGTCATCACCCATGGTACTGATACATTAGAAGAAACAGCTTATTTTTTAGAGTTAACGACTGATTTATCAATTCCTATTGTTTTAACAGGTGCAATGCGCTCCTCAAACGAACTTGGTGCAGATGGAATTTATAATTTAGTAGAAGCCGTTCGCGTAGCCGTAGACGAAGAAGCCCGTGAGAAAGGCGTACTTGTTGTCATGAATGACGAGGTCCATCTAGCTGTTAATACTACAAAAACAAGTACTAGTTCTGTCAATACCTTTCAGTCACCTCAATATGGCCCGATCGGACTTATTACAAAATCAAGAATATTATTTCATCATGCCCCTATCAGCCGTCAATATGTAGAAATTGATGGATTATCAAAACGAGTAGCCATGCTGAAAGTGTATGCTGGCATGGAGGATGACTTACTTGATGTAGTACTCGCATGTAAATATGATGGCGTAGTGTTAGAAGGCCTTGGACAAGGCAACGTCCCTCCAACAGTTGTTAAAGGTATTGAAAGTCTTTTAGAGCGCGGTATTCCTGTTATACTCGTATCCCGTTGTTTTAATGGTATCGCAGAAGGTGTTTACGGCTATGTTGGCGGTGGCAAAATGCTCGAAGACTTAGGAGCTATATTTGCAACTGGTATTAATGGTCAAAAAGCGCGATTAAAATTATTAATTGGGCTCAACAAAGTAGGGACTCCTCTTGATTTAAAGGAATTTTTCATGTAAGACTAATGTATTCAATATTCACTTATAGTTATGCATCTACAATTTGCTTATAATAATTCAAGATTTTATGTAAATGACTGATTGCTATCTCAAAATCTGGCTGAATAACAGAGAGCTGTATGAAATTTCTTTGGCGTAAGTATTGGCTATCCGCATGAACATAATAACCATTTACATTTAAATCTCTCTGTAGATTTGTCAAAGCCTTAGGAAGTTGTAAAGTGATTAGCATCGGATACTGTCTAGTTGAAATTTGGTAGTGCATAAATGGTAGCTGCAGCATTGTTTTAAAGCGTTGCTGTAGCTGTCCATATCTTTCTGGATATGCTTGTAATGCTACAGAAACATTTGCAACAAGTACTGCTGGTAAAGTAGACGGAATCGCACCAGACTGGTAATTAGCTAAATCGAGATAAGCAGGTAATGTTTTAGAAGATTTCACAATGTTTTGCGAAAAAACAAAAGCCAAGCCACTAAGTGCACCAATGGCTTTTCCACTTACTGCAGTCGCTAAATAACAATCCTTTAAAGAAAATGGCATTGCTCCGAAAGAACTAATGCAATCAATACAAAGCTTTAAATTATATCGCTTAGTTAGCTGTAAAATTTCCTTTAAATCATTACAAGTACCAGTCGACGTTTCGCCATGTACTGCAAGAAGCCATTGATAAGATTTTTTTTGCAAATAAGAGTCCAACATACTTGTATCAAAGGAACTTCCCCAATCTTGCTCAATTACATCAAAATCTAATGACCATCTCTCTGCTTGTTTTCGAAGACGTTCTCCAAACTCACCATTTGTTAAAATTAGTCCACGGCCTAATTGTTGAGCCTTCAATTGCCCCAACATAACCTCATTTGCCAATGTCCCAGTTCCTACAATTGTAGCTACATGCCCTGCTCCTGATAGTTGAAGCAACTTATTTCTCATTTGCTCAAATAATGTTTGAAAGCCTAACGAACGATGAGAAAGCTCAGAATACATAAATGGTTCACTTTGTTTTACTGGACCTGGATAAAATGTATGGCACTCCTTCGCAAGTCTTTGCTGCAAAGACTTTTCAAACTGCTGTCTCGTTAATACCATTGGTAAAAATAAAGCATCCTCTGTCCCTGTAGCAGGTGCAAATTGGGTAAATCCCATTTGCTTATAAAGTTTCTCCTCACGAGTAGTACCTGAAATAACCGCTGCCGAATAACCTTTTTCATAGGCAAAAGCAGTTAATGCCTGTGTCAATTTCAATAGTACTCTTCCTGTTCGATACTCCTTCTTGACGGCAAGCAAGCGAATTTCACAAAGCTTAGTACTAATCTCCTTTGATAAATACTGCTCAACCTTTCCAATCTTTTCATCAATTGAAAACGGCCTTTGCTCTCTAAATGCAAGCATGCCTATAAGATCTATTCCTTTATAAACAACAATATATGTATTTTCATGATGAAAACGGTCAACTTTTTTTCTTTCGGAGTTGGGTTTATGCTGTGGAATTTCTTCGACAAAGGTTTCATAATTTAATCGTGCAATTTCCTCAAACTCCGCTTTTGTATGCGCAATTTTACACCAATACATATAATCACTTCCTTCTCTCTAAAGCCTCTTTAATATTCGACATATGCTTAATAAGCATAAAGCTAATTGCTACTAGTATCGGTATGTATAAAATAAATTTATCTGTATAAACAATCGCTCCAACATATAAAACAAAGCCACCTAACATACTAAGTGTTAAACTTCTCGTAACACTAAGCGTAATAGCCGTTCCTACAACCATCATGAAAAATAAGCTTGGCGACAGTGCCAGACCTACACCTATAAAAGTTGCTACTCCTTTTCCCCCATTAAACTTAAGCCAAAACGGAAACATATGACCAAGTATAACTAAACAAGCGCCTAACACTATTTCCAATTCTTCGAAATGCAATAAACGTCCTGCACCGACAACGAGCGCTCCTTTTAAAGAATCCCCTAAAAAAGTCCATAGAAAAGCACCTTTCCCAATCACACTACCAGCATTTCTAGCCCCTAAGTTTTCACTTCTTTCTTCCTGTAAATTAACACCATACGCTTTTCCAACGACATACGCAGTCATAAAGTTCCCTATAATATAACTCAGAAACCAATATAATCCAAGCATTCTTTCACACCTTTTTTCAACTTTGATAAGAGAAATTATTGCTCTTCACCATAACGTGGGGTTGATTTCCTTTACGGCTTGGCGCTTTCCTGGGGGCATCCGATGAGCCGTTTCGTTCTCTTTCCATCGCTCTGACCCTTTCATCCGTCGTTCTGGCCCTTCTATCCGTTACTACGGCTCTTTCATCCGTCGCTTCGTTCTTTTTCCGTCGCTCTGACCCTTTTATCCGTCGCTTTGACTCTTTCATCCGTCGCTCTTGCTCTTCCTCCAACGTTTAAAAAAAGCTGTATAAGCTTACATGCCTATACAGCTCCTATTGTTATTTTGCTCTTTTTACAATTGTCTTAGCAATACACTCGCCATGGAAACGGCCATTTTCGATAAAAATTTCATTAGCATTATTTCCAGCTGCAATAACTCCCGCGATAAATAACCCTTCTACATTTGTTTCCATAGTTTCTGGATTAAAGAAAGGACGGCCCGTTTCATAATCAATAGAGACACCCATTGCTCGAATAAATGAATGATCTGGATGATAGCCTGTCATCGCAAAAACAAAATCATTTTTTATAGTTTTCTTGCTACCATCAATTTCTACTACGACCTCATGCTCACGGATTTCCAGTATATTTGTATTGAAATGCATTTGGACTTCTTCATTTCGTACTACTCCTTCAAATTCTGGTAAAACCCACGGCTTTATGCTAGGTGAATACTCACTACCACGATAGGCTACAGTGACGCGAGCTCCAGCCTTATTCAACTCAAGCGCAGCATCCACTGCCGAATTTTTCCCACCTATGACAAGAACATCAGTATTAAAAAATTCATGTCCCTCTTTAAAGTAATGGAAGACTTTCGGCAATTTCTCACCTGGGATATTTAAATAATTTGGATGGTCATAGTAGCCTGTTGCGATCACCACATAAGATGTTGTATAAACCTCTTTATCTGTCGTTACTGTAAACACCGCTCCATTTTTTACAACGCTATTTACCTTTTCAAAGCGGTTTACTTGAATATCCTTCAAACGCACAACCTCTCGATAATAAACTAGTGCTTGATTTCGCTTTGGTTTACGACCTTCAATAATAAAGGGCACATCACCGATAGCTAGACGTTCACTCGTACTAAAAAAAGTTTGATGTGTAGGGTAATTGTAAACCGCATTTACGATATTTCCTTTTTCAATGACAATTGGCTTTAATCCAATATTTTGCAAGGCTATTGCTGCTGCTAAACCACATGGGCCTCCCCCAACAATAATTGCATCTACTTGCTGCATTTTTTGACACTCCTATCAACTTTGTATCAGCAATTTGCTCATACTTACTTTTAACTTCTTTCAGCAGAAGTCTCCCACCACTATAGGCGGTGAGATGAATGTGGGTTTAAGTAACTTATCAGCGGGTGTCCAAAAATCCGCTGATATAAAGGAACTCAGTCTAAGAACGCCACGTCCTGTGGCATTACCGAAATGACCGACATCGTGTCGGCCTTCGTGCAGGCCTAAGCACAAAGCCGATTCCGGACGCAATTATGCCGAGGCATAATTGATTAATCGGGCTTTTACCGAATAAATCCTTATAGCTTCCATTATACGCCTTCATTCGAGTTTTGGTTGTTTATTTACCCGAAATTTCAATGTCAATAATATGACACTGTGGTCTCGCACCAAGTCGGAAAGGTAATAATGTCGTACCATAGCCGTTACTTACTAACGTCATCACACCTTCACGCTCCCTATATGACCCGTTAGGATGCACACCGTATGGGCCAATTCTAATTTGACCACCGTGTAAATGCCCACCAATCATTAAATCTGCTCTAAATTTTGCACGGACTCTTGCAAAAACACCAGGGTTATGTGAGATGAAAACAACTAAGTCTTTCTCTTCTATCTTTGCAAATGCTTCATCAAAGCTATATTTCATTGTAGATGTGTCTTCAATTGCATTTAGCCAAAAGCGGTTATTTTTAGGTAGTAATACAGCATCATTGGCGATGATCTGAACACTATGTTCCTGTAAAATACTTCGTAATCGCTCTTCACCTACTTCTCTGTCATTATTACCCCATACAAAATAAGTTGGTCCTAACGGAGTTAATAATTTTAGATTGTCATGAATACGTTGAATAGGTGTGCGTCCATCCGCAAAATCCCCACCAATAATAACAGCATCAAATTGACCATTTAACTGCTCAATCATCTGGCGATTAATTTTGCGTAAATGTGTATCCGAAATAAAAAATAGTCGGATTTTTTCCTGTTCACCCTTTAATAGCAATTGATGATGTAAAACATTGTTTTCATGTGCCACCTTCAACATATAAAGTAGGAACGCGATGACTACTAAAACAAATAGTCCAATATAAATCATTCCCTCACATCTCCTTACGAAAGCAAAAAGACGATTCGTTATAATGAAGAATCGCCTTTTCACTAAATCAGACGTACGCCTCAACCATATTGGTGTTAACGTTTGTCCATTATTTTATACTAGAAAAACATCATTGCCAAAGAATGACACCCGCTTTTCTTATGGTAACTTAATAACTTGCCCAATCATTACATTATTTGAAGACATACCGTTTGCTGCACGAATTTTCGCTAGTGTTGCTTCACTGCCATCACCGTAGTGATTCAATGCAATACGATATAGATTTTCATTTGCTTTTACAGTATGAGTACTTGCTTTTGCAGATTGATTTGCTTCTTCTGCTTTGCGTGCTTCCTCGGCTTTACGCGCTTCCTCAGCCTTTCGTGCTTGTTCCGCTTTTCTAGCCTCTTCTGCTTGTGCTATTCTAGCTTGCTCAGCTTTTTTAGCTTCATCGGCTTTTCTAGCCTCTTCTGCCTTCTTAGCTGCTTCGGCCTTTTTCGCTTCCTCAGCTGCTACTTTCTCAGCGTCTTTCTTAGAAGGCTCCTTTGCTTTGTCTGCTTTATCGTCTTCTTTTGCTTTGTTTTTATCAGCTGACACAGGCACCTTATCTTCATCCCCTGAATTAGAAATTTCTACCACTTGATCCTTAGATTTTTTTTCAGCCTCTTCAATTGTTGTTCCAGGTTCATAGAATTTTAAAAAATAGACTAATATCGATAATGGAATTAAGATAAAAATCACAAAAAGAATCGTCATTAATGGCGGTTTTCGTTTTGTATTTTTTGGCTTTTTATCGTTATTACTCCCGTTTTTATTCATTCTTGAAACTCTAGATAAAGCTTGCTGTTCTTTTTGTTCTTCTTCAAAAGATTGACGATGTTCTTCGATTTTATCGCGATAATCTTCTTTACTCATTCGCCGTTCCTCCAACCTTACTACGCTTTCTATCATTCTATTATGACGAATTTTGCGAAAAAAGTAAATGACCGTCAGTTTTAGTCTAAAAAGGCTCCTCAACTAACTTGAGGTTGATTTCCGTTATGATTCGGTGCTTTCCTGGTGGCCTTCGACGAGCTGTTTCTGAACGACATCCTCTGAAACAGGTCTCGTCTGTGACACTATTCCTCAAGAATTCCACCAGTTTTCACTCCAATCAACTATTCCAAGAAAACGTTATAACAAAATGTCATCTCAAACTTTCGGTGAATGAACCTCTAATAACCCATTAAGAGTAGCTTTAACCGACTTTCCCATGGGATCATTTCTATTTTCTTCTTTTCTTTCAAGCGTACCTTATTGATTTCATCATAATGGATTCCACAATTTTCACAACAGTTTTCCGGTTTTTTCAACAATTTTTGCCCAAAATACCCGACTAGCTGTGTGCGAATACAGTCTTTTGTCTGAGTAATTTTATGCATTTTATCGACAGCGCGATATTTTTCCAGTGCTAAATGATTTAAACGCACTTTAACTTGTTCCATCGTTTCTTGTTGTAGCCAGTAATCAAGCACACGAAAAGCGGTCTCACTCAGCTCTCCATTTTTCAACATTTGTGAAGGATGTACTTGTTGATTTAGTAGTTCCTGATATCGATCAACATGACCAGTTGTTGGCAAATCGCCTGTTACAACAAATTTCGCAAGTTCCTCGTCACTATCACTATAAAGTAATATTGCGAGTGCTGTTTGACCGTCACGCCCTGCACGGCCAATTTCCTGCATGTAATTTTCTACATTAGCTGGCATCGTTTCATGGATAACCTGACGTATATCTGGCTTATTGATACCCATCCCAAAAGCATTTGTAGCCACAATCCAGTCGAGTTCCCCGTTAATAAATTGTTGCTGAATAAACTGACGGTCCTCAGCACTATAGCCTGCATGATAAGCTGCCGCTCGTATACCAACCTGTATAAGCGCTTCGCTATATTGTTCAGCACGCTTCCGCGAGGACATATATAATATACCCGGACCTGCCGTCTCTTTAACATGCTGCATAATCCAGTGTGTTTTATCTGCCCTATCCTCAAATACAACACGCCCAAGATGAATATTTGGCCGATCCACATTGTACAAAAACTCAAATGGTGTATCTAGCGACAATGTATCTCGTATATCATTGACTACTTTATTCGTCGCAGTCGCTGATAATGCTAAAATCGGTGGACGGTTTACTTGTGAAAACCATTGTCCGATTCGTAAATAATCTGGTCGAAAATCAAAGCCCCACTGAGAAATACAATGTGCCTCGTCCACTACGATAAGACCTAGCTGCATTTGTGAAAGCTTGTCTTGAACTTGCTGCTGTAAAAGCATCTCTGGTGACGTAAAGATAAAACGATACTGCTCTAAAAAATGTAATACATATCGCTTTTCACTTACGGTTAAAAATGAATTTAAGGCAACTACCCTCTTTTCACCAAAGCGTTTTAGCTCCTCTACCTGATCCTGCATTAGAGAAAGTAGAGGAGAAACAATTAATACTGGCTTCTGCAAGATATATCCTGATAATTGGTAACAAAGTGACTTCCCCATTCCAGTTGGTAATAAAGCAATAACATCTTTTTCTTCTAGAATTGCTTCAATGACTTCTTTTTGGCCTGGACGAAATGCTGTATAGCCAAAATACTTTGTTAATGTTTGTTCAAGCTCCATTTATACTTCTCCTTTCGCGAGGACAAGCCTTAACTGGAAATAACTCATACCTTCAACCACTTCATGCAATGTTTTCAATTTTTTGGTTTGATAGTGTTTTGATGCCTGCCAAACTTTTTCCGCTTCTTCATAAGAGACGAATGGACCAATCGAAAAGTTCGGTTCATTCATGGCTAATTCGACCAAATGATCCTCGATTGTACTTTGTTTTAGTTTCCTTATTTGCACAATCTGTTCAATTGAATAGCCCTGCTCATATAAATGTGCTGTTTGCTGTGCTGAATCGGTTAGTAATGCTTGGACTCTTAATCCTTCTGCCACTTTACCAAGTAACGGATAATCATTTGTCTGATGAACTTCATTTAATAATGTATGTAGCAATTCTATAAAAGCAAATTGACAATCTAATATTGTTTCCTGACGTTCACTAGCAAGCTGTTGCCACGTCCATCCTGGTAAACTATGACCACTCAATCGATAGAGGAAAAGCTGTTTGTTAGCTTCTGATAAAGGTAACACGGAAAGCACACTTTCACATTCCTTCAATAATTGCTGCTGTAAATGACCATCTTGATAGTTATGCTCGACTAAAAATGTACGAACCCAAGACTGAATATTCGTATCCCTACTAATAGGAGAAAATGAACGAACTCCAGCACTTTGATAAGATAAACTTTGTACAATTAACGAGAACCTCGCAAAAAATACATGCTCATTTCCCCTATAGTGCCATCCGTCAAATAAAAAATCAGGCGTCTGCTCTGCTCGCTGTAAACCTAGCTTTTTCATGGAATAGTGACCAGATTCTTGCATAGTTAACCAACTATACTGTAAAAACAAAGTTACGGCTTCATCAAATGTCTTCCTAGGTAACTTAGGTAATAGCCCAAAATAATTATGTAACTGAAATAGGCCGATGTCTTGAATAGTCTGACCTGAGCGCTTTCCTTTTAATACATGATAAGCAGCAGAAATTGTTCGTTCGTTATTTAGTTTTTGAAAGATTTGCAATAAAATTTGATGAAACATAGACGCAAATTCCTCCAATTTAATAGTATTTATGTTGAAATGTAAGATAAACATCTTTAAAATGAGTATGAAGCTTTGTAGGAACATGTAAAAGGAGAGAATGAAAAATGGCTAAATTCACAATTGTTGATAAAGATACATGCATCGCTTGTGGCGCTTGCGGAGCCGCAGCACCAGATATTTATGATTATGATGATGAAGGGATTGCCTTCGTTATTTTAGATGATAACATGGGAACTGCTGAAGTTCCAGAAGATCTACTAGAAGACATGCAAGATGCTTTCGAAGGATGCCCAACTGACTCAATCAAAGTAGCAGATGAAACTTTTGATGGCGACTCATTAAAATTCGAATAGTTTTTATACTTCAATTAGTATCTTTAAAGGCATCCTTAACTGGGTGCCTTTATTTGATTCCCTCGTGACAAACAGGGAGGCTTTAACATCTACTGGATTCGTCTCTAACATGGCAGAGATGAATTTTTTTGTATTTTCTAACGTAAAATTTGTCACTCTTTTCATCTTGTTATTGCAACCATTTTTTATGTATGATAAGATTTTAGTAGTTGGTACTAATAACAGATATTATTTCATAAAGGGGTTCTTATAGATGATGGATAATTTATTACAATTAAAAGATAAGAATATTGTCGTTATGGGTGTGGCAAACGATCGAAGTATTGCTTGGGGTATCGCAAAACGATTATTTGACGTTGGTGCAAATGTTATTTTCACATATCGTCAAGAACGTTCATTAAAAAAATTACAAAAACAATTAGAAAATATCGGTCAATCTGATTCACTGATCGTACAATGTGATGTCAACAGCGACGAAAGCACAAAAGCAGCTTTCGATGAAATCGGTACAAAAGTAGGCGTTATCCACGGTATCGTGCATTCAGTGGCATTTGCCAATGCAGAAGATTTACACAATCGCTTCTTAGATACAACTCGTGATGGCTATGCATTTGCTCAAGATACTAGTGCTTATTCTCTTATTTCAGCAGCAAAGGCCGCACATCCTTATATGACTGAAGGCGGCTCTATCGTAACAATGAGTTACTTAGGAGCAGAGCGTGTTCTTGATGGCTATAACGTCATGGGTGTAGCGAAAGCTGCATTAGAGGCATCTATGCGCTATCTTGCTGCAGATGTTGGAAAAGATAATATTCGCGTTAATGCGATCTCAGCTGGAGCGATTCGTACACTTGCTGCAAAAGGCGTTCCTTCCTTCAATACAATTTTACACAAAATTGAAGAAACAGCTCCATTAAAACGTAATGTTCAACAAGACGAAGTAGCAGATATGACAATCGTGATGCTTTCTCACTTATCACGCGGTGTGACAGGCGAAACGATTTACATCGACGCAGGCTACAATATTATGGGATAAATACAAAGAAGCATGGAAGATCATCATTGATCTCTCATGCTTCTTTGTTTCGTATTGTACTTCAGATTTTCACAACAGTTATTTTAGTACCTTTGGGGCTGGATAATCAAAGCCCTTTGTATCTACTTCTACCTTTATCATCTGCTGATCTTTTAATGGTTTTTCACCTTCTCGTTCAGCAGTAGCGATAGCATCTACTGTTTCCATCCCCTCAATTACTTTTCCAAAGGCAGCATATTGGCCATCAAGATGTGATGCTTCATTTACCATAATGAAAAATTGAGACCCCGCAGAATCCAGATCCTGCGAACGAGCCATTGAAATGACACCACGTTCATGCTTCAAATCATTTTTAAAACCATTTTTTGAAAACTCACCTTCTATCGAATAGCCTGGGCCACCCGTACCATTCCCTGAAGGATCTCCACCTTGAATCATAAAATCAGGGACAACTCGATGGAAAATAAGACCATCATAAAAACCTTTTTTAACTAAGGAAATAAAATTAGCTACCGTATTTGGTGCTGTAGAAGGCTCTAATTCGATGACGATTTTTTCATCATTGTTCATCGTAATCGTCACAATTGGCTTTTCCTTCACTTTTGATGAATAATCCACATTTTCTTCCGTTTTCTTTGCCGTATTTCCTTCCGTTTGCCCACTTTCTTTAGCGGTTCCACAACCTGTCAAAACAAATGCTATCGCCAGCAAAGCAAAGACAACAGAAAATCTTTTATAACGCGCGAACATATTCTTTCAACTCCTCTTTATCACCAGTCTACTCATTATATTATCAAATAGTTTACGACAAATCATTTTTATAATAATTAATGCAGATGGCTATATTTATGGATGCGAACAAGAAAAGTAAATAAACTAAACAAAGAATCACTATTCCTAGTACCCTGCTGCAATGCGTTGTTGTTTAGCAATAATCCCCTTTAATAAAAATGAAAGTAAGCATGCAACGACTAAAAATACAGCAATCATACCAATAACGCCTCCCCAGCAGTAATGCATCCAGAATATTCCTCCTACCGTTCCTCCAACACTTGAACCAAAATAATAGAAAAATAAATAGAGAGAAGAGGCTTGTGCTTTATCGTGAGTGGCTCGTTTACTTACCCAGCCACTGGCAATCGAGTGCGCTGCAAAGAAGCCAAATGTAAAGATTGTAATCCCTATAATTTTCAAACTAAGTAGTCCATTTAATGTGAAAATCGCCCCTATAAGCATGATCGCAATGGACAATAACAGCATCTTTTGACGGCCATATTGATCGGCTAGACTACCGAACCAAGCAGAGCTAAATGTCCCTACTAAGTAAATCACAAAAATCCAACCAACAATCGTGGCACTTAAATTATAAGGCGGCGCCATTAATTTAAAGCCAATGTAGTTATAAAGAGTCACAAAGCTTCCCATTAATACAAAGCTAATACCAAAAAGACAAAGCATAGATGGGTCCTTTACATGTTGTAAAAGAGATGTCGCCAATGATTTTATCTGTAAAGGACGTGCTGAAAAATGCTTGGAGTTAGGTAGCATCCAGATAAATAACACACTAATCATAAGACTAATGATACCCAGTACTATCATTCCTACCTGCCAATTATAAATATCCGTTAATGTCCCTATAATCACTCGTCCACTAAGCCCACCTACCGAATTACCACTTATGTATAAACCCATCGCAATCCCTAAACTAGAAGGATCCATTTCCTCCCCTAAATAAGCCATCGCAATTGCCGGCAATCCTGCAAAAACGACTCCCTGTATAACACGTAACACTAGTATCGTTTCAAAATTAGGGGAAAAGGCTAGTGCAAGTGTAATTATAGATGCCCCCAAAATAGAAATCGTCATCAAAGACTTCCTGCCCCATGCCTCTGATAATGAGCCAACAATAATCATACTTATGGATAATGCAAAGGTTGTCACAGAAAGCGTTAAACTCGCAACAACTGGTGATACATGAAACTCCTTCGCAAATGTTGGTAATAATGGCTGTGATGCATATAAGTTGGCGAAGGTAATAAAGCCTGCTAAAAATAAAGCCCAGTTTGCTTTATGAAACGCTTTAGTCCCTTTTTGAATGTAATCCATTTCTCTCTCTCCTTAACGTACTTCCAATGCTACTATTATTCTAATACAATAATCTTCAAAACTCACGATTATTTGTCAAAGAATAGACAAATTTAACTCCATTTTTATTGTTGTGTGTATTATTTTATTTGACAACTTTATCATGACTACTATTACATTTCTTCATATAAATTTATTTTTTATCTATTTTGAGTTAATAAATATTGTGTTACAGTGAAAGTAATCATCTAGCAATCATTGGCAATATTAGCTCCGATGACTAAACTATTTTCTTTGCACAGACTTGGAGGAATTTTCATGGAAATTATTGAAGCTTTAGCCCTTTCAGCACCCTATATTCACCTTGCATTAAAGGAAGAAGCAATCGTGGCTGTCGTTGAGAAGGAAAGTGAAACAGTTGTAAAATATTTAGCTGGTAAACGTGTAGATTCAGGCTATCAAGATGGACAAAAAGTAAATGCTAATGACCAAAATGTTTTCATTGCCTTTACTGGGAAAAATGCTGATGTCGTTATACCAAAGGATGTATACGGAGTGGCCATCAATGCTTTTTCATTTCCAATCCGTGAAAATGGTAAAGTCGTAGGTGCTCTAGCATTTGGACTGCCAATCGACAATGAGCTTAAACTCGAGGATTATATGGGTACAATGGATAGCATTGTAAACAGCCTACAAGACAAAGTACATACTATTGCCTCACACTCAGAGGAATTAGCAGCAACAAGTGAGGAAATTAACAAACAAGCGCAGCACGCCCTTGAAGATTCAGAGAAAACAAATGAAGTAACAGATTTAATAAAAAACATTTCTCGTCAAACAAATTTACTCGGCTTAAATGCATCTATTGAGGCTGCTCGTGCGGGTCAGCATGGCGCTGGCTTTAACATCGTAGCGCAGGAAGTTAGAAAGCTCTCTTTTGAAACATCAAGCGCCACTGAAAACATTGAAGCATCCCTACGAAATATAAATAGAAACCTTGATAACCTTAAGCAAAATATGGGGCAAATCAATGACGCAACGAACGAACAGGCTCAGCTCGTTCAAGATTTTAGTGAAATTATTGAGGAGTTATCAGTTCTTAGTCATGAAATGAAGGGCTTTATGCATGATGCCTTAAAATAATAAAGAGGTGAAGAATATTGCAAATTACAATTAATCCGGAATTATACTTACGTACTATCGAATTAGAAGATGCTAATGCTGCTTTTGCCTTAACAGATGGATCACGAGCATATTTACGTGAATGGTTGCCATGGCTGGATTTTACAAAAGTAGTAGCCGATACAACGTCCTATATAGAAGGCTGTATAAAAGGACACGAAGCTAAAAGCAGCCTCACTCTTGTCATCATTTTTCGAAATGAAATAGTAGGCATTGCTGGCTTTAATACGATCAATCATAGCAATAAAATTGCTGCTATTGGATACTGGCTCAGTGAGGGAACTCAAGGGCATGGTATTATGACAAAGACCGTACAGGCATTATTACAATATGCTTTTGAGGATTTACAGCTCAACAAGGTCGAAATTCGTGCTGCTGAGGGCAACGAAAAAAGCCGTGCCATCCCTGAGCGACTAGGCTTTACAAAAGAAGGAACGATCCGTGCAGCAGAATGGCTTTACGATCATTATGTTGACCATATTGCTTATGGCATACTCGCTAGTGAGTGGAAGGAAAAATAGAAGCAAAAATAGCCACCTGAAATCATATCAGGCGGCTATTTCTATTATTGTTCAACTGTTTCTTTTATCTCGTCTTGCATTTCATTAGCTGTAGCTGGTACTTGCTTTCCTAAGCCTACTGCTATCTGCTCTAGCTCAGGACGCAATGTATGCTTACCTGCATAGCTTTCAATTAATTCCTTCACGTCAATCCCTGAAGTCTCCTTCAACGATTCCTGTAATGTCGACATTAAATTTGTTGCATAGGCAGTTACTTTATTAGCACCGCCTCCGCCTTCCCCACCGCCAGTATCAACAACTGTAATCTTATCGATATTGCCAAGTGGACTCGCAAGCTCTTTCGCATATTCTGGCATCATACGTACAACCATATCAAGGACAGCTGCTTGACCATAGTATTCGAAGGCTTCCGCAATTTTACGTTTCGCCTCGGCTTCTGCAAGACCTCGAAGTCGAATAATATCTGCTTCTGTCTCCCCTTGTGCCCGCTCAGCATCCGCTTTCGCAAGACCATCCAAACGAATTTTCTCCGCTTCTGCTTTGGCTAAAGATTCAATACGATATTTCTCGGCATCTGCCTGTGCAAGCTCACGCATTTTTTCTGCAGCTGCATTTTGCTCGACAGCGTAACGATCAGCATCAGCCTTTTTCTTAACTTCTGAATCATATTGCTTCTCACGACGTAAAATCTCTTTTTCTTCTAATTCAATTTGTTTTTGACGTTCAATAATGCGAATTTGCATTTCCTGTTCAGTTACTTCCTGCTTTGCACGTGCCGTTTCTAGCTCATATGCTTGGTCCGCACGAGCTTTTGCAATATCTTGCTCTCGACGGAATTCTGCTACCTTTAATTGATTTTCTTTTTCCGCTTCTGCAATTTCTGTCGCACGTTCAAGTTCTGCCTTTTGTGCTTCTTTCGATGCTTCAGCTCGCTTAATACGTGTTTCTTTATCAGCATCTGCAGTAGCAATATCCGCATCACGTTTAACCTGTGCAATACGTGGCTTACCAAGCGATTCTAAGTAGCCATTTTTATCGCGTACATCTTTAATCGTAAAGGATACGATTGTCAGACCCATCTTCGCCAAGTCCTGAGATGCAACACGTTGTACTTCCTGAGAGAATTTATCACGGTTTTTATAAATTTCCTCAACCGTCATTGAACCTAAGATTGAACGTAAATGACCTTCTAACACTTCACGCGCCTCATTTTCACGCTCTTCCTTTTGCTTTCCTAAAAATTGCTCCGCTGCCGTTGCAATTTCAGAAATGGAACCACCAATTTTAATGATAGCTGTTCCATCGGCCATAACAGGTACGCCTTGTTCTGTATACACTTCAGGTGTTGTCACATCAAGCTTACTTGACAATAAGCTTAATGGATGTGCCTGCTGGAAAATCGGGAATACAAATGTACCGCCACCACGTATAATTTTTATACGATTTCCTGACTCATCTTTATGTACATTTTTTGAGCCAAGATAGCTACCTGTCACAATCAGTGCTTCATCCGGACCCGCTGTACGATACTTAGTCACATACAGTCCAACTAGTGCGACTAAAACAAATGCTACAATCCCTATAACAATTAAAATTTCCGTTGACATATAAATATCGCTCCTTTATAAAAATTTCTTATCATAAGATCTCACAAACAGTGTTCCTTCCTTCACTTCTACAACAAGTACCGTCGTATCGTAATCGATAGCCTCATTGTCAAATCCTGTTGCTCGCTTCGATATCCTACCGCTAGTCGTTTCGATTACTACCTCTCCAAAACCGTCTGTCGGGATTGGAACAATAACCTTTCCTAGCTGGCCACCAAGTGATTCTTCCGTATAAGCTAACGAAACATCGGCCGATCGTAGCGGAACAAGAACAAATAAATAAAATAGTGCACTTAAAATAGCTCCGATGATACAAGCAGCAACAATGTTCCAAACGCTAGGGAAGAAGGCAAGTTTTTCTAAAATAAATCCTGTTGCTGACATCAACGTAATGAAAGATAGAATGACACTTGGATTTAAAATCGGTAGCCCCTCTCCAATGCCCTCGACAGCATCACTAAAAAACGTAAATAAAAGAGTTGCAAGGCCCCCAAATATTAATCCCACTAAAAAGATCTGCTCGAGTGAATAGCCAAATAGCGTCAAGTTGTTCACCCCTTTTCATTGTATTACCTACTATACGGATACAGCCTTGAAAAGGTTTCGTAATTTTTCACATTTTTCAAATAAACAGAAAGGAGCATATAAATCATGCCCCCTATATTTTATGTATTGAATTATGAAATTTTATTGAAGTACATCTATTACTTCATAATGCGTAATTGAACGTCATGTCTGCCATATTGAGCAGATACTCTTTCGGATTCAACAAGTATATCTAACCGATATCCTTTAATGGCACCACCTTTATCAGCGGCAATCGCCTTAAATCTCTCATTTGGAGTTTTAATTTCAACAATTGTCCCTAATGGGATAATTGTTGGATCCACTGCTACAATTCTCAAACCCTTAAAATATATTGTCTTACGAACATTAATACCCGTCGCCGTAACGCCACTACATCCTATACAATCTTTGCCATAATAAGTAGCGTGGAAATTTAACCACTTAATATTAACTTTATTCTCTTTCACACTAAACTCTTTCTGTTGCTTTTCTAGTCTAAGTCGTTCTTTTCGAATCTCTTGTTCACGCATCAATCGTTTTAATTCTCGTTGCCTTTCATAATTTTGTTTTTTTAGCTGTTCTGCTGTAGTAACAATTGCTTTAATCGCGTTTTCATAGCTACTCTTAGGAGTATTTTGAAATATACTTTTATAATCTATATCATTATTATTAACATCTTCATCTATTAAACATATAGAAAATAATAAGATGAAAAATATGGCTAAAATTATTTTATATTTATTCATATGATACTTAAAACTCCATTTAGGCCTTGCAGGACCATATTCTTAATCTCGAAATATGTATTTTATATTATTTTATGTATAAATGTTAATTAAATCTCAAGTACATTGATATTCTCGATAAAAGCTTCTATCAATTTAAATGCTTCCCATTCTAGATGTTCCATCTCCTTTGAAATCGTTAAATTTAGATCACCCATTTCCTTATAGGCTAATGCCATCTCATAACAATCTACTTTTAACCCATTTATATTTTTGTTAATAGTCATTTAACTCCTTCCTTTCATTAATTTTTATAGGCCGTCACTTACCTTGTTGTTTTCTATTAATTTCTAAAACTAGTGCATCTAATTGTTTTAACTTTTTTTCATTATCTGATTCAATATTTAATGCTAGCAAAGCTTGTTCCCGCTTTTCCTGTAATTCAATAAATGTTAATTCTATTAGTTTTGTACAATTCATTAATTCATTTTGTAGTTTTTTGCATTTGTATAAGCATTCTTTCATGTTATTTTCATCCTCAAAAAGCTTCCCCTGATTAATTATGCTAAAGATCTCTCCAAAATCTCTCATCATTTGTTTCATTTCTGTCAGTATTAATTTATCCACTATAATCCCTACTTTCTTTTATTTTAATAATATTTCCAATTAATTTATCTAAATATTTTTGAGCTGCTACCTTAGACGGAAATTTCTTAGAATAAATAAAATCATCTTCCACTTGAACTAATAGCCATTTACTACTCATACTATCTTTTAAGACGATAATTCCGTATTTTTTATAAACAGATTGGGAGTATTTTGTATATATCACCATCATTCCTTTCATTAATTAAGACTTTTCATCTTTAAAATTTACACTTTACAATCTCCTGGGCTATCCTCCTAATGTTTTTAGTTCGATTAAAATTTTTCATCTTAGATATGTAAACAATTGCTAGTGCTTCAGCATCTATCGTGCTTATTCTCCCTCTAGACTGTTCAACTATTTCAGATGCAAAATCACTTATTAAATGTTTTTCCAAATTAAACACCTCATGTTTTCCATTAATTTATCTATAAAAAATGCTATAATACTACTGAAAAATGATCCTCAATTTATTCTTTCCAAAACTTTATGTTCTGGATAGTAATGATTTAAATAATGTTTAAGACTTTTTAAACTTGTAATATTGTTATCAATAATGGATTTTCTTTGATATCCATTGTATAAGTAAATAATATTTTGGAATTCAACAACACTGTAAATATTTTCGTTATTACCATCCAACTGTACTAAACTATCAAAATGAACATCTAATTCTTGTGATTTTTTATAAATAAATTTTGTATCACCTATCCCCATTATTAATTCGACCTCATCATCATTCCATTTATCCATAAGGATTAAACTAGAAAGTGAGCTGTCCATGCATTCACATGTAAGAGTATTGCCACCTTCATCATTCAATATCACATTTGATATACTGCCATAGAAATCACTCATTAACTCTTCAGATATATCTCTATCTTTATAAATTACTAGTTCTAATATTGCCGTAGTCTCCTTATCACTCATTTAAATCCCTCCTTAATTCTTGGCTATAACAAAAGTAATGCACCAATCTATATATTTGTTTTTATATTACCACGAACAAACGTTCTATTTCAAGGTTATTTTTAGAGAATATTTACAATTTATTAGATATATCTTTTTATTATAAGTACTTAAAATAAAAAAAACTGGTATTCACCAGTTCTATAACTCAATAATAAAAAATCCATAATTCGTTTTTATAAAATCAAAATCTAGTTTATGTTGGAGTATAGAATAACTTACATACTTACTATCTTTGTTGACATAGCCAGTATCATATTTATTAGCAACTCTCTCAAGTATTTCTTTATTCAGGACTCTTGCTTCTTTATGTTTAAGCAATTCCCATATATACCACATCATACCCGATACTTGCATTGTACTTGCTATCAGGTTACTATTGTCAAAAATTGATTTTGCTAAATCCAAAGCCCTGTTTCCAAAAGAGGCCCTAAGTTGGATATCTCCCCCTTTAGCATTTGCTTTTTTAAATATATAAGTACTATCTGAAAAATATTTTTGGCCCTGTTTTGGTTGTAAGCTTGTTGAAGATACTTTGTCTAACCTCTCCAGCCTCCAATATAAATCTTCAGAGATTTCAATCGTTCTGCTGTAGCCCTTGCTATTCATCAAATTAGCAAAGCAAATCCCATTTTCATTCGTCAAATCTTCCATCTTTAAATTCAAAATCTCACTATAGCCCTCTCCCTTAATTCCCTCAAATAAACATAGGAGAAATACAGCATGTCTCTGGTCATCAAACAAATTCATATAGCTTAATAATTGCTCCCTTGTATATCGGACAATCGATGCTTTATAGATAAATTTACTACAATATTCCATGTCAATAATACTAGGCAACCTTTGTGAACGATTGTCTGTATAGCCATTCATAATAGCCCAGTCTATATATCTCGCAATAAAACCGATAGAAGCGCTAATGGATTGTGGACTTGGTGATTTTAAACTATAAAATAACTCTTCCAGCTCTACTTTGTGCATATCAAATATATCTTTATTTTTTTGATTTTCAAGCAACGTTGCTTTATTGAATAACGATAAATAAGTAGTTAGACTGTTTTCCTGAACATCTAATGATTTTAAGTACCATTCTTTAATATCCTTATTAAAAACATTTTCCTTTAGCATCTTTTACACCTCATTCTTGAATTAATTGTTCGAATACTTTTTGAATTTTTGTTCGACTTCGTGCACTTAAACTACCATATTTCAGTATTCCAATTTCCTCCCAAAAGGGATTATCGATTGTAAAATCAATTTTATCTAAATAAACATTTAAGCTTTCACACGGAATATTATGTTCAAACATTTTAGCCGCTAGCTCAATGTGGCCTATAAACATTCTACTCTTAAACATTAAGGAATTTTTATCAAGCACATTTGCCTTATAATACGCAAAAAGATACATCATATAGTCATTAATTACTTTTGCTACTTTTATGACTTCTAGGCGATTTTCCAAATGAAAGCTTTTGTCGATGGCATTTGATAACTCCGAAAAAGTAACTACCTCACCATATGAATATTTAACATTAGAACTTGATGTAATCTTGCCTCTTAATTCCCCTTCTGCCTTTAATTCAATGACAACATCGTCGGATAATTTTTCTTTTGCTAATTCTTGTAATCTTGGTTTAGGTATTGGGTTAGCTTTTGCCATATCTACTTGAACTCGTTTACATTGCGCCTCTGTCATATTAGAAAAAATAACGATCATATTACCTTCTAAATCTACTTTCTTCATATATGCGTTATAAATTGAGAAAGTACGATGCGCCCCATCTAAAACATCTAATAAGGTACCTTCTAACAATGTCAGAGACTTTTCTCGTTCATCGAAAATAAATTCAACTCCATCATTCCCTGAGCCTACTTTAGCATTGTATCGTAAAGTAGAAGTAATTAAATCTCCTTCTAAAGATTGCTTTTCAATCTCACGTAAAGATTTTGGATTTAAATTCATGACCTCGATAATTCCACTTTTTACTCTTTTCTTTTTTGCTTGACGCTGAATATTTGGATTATACATTGTAATACCGCTCATCCAAAGCTTACCAATAATTGAATTTGGAATTACTGCTGTATACTCGTTGTGTCCTGTTTTAATAACAGTCTCGAAAGTATACGGCAACGTGATCATTTCTTCATATGGTGATTCTTTCATGTAAAATCTTAACTCTTTAATTTCTGAAGGATTAAGCCATTCCGCTATCCAGTCATCATCAGTGTCTGCAAATTTTAAATGTAGCTGTTCTCCTAGCAATAATAATTCCTGTAAATTTGCATCTCTTAGGATGTTCTCATCATTAATCAATTCAAGAATATTCCCTATGTTAATGTTATGTTTAATAAGCTGTATTGAAATCTCATCCAAAAATAAATCATTTTGAACTAACAAAGGAATTTTCGCTTTAATATCTTCAATTAATAATTCTTTCGTTTTTCCAACCTTCAAATTTCTCAACTCCCTTATTTTACCATTTTAAATATAATCAATTTAATAGTAACACATGCTAATTTAAAATGTAACATTTTTAAATTAATTAATTTATATTAGATTGACTGAGCATCAACATTTTATTTATGAACTTTTCTTTTCAGTTAAAATGGAAGTTTCGTCATTTTAATAAATAAATTAATTTAAAATATTGATTTATTTATTAATGGGATTATAATGGTTAAAAGCATATTATGGAAAAATAAAAGGAGATGTAGCAATGGCTTACCAAACAAGTAAAGATACAAAATATAAGCAACTAGTATTATCTGATGTAACAGTCATTAAAGAACTGTTAACTTTTAGAGGTTCGATTGACGATACCAACTTCAATCAAGGTGTATGTGCAACCAATTCTTTAAAAATGAATACAGATGTCATCAGTTTATTTGTAGATTTAGATGAATTAATTGAAAAAACTTTAAATGAAGAGCAAATAAGATTACTTAGTTATATTGCTAAAGACTTTTCATATTATACTATAGGAAAAATTTTAGGAATACCTGTTAAAACAGTAGGGAGTAAATTTAATACTATTTGTTTGCGACTAAAACAAGAGAACGATAGACAGTGGAGAAAAGTTACCTATATAAATACATTACATTTAAAAACAAAAAGATGTAGTAAGTGTAAAGATATTCTTCCTGCTACTGATGAATTTTTTAGTTTAAACAGCAGCAGTAAAGATCTATTCCATTCACAATGTAAGAAATGCAAAAAATAAACGTAAAAGTCGTTTGGGCGAAAAAGTTGGATTTACATATACACTAGTCAACCTAATAAGTAGAAGGAGAATACATATGAAATTACAATTACCGAATACGGCCATTGAATTGAATTTAGAGCTTCCGATAGAGGATAGAGTTCAATACATACGATCACTTTTAGAAAATGAGAGAATCGTTTATCGAGGTGAAGAGATCACTCTAGAAATATATTTCAGTATAACTTCTCATACTCACAATACGATTATTTTATTAGATATGCTAGGCTATTATATAACAAAAGGATTTTTCACTAAAGAAGAGCTTCTATTAGAAGAAGAAAATTTAAAGTACATTAAAGAAGCTAAGAAACGCAATAAAAGAAGCAGAGAAATTACAAAATTACTTAAAAATCAAAATGCACAACATCGATTACAAGATAATTACGTACTCTCTCACTATAAGCAAAAAGAAATTACTAAAGGCTCCAGTAGACATAACACCTTTTCAAACACTTCATACTTTGAAGCTATCGCTTTTGGCATTGAAGATGTAGAAGAAGATTCTATTTAATACATAAAATAATTTAAAATACATATTAAAAATAATGAAATTTTCTAATGTGGCTGTCTGTTAGGTTTAACTTACAGCCTCATCATGAAGGTTTCATCTTAGTAAAAGAGGTATCCGTGCTTTCAAGTAAACTGTTTATGAAATGTAATTGGCCTAGCATGATTATCTTATTGACTATCTTCAATATTAAATGAAAGAAGGTGATGACCATTGTATGTATAAATTAATATAAAAAATACATAACCTCTTTTCTAATTCATTACTGATGAAACCTTCAAAATTGCACTCTTCTTTAGGAGGAATAAAGGAGAATGAAAATAGTAAAAAACATAACCGAATTTTATCATTTATTAGTAAATGATGAAAAGCTTCTTCGTTTACTGTACTACATGTCAAAGGATCGACAAGATGATCCACTTGATGACTTAAAAATGGATGTATCTCAATTACTTGAGAAAGACAGTATACTAAACAATTTAATAGTTATAGGTGATAAAACTAGTGATTTAGCATCAGATACAAATATTTGTAGAATTTGTTTATACACAGGTCCACGAATGCCACAAAAAAACTATTTAAAAAACTTAAATCAATTTACTGATAATCCTTATTCAAGCACTCAACAGTATATCTTTGATATTTATACACCTGTTTCCGCCAATAATATTGATTTTCGGCTCGATTGGCTCGGTGAAAAGCTAAACGAGGTATTGTTTCAAGAGAATGTTGAGGAATTTGGGGATTTAAGATTCCATAGTGGACTTCCAATTATGAATGCTCCTAATGGTTTTGTTGGATATCGTTGGACTTACATTATGCCTTCTGGACAACGGCCTATGGGATTTAGATCATGAATATCAGTACTAAAAAGGCATTTGGAAAACCAATTAAATATAAAGGTTTAAATATTTACCCTATAAAAATGAACGATGCAGATGAATTTTATGATGCTGTGCAATGCTTACTTTTACCTAAAAACGATTTTCAACAACCCGAAATAATTAGAATGTCTTACTTCCTGTTTTTACTTGCTATGTCTCAGAACGACGGTGGACATGAAATATTAGAAAAATTACTTTCATTATATCGATTAGTTTTTAAAACTGAAGACATTCAAATTTCAATGAATGAAAAAGGTATGGCCTTTATAATCGTCAATGGCATTTCTTTGCATGAGCGTGATTTTGATAAAATTAAAACTTTCATAAGTGAACAAAATCTTATTGATTTAGATGATGAATTTATCGACCCTGGTACAAAGAAAGCTATTCAAGAAGCACGTGCATTTATGGCTAAAAGAAAAACAAAACAGGCAGATTTGGAACAACAAATAATAGCGTATCATTGTAAATCCGGCTTACCCTACCATGAAATTGAACAACTAACACTTTATCAATTCCACAAAGGATTAATTCGTATGGACTATATGATTAGTAGTGATGCCATTCTTAACGCACGCTACTCCGGAATGATTGAATTCAAAAATGAACAAGATCTTCCACACTGGTTAAGCCATATTGAAGAGCCGCAGAAAAATGAGGATGTCCTTATTACAAAATCAGCATTTGATCAACAAATGAAAAAACTAGGACTTGAGCCTAGTTTAAATAAATAATAATAACTAAAAGGATGGTAATATTTTATGACACAACAAAATCAATTTTTAACTTCAGTAGCAAACGTTCGTTTATTTGATCGCTTAACAGATGAATTAATTTTAAATGGTAAAACTCTTCTAAATTCATCTATGACACAAGCAATTCAAACACAAGCAATTCACGCTGGTAAAGGCTCTAAAAAGGTATACGAACTTAACTACCAAAAGGAATTAACATTCTCTATTGAAGATGCTGCTTTCGATACTGCCTATATCGCTTTACAGAATGGTACAGAAATCAACCATCAACTAGCTGAATTCTTTACTGACGAAATTATTTTACTTGATGCAAACGGTAAAGGTACATTAGCTGATACACCTGTTGGTAAAGTACACGTAGAGCAACTAAACGGTACATTTACACAATACACGCCTGCTGGCAAAGATTTTTCTGTCCCTGCTCTAGCTGGAAAAGAAGTACAGGTTGTCTATGCTGTTCAGGAAATGATGGATACAATTGAAATCTCTGCTGATTCCTTCCCTAAAGCAGTTCGCATGGAATTAAATGTCGATATTCGTTCGAATAACGGAAAAACTGGTGAAGTGATTATTGAAGTGCCAAACTTCAAGCCAAATGGAGCTGTTGAAATTTCAATGACGCATGAGGGGGTTGCTTCTTCTTCCCTTGCAGGTAGCTCGCTTGCAGATAAAAAAGGAAACTATGCATATATCAAGCTGCGTAATTTATCTGAGGAAAAAGTACAATTTACTGCACTTGCTGCAAATCCTTCACGCTTAGTTCTTGATTCTGCTGTTGCTGGGGATTCTCAACGTATTACTGTAGTGGGTATTCGAGGCGCAGGCTATAGCAATGTACTATTACAAAACAGTGAGTTAACTTGGAAATCCAAGAACACGTCAATTGCTACTGTAGATGCAAATGGTGTCGTTACTTTAGGCGCTGCTGCAAAAGCAAATGATCAAACGACTATTGAAGTAACTGATGGTACAAATAGTGAAACAATTGCAGTAGATGTTATTTAAATAAATTAATTTAAAATGGGTAGGGATTTCATTCTCTACCCTCTTTATTTCTATAAAGGAGTTCAAAAATGACAAAACGTGAAACGAAATTATCATTAGCAGATATTCAAAAAAATGCAGACGCCTTAAATAAAAAGCAAAAGTTTAACATTGATCAAGAGCAAGGTAAGTTTATTTATTTTTATCCTAAATTTAGTAAACGTAAAATAACAATTTTGATAAGTGAATTAGCTGATACAATTGAATATGTTCAACGAAACAAACTGGATTTCTTCCAAAATGATCATGAATTAAATAATTACATTTTATTTTTAATCATTAAACATTTTACTGATTTACAAACTGAATTAAAAGATAAGCCAATTGAAACGCATTTTGCAACAATGAATCAACTAGTAGACATTGGCTGGTACGAAGTATTTTTAACTGAAATGTTTACAATGAATGAGATTTCCAATGTGTTAGAGGAAATTAACAAACGACTTAATATAAGTTTCAAATATTTAGAAATAGAAAAAGAGTTCTTCAATATCTTACAATCAAACGTTGTCGAGACAACCAAATAAACATCCTAAAAAGAACGACTAAGGAACTTCTGATTTTTAGTCTCAGCTAATAAATAGTTAAAATTTTGAACTACTCCCCTACCTGCTTTAGGTGGGTATTTGAACATTTTAGGATATTTACTGTCTTATTCATTATTAAATAAAGACAAATTGATCAAAACAGCTACCATTATTGTAGCTGTTTTTTCTGTTGTCTAAAAATTAGGAGGGAAAACCGATTGAGTACTGGTGGTGGACAATCAAAACCAACGGAGCTATTAGTCGCTCTAGGTATCAATGACGAGATTTCTAAGAAAAATATTAATACATACATAAAACAACTAAAAAACATACCTAATCTAACAATTAACTTAGATGTAAAAGGACATAACACACAAATCTTTATCGAATATGAAAAACAAATAATAGCGTTAGAACGGCAATTGGAAGCCTTTAATCAAAAACTTAAAAATATTGGAAACGGAGCATCCCCTACCCTTGCATTTTTCGATGAATTCAAACAACAAGTTACCCACTCTGTAAAATCTATAGACACTCTAAATAAAAATTTCGGAGATTTAAAAATAAATGTCAACGCATTTTACAAACAACTAGCAAAAGTCCCTACTGGCGACCTACAATCTCTTGAAAAATTATTGACCCAACTGAAAACAGAAATGCAAACAGTCAATACGAATGAATTTAAATTAAACGGCATTCAAGAAACACAGCAAAATTTACAAGCTTTAGAAGCCAATTTAAATAACATCTATGAACTACAAAAAGCATATGCAGACACTACTACCTTCGAACAATTAACATCGCAAATTGCTGAATTAAATACTCAAATTACAAATATCCAACTAGATGGAGGCTTAAATATTGCAGGCATATCGGATATTCCAAACCAATTAGAGAAGATTAATCAGGGCATTATCGAGTTTGGGAAAAATACGAATGTCGCCGCTCAAGATTCTACAAACTTCTTAACCTCATTTATTGATGGAGCAAAAAGAGCTTTCGAATTAACAGAATTTATTAAGAAAAAAACAGCTGAAATTAAACCGCCTAAAATTAGTGAAGATACTCCAGCGGTCGAAAAAGCAGCTAATATTGATCCAACAAACGTATCTAAGTCTAAAAAAAATAAAAAACGACGTAATAAAGTTGATAATACTAAAACAAGCGAAAAAGCAGCTTCAAAAATAGCGGAAGAAGCTTCTTCAAAGAAAGGCGGCGGACTTGCGGCAGCTGGTGGTCTTGCAAGCATTGGGAGAGGACTTCTTGCATCTACTGGTATTGGAGCAGCAATAGTTCTTGCAGAATTTGGACTAAACAAACTGCAAGAAAGCAGAGCTAAAGCCAAACAAATGGCTGAAGAATTAGTAGCTGAGCAAAAGAATATCGTAGACTCTTATGCTGCTAATGCCCCAGATATTGATAGCCTAACATCTAGATATGCTGAATTAGAGAAATCCATAGCATTGGGCAATACTGATCCTTCTATTTTAACCGAATATCAAGAGATTTCGAATCAACTTGGAGAAATGCTACCTCATATTGTTGCTCGTGAAGATGAATTTGGTAATAAGATTATAGGTTCTTCAGAAGCTTTGAAAGTAAAAATCGGACTGCTTAAAGAACAACAAGCTATAGAGTCGCAAATTGCTGAACAAGCAGCTAAAGAAAAACGTGATGACGATATAAAAATTCGAAAAACGTCTATTTCGGAATTAGAAGATGAACAAGAAAGTAAAATAAAAAGAATAGCTACTACTCTAAACACTTTCCACAGTGATTTTGCACCAGATATACGATATAAAGTTAATTTTTTTGATGACAAAGGTGAACCAATACTTAAAACAGTAGCTGATTTTGAAAACAAAATAGAAGAATTAAATAAGCTCCAATCTAAAGCTAGAAGTGGTGGTAATAGTGAGTTAGCAGATTATTATCAAAAATTAAGTGAAGCTGTCGAATATCACGCTGAAAACATTATCGAAACGGAAAATAAGCTAAACCAAAATGTCTTAGCACAAAAATCGGACTATATTTCTAACATTGCTAATGTAATAAGTGAAAACGATAAATTAACCGATAATGTTAAAAACAATGCTGAAAGTTTTGCAGCACAATTAATTGCAGTTACTGATCTAAGTGAGTTAGATACTTTACAAGAATCATTAGCATCATTATTTTCAAATGAGAATACCTCTACATTAATAAATGATGTTATAGGTTCTTTTCAAAACATGGAGAATGCTACTTCTGAAACTTTTGACTCAATGGCTAGTAAAGCTAAAGATAAGTTGTCTTATGTGGAAGCTGAATTATCTGGGCTAGGATTAAGTGAAAAAGAAGTAAGTAGTATTATGAAATCTCTAAATTTGCATTACGATAATACTATTGCTACTCAAAAAAAGTTGTCTGTCGAAATGAGGGCTAATCACTTAACATTAGCTGAAGCAAAAGCTAAAACTTCAGAATTAAAAGAAGAAGTAAAACAATTTCAGACTGTCTATGAACAATTAGCAGGGGTTGAACAAAAACAAATATCACACACAGATGACCTAATAACTCAATATGATGCATTAACTAGACAATTAGCTAAATACTCCGAACAAGAATTAAATGATATACTAAACAAAGAATCGTTAACTTCAGAAGAACAATTTTTAAAGGATACTTTAAACAAACGAATGGAAATAATGCGAGAGTTATCTTCCACCTATCCAGATTTACTAGAAAACGATTCAAAATTAGTAGGTCTCTCATCAGAAAAAATAAAAGCAATTGAGAATGAAAACAATGCCTATAAAACATTATTCAAAGCATATATATTATATAATCAAGATAAACTGAATGACGAACAAAAAAATACAGTTGCTTCAGCTCAATTAACTGTAGAAAGAATAAAAAATATAAGAAACGAATTAAGTGCATTACTACTTAGACATTCTTATTTCCAAGAACTGTACGATGAAGCTGAAAAAAAAGGTGATCCAATGGCCCAGTATCGTCTAGGACAAATTCTGGCTGGATCTCAAAGTAAGATAGATAATAAAAATGAAGAAATTAATCAAAAACAGCAAAATTTAAATGGTCTAATAAATGAAATCAACACTTACATAAAAACTACTGAAGGCTCAACAAAAAAATCTCAGAGCGCAAATAAAGCAGCAAAAGAAGCCAATAAAACTACAAAAGATTCCATCTACATTACAGATAAATTTAAACAAACTTTAGAAAATCTAAACCTTGAGATTGAAAGACAAGTAAAAATTCAATCTTCTTTACCAAAGTATTCCGATGAATATCGAAAATCACTACAAAACCAACTTAATCTTGAAAGAGAAAAATTAAATTTACTTGAAAGACAAGAAAAATCAATAAAATCTCAAATAGCATCTGGAAAGATCGATAAAACAGGGACTGTTTCAAATGCCTCAACAACAACTACTACCACTCAAAAATTAAGTGGTTGGTCAGGTAGAATTTCAAGTAACTTTGGTAATAGAAATTTAAACGGTAAATCAGATAATCACCGTGGTATAGATATCGCAATGCAGCGAGGTACTAGGGTAGATGCAAACATTAGTGGCAAGGTTATTGCTAGTGGTCTAGCTGGAAAAGATAATGTCTATCCTTCCTCCTATGGTAATATCGTTGTTATTCAAGATGCGAATAACTTAAAACATATATATGCCCATTTAGATAAAGCGGTTGCTAAATTAGGTTCAACAATCGAAATAGGACAGCAAGTTGGAACTGTAGGCTCCACCGGTAATAGTACTGGTCCTCATTTACATTATGAAATTAACAAAAATGGAAATATACCAATTAATCCTACAGACTACATAAATAATGCTAAGTCAGGCACTGTTAGTTCAACAGGTATCACTGCTGTTGAAACAACTCAACAATCCATCGATCAGGCCAAATCTGAATTAGTAAGTATGCAAAGAGACATTCTTAATCAAAAGGAATTAATTGCGAAGGTTGAGAAAGATCTAATTGATTCCCAATTATCTTATTATGATTGGAAGCGTGCTAACATACAATCTAATTTAGATTATGAAGACGCTAAAATAAAATTAGTTGATAAAAGCTCTAGTAGATATTCAAAGACTATTGATTTACAAACGAAATATTTAGAGCAAAAACAAGCCGTTAATAACCAAGAATTAGAATATATAGAAGGTTTAATTAAAAAAGGTTCTTTATCTGCAATCACTCTTGATGAAATGAAAAGTAGATTATTAGAATTAAAGACTGAAATGCTAGACACAAATAATGCTATTTCGCAACTAGCATTAAATAAACTTGAAATATTTAATTACCAACGAAATCAACCAGAGTCACAGCTTGACTATGAAAATGTCAAAATTAAAGAGCTAGATACTAATTCAGCTAGATATGCAAAGACGTTACAGCTAATGACCATTTATATGAATCAAAAACAAAATGTCAATCGTAGCGAGTTGAATTATTTACAGCAACAGATTGCTAGTGGTAAACATTCTGGAGAAGTTTTAGAAAAGCTAAAAGAGCGTTATTCACAGCTAACAACTGAAATGAAATCTTTAGACATTGAAATACGCGAAAAAAACTATGAAATAATCCTTAATATTAAAACTCAATACGATGAAAAAAATAATGACATTCAGTATCAAATTGATAGAAGTAAAATTATCCAATCTATGTACAAAGAAGGTTCAGCGGATGCTACGCGTGAAATAAATTTCCAAATGGGACAAACACATGTTTCAATGGACAATGTTGCAGCATCAATAGCAAGTATTCAACAAGAAATGCTCCACCTGGATATAAATTCAAAAGACTATAAGGATTTAAATGCTCAACTTCAAGATATGTCTCGTAATTGGTGGAATTTAAAAGCTAATTTAAAAAGCTATAATGATGAATTAAAAGATACTAAAGATAAAGTAGAAGAAGAACTCGCCAATAAGTTATTTAATGCATACAAGGAATACATGCAAGAAAAACGGGACGCACATATAAAAAGTATTGATGAGGAAATTAAACGGGAAAATGAACGTCACGACAAGGTCATGGACAATTATAAAGATGAAATGGATCTATTTAGAAACAATGTCCAAGACAAATTGAAATTAATCGACAGACAAGAAGCCCAACGCGATTATAATCAGGATATTAGCAAGCTTGAAAAAGAGCGTAACGATATTCAGGGACAATATAATCTACTTTTGTTGGATAATTCTCATGAAGCAAAAGCTAAACGTAAAAAGCTACAAGAGCAGCTTCAACAAATTGATGAGGATATTGCCGAAAAACGTCATGATCGTGAAATTGAGCTACGAAAAGAATCCTTAAACGATCAATTAGAAGCAAAAGAAACTGAGATTAGTAAAAAAGAAGAACTAGAAAATGAAAATCATGAAAATGAATTAAATTTATTAGATGAGAAAAAACAATATTGGGAGCAATACTATACAGATCGGATCAATGATGAACGAAAATTGAAGAAAATTTTAGAACAAATTCGAAACGAGGAATTCGAAGCATTAAGAAAGGAATTTGGCGAATATAAAGCTTGGTTAAAAGAAAGTATGCCTGAGTTAGAGAAGACTCTTACTGACTCAATGGATGTGGTTGGAAACTCTATCAGACAAAATATTATTGATGAATTAGAGCACGCTATAGAATTAATTGAAGACTTCGGGAAAGCACAAAAAGAAAATGGCGATTATGGGGCTTCGAAAAACAATCCAACTAATGGAAATGGCGGCTCTTCAGGAAATGGTAGTTCTTCCTTATCCTTAGGAGATAAGCAGGTTCTTTTAGCAAAGTATATGACTGATGTTCTTACTAAAAATGAGAGTCCTGGTCGTCAAGCAAGCATTAGAGAAAAAGCACATGAACTAGCAGCTGAAGGTAGAAAAAATAACTCTTCAATTCCTGCTAATATTAGTTTTGATAAACATATTAATTCATTAACCCAGGATGAGAAACAAGAGTTGGCGAATTATTTCAAATCAGCAGCAAATACAGTTGTTGATTCTAAGTATCTTCAAGATTATATAACAGATTACGGCAATATATTGTCAGGTTCTGGAACACATTATACTGAAGAAAAAAGTAAAACTATTAACCAAGGTGATAAAGAGATTTTATTAGGAAAATATTTCACTGAAGAACTCGTTACACAAGAAAGTCTTCCATCTAGACAATCGCTAATAAGAGAAAAGGGACATGAATTAGCCAACAAAGGTAGAAATCAAAATAATGGTACAATTCCCTCAAGTTTAGGTTTTAGAGCAGCTCTTAATAAGTTTTCAAAAGAAGCACTAGAAGATTTTGCAGTTTATGTAGAAACAAACATTGGACAATTTATAGAAACACCTTACTTACTTAAAGCAGCAAAAGAAATGGCTTCTAAATTAAAAAACTCCGCTTCAGCCTTTCAAGGAGGAATTACGAATTATTCAAGCAATGGTATTGACGGATTAGGTGGCAAAGCCATGATTGTTCATCCAAATGAATTAATTAACTCCCCTATCGATACCAACAACTTGCTGTCAATGGCTAATATTATGGAAAGAGCCGGTTTATTCTTCCGTCCAATATTAGATCAACTTCCATCATTCAGCAATACTTTGAGTACAGTTCAAACTGCTTCTGCTTCAACTTATGGAGATATAAATATCGAATTTAACATAGACAAAATGAATGGCGATATGAATGATTTAACGAAATTTAGCAAAATGATTAACGCCGACTTATTACGTAAGAGAGGGATGAGAAATTAGTGTTAGAATCAATTCATTTTATGTATGACAATATCTCATCAAAGGATATGGGCGTTTATATTGGATGGACTTCAGGCAATTTGTTTGAAGAAAATCTTCTCCCCATACGACGAATTGTTGAGAAAAAAATAGCCAATAATGAAATACCTTACTTTCAGAGAGTGGAGCATGAGCCACTCTCTTTTAAATTGTCTTTTTATCTAGAGAATTGGGTTAGTGATGGAGACTTAAGAAAAATTGCACGTTGGCTTTTTCAGCCATATTATAAGCCACTAGTGTTTGATCATAATCCTAATAGAGTAATGTATGCCCTTGTAGAAGGTGATTCTACTTTAATCCATAACGGGCTAAAACACGGTTATGTTGAATTAACGATTAGATGCTCCTCCCCCTATACATATTCTCACGAGCATATTATCGATAAGATAGAATTTAGAGAATCAAATAAAAGCTACATATTAAAGGATGACATCTCTACATTTGCTCAAGGTGAATGTCAAAATATGAAAATCACTACAAATGGACTAACGATTGATGCGATTAATAACACATGGGGCATTCTGTATGCAAACATTAATAATTGGGGTGACTTGTAAAAATGGAAAAGACGAAAAAGCTAGGATTAAAAATAGTAACTGATTCATCATTTGAAAAAGATGACATAAAAGAGACCGTTGTGAACTACGGCACAAACTTCAATAAACTTGAAGAATACCTTACATCTTCGGTTCAATCTATTGAGGAATTGCAGGATAATACACTTTACTCCTTGGGTTATATTCTTTGGAACAAAACACCTATCACTGGTGGCCACATTGGATGGGTTGTAACACGCGGAGGTATTCATGCAAAAAAATGGAAACCTAATAAAAATTATATCGTAGGCGATTTAATAAAAGCAGAGCCTGATAATGGTGGGTTATACGAATGTGTAGTTGAGGGCAAAAGCACTACTACCTCCCCTACTTTTCTTACAGGCTTGAATCAAGAGTTTTATGATGCCAATAGTAATACTTGGCGCGGAGAATATAATTACGAAGTGGGAGATCTTATTTTTCCTACTAATGGCAGCAAACAATTCTACTATATTTGTGAAACTGCTGGATATTCCTCCCTAACTGAACCGGAATGGTCTTCTGTTCAAAATAATACAGCATTTATTGATGGCTCTGTTGTTTGGAGAAAAGCTAAAACGATTAAATGGAAACGAATTGGCGACAGCTGTGAATTTAGTCCATTCGGAAAAATAGAATAGAGGTGCTTATATGAAAAGCTGGGGTTCCCTATTAAATGTTAAAGGTTCATACACCTCCAAAGCTCATTTAATCTCAACGAATTCACCAAATTATTTAACAACCATTGCTGCAGATATTATAAATGTACATGCAAAACAAATTCAATTTTATTATTCAGTATCCTATGATCACGTCACATGGACAGATTGGAAAGAAATAAATTTCAATGATACAAATCTATTGGATCAATATGAGCTCAAAGGATTAGTTTTTAAATATAAAATTATGATGAGTGCCTCAAAGGAACATGAAAAGCCTTATATACAATCATTTTCAATCCAATTTGATCCATGTGCTGTTTTTGAAAACTTAGGCGATTTCATTGTTAAACCTAAAGTATGGATTAGAAAAAAGAACGGTAATGGAGATATAGAAATAACAAATACGATGACCAACCAAAAAATGCAGTTACGTAATTTAATAAATGATGAGGAAGTATTTATTCATTGTCAGAAAGAGGAAATCGTTTCAAATAGGCAAAATCTTGGTGTCTATCGATATGACGACCATAATGATGAATTTTTAGAGTTAGTTACTGGGAAAAACGATTTGAAAGCAAACGGTGACTTTGATATGCAAGTTAGATTTCAGCACGTATTTATTCAACAATAGTTCCCGTGAAAGGAGGTGATAAAGTGAATTTAGGTGATATTAACAATAATTTAAAAGCTGCACAACCAAAAATTTTCCTCTGCAAGCCAGATAAGAAAACCACTGCATTGCTAAGTGAAGCTTATGATATTAGCTACAACACAAAATTATCTGTATTAAACGAATTGTCCTTTAAAATCCCAACAGTAATCATTGAAGACGGTGTTCCAAAGGATAATGAAAACATTAAAAAAATAAAGAACCGCTATTTATTTAAATTTAAGTTTGGTCCTACTACGGAATACTTCTTATTAAATGAATCCAACAAATCTTATAGTGAGGACGAGTTTATTCAATATTCCGCTCTATCGCTAGGAGTTCAACTTAGCGACAAAAATATTAGAGGTTATGAGGTAGTCAGTAAAACACTCTCCCAAATTTCCGATGAAATATTATCGTCAGCTAATACCAATTGGAAAGTCGGATATGTAGACAGCCTTTTCGAAACGTATCGTAGTTATGAAGTATCTTCCAATAACATACTTGAAATCATTTATGAGTTAGCGAATATATGGAATGCCGTTATATTCTGGGACACCATTAAATGTGAAATTAATTTCTATAGACCTGAAAACATTGGAAACAATAAAGGTTTTTACATAAGAGATGGAAAATACTTGGAAAGCTTTAATTTATCAACGAACACAATCGACACAATAACTCGGTTAAAGGCTTATGGTCAGGACGGGCTAACAATACATCGATTAAATCCCACTGGACAACCCTATATAGAAGACTATAGATATTATCTCTATCCCTTTAAGCGTGAAAATGGAGTTGTCATTAGCCACTCGGAATATATGAGTGATGCATTATGTATTGCATTAGAAAACTATCAAGCATTAATCCAATCACTTTCAGAGAGATTTACTAATTTAACCAGTACTATTACAACACAGCGCTCCATTATTCAAATGGAGGAACAACGCTTTAGTAGTCTTCTAACAGAACGAATTATCATAGAGGACGAATTAGATTTATCCAATGCAAATTTTCAGTCTGGTACCCCTGCTCATCAGGATATTATTAATCGATTAGAGATTAAAAGAGCTGAGATCTCTAATCAAGAAGCCTTTATTAGAGATCTCAAGTATCAATTGAGCGATTATGAAAATGAATTAGACGACTTAAGAAAAAAGCTACTAAGAGAAAATAATTTTTCAAAAGAATTATTAGTAGAGTTATCTAACTTTGAAATTGAAAAAGAATATATCAATGACTCGATAGTTGAAGAGGCTGATTTGCTAGAAGAAGCAAAAGAAGTATTTCGTTCATTTTTAGAGCCCAAAATTAAATTAGATATGAATATGATTGATTTTTTAACAATCGTAGAATGTCAAAATGATTGGGACAAGCTTAATCTAGGTGATATCGTTAGTGTTCGGTATGACAGATTACAGGTAGATGTAAAAGCTAAGATTACGGAAATTACATATGATATTGAAAGAGAAACCATCTCAGTTATTATCACGAACGAAATTGATGAACAAAATACATGGTTAGATAAGATTGAAAAGGCTGGCAATACCTCCACTCTCGTTCAAATGGAAAAGTGGAAATGGAGTCTATCTGAAGAAAATAACGGCGCCATCAACGATATTATTAATAATAAATGGAATGCATTGAAAAACGCTGTGACGGCTGGCTATAATCAGCAAATCGAAATAAATGAACGCGGTATTACTGTCAAAGATTTAACGGATCCCTTAAGCTGGCTCGTCATTCAAAATGGCTTTTTAGCAATCACAAATGATAATGGTAACTCCTGGAAGCACGCAATTTCAAAGGATGGCATTTTCGGAGAAAGAATTTTTGGGAAAATCATTTCTGGAGTTAACCTTGCTATTGAGGATGAATCAGGTATTTGGGTGACACGCGGCTCACGTACAACCATTTATAATCGCAATAGGGATGAAGTAATGCGGCTAGGGCTTGTAACGGATGAAGGTGAACCTGAATGCTTTGGTTTAACTTCTTGGAATGATATAACAAGGGTTGCCATTACAACATGTGAAGGCTTTTCAGTTAGTCAAAAAGATGGTGATGCATGGAAGAAAATATTATGGGCGAATACAGATGGAACACTATACTCTCGAAATATGGTTGCTGAAAATATTAAGATCGTGAATAACTTAGACCAATTAATTTTAGATGCTGAGAATAATTATTTTGATATTGGTTTGTTTGACAAAATTGTTGCGGATGGAAAATTGACGACACTTGAAAAGCTGGAGCTTATTAAGGAACTATATAAAATCCATTCAGACTATAAGCTTCTTCTCCAACAAGCACAAAAATATATTAGAAGTGAAAGAGACAATAAAACTGATGTAAATTCTGAATTTGATACAAAAACACAAACCTTCGATACCGTCTACTCTACAACTGATAGGTATTCAACAAGTGCTTTTAAAAATGCCTATTTGGAATTAATGAATTATATTTCAAACTATATAAAAATCATTAATAACGGTTATTTAGAATCACAGAACTTAAATATTGATATGACCGATCCCCTAACAGAGTCCACGAGTCCTATTGAGAATCGTGGTATTTTTGTGCAAAAGTTTAAAAATTACTATGATGAAGCGACTCGTCTTCGTCAATCAATCGAAGACTCCCTATTCTATTCAGGTATTCATATGGGTTCGTATAATAACAATTTAATTATGAATGAGTTTGGCTTTATTGCTGTACGTAGTGATGGGAAATATCGAGCGTTCCTGAATGCTACGAATGGGCTTGCCCTTCAAAAGTGGGAAAATGACAAATGGGTTAGTAAATTATTTGCTACTTTAGGCGACTCGAAATGGGAGGACGGTACACTTTATGCTGAAGGATTAGTAACCAAAAATCTGCGGATTGTTGACGGAGATTTAGGTGACGCTATTACACTTGATTGGGAGAAAGGTATCACTATTTACGGTAGAAATGGTGAGGTCATTAAGCTAAATGCTAATGAAGCCATTTCAATTTACGTAAATCATGACAAAAAATTTTACGTTGGTACCGATGGAAGGCTCTATGCAAAGGATATTACGACACATAACCTTAAAATTGTAGATGGTTTCCTTGGCGAGAAGATTATCTTTGATCAAAATAACGGTATTACTATTAATGGTAATAACAATGAACAAATACGCTTAAATGCTAATGAAGGTATAGCCATTGATGCTAACGGCGAAAAACGCATTTGGATTGGAAAAGATGGTCTTATTTATGCGAAAAAACTTCAAATTATGGGCAACGATTCGGATGAAATGATTAAGGACATAGATGGAAGCTATATCTCGGATTTAACCGTCAATAAATTAAAAACACTGAACTCCAATAAGCCTCAAGACTTTATTCATATTAAAGATAACTTCTTTAAAATTAAAACAAATTATGGTGGCTCTGAAAAAGACAAGCTAACGATTACTGTTAAAGAAACTGGAGATGCTGCATATCCTCATATAACTTGGGGAGCTGGCGGTGATGGAGGTAACAATGTTGGATATCAATATAAAAAAATGGATGGTTTCTATTTCGATTATGTAGGTAGTGATGGCCAAAAACGAGAATTCGCGCTAAAAAATGGTGATGACTCCGTTGTTATGAAAACTCCTCATTCTATGAACTTCGAAGGAAAAAACATTAATCTTAAAGCCTCTACTGCCATCACTTTAGCTGTAGGTGAAAACAAAATTGTCATTAGTTCTTCAGGTGTTAAGGTGAATGGTTCTCGAATTGAACTTAACTAAGGAGGAATGACCATGCCTGGAGTAGTTGTAAAAGGTAATAAAATACAATCTAGTGTTGCATCCAATCATATTAAAATAAAAAAACCCAATGATTATACTTGTGAGCCTGGCTATATAAATGGTGAGTATTTTTCAGGTTATTGGTATGGAGGAGCATGTTACGGTGTTTTAACTCCCCCCTCCTCCCCTTACACCTATCAAGATATTAACGCAACAATTGATGGCGAAATTAATGAAGGTAGCCCTAATGTTTTTGTAAATGGCAAAGCAGTTGCATTTTCTGGAGCCAAAACTTTAGAAAAAGATACATACACAGTTCCTAACGGCTGGACTACCGAAAGTGGCAATCATTCAAGTGCGAATGGCTCCATTATTAAATATAGCACTACAGTGTTTGTCAATGGTAAACCACTTGTTAGAAATGGTGATTCGGTATTAACCCACGCAGGTACTACAACAAAAATAAATGAAGGCTCTAGTAATGTGTTTGCAAATTAATAACCCGTTAAGAAAGAAGGTGATAAGTTGTCACTCCCTATTAATTATTTAGAATTTAATAACCCTATTCATATTGTTTGGCGAAAAGGAACATCAAGCGATCCATTTATTGATAGGCTTGATATTGCTCGTGTAGTGAACCAACGCGTTTTTTTACTAGAAATCCCAGATGAGATGTACCGAGTGCGAATTACAGGAATGTTTGAAATTAACTACGAAGCATTTATTAAAAAGAATCTCGATAAAAATGAATTTTATGTAGATTACACAAATGGCTTTGTTTATTTTCATGCATCACGAGAAGCGGAGACCATTTCTATTGTTTATAAAGGAAGAGGTCTTATTCTCTATCCGTCCACTCGTATTGTCCATTATGATGGTACAGATTCAACAGAGACATTACATGAAATCATCGAAAAAAGTAAATCACAAGTCCAAGAATTAATTGATAGAACAGATAATTACGAGGAATATTTAAAACGTCTTGTCATTGCCATCAATAATTCAAATCATGCTACTGATCAAGCATTAATTGCTACCCAAAAAGCTAAAGATGCGACGGAGCTCGTAAAAAATGCATATGAAACAACAGTCTTAATTTATCAGCCATATGTCAATACATACGACGAAATTGCAAAAAAATTCCCTTATCCTGAAGTTGGATGGACAACACAAGTATTTGATACCGGTATACGCTATAGATGGAACGGCAAAGATTGGGTTCCTATTGATGCTTTGGGTGGCAATGTTCCATTAGCAAATGAAGTGATGAACGGCTTAATGAGTAAAGAGCATTACATAAAGCTTAAAGGTATCACCAAATTTGTGAATGAAAAAACAATGGTATTTATTATTCCAAAAGACATTTTACAAGGAATTCAAGACCCACATGTTGTATTTGATTGGAATGGAGAAATTACAGAGATAAAAGCCTCCGTTTCCTCCAAAGGTTCACAACCAACTCCAATTCAAATTCAAAAATCAGCGAATTTTAATGATTGGGTTGATATTACGGATAATCCAGTAATGATTGTTTCAGATAACTATCTTGATAATAAAGCCCATACATTAACAAAAACGAAAGTACAAAAGGGCGATATTTTCAGATTACATATCCCCTCCTTTTCTGTTGATGCACAAAATTTATCAGTCAATATAAAAATATTGTTAAACGACTCTCTTAACCCGTAATGGCTTAGAGAGTTTTTTTATACAAAAAACTAGGAAGAAAGAAGGAATTTTTAATGAATAACACTCCATTGGTATCTTGGTATGAAGGAACAAACGAATTTTCTAAGCAAGTAAACTACACAGTAAATTATGGTACTGTAGATGCTTCCTCACCTTCACCGAAAAAAACATTCTTTATTTGGAATAACAGAGGAGGCCAGGAAGATTGCCCTAAAATGGAGGAGGTAACGTTTACAACTCGCGATAGAGATGGTGGCACTACCGTAGAAGCTGTTCGAGACAATTGGTTTAGAGTTCGTGTTGATTCATTAGGTGAAACAGATGATAAATCTTGGACGGAAGTTGGTAAAGGTGGAGTTGGTACAAGTAATCCAACGGGTCTTAAGGACTTAGGAACAAATGGTACTACGACAAACAAGTTTGCTGAAACAGCTCAAGTATGGTCAAGTGGTAAAACATTTTCTTTAGGTGCTTATATTAAACCTTCAACACCGAATGGATATATTTATAAAGTAATCAATGCGGGGGAAACAAATGAAAAAGAGCCATCATGGGTGAAAGTTGAGGGTAATACTTTTATTGATAACGGTATAGAATATCTTTCAGTAAAAATTGAAAAAACACCGAATGCAAAGGAAATTTTAGGTTTGGCAAATAATACGAAGGAAGATGGCTCAAACGCTCACTTTGCAGGCGGTAACTTCGTTCAAATTACGGTCTACGCAGAGGTTCCAATAACTGCAAATGCAGGGAAAAACTCATTAGCGCAGCGCGTTTCTTACCGCTACGTATAATCAATTTAAATCAAGGGGGTTTTATAGGGTTAGGGGTAACTACCCCTAACCTTTTTATTGGATTTTTAAGAAGCTTCAATACAATGAAGGGATTGATAAATATGTTATTTGCAGATTCAAAAAATGTGCAAGCAATCGGTCTTCCTTTTAATTGGAACGCTGATTATGTAAATGGTAAAAATTATGCTGAGTATGACCTACTTACGCATAAAAAAAATGACTTTTATTTAGTACAGAAAAATCAGGTCGTTCGTTTCGGTTTGTTTGGTCAAGGAATGAAATTTTTTTTCGAAATGTCTGACGGCTCTTTCTACTTACATGGCAGAAAAATAGAAATTGAATATAAAGACGAAAATGGAGAGATATATCATTTAACAACAAACTTTGCAAACAAAGACCTTATTACATATAAAGATGCCTTTACAGATTTTAATAATGTACAAGGTGTACAACGTTCTAATATCAAATCAATTAATTTCGGCTACAAAACAATTTACAAGAAAGATGATGTTCAACTATTCTTCCAACCCGTTGTATCCCTTCCTTTTAACGAGAGAGCCTTTATTGAGGTCAAATTAACATCAAATAAGGACATGAACGGCTACTTGATATTCAAATCAAGTGGGATTGAAATAGAACGCTTCTATGCCCCTTTAGAAGCCAACAGAGCAGGTCAAATTAATTGGACTATCAAAAACTAATACAAAGAGAGGAAATGCGCTATGAAGAGATTTTGGCTACGTCTTCCTGAAAAAAATGATTACTTAGAAATAACAGCTACGAACAATAAGTTATCATTATTTGAATCTTCAACTGAGGAAGTTTACACAGTCGACATAGGTAATTATTCACTTGAGAAACTACGAGACAATCTAGTTAGTAAAGGCTTAGATGCTAGGATTGGAGAAATCAAAGCACCTAAAAGTTCTAAATTTATTGTATTATTCTTAGACAATTCATATACAAATGTAAATGGCAGTTTCGTTACTTTCACAGGTGGTATAGAGTCTATTGATACAGGAGATAGGCAAGAAGAAAACATAATTCATATTTAAGAAAGGAAGATATTCTATGACAGTAGTAGGCGGTAATATAGAGCGCAAAGAAATTGGATTGCCTATTGGTGTTTCAGGAACTCACAATAACACTGAGATTAATAGGGCAACAGGTCTTCTACAATTGATGCAAGTTGATGTTGATGATCAAGGAAGACCTATTTATACAGAACAAGGCTCTTGGACTTCTGATGTGATTGATTTAGGTGATAAGTTTAAAGACTTCGAAAAGGTATTTACAACTAATACAAATAATGGAGCAAGCTCATTCGCAGTTTTAACGAGAGTGTCAGACAATGATAAAGATTGGTCTGAGTGGACTGCTATTGCTATGGATGGAGCTATCCAATCTGATGTTAAGCAATATATTCAAGTAAGAATAGATTTGTTTGCAGGGTTTGTTACAGATACTTTTATTATAGCAAAAGGTGATTTTAATCTTAATGAATATATTGAAGAAAAAGAATTTAAAGCAGGTAGCTATATTGTCCCTAAACTAACATCTAACACTTCTTCCTCAGAAGGATTTGCGTTTGCGGAAACTGAGCTTAACACAAGTTATCTTGCATGGAAAGCTTTTGATAAAGTAGATACAAGTGAAGGATATGTTACTAAAATTGGAGTTAAAACAGGTTTTCTAGGGTTTTGCTTTAAAGACAAAAAGAAAATTATAAAGTACAAATTAAGAAGTGGGTCAGGTAGTTCGTATGTAAATTCAATGCCCAAGAGCTGGGTTTTTCAAGGAAGCAATGACACTACAGATGGCATTAATGGTACTTGGATAGATTTAGATAAACAAACTAATCAAGTTTGGTCTGCAACAATTACCGATAAAATCTATGAAATATCAAATAAAAATGATTATCTTGCATACAGACTAAAATTCTCAGAGAATAATGGTAATACTTCCTATACAGGTATAGGTGAAATGGATTTTTACGAAGAAGGAACAACATCACTAAGTCTTAAACGTGATTACAAGTATGATATGACGTTAGATTCAACATGGTCAGATACAGGAAGCTTACACAGAATGAAAGTCACTCGTGATGATTGGGTGAAAATTGATAGCTTGAATCCTATCTTTAAAGAAGGTGTTTAATCGCAATGAATATTATTGATGCAAGATGGACTAAAAACTCAAGTTTCACTGCTACTAATGCAACTACAGAAGTGATGAATACAATAAGTGGTAGAACATTAGGAGAGGGTATCTTTTATTTTGAACTCACTACTCCTGATAGTGGGAGAATGATAAACAGATGGATAGGGTTTGTTTCAGTTGATAAAACTAATTATAATCAACCTAATTCACACCAAATACTTTGGCAACCACAGTTAGATACAGTCTATGGAATTGAGGTGGATTTAACAGCACCTTCGACACCTAGATATAGATACCGCATGAATGGAGGAAGCTTTAGCTCACTCATAGACATTAAGGGTTCTAATGGTGTACCGTTGTCTATCATAAAACCTGCAATCGGTTCAGCAGATAGCTCTAATAGTGCAATCCCCTTCACTATTAATGCAGGGCAAGAGTCATTTGTATATCCATACATAGTACCAAACTTGTATTCATTTGATGGAAAGCAAAAGATGAGCTATGAAAATAGTACTCTTATTTTACATGATAGTGAGTATAAGAAATTCACCCCTAAATTATTAGGTAAAGACCCAACTATTAATGCAGTACCAAATATGACTAGCAATACTGCTCCAACTGGTAGTGTAACTGCTAGAGGTGCTTATACTCCTGCATGGCAAGCATTTGACAGGAATAGTTCAACATATTGGTATGATAACGGTTCTAGTGAAAGTAATCCATCATGGCTTCAATATGAATTTGACTCTCCAAAAATAATAAATAAGATTGCATTAGATTCTCTTATAATTACAGGTAGTTCATATGGGCTAAAAGAATTTACCTTATTGGGTAGTAATGATGGTTTAAACTATGATAGTCTTCTATCTGTTAATAATCACCCAAATAGTAATGCTAAAGTAACTTATCACTTCAATAATAATAATGAGTATTTATTTTATAAGCTTCAATTTGGATTAAGTTACTATAGTTACTATACATTAGTTAGTTCATTTGAAATGTATGAAATGGCTACCACTGATACACCTGCTTATTGGTCAACTGTATCACACACTCTCCCTAGCTCTACTCAGTTCCTCAATAAAGGAATGGACAATCTATCTCCCCTATTTGACCGTACAATAACACAATTAGAGCCAATACCAATGAATCAAAGAAACGATATTCTAGTGTCAGGAGAAGTTGGTAAGGTTTTTAGTAAAACTCTTGACATGAAAAAGTATTTTGATATAAGAAGTATAAGAACTGAGGTGAGATAATGGCAACCACTAGTATTCCAAAAAACGTAAAACGTAAAGCTAATTTTAACTATGTTTCTTCAAATTATATTCGCTCAGTAAATGGCAATGGTATTTCGTTAACACCTGATAAAATATATGAGGTTTTACATGATGGTATAACATCAAAGCAGGGTAACTATGGAGCTTTGTTGCTTGTTGGTAATACATCATCTTATATAGAGTTTTCAGTAAAAGAAAATTGCAGATTTTGGGCAACAAGTGGAGTTTATAGTGATGGTGGAGGGTCTTCGGGAAAAGTTTTGGATATTTATAAATATGATAGTAAGCTTAACACATACTCACTATATAAAAGTGTTCCAACTACTTCTACAGAAGATTGGTATATTGTTTGTGAATTATTAACTATAGGAATATATAAAATTCAAGCTCAAGGAAATTACATTCAATTTAACGAATTTTACTTTGAATCCATAGTAGAAAATAAAACATTTATTTTACATGATGGTGAGTATAAGAAATATCAAAATAAATCAGAAAATACTCATTCAAGCAGTAGTGTCATTCCAACAATGACATCTAATACAAACGGGAAAATAACACTCTCAACAAACTAAACAAATACTTTTGGATACGCACCTTACAAGGCATTTGATGGCTCTAATGAGCCTTCTAGTGGATGGGCGAATGGTAGTGGACAATACCCATCTTGGTTAAAAATAGATGTTGGTGAAAGTAAAATTATTGGTAAGTATACCATAGCATTCAATTTTAGCACAACCCCTGACTGTTTCCCTAAGGATTGGGAGTTACAAGGTTCTAATAATGATAGTAATTGGGATACACTTGATACTCAGAAAATTAGCTCTTGGACACTTTATGAGAAAAAACAGTTTTTAATAAATAAACCTTCAAGCTATCGCTACTATAGAATTTATGTGAAAAGTGGTTCAGCAACATATGTTGTTATAGGTGAGATGGAGCTTTTTGAAGTGTTATCTAACCCTAAACCTTCATCATGGGAAACAGTCTCTTCTACCTTACCCAAACCTACTCGATTCTTAGAGCAAGGTATGGATAGCATATCTACCCTACTCAACCGTAAAGTTACAACATTAGAACCTGTAGCAATGGCAAATAAAAGTGAGATTTTAGGTGTTAATGAAATAGGAAAAGTGTTTAGCAAAACAATTAATTTGAAGAAATATTTAGACATTAGAAGTATAAGAATTGAGGTGAGGTAATGAGTGAAAAAATATTATTCAGAAACAATCAAGGTGTTTATTCTATTAGTGAAACAAATATTAACGAAAAAAAATTCCCACCAATTATGACTACTAATACAGCCCCTTCACCATATGTAGCAACTGCATCAAGCGCATACACCGCAGGTGGTATTTATTATGCTTTTGATAATTCTGTAGGCACTAACCTAGACAGAATGTGGCATCCACTATCAGCTAGTACAAGTCATTGGTTAAAAATAGACTTAGGACAAAAAAACGAGCAAAGAATAGAAGGATTAAGTCTTATGGGATATAATTCAAGTAGTACGTGGATAACACCAAATAGTGTATCAATCCAAGGTTCTAATGACAATACAACATTCGAACCCATATATACTATAGAGCCTCCTGAGCTGTCATGGCTAACTCTAAAAAACTACTATTTCAAAAACTCTAAATTCTACAGATATTATAGAATTGTATTCACTCTCCCTTCTTCAAAATATGTTGCAGTAAGTGAAGCTAGATTTTTGGCATATGACAAGAAACCTTATTTAAACAAAATGGATAGTTTTTCAAATAACAACATATTAAGCTATGGTAATGACTCTTCTATTGAAAGGATAAGCTCATTATTTAGAAATAAAAACTATATTTTACAAGAAAACACTTCACAGAACATAGAGGGACTGTGGACAACAAAACTTGATAGAAAACCATTAAGCATAAGATTCAATTAGAAAAGAGAGGTGAAGTAAATGGCTTGGTATTTAAAAGTAGAAGGCTCAGGTGGAGGAACTAGTGGTAGTGGAATAAATTATATTGAAGTATATGACAAAAAAGGTAATTTAGTAAAACTGACAAAAAGTGATGTAATTGAAACTAATGCAACGACAAGAAACACTGATGATAACTACCTCCAAATGCTCCAAACAAGAGGTACTTTACCACCATACAACGGTATTGCTAGTGGGATTTTTTATACTATAAAACTACCTGAATATGTTAATTTTTTTCAAAAGTATATTTAAAAAATTGGGGTAACAATTCTTATGATGTTAGAAACATTAAAATAAGCATTTCAAAAGATAACAGAAATTATGAGCAAATTTTTTATGATACTTTTGCGACAGCAGAAGAAAAGACTGTATTGCAAAATTATTCTTTAGGATTGAGGAGGATTCTTCTTCAAGTGAATAGCAAAACATACTCACTAGAGTTATTAGATGTAACCTATGAAACAAAAATGACCTCTAATACTGCCCCTTCTCCATTAGTCGTAAGTGCAAGTAGCGAATTTAACTCAAACTATCTAGCTTGGAAAGCTTTTAACGGTACTAATAATGGAAGCTATGACTATTATAGTAGCGCTATAGGAACAACAGGTTGGATACAAATAAAATATGACAAAAAGGTTCATGCTAACATAGTAGAATTGAGCGCATTTAAAGATACTCAGCAACTTGCAAATGGTATGCCAAAAGATTTCAATATACTAGGCTCTAATGACGGTACTAATTTTGTAAGGTTAGCAGAGCTTAGAAATCAAACATGGATAAATGGAGAAACCAAAAAATATAAATTCAGAAACTCTAATGAGTATCAGTACTACAGAATAGAAGCATTAAGTACTAATGGATATGAATATATATGTATTGGAGAAATATTGTTTAAAAGCAACAAAAGCAATTTTATAGAAATCCAAAAAACAAGTGCAAATAACTTTATTAATTATGGTGCATTTAAATTCGAAAAACTTAATTCTATTTTTGAGTATAAAAGCTACATTTTACAAGATGAAATATCAAAAAACAAAGAAGGTCTTTTGACAACTAAATTAGATAGGAAACCACTCAGCATTAGTGTTAATTAATGCTGAGTTTTTATATTTTCTTAATACAATAAGAAAGGAATAATAATATGGAAGATTTTAAATGGTTAGAAAATGCAATGACTTCTAATACTACACCTATTCCATACATTGTTGAAACTAGTGGGCAATATGATAGTAGCTATGCAGGTTGGAAAGCATTTAATGGAACTAATATTAGTAGTAGTGATTGTTGGTCTTCAAATGAAAATAATGGGTGGATTAGTTTCTATATTGGTGATAAATATAAAATAGGTGGAATCGCTATTACTTCAAGAGTTTCCGAGGTCACAGGAGCGCCAAAAGACTTTAAAGTATATTGCTCTAATGATAATGTAAATTGGGTAGAAGTACTATATAAAACTAATGAAATTTCTTGGAGCAGTAGTGAAAAAAGAATATACTATTTTGATAAAATTATAAATGGAAAATTTATAAAGTTAGATGTTATCTCAAACAATGGTCGTGTCAGACTAGATGTTGGACAAATAAATATTTATTGCACACCTTTGAAAAAAAGAATGGTTCTTCAAAATGACAACTCATATTACTCTCTATCAGAAAACACCCTAATTCACCTTCCTGACAACTCACATAAAAACATGATTTTACATGGTATTGAACAAAGTAAAGAAATTCAATTAGATGTGCCTTTTACTAAGCATAATTACTTAAATGACACACCTGTTGATGGTGCGAGTGGCAAAGTGTTTACACATGACATAGGTAAAATCAATGCTTTGGGTATCAGAGAAATAAAAGAGAATAAAAGTTTTGAACCTATTTTTACTTGGTATGAAACTAAAATGACTTCTAATAACGCTCCTTCCCCACTTGTTGCTAGTGCAAGTAGTGAAAATCTCCCTAGACTTGCATGGAAAGCCTTTCAGACATATGTAACATCAACAACAATTGATGATTGTTGGCTTACCAATTCAGGAGAAACACTAGGTTGGATACAGCTAGACTTTGGTACGGTAAAGACTATCAGTCAGTTAAAAATGATGGGTAGAAATAGCTCTACAGGAGACAAGCCAATGGAATTTACTGTCTCAGGTTCGAATGATGGTACAAATTTTACTGAGCTACAAAGATTTAAACAGACTATTGATTGGGCAAGTAATACTGAAAGGCTATTTATACTTAATAAGAGCCATAGTTTCAGATATTATAGAATTAATATATTAAACAATAACGGTCATAGTGTTAGTGGTATAGCAAGGATTCAATTTGGATATAAAAGAGAGGTGAAATAAATGGCATCAACAGAGCAATTAATGTCACAATATGGTGTTGCATGGTTTGGTTTTGATGAATCAAGTGGTGATGTTTATGATAAATTAGGATTGTATAACTATGTTGGTACAGTTACAGGCGCAACAAGAGTTGGTGGTTGGAATGGCGAAGGTTTAGCTATAAGTGGAAATACTACTGCCTCTACAACAGTAAAATTCAATGCTCCTGTTATACCGAATGGTGAAAAAACAATTAGGTTTAAATTAAAACTAACAACATATAAAGAAGGTATTATTGTAACAAGAACTCAAGGTTCAGCAGGGAATGGTATTCAAATAGGTATATATAATAACTATTTATATGCAAACCTATATAATAAAAATACTTTGATAATCGAAACAGGGTTAAGCATTGGCTTAAACAAGTGGTATGACATTATGTTTTCTTGGGATGGAACTACCAATGTAGATGCAGTAAAGATGTATTTAGATGATAAGTTGGTTTCAAAGAAAACCGCAATATCTAACGAAACAGTAGCTAGTGTACACAAGATGTCTGTATTAGGTCATCATTCAGCAACAGGTTATTCATTAGATGGTCAATTAGATGATTTGCAAATCTATAATAAAGCTCTATCCCCTTCTGACTTTACTCAAAAGCGCTTAGTTGTTAAAACAACAGACAATAAAAACCTTGTTTTATCTCCTACATCAACTCGTGTAAAAGAGATTCCTAACACAGCAGAATATATGATGTTAGCTCAAGGTGGATTGGTTAGAGAAATTGACTCAGCAGTAGATAGTCAACCAATTGATTTTACTAAGCCTACAACTGAATATGAGATTATAACTAATAATAAAACACCTCTAGGAAAAGGCAGAATGTTTACTATTCCTATTGGTAGTGATTTTAAAACAGCAATGATTGAGGACAACTATTAAGATAGTTGTCCTTTTAATATGGAGAAATATTGGAGGTCAATACAATGGCTAATAGTAAAGATAATTTAAGTAAATATGGTAAAGCTTTTATAGGATTTGATGAATCTAGTGGTAATGCTATGGACTCAATAGGTGGATACACAGGAACACTAGTAGGTAGTCCTACTCGTGTTGTTGGGTGGAATGGCAAAGGAAATGCAATGAGTTTTAATGGAGTAGACCAAAGTGTTTCCTTTCCACCATCAATCATACAAATAGGAAAACCTATTGTGATTAGATTTAAAATCAAAATACCTAGTATACCATCATCAAATAAAGCTGTAATGGGTAATTTAAGAGGGGCAAATTACAATGGTTTCAGACTTGGTATACTTGGTGGAGTAGGACAGTTATATATCTATGCTTCTGATTCTGTCGGTGTCACTCTTGATACCAATGGAGTTGGGAAAAATATTTGTGATGATAAATGGCATGACATAATGATAGAATTTTTACCCGATAAAACAGTGAATTATTATTTAGACACATTTAATAATCCTGAGTACTCTACAACTCAAACAAGAGGTTTCACAACAGCATTTGACCTTAATTTAGAATTGTGTAGAAGAGTTTATCATAATGATATTTATTTACAATGCCAAATAGACTCTATAGAAATCTATGATAGAGTAATATCCTCTATCCCTGACAAACATCTAGTTCAACACAACTCAGATTATAAATACCATGATGGTACTACTTGGCAATCAACTTCTCCAACAGAAGAAAACTTTATTAAATATGGTATGAACAACCTAAACCATATCACAGAAGTTCAATGGAAACAATTATCAGGAGATAAATCAGTAGTTATGTGGTCTGATTTTGAAGATAAGCAGTTTGCTTCTGTTGTGTTAAACAAAAATGAATTTAAAGCACAGGATTTACTAGGTGATACAGCACAAGCAATTTACTACACTGACTCAGACGCTTCTAAAATAGTTGTAGAGACAGGTGTTGAGCCATACTCTGTCTATGACTACATTGGCGAATTACCTACTGTAGTGGCTTATACAGAGTCTACAGACGATATTATTGTATCTACAGCAGTAGAACCATTCGACATCTATGATGAATTTGGTGATGAAGTAGAGGTGCTTTATTACACAGATGATGAAGCTGTAGCAAACGTTGACTTAATCCTAGAAGCTAATTGGTCGCCTATCGATGAATTAGAAGGTGACTTCGAAGTTGTAACATGGACAGACGAAGCCCCTGACACAGCTCAGAGAGTGCTTGAAATGACAGCAGTACCAAAACCTCAGTTCATTAAATTAGTAAGCCCTAAACGCTTGTACGGATATCTAGATGATGTTTTTGTTAATGATATTTCTCAATCATACCGGGATGAAGCTCGCTACTTTGTTACAGGAGAAGATACTTCTAAATGGTCTGTGTGGGATAGTTCAACACAGACATTTGTTGTATCTGATGCTTCAACTGAAGAAGCCATTCTTAAAAATGGTATGAAGTATCATGAGTTAAATAGTATCACTAATAAGCAATGGAAAACTTGGGGGAAGCATTATTTAAATATTGGTGTTTTCTTAAAAGACAATTCTCGCGACACGATTGTTTCAGTTGTTGAAAGTGTCTCTTATGAAGATTATCTTCCCAGAAATACTACAGCAATTGAGAAAACAAGTTTTAATATTTTAAATACTACTGCTAAGATTGATATTTCTATAGTTGGAAATACGCTTAAAGGTGTTTTAAGTGACGATGATCTAACTCGTGTTCAATATCGGGTGTTACTAAATGATGGTTATTATTACCCTGCCGATGGTAGCTTTACAAAATTAGACGACTCCCCTCATAACATTAACCTATCCATTAGCAGTAAAGATATTAAAATCGACAATTGGAATACCTTAAAAGTAGAATTCCAGGATTCCTTTGGCACTACTGATTATTGGCAAACTAACTTCATTGGAACTTACTCAGGTCTTATCTTTAAAGATGTTTACGGTCAGTATTATTCAAATGAAATCGGTGAAGTTTTAAAATATCTTGACTTCGGTATTATTATTGCAGGTCAGACAACGGTGGAACATGAGGTAATCCTGAAAAACCAATATGGCTATGATGTTAAAAATATACATTTGTACGCAAACACATCTAACTACCCTACTGGAATGGCGATAGAGTTTAGTGAAAGTTTGGCTCCTTTTACTCCCTACCCTGAGCTAAAACTGGATAGAACACTTCAAAACAACGAAGAAATGTCATTCTTCATTCGACTAAAAACTGAATTAGGCGCAACGCCTGACGCTAACGGTTCATTTGACATTATCGTGAGAGCAGACAAAGCCTAATCACAATACAATGTGATAAGGAAGTGAAAACCTATGGAAGAAAATATTAATTCCGATCAAATTGAACGGGAAATAGCAATTTCACCAATTGCGGATTCGTCCTTTATTAATGCTGAAGATGATATAAAACCGAATAATCATTTTAAAGCAAAGTATAAATTATTCGCGGTAGGATTTTCAGATGTTTCAACTGAACTAATTGTAAAACAGTTTGACAACTCCGATTTGGTGACAGAGATAACACCTCGAGCAATTGATGCAAGTGAAAAAGAAACCTATATTAATATCGTTTATCGGGGTAATTCAACTGTTTTGGCAGAAATACAACCCTATATCCACAATTTTGTTGAGACGGAAATCGAAGTACGTCCTCATAATAGGATGGTAGCTATTTATGAAGTGCAGCAGCCTCCTATCATCACTGAAGTGTTTAACCCCACTCAAGATGCTTTCACCCGTGAGAAATTAGAATATCAATCCATTAACTATGGTGGATATACATCTATGGTAGTTGGACGAAGTGAAGATGATATTTGGCGCTCCTTTGTACAATTTGATTTACAAGCTATCCACCCATCTTATATTTTAACAGACGCTAAATTCCGTTTGTATTATAGTGGCACAGTTCCAGATGGCATTCATTTAGAGCTTTTTGATGCAAATAAAGCCTGGTCAGAATATAACATTACGCACTTAAACAGACCAACACCTATCCAGCTTGTGACCGATCATTTTACAGTGAATGAAAAAGTAGGCTATGTAGAGTTCAATGTATTTAACATCGTTAAAGATTGGACTTCTTTAAAACAATCTAATCATGGCTTTATTATTCGTGTATCAAATGAAACCTCTAATGGACAAGTAATCTTTAAAACTAGAGAATCCTTGCTGCCTCCAGAATTACTTATCGATTATTACGATTCTAGAATTTTTAGCATAGGTAAAAGCCAGCATATAGCAGAGATTTATATCTATAAAAGACAAAATTCAGATATAAATACTGAGATAACGGTTGATTCAGTATTTGGTATTTCCAAACAAGAAACTGAAATATATGTACATAGAAAAGAAGTTCCACTAGATATGGATATACTCACTGAAATTACAGTGAGCCAACCATATGTAAATGCAGAAATGATTGTAACTATCCCTCTTGAAAGTGAAAAACCTGCAGAAATTAGTGTTAGAAATCTTCTAGAAAAAACAAAAATTGTAGAGATTACAGTAAATAAACCAATTATTCCTGCTGAAATAACTGTTAGAAAAAGTGATAGTAATCCTATTTTAACTGAAATTTTTGCCTCTAAACCTAATATTCCTATCGAAATTACGATTCCTTATTATGATGACAGCACAATATTGGCAGTCATCGAAGCGAATGATATTCATATTAATGAAATTGATACAGTAATTATCGTTTCGATAGATACCGTTAAAACAGAAATTACTCCACGGGTAAAAGAAGACGAGAACTTATACACTGAAATTACAGTAAGTAAAAATAAAATACATACTGAAATCTATGTTAAATATTCAGATGATGTTTTCGTTGAAATCGATGCAAATGTGAAAAGTGATATTGCTACAGAAATAATAGCAAGCATTCCTATTATCCCTACTGAGCTCACAGTACAAAGATATGATGTAGATAATATTAAGACAGAAATATTTAGTGCCTATACTTCAAATATTTTCATCGAAATTATTGTACATCGAGTTGATGATATCGAAACGGTTATAGATATTAAAGCAACTAGCAAAATTATTACTGAAATCATTGTTTCTAAGCCTGTTATCTGGAGTGGAATTACTGTTCCTACATGGGATGAATCAAATATTTTAACAACGATTGAACCACGTATCTTTATGGTTAACAATGTCCAAACAGTTATTGTGGTCAATGGTGGCGTTTCAGGATACGCATTTATTATGTAACTATAGAAAAAGGAGAATATCCATGATTATTAAAAACTATGAAATTGGCGAACTACAATCTTTTTTATTCAACTTAATTTTAAAGGGAAAAGAATCTCGAATGCGAACAAGATTTTTAAAACTTTTAGAAGAGCAGTTAAGCCTAATAAATTTGGAAAGACAACAATTAGTATCTGAATATGCAGAGAAAGATGAACATGGAGAAGTTTTATATAATCTAGAAACAGTCGATAGCCAGGAAATTGAAATTCCTATTTTCAGTGAAAAAGCTGAGAAAGAAGTTCAAAAACAAATTTTAACACTAATCAATGAAGATTTTATTATCGAAGAAACAGCAGATAGAATTGACATGTTAAATACTCTACAGGAAATTATTTTGAATTGTGATTTAGAATTTACAGGTAAAAAGGCCACTATGTATGATAGATTTTGTGAAATTTTTGAAGAACTGAAACATCCAGAGATTACTCAGTAAATTTCTTATAAGGATAGGTGCGGATAACCCACCTATCCTTTAATAATTTATAAAAGTCGGTGATTACATGCAAAATGAAAAATTTGGTGAAAGATTGGCTAGTGTGGAAGTTGAAATAAAAAATCAAGAAAACCGAATTTCAAAATTAGAAGGTAATCATGAATTATTGTATCGCTTAACATTAGTTTCAGAACAACAGCAAGAGATGAATAAACATCAGCAAATTCAATTAAATAGAATGGACAAAACGTTTAATAATATCAATATGAATCTAACGAAATTAAATATGACCCAGGATGAATTACAGGAGGATGTCAAAGGTATTGGAAAACGAGTTGATAGCATTGAAGATGATCTAAAGCTAGAATCCGCAAAGGACAGTATTTCGATCAGCGACATGATAAAGCAATACCTTCATTGGTGGATACTCATTCCAACAATTATTATTGGTGCTTTTATTTTAAAATCATTAGGTCTGTAAGAAAGGAATGGATAGCTATGAAAATCAATTGGAAAGTTCGCATTCACAATCCTCAATTTTGGATTACGGTAGGATTATCGATTATTACCCCCCTATTCGCCTATTACGGCATTACAGGAGCTGATTTAACTACTTGGCATAGTGTATGGATCTTAATCGTAAATGCAGGCTCTAATCCATATGTATTAGCCTTAATGGCTGTGAGTACATATAATGCAATTTTAGACCCTACAACTGCTAGCTTGAATGACTCAACACGAGCATTAGCATATAAAAAACCGAAAAGAGATGAGCAATAATGGCAAACTTTATTTGTCCTGTGAAGAATGCGAGATTAACAAGTAAATTTGGATGGAGAGATATCGGATATGGAAAGGAATGGCACCAAGGTGTCGATTTAGCTTCAACAGGAAAAGTTCCTGTTTATGCTAGTGCTGCTGGAGTTATTAGTCGAGCCCAAGTGTTAAGTAGCTATGGGAATGTCGTTATGATTAGACATACTATCAACGGGAAAACTTATGAAACGAATTATGCCCATTTAGATTCCTCTTGTGTTCAGGTTGGACAAAGAGTAAAACAAGGTCAGCAAATTGGTATTATGGGCAATACAGGACGAGCATTTGGTATACATTTGCATTTTGAAATTCATAACGGTACCTGGGAAAAAGGTCAACCCAATGCTGTTGATCCTATGAAATTTATTACATTAACGATTGAAACTACTAATGAAGGAGAACTAACGATGTCACAATACAATGAATTGCTAAATAAAATAAAAGAGCTTGAGGATACTTTAAAAACAAAACAAGCTGTTATCCCTTCTCGTACAGCCTCTGAAACTCATAATGCTGCATGGGAATGGTTGAAATGCCAGGGTATTACCGATGGCTCAAATCCTCAAAACTTCTTAACACGTGAGCAATTTGCAACGATGCTAAAACGCTATAACGATTTATTCAACAAAAAATAAATTACTTTATACATAGTTTTACCCTACATAAATTTTAAGCATAACAATAACATATTTTTATCCTTTTGAACCATGTTACAATAAAGGGAATAATGGCAACTAAGGAGATATTGCATGAGGCTTTCAACGATTTTAAATTTTTGTATTCTTGTATTTTTCACCTTACTATTCGTCAATGATTTCTTTCCACACACTACAACAGCTGAGATACTGTCTAAAAAAATCATCCTTCTTATATTAATAGCTCTTGCAATCGTACAAATCACGATGGACAAGGGTAGATATAAAAAGCTTTCAAAAAAAGCCTATGTTGGCTTAACAGTATATACAGTCGGTCTTTGGATTGTACTAACTTTACTTGGTGGCGAATCGCAAATAGGTCTATCCTTTAAAAGTCCTATTTTTTATATTATCGTGCTGTTGCTTGCACTTGATTTACTGCGTGTTTATCGTCATTCAAAGAAAGAACAGTCTAATGGCGTAGCAAAGTAATAAGTACAGCCCATCACCAAAAGTTGGGATGTCCTTTACTACAACATATACCATAATATTAGTTGATAATAAAAAGCATGTCACCGATTGGGCTTTATATGGAAGCTCCAATCGGCGGACATGCTTTTCTTAGGATTCTAGTACATTTAATGTGGAATGAATGCAAGTTATACCTAAAAACGCCTATAAACATTGATATACCAATACATCTGAGATTTTTATTTAATTTAACAGTACGCAAAATAAAGCTTAACACTGAATTATTTTGGGGCAAAGTGGGGCTAGATTGAGGCAAATAAAAATATGGCGAGCGTGTGTACAGGAATGTGTGAGTTATAAACTATTGCATAATTAGAAAAAGTGCGTACAAAATCATAAATTTGTCTTCAAATGATAAATGAAAATAAATTCATCAAAATACTAGTACACTATATTAAACCTAGGGAAATTTATCAAAAATTTGTTATTGATGCCTTTTCCTCTTTATTCTAAGATTAGCTTAATATAATTTTTTAAGGAGTTTAAGCAATGACAACATTTATTCAAGAATGGATGAAAAGGCTACCGGATTGGGTCTTTACAGTGTCCTCGATTATATTTGTAATCCTGATTTTATTAATTGCAATCACTATCTATAGAACTGTTAAACGCTATTCCGATGCTATTGGTAGAGAGGATAAAGTTTCGAACTTACATGAAGAACTTGCTAAATTAAAAGATGAATCCAGAATACAAAAAGAAAATGCTCAACAACTGTATTCTGTAATTATTCATACCAGAACTTTTCTGAAAGCTATATTTTCTGGAACCGATCCTAACGAAAAGGATTATTATCAAATTCTTCAAAGGATAGTTGAAGGGCTTGTTTCAGATATTAAAGCTTCTGGTCTTGAAAGGCACCGTTGTGCTTTATGGATAAGCGACACTGATGAACAAACATCAGAAGAGTATCTAGAATTATTTATTGGAAGTTCTGGATTTCCTGATGAATACTTACATAAACGGAGGTTAGGCTTAAATAACTCTATAGCAGGTAGATCTTATAGAAAAAAAGAAAGTTTAAATATCCCTGATGTAAATAAAGACAGTGATTGGGATAAGCCAGAAAAATCCTCTAAATATAAAGCGCTTATATGTATTCCGTTTAATGAAATAGGTGTATTAACGGTAGATGCTCAAGAAGAAATGAATAATGAAATTTTCGGAATAGCTGAGCTTTATTCCACTATTATAGAAATCGTATTCACTATGCTTCTTGAACAAATACAACAGGATTCAGATATTGACTCTAATTCACAATCTGATACTGAGGAATAATCGAAAATAACAAATGAAAAATCAGGAATACAAAATCCTATTTGTGGTATATTAGAATAAAGGGAGGGAATTATATGATGAAAAATTATAGAATTCAAGACCTACAAGCGCAAAAATCACTTTTACGGTTGGCTTTTCAAAAAGAAAAAATTTCTATGGATGAATATTATGCAAAAATGAAAGAACTTGAAATCCTAGAAGAGGAAATAATCAGAGAAAATAAAATTAAATCTGATCAGTTAAATACCGTAAAAAAACAATTAAAAAATTTGGCACTAACTTATTAGGGAAGGATGATACTTTTTAAAAAGTGCTTTATTTAAATCAACTTGTTGTTAAGTTGGAAATTTTAAGTTCGTAGGAAACCTTGGTTAGGACTTGATTCGATAATTACATCGGATTAAGTCCTTTAATTTTTTTATACGCTCTTGATAAAAAATCTATTAAGGAACCAACTAGATAAATTCGCTGTTCTTGACTATATTTCTATAGATTTATAGTTACCTGTGTAGAATTGCCAAACTCCATAAAATAATCAGCAAAGGCTTGTTGTTTTGGATTTAATTTACGTTCAAATTGGCATCACCTCATTATGCTAGTTGCTTTGTAAAATAAAAAAACACCCAATATGAGTGTTTTCAACAATTTTCTCTAATTATTTCTATTAATTTATTTTCTTCTTTTTCATAATATTTAATTAAATACAAAATTGTCTCCTGACAATCTTTATAGTATTTCGGATGATTATATGGTTCGATTTGCTGATTAAATTTTAAATTTAATTCCATTAATAAATATTCTAGTTCTCTAGTTTTTATATAAAGTTCAGGACTAATACCTGCTGAAAGTTCAATAAAATTGGAATCGCTTATTAATTTTTTTGCCTTATTATAAGTGACATCAGGTTTTTGGAAATTGTCCATTCCTATAAACTCGAAGTTTTTCACTAATTCCATTAAAAAACGAATATTATACGCTATTTTCTCTAATTTTATTGGAGCATCACTGAGTTTTTTGCTCAAATTGTTATTTTCAATGGTTTTATTTACTCCGATTAAAGTAATGGACCCACCAATTATCGCACCAATAAAGCCTATACAACCCGCCAAGATAGTATCTTGATCTTTAAAAGAAACATTTATAATATAGACGATTAATATAGTTAGCAATGACGCTACAAATACTAGAAATAAAGTTATAATTATGTTGGTAATCCTGTTTGCATATTTGTTCATTTACTCTTACCTCCCAATCTATAATAATTCGAAAGGTAAATAATTGGAACGTTTTTCTACAAATTCCACTCTCAAAAGCAAGCACCAACGAATCAAAGGGGAGGAAACTCTGCTCGATACTCACTTTTCAGGGCAAAATAAAAACCACCCAAAAAAGAGTGGTTGAAATAATTTTGTTTTTAAAAGGACATAAAACTTACACCCATATTCTTTGCCACTTCTGTATCGTTAGTGACTTTAATTTTAGAAATTTTATTCACGGGGATGAATATAGATTCTGTATCCAATTCAATGTTTATCATTCCTAAATCATTCACTTCATAAAAAGTTCCGAAAACATCTTTATATGAATTAGCTTCGATTTCTGGTGTAGAAACTATATCTCCGTTATCTAAATAAAAATGCATTGTATATTGAGCCATATAATCACCTCCTTTCTTTCAATCATAAACCAGGAGTTGAAATATATGTAACAACTTTTTGCTCACAAAACCACACCAAACTCCGCCCTCTCAACTCAAAGTGTTTTGGCTGTTTGATACAGTTCAAAGCAACAAAAAAAGCCTTACTTTGTGGTGTAAGGCTTATCTAATTGCTATATATTAAAGCTGTATGATAAACTATCCCTGCACATCAAAGGGCATGAATCAATTCGGCTGTAGCGTCTGCAAACGCTGCGGCTTTTTCTTTTCTTTCAAAGCTGCCACCAATCACCTTGCCAATAATCTTCACCTGATGTTCACGCACTACCTGGATACATTCACCCAGCAGCATAATTTGATTTCCAAAGCGGGTAAATGCGCTAATAAAATGCTCCCCAGCCGCTTCAAATACCGCTAAATCCTTACCGTTGCTTCGAGGCTGTTCTACTGTTGAAACTAGCACCTCATCACCTTCTAATAGCCCTAAAAACTCGTTGTCATTTGATACTTCAAGAATAAATGTCTTAGTCATTACTTAGTTCTCCCCTATCTTTTAATTCCTGTATTTTTAAATTAATAAGCGTTGCTACTTCATTAGCTGATTTCCTTTTGTAATCAACCTCAAAGAAATCTGCAAACCCCTCTAATGCATAATAAAAGGCGTTGTTTTCTTCTAATAGATGCCTTTTATATTGTTCAATCCATTCGGGTACATTTTGAGCATCCCTTACCGTTCTTTCAAATTCACACAAAACCATATTTGTTTCCGTATAAACAAGTTCTAAAGTCAAAAGGCTGTCTTCGTATGTGCTATGAATTGAGAATATATCTTTTGCGAGCCTTTGCATTTCCCTACCTCCCTAGCCCTACATTGAATTGTTCTTTTGCCTTTTGGGTAATCAATTGCATTAATTCTTCAAAATTAGTTTTTCTATAGTCGATACTGAAAAGATCAGCTAGCTCCTTAATCATCAAAATAATCGCTCGGTCTTCAACCAACATGTATTGTCTATAAGCTTCAATCAAAAAAGCCGCTTCATCTTTGTTTTTAAGAACCTGTTCATACTTATGCAATACATGGCCAGTGCTGTTGTGTACAGTTTCTAAAATTAACAAGTTTTCTTTTACTGTACTTTGGATATAGTACATGTCTTGTAGGTTCAATTTCATAAGTACACCTCCGCTTTCAATTGCTATTTAATTTGCTGTATTAGTTGCTGCATATAACCTTTAAACATGACTCTGACTATTTCCTGGCGTTCCTGGTACGTTAGTTACTTTATTTGTACACTGTTGTTTTCAAATACAATCGGTAATTACAGTAATACGCTGGTCATACAAATAAACCTCAATCGCATTGCTAGCCGCTATTAACGCATTTAACTCTGTCAGCAACCCACTATCCTTCGTTTCTTTCCATTCGGCTCCAGCTGTATAGATTTGTTCTTTTAGATAATCAAGTGTGTTTCGTAAACGCATATCATTCCACCCCTCCTCTTAGACACTTTTTTATTTGCTGTGTGAGCAATTTCATATAACCTTTTAGCATGGCTCGAGTTATTTTCTGGCGTTCTTGTGATGTTAGCACCTTCATACATTTACCTCCCTTCATAACGCATATCGGCTATTTCTAGTCCATTCACCGACTAACCATTGATGGTTATTCGTAAATCTTTGTGTTTCCACTGTAAATCATTTAGTTGTCAAAATCAAGTGTTTTGTAAAACAAAATATTGCTTTTGTAAATAAATTAATTGTCGAAACTTTTGTGATTCATGATATAATTAAGTTGTAGGAGGTGTTAGAGTGTCTTTAACAATGGGGGAAAAAATTAAAGTTTTATTAAACAGAAAAAGTATGTCAGTCCAAGATCTCGCTGAACTACTTGGACAATCCCGACAAAACATTAATACGAAATTGAAGAAGGATAACTTTAGTGAACAAGATTTAAAGAAAATTGCTGAAGTGTTAGAAGTTGAATTTGAAGGTTTCTTCTTTCTAAAAAACGGTGAAAAAATCTAATAACAGCACAAAAAAGCATCTACTCTCTTAGAGCGGATGCTTTGTGTATAGAAACGGTCATAAAATTATTAAAACCTCATTCGGAGCCACTAACGACTTCGAAATTTTCGAAGCGGTGAAACTTAGTTTGATGAAAGTTCAACCATCTGACTTTTTCATCTCTATGGGCAATTTGCATATCCGCTAACAATATCTAACGACTAGAAATTAGAGATTAGTACAACTTTACTCTAAGAAGAGTGGCATTCACGAATTTCTTCACGCCTAAATTTAGGCACTCCTCGATAGTATTAAGAAGAGCTTGCATAAAATTTAATGCAGTATTATATAGAAAAGGATGGTCAAATTTGACCATCCTTTCGCACACCTGCCCGTGTGATTTTATATTCCCCATTCATGGGTTACTATGTATTCTATCGTTTCCACCGTAGGCTTGTAAATCCAGAATCTTTTTCCTTTAGGTCCTCTGCGGCGTTGATATTGTCTCACTCTTGGATCATGAAGAAAAAAATCCTCTAAGTAAGATTTACTCATACAAGTTAAACGAACCAACTCATCTATATCACAAAGAATAAGATCTTGTCTTACATATTCATCAATCTGTTGTTTAACTTCTTGCTTAATGATAGTCATAGCCTCGTCATCCAGAGTTATCTTAACATCAATATTTTTCATTTCTTAAATACCCCCCCATTTCTAACATAAAACACTTTTCTTATGTCCAAAAATTTCAGTTTTTCGTATTATTTTTTATCCACTCAAATACCTCATCTCGTGGATATCTCGCTTGCATATATGGGAATTTCGGAAAGCCAGATATATTTTTCAATTGATGTACTACTGTATCACTACACTGAAATATTTCCTTTAAATCTGAATTTGTTAACAAAGGTGGCCATTTATGCTGTTGTTTTCCATACTCTACTCCTTGTAAAAAAGCCTCTTCCGCTACTTGCTCAATTTTTAATTTAACTAATTCTAGTTCGAGTTCAGCTATTTTAACCTCAATATTAACTTGATTTGTATCGTCTTTTTTACCCACAACCATACCACCTTTATTATTTGATTTATCAATTATTTTATAATAGGTACTAACTCCAGTAAAACATTGGAAAATACCCACTCCATTTTTTAGCAACTCTCTCATATATTAATTCTTCCATCCGTTTTTCAATATAGGATTTTATTTCAGGTTTTCTCAGGTTCTCATCACCGATACTATATGCTGTCTTTTGACTGTACCCAGCTTTAATAGCTGCTTGAGTAGCATTACCTAACTCAATATAGAAGTCTGCAAAAGCTTGTTGTTTCAGTGTTAGTTTCTTTACTTTCCCAATGGCATCACCCCATTATGCTAGTTGCTTTTAATTTTAGTAACAAAAAAACCGTGTATTTCTACACGGTTTGAGGTCCAATATTTATATCTTTTTGATCCATATCATTTGGAACTAAATAGTATTTCCTTAGTGCGAATTCTGGTCTTGTCGGGATGTTATCTTGTCTCATACATACTCTAACTTTTTTAAAATCTTCTTTTACTTTTACGATAAACATCTCGTATGACTCTAACTGATCCATAGTTATATTTATATTATTAATTTTACTACTATCACCTGAATAAAGTTTTTCAATAGATGATGTATCACCATTCTGACAATAAAGTACTTCCATTTTCATAATTTCACCCCCCTAACTATCCAATCATAAACCAGGAGATGAAATATATGTAATAAATTTTTGCTCTCAAAACCAACCAAACTCTGCCCTCTTATATCGTTTGCATTTCTGAATCAAGCATATCGCTAATAACTTCACGTACTTTTTGTGCAATATCCATAGGATTGTCACCTGTGATATGAAAAACAAATTGATGACCACCACCATTGTTAGCTGGTGTATTGTTTTGCTTATCAGTATTGTTGAACGCTGGAACAGATTCAGAAGTGTTATTATCAAGATTTAACTCTGGTGTACCTGAACTACCTTGGCTCAATATCCCTGCACTTCGTAGCGCGTTTGATTGATTTGCTGTTAAAACAGCCTCATCTTTGTGTAGTTCGGCCACATAGCCATCGAACGGTACTCGTTCTAAACCAGTAGCGTGTGAACCATCAGGAGATCCTGATACAAAATTCCAAGCTTTGCTGGCTGCGCCACTTATTGCTCCGCCAACTGACGAAACCCAATCAGGCAGCTTAAAGCTCGTAATTGCATTTTTAAAATCGGTAAATTTGTTATATAGCCCTTGGAAAAAGCTTGTTACTGGTTGGATTTTTTGAACTCCCCAGTCATAAATACCACCAAATACCTCTGTTACTTTGCCCCATAATTCGCCTGCTTTCTCCATAACCGTGTCCCAATTGTTATATAAAGATATACCGGCGGCAATAAGTCCGCCAATTGGACCAGCAACTAATGCGGCCATAGGATTGTTTCTTAAAGTTTTCCAAAGTCCTAGCGCCTTTTCCTTTACGGTATCCCAATTTTGATATAAATAGATTCCGGCTGTAATAAGTCCACCTATAGCAACCGTAGCAATACCTACCGGATTAGTTAATTTTGCAAAAGTTCCAGCTAAACCACCAACTTCTTTTACTGAATCAAATATGCTCACAGCTGTTTTAATAGTTTTGAACGCCGCAAATCCAGATGCAATACCGGTAGCAGCTGCTATTACGATATCTTTATTGTCAACCATCCAACCTAGACCTGTTCTAATTGCTCCTAACGTTGGAATCGCTACACTTTTGACAGTTTCAAAACCTTGGCTCAATCTATCACCTAACTGCTTGGCATCGATACCCTTTATTTTTTCAGCGACTAGACCTAATGCGTTACTAAATCCATTACCTACTAGACCTAACACATTCTCAATTGATTTTAATGGTGTTCCAGCGAGCACTCCTTGAATTGATTTGGATGATGCCTGCAACACCACGCGTAACCTTCGTGTTCATGTTAGTGAATGAAGTACCGATACCGGCACTACCATCTTTAGCAATTTCGGCGAATCCACCGACACCACCATTCAAATCAATAAGTTTATTATTAAATTGATCAAACGTGATTTTACCTTTTTGTAAAGCTTTATATAAATCTTGTTGTGCTGATTTTCCTGTGAAACCAAATGCTGAGGCGGTCTTATTAAGTGCAAACCCCATCGTCTCTTGCAATGTACTCCAACTATCAGCCTCGACTTTACCTTTAGACAACATTTTTACATACTGATCAAGACCACGTTCTGCATCCATAGCATCTGATCCGGATGCTAAAAAAGCGTTATTTAAGGTTAAAGCTGTGTCAGTTGCTTTATCTAAGTCTCCGGTCATAAGAGAGATGTTTTGCGTACTTGCTACAATGCCATCTAGTGTAGTTGGTAGGCCTTGAATACCATCAGCAAGTTTGTTAATACCTCCTGTAGCTTGTTCACTAGTAAAGCCCATTTTCTCCATAACCACAGGGAATCCAGCTAATGTATCAACACGGTTGATTGCACCATCTACAGCACCTTTAACCATACTCATAGCTTTATCGATAACTTTGACTGCACCGACAGCTGTACCAACACCAATGATTGTATCTTTTAATCTACCAAAGCCTCTTCCAGTTTCTCCGACTTTCTGGTTAAGCTTTCCGACGCTTTGCACACTTTGATTCATACCATTGCTAACAGATGCTGCAGAGTTCATACCAACTTTACCCATCGAACTAAAACCAGAAGATGTTTTGCCTAGTTTTGTTCCGAGCCCCATTACTGTACGCTCAGCTTCGTCCATCTTTTTATCAATTTTGTCTATATCCTTGGATGCTTCATCTTGAAAGTAAATACCGACAAACATGTCACGCATGCTACTCATTTAATCACCCTCTCTTCAGTGCTTCATACTGTTCCCCTAGCAATTTCAGTTTCTCTTTGAGTTTTCCCCATGATTCCAAGTGCTTTTTGTAAGCTCTTTTAATGTGTTTTAAGCTCTTTTTGTTTGTACATAATTGCAAATCAATCTCTAATCGTTTGGTTTTTAAGTTGAATAGATTTATTTCTTCTTGCAGTAAGTTCATTTTGGATAGCCATAACCTTTGTTCTTCTGAAAATAATTCCTTTGAGTCCACTTTCCAACCCTCATTTCTTGCCTTTTTGCATAAAAAAAGGACAACAAACGGAAACGGGGTGTATTGCCCAATTTCGCTTGTTGTCCTCGGTTCTTCCGATAGACTTTTATTCTATTTTTCTACTTCTATTATACCTTAAAACACAATAGATTCCTTGTTATTAATACGAGAAACCTTATTATCTTGTACAATAACTTCCAATGTTCCAAAGGCTTGTAAAGGTTTCAATTTTGCCTTTCCACCTGATACCACAATTACGCAAGGACCAATTAGTTTTTCAGCTGGTACATATAAAGCGCCATTTAAGTCTAATTTTAATAGATCCATTCTGCTACCCCCTTTTTGACTGCCCTTTTCTAACTCAAAGCCCCCATTGCTCTTTCAACTTCGTTAAAAACTTCATTTTGCCGCCATTATCACCACAAGCATCTGGGTGAAACTTCTTGGAGGCCATTCTATAGATTTCATGTAGCATCTTCTTTTCATTTTCGTTGTAGTTACCAGTAGAAGTAGTTGAATAACTACCGCCATCACCCGAATAATTATTGTAGTTACGTTTGAAACTTTCCTCGTAACTACGTCTCGTATATTCGTCACGTGTCTTTTTGTCAGCCATTACTTTTTCTAAGTATTCAGGATTCCTCAACTCCCCGAACACGTCATAGCTATATCTATATGTGTCTTCACCATATAAATCCTCGAAAGCCTTTTGAACTTTTCTATGTGTTTCTAAAATTGCATCATGTTTCTTCTTTATCCTATATTCTTCAGTTTGTTGAAACTCTAATTCAATTTGTTCGACAAGTGGCCCCAATTTAGCATTAATCATTTCATGAAAGGTATCTTCATCAATGCCCATTTCATTTAATTTCACCTCTAAAGAACCTCTAATATAATGATCGCCGTACCAGGAATCTATAAAATCATAGTAGCCCATTGTACAGATAACCCATTGTTTCTTTTTTACCTTACCATTTTCTCGATAACTATGATGAATGCTAATTTTATAGGCATCTAATACAGGCCTTTCAAATCGTTCATTACTGTATGTGTAACCGTATGACGTCTTAGGTTCTTCACCAACAAAGCCAAATGTTGTCTCAGTAACATTGATTTCTTTATGTGTGCCATACGGATCTGGCTTCTTCTTTTGTATTTTCTGAATGACACAAAACATGACGTTGCTCCTTTCTATGTAGTTACTTTCGAAATGCATAGAGTACCTACACAACTAATAACAGGCTGCTATCTTACGGAAGCGGTTTTTTACCGTAAACTTTTCAGCATAGTTCTGTAACGCTCTTTCAGATAAATCAACTCGGCCATACTGTTTTTCTTTCTCGCGTCTTTTCATAATGTCCTGATCGAATGAACCATTCCTATCCCAGTAATCTGAAAACAGTTCTTCATCATCCATCGCCTCTATCCGTGCATCCCATTCAGTCACTGACATTTCATGAGCACCTTCTTTTATTTGTTCACGCTCTAAAACGTAGCTCAAGCACTCTCTCAGCGTTTTTAATACATCATGGTATAAATCAACAGGATTTACTTTCCAAGCTTCGTATTGTGCTCGTTCGTCGTCATAAAGAAGGGAAACCGCTTCTCCTAATATTTCAACACGCTTTTTTACTTTATCCATGCGCTGATTTCGTTTTTCATAAAGCTCTACCAGGTAACTAGCATAATCTTCAACGTGACAAGCCAATTTGTAGATACGGCCACTACCATAATCGAAACCTGTTATCGTCGGAGCAATACCTTCATAAGCTTCTTGTCGCTCTGCTTGATATACTCGTTCGATTTCTTCTAATTCTCGTTGTGCATGTAAGTACGCCCAAAATTGACTGTCTGTTAGCATGCTATCACCCTTTCATTCGTTGTTCTCTTGCTTTTAAGCGATCAGCCATACTTTGTTGGCTAGTGTTTGAAACATCCTCTAAACGGATTTCCTGATCGTTTAAAAGCTTAAGTAGTCTTTTGTACGCTAAATTCTCTAATGCTTTTAAATTTTTTATAGCCCTTGTGGGTTCGGTATTTACATAATCAAAGAAAATCATAGCTGTACGCTCTCTTGGCACATTTTCGAGTCTATGGACTAAAATAAGCTCGTCCTTAAACTTCAATTCATCCCAGCAACTTGCGAGTACCTCTTGAGCCATTTCGATCACCTCGATAGCTGCCGAAATTTTATAGCGTTTCACCTCACCTTTTGGCATGGCTTCCGCTTCTTTTAATGATTCGTACGCAGCTGGTATTTGCTTTTTAAAAAGGCGTTTTAGTTCATCTAAAGTCAATGTCTCTCACCATCCCTTATATGCAATGCGCTCATATTTGCAAACATTTTAAGAAACTAGTTGCCGACAAAAGCCAACATCTTTGAAGCGGTTATTAGCCTCCTACCAATCACATACCTTTGAATTTCTTGTATCCTTAATACGGAAAAATGTTAGCAAAAGTTAGCATGGTTGCATTTTAGAAGCACACTATTAATGTTTGAATTCATGTATTTGTTTGTTTTTAACCACGTATTAATAAGTTTACTGCCTGTTAATGCACATACTTTTCATACACTTTCTTACTGACTGACAAATCAAGTCGGAATTTCTCTTTTGCGATCATTAAATCAACAGTATCGGATAAGATTGGCTCTCGTTCAATTAACATCTCAGGTGTCATCTGATTTTTCTTTAGAGATTTCACGTGTCCATGACGACTAGAAACTGCTTTGTTAGCAATTGTGTTTGCTTTTATAAAGTTCACCGTTGTTGGTTCTAGCAATGATTGTTGCAGCTTAGCCATTGTTTCCTTTTGATGCACTTTGTCTAGCATCCTAAAGATTTGAAAACCTTCTAACCCTGACGACTGGCGAAGTGTTTTAACTACTTCAAATATCCAATCTTCAAATGCCTCTGCTTCAGGTCTTTGTGAACGAGTTATTGCTTTGTAAATCCCTTGTTCGGATATTGCTGTAAACTTACCATTCCCCTTATTTTTACCAACAGTCAATTTGACTGTTTGCAGAAATTTACTTTTTATATGTCTAACCATTGCTTGAGAATCTACATAACCAAGGGCATCTGCAATATCTTTAGCAATTCCCCACCACTCACCTTCAATTTCCACGAAACGAATTTCATAATCGAGCCAATTATCTGTTTTGATTTTCAATAGATTATTCCTCCTTTCATTTTTCAAACATTGCAACCTTCGCATGAAAAGGTTGCATCCTTTTTAGTTCTGCAGCATGAATTGTACTACGAAGAATTGTCGAAGTTGATTGGAGTACTGCAATGGAGTACTCCGTAAAATACTAGGTTTTGCAAGGCTCTAACATCACGAATACCTTACGTTTTCTTATTGTCCTGTTCCGTTTGGGAAGCGAATTGAGTTCCGTTTTGGAACGTTGCAACCTTAACATTTCTCAACATGTCCAATGCATCGAAAGCATAATTTATCTTGGCTTTTGTAGCCTTTCAAAAGGAACGTTGTTTGTTTCGTAACGTTACCATTCATCGAACCGTTTCATTTCTTCCAACTTCTCATAATTTCGATGCACTAACGGTACAGCCAATTCCAAATATCGCTCTTGGTATTCAACACTTGGGAAATACTCGATTAATTCTGCACATCGACATACAGCAACGTTGCCTATCCAGTTTTCTTTCGCTGCTACTCTTCTAACAGTTTGATAAGGTACACCAAAGAGCTTGGAAACGTCCTTTAACGATGTACGGCTAATACATTGAGATCGTGCATAGTATTCTCGCATCCAATCCCAATCGAATTTAAGATTCAAAATTGACACTCCTTCACTGAAAACGTATAAAAATACTTCCTGGCTTTATGTGTGCCCATTGAAACTGTAATGATTGCAATGTTATGCAACCTTTGTTTGTAGTACTACATTAAAAACACGCCATTTTCACAGCCTAATTATCGACTGTATGATTTACTACCAAAGGAGAGATATAAATATGAACTCAATAATTACCGTTTCTATCGATAAAGCTGAAATGGAACATCTTGTACAGAAAGAAATCAAAGCACAGATTCAAGAAATTAATGCAGGTCTAATCTACTGGGACATAAAGGAGCTATGCCGCCGAACATGTATGAGCAGATCGTTCATTCTCGAACAGTTTTTTTATCATCCAGATTTCCCTAAATATAAAGTCGGTACTAAGTGGCTTATGCCATCTAAAGAAACAGAAAATTTTCTAAGCAATTGGTTGAAACGACAACCACGCTCTTAGTAGGTGTTCACCTTTTTAAGGCCTCCGAAATCTAAGAATGTTTCTTTTAAGGCTGCCTAAAGTGCTGATTTATCTTTTTAGTGAGAGTCATATTTGACACAAGTAGTTCCAGGACCAACATCTCTATCCTTTCAACGCGGCTCGAACATGATAATAAAGATGATTGTATATCCAGTTACCGCTTAATTGCCTATCATTCAAAAAGGTTGTAGAGAAGCGGTAGCGTGCTTCAAACGTTTTGATTCGTGCTAGTAATGCTTTGGAATTGTATTGGCTTCTGTAGTTACCATGTACCAAGTCGGAGTAACTACCTTCGACCAACAGAGTAAAATGTGATTTCTGCGATCTGATCAATTCATGTTCAAACCGCTCCTCCTTGATACTACTAGCTAACTCGTCAATACTGTTCTTACGTTCCACAGTGAATGGAAAGTAGGTGTCTCGGTATATACCCAGCTCGAAATTTTGCGGAATCATAGCACTATAATCCCCTGTATCTAGCTTTATAGATGTATATGGGATATTATTGACTTGGAAAAAGTTTATAATATGCTGATTCACTTGCTCCCTCGTATCAATGAGTATCACCATTGACGAGAGGAGCTTTTTTAGTTCCGTGTCTGTATATTTGAATTTAGTAATCATTCATAGACTACCTCCATCCCCTTGATACTCGTTAAATTCATAGCCCATGCTAAAGCCTTGTAAAAATGCTCCTGTTTCCGCTTTTTTCACATGTTTCACCATTAGCTCAACTAATTTATTGTTCTCGTCATGACTCAAAGGTAAAGCTTTTAAGAATGCACTTAATTCGTTCGCTGTCTGTATAAAAGCCTCTGTACGTTCAATTTGAATACATACGTTATCTAAATCAGGAAAATTTATTACGTCCCCCATGTTCCTACCATCCTTTCCAATAGTGTTTAAACAGCCCTAGAAAAGATTTCAATTTTAGGACAAGTATTAATGTCCACTAGCTTTCTGTTTGCTTCTAATGACGTTAACCACTCATAGCTTTTAGACTTTGCTTCTTCCATTCGTTCAACATATTCAATATATGGCTACTAAGTTTAGTTGGCGTTTCTTCCAGCTGAGCTGTTTCTTGTAATGCTTTCATGATAGATTCGCAATCGTACATCATGAGCCAACCTGAGATTTCTTTATAAACATTTTCATCAACAGTATCGAAAGTGAACCGGATTGATTTTTCGATGCTCGCTATCTGTTCTGAGCGGTTACGAGTGTTTAAAGATTGTTTTTCTAATCCATTTGAATCTACTGGAGAATGGACCGACTGACCGACGACTGTTTTTTCTTTTTTCTTTTCTTCTTTTTCTTTATCTACGCTATTAGTAATACTAGGGTCGTGAAAAGAGTCTTTAAAAGATGTCGTCGGTCTGTCTTTTTTAGTACTTAGTTTGTCTGTCTTTATTTCATCAGTACTTTGTTTATCAATAATTGGTACATCAATACTTTGTTTATTTAATACTTGGTTAATATCAGTACTTAGTAGCCCTTCCTTTTGTACATCTACAAAAACTACATCTACGTTTTGTACTTCTACCTTTTGGGCAAGTACAGGTGGTTCTAAGGTTTGTGACACTTCATAAACAACTGTGACCCATTTAGTAATTTTTCTATTTCCATAAACAGGAAATTTTTTAGGTATCTATGTTCTTGTAATTCTTTAAATCCTGCTCTTAATGATTTTTCACCGTCTGTCGAATGTGTCTGTAATTCGTCCATATAAAACACCCAATCGTCAGGTCTTGAAAGCATCATCGTTAACAATCCTTTCGCCTTCAAACTCAAACGAATATCAAATATGTAACCATTGTTAACGACTGTGTAATTTTTATCTTTTTCCACTCTATTAATGTATGGTGGTTCCAACATCACACCCCCTACCTATTCATTAGTTGCTACACTCCTTAAAAAATTACTTCTGCAGCACCTCTCATTGCTTCAATGATTTTTTTATGAGTGGCTATATATTGTTCCTTATCATGTAAATAAGATGCAAGCTCATCTCTATTTCGTGCTAACCAGTAGCCTGAATGATTACCGCTCTTTATACTTACTACAGGTACTCCCTTCAACCGTAATTCAAAAATAAGCTGGTGAAAATAGCGGCGATCTTTAATCATTAATCGCTCCATAATTTGTGAACCTGTTAAACTCTCTGATTCTCTCAACCCTTCTAAAATGCGATAGACACGTAATTCATCGTTTGTTAGATTTTCATGCATTTCCTTTGACCTCCATTCGCCCTCACCTATTCCTGTACACACGCCCCGCCAAGTTGCGTTTTACCATTCTGAGACAACAGTTTCTATAGCTTCGAGTACTGGTTTATAAAACCACCATCTCTTACGATTTTTACGAACTTCGCAAACTTTCACACGCGGATCATGAAGCAACTCCTCGGTAATGTGTCTCTCTGACATACAAAGCAATTCCGACATTTTTTTCAAATCGATAAGTAGGAATGCCTCTCTTACTTCTTCATCAAGCCGCTTTTCAATATACTTTCTTACTTCGTTCTTATCGATATTGACCGCAATATTTGCAGGAATCATTACACTACCTCTCTTTCAAAACGTAATTGTTTTTTCATTTTGTAATTACACAAAATAAATCATCAAACTCAACACTCAAAATCCCAATAATCACTTTTGCTTTTTTTGGTGAAATGCCATTTCTCCCACCTAGTACATTCGAAAGGTTACTTTGACTCATGCCAGCCTTTTCAGCTAAATGTGTTAATGAATAACCATTTTTATATATGGCTTCAAGAAACGCATTTTTAGATTTAACTCCAATCATGTAAATTCTCCCCCTTCTTTCAAAGCTTCACTCGTTAACAAAAAATAACAATGCTTCATTCGTTATCACGGCTTTATGATATGTTTCATTTGTTATCTTGTCAACTGTATTCGCATTCAAAATGTTTCATTTGTTTTCTTTTGTGTTATACTTTATAAAAAGGTGGTGCCTAATGATGATAGGAGAAATAATTAAAACACTTAGAGAATCACTTAATATGACTCAGGAAGAGCTTGCTGAGCGTTCTGGATTGTCTCGCGTAAGTATTGGGAATTATGAAAGAGGAAGTAGAAAGCCTGCTCCTGAGGCCTTAAAAAAGTTGTCTAAAGGCTTAAATGTTGATTACATGGAATTAATGACAAAGGCAGGTTATGTTAACGAGGAGATTATCGAATCTATCGGCAAAATTAAAAATGGTGGATTAAAACTAAAAATAAAAACTAGCGGAAGAACAACTATAGGTAATATTCTCGAATCCGCTTTGCGTTCAAAAAAGCTTACTTTGGAGGATCTGTCTAAGAAATCAGAAATACCAGAACCATTACTAAAACAAATGCTAGAAGATAAGATCGAACCTGATGAGTTTCAAATTTCAAAATTAGCTGAAACCATAGGATTTCCTTTTATGTATATATACCTTTCAACCGAAAAAGGATGTAATAATTTTGACTATCTGTTAACTGACGAATTTCTGGATATGTTAGCTGTGGGAACTAACGAGATAGAAGAAACATTCCAAGATGCCCTTGAATCATTTAATATCGAAAAAGCTAAAGGCAAAAAGGTGAATGAAGATAAATACGAGGAGTTAAAAAAAATAAATGAACAAATTATTAATGCTAAAAAGTTAGATAAATTCTTTCACGATAAAATTTTAAGTTCTCTAAATTCCGAGGAATTGTTAAGAGTCGATAGCTTGATTCAAGTTGTCCAAAGTAAATTACGTTCGTATTATGAGCAAAGCAAGGCAATAGATCATGAATTTGGCAAATTAACATGGGATGATAAAAAAGTTAGTGATCCTAAAGAATATGAGCTCTTACAGACCCTACGCAACAATAATAATAAATTTATGAAAGCTTTTGAAATTAATTTAAGTGAATTATTAGAAATTCGGGCAGATTTAGAAAGTGGGAAAACAATTGAAAACCTCACCATGACTTTACATTCTTTGATAAATCCAAAAGTCGAACTAGAGTTTGAAATACCTGATCTTTCTAAAATAAAAGTGCCTAATCTAAACCAACAAAAACATGACTCATTAAAAAATGACGAACATGTCTTTACTTTCAATGTACCTGCAACAAGAGAAACAACAGTAAATGGTCGAAAATTTTTAGAACGTATTTCTCTTAAAGATGCGGAACGTTCTTTTTTCGATGTTCAAACTTTACTCCATTTAGATGACAAAGTTAACTTCCAAGGTATCCCTTTAACAGACAAAGACAAGCAACTAATTATAAATACACTTGAAAGTATTCGTACTCAGTTTACTAACTATAATCAATAATCACCAAACTCACCTATTCCTGTACACACGCCGCCAAGCATGAAAGGAATGGACAAGGTGAAATTATACAAATCAGCAAAAGAACCTGAAATATATCATTATTTCAATGTAAATAAAGAAAAACTATGGATGTTTCGGCATAAGTATTATGATGCTGCTGGGAAGCTGAGAGAAAAGAAGAAAAGTGGTTTTAAAACAGAAAAAGCAGCATTGAAGGCCCTACTGGAAATTAAGGCCGCAACGCTGCGAGGTGAAACTAAACATATAGAAAATGATAACCTAACTGTCGGACAATGGCTAGATATGTGGTATGAAACTAATCAAAAAAAATGGAAAATTGCTTCACAGAAACAACGCGAAATGGCTATTCGTATACAAATGAAGCCATTAATCGGTCATTTTAAACTACAACAACTAACAAAAGCGATCTATCAAAAACATTACATTAATGAATTAGAAAAGAAATATAAACCTAGTACGGTCAGATTACTTCACGATTTATTTAAAATTGCTATCAATGCAGCGGTAGAAGAAGAAATCCTAACACGGAATAAATTCCATGGAACTGTCTTGCCTTCTCTAAGAGGAAAAGAAGCAAATAAAAATTATCTTACACCTGAGCAGTTAAGTTTATTACTAAATCATATCAAGCAACACGAAGATATTGCCTATTACAGTTTATTTTTGACGATTGCTTATACGGGTATGCGTAAAGGTGAGGCATTGGGGCTTCAATGGCGGAATATCGACTTTACCAATCAAACGATTACCATTGAGCGTCATAGAGGTAGTAACGGTGTGGACTCCACGAAAACAAAGAATAGTGAGCGTACCATAAAAATAGATGAAGTTGTTTTGCAGCAGTTGAAGAGTTATCGAACAGCTGTTAAAGCACTGTTGCTGTCGCATGGTCGGAAATTACATGACGATATTACGAAAGATAATTCCTTTATTTTTATATCACCTAATACTATTGAACCTTTTGCTTCTACAGGATTAAATGCCACTTTTAACCGTATTTTAGCAGCAGTTGGGTTACCAGCTACCACTATACACGGTTTACGGCACACACATGCTACAATTTTGATGAATAATGATATTCCTGTGAAAGCCATTGCCGAACGTTTAGGGAATACGCCAGAAATAATCCATACAACATACGGGCATGTATTGAAAGAAATGGAAGATAAGATTATCGACATATTTGACCGTGCTATTGGAAATGGGGCTAATAGTGGGGCTAGCTCATAGCTAACCACACCTCAAACCGCATTATATAGGCATTAACAATGCCTTTAAGATTCTAGTACATTTAAAATAGCATCAAGATCATTGACAGCAATATCTAGGCGTTCCTTTGCCTCAATATTTTGCTGTTTTAATTGACTAAACTCTAGCAAATTTTTCTCATGCTTTAACATGATAGAAGACAAGCGTTCAATTCGCGATTCAACCTTTTCAATTGCTTGCTCACAAACTCCTGTCCATATCTTTTCTGAATGCTGCATTTCAGTTGTTGATGGGTTGTGGTGACGCATAATTCGTGCATAGACTACTTCAATTTGTTCAATTAGTTCAGAATAAAAATGTCGCTCAACACGAGTTGTTTGGAATGTTGGGTGCTCTACCTCTTTTGCATATGGGGTAATTTGACGTAGCAGCTTTCCAGCATTTTCTCCGAAACCATGTGATAAATTCAATACATTCATTAACTGTAAAAGTAAACGAATTTCTTCTAGATTAATAAGCTGTGAATCGATGCTTTCCTTTACCTTTAACGATTCCATATAGCGTCGATCAAAGTGCTCAATTTCACCATTGCGTTGTTCTACTAAATGATCACCTGCATTGTCTTTTAAGCTTTTAATATAGCGAATGGCATGGCTTTTTAGCTCTTCCATCGATAGCAAGTTATCATTGTCTTGTTGTGGCTTTCCTCGTTGAACATACGCAAATGCATCCATTTTTTGGGGCCATTGTGCTGCTGGGGTTTCTTCTAAGACATTATAGCGTATATAAATTCCGTGCATTCCATATCCTCCAAGTCCATTAAACAAGTATCTCTAAAGAGAGTAAATCGAATTCGCCATTTTTTCAAGTAAAAAACTTTTAAAGATTGAAAATCCTTCTTTTGAACAGTAATTCAAAAATCCTGAATAGTCGATACTATTCAGGATTGCCGCATTTTTTATTATGATAAAAATTTTACCACTTTATCCTCTGACAAGCTTTGTTCGTATACGGTTTGAAACATACTCCACGACTAAAATAAGCAAAATTAATCCCAATAAAATAGCGCCTACCTCTGACCACTTGTAGGCATTCATAGCAAAAATAAGTGGTGCTCCTATTCCGCCAGCCCCAACTAGGCCGAGTACTGTTGCATCACGCAAATTCATATCAAAACGGTAGATCACAATAGATAAAAATAATGCCGTCAGCTGTGGCCATATTCCAAATCGGATTTTCTCCATTAATGTGCAGCCGATAGCCTCCATTGACTCAAGTACACTTTTATCTAAGTCCTCAATTACATCTACATATAACTTTGATAGCATTCCGATAGACGTCAATGACATTGTTAACACACCAGCAAATGGGCCAGGGCCAGTTACCCTGATAAACATAAGTCCATAAATAATTGCTGGAATAGTGCGAATGATGATTAATAAAAAACGAACTACAAATGCAATTGGCTTTGGCATAATGTTTGAAGCTGATAAAAAGGCCAAAGGTATTGCCAACAATGCACCTACAATCGTACCGAGAAAGGCAATTGCCATTGTTTCGATTAATAAATAAGGGATACCACCAGTAGACACATTAAAGATTAATGACCAATCAGGATTTAGCAGTCCTACAAATATGTTTTTAGCAATCTTGGACCCATTTAACGATACATTTTCAAAATGAATTGTTGACACAGACCATACAAATAAAAGACTTAAAATAAAGATGGTCATGATGTATGACATGCGTCGATTTGGTTGTAATTGTAATTGCTTGTCGATTGCATTCATAGCATCACCCCTACATTAATTTCTTGCGAAGATATTCGCTAGTTGTTTCAATAATAAAAACGGTACAAACAAGCATTAATAAAATCATGCCCACATTCGCATAACTTCTCCACCCTAGACTTTCGTGAAGAAGTAAACCAATCCCTCCAGCACCAACATAGCCTAAAATAGACGCATAACGAACATTTCCTTCAAAGCAAAATAAAGATGTCGTTAAATAACTTGGAAGAATCTGAGGCATAATCGCATAACGAAATGCTTGAATCGTTGTCAGTCCCATCGAATGCATTGCTTCATATGCCTTCATATCGACATTTTCAATTTGCTCATATAACAATTTTCCAACATAGGCAATGGTAAATACAAAAATAGCAATCGTACCAGCCATTGTACCAAGCCCGAATATAAATGTTGCTATAAGAGCAACAATCAAAGTAGGCATTGTCCGAAGTAAGCTTAAAATAAATTTGCTCGACATAGTGATCCATTTATTTTTTGTAATATTTGTCGCAGCAAGCATTGCGATAGGCAAGGCACTGATAGCACCTACTATGGAACCAAACAATGACATTTTAATCGTATCGAACAACGGCTGCCATAGCTTTGATAAATACGTCCAATTAGGTGGTATCATCTGTTGTATAATGACGAAAAACTGACTGATTCGATTGACAATAACCTCTATGCTAAAACCTGTAATACGAATTGAAAGGAACGTTAATAGAAGCAGAATAAGCCACATCAATGGCATTATCGAGCGCTTCTCCAGCACTTCTTTGCCATTAGGCAATACTATTTTTTTCTGGGATAGCAGCCTCCATTGCATGATTATTTGCCCCCCTCCCTTCATTATTGTTATAGATATACGAAAGAATTTCCTCGTCTACCTCACTAGCCCGCCCATCAAAAACAATTTCACCGCTTCTTACACCAATCACACGAGTTGCATAGGCTAATGCCAGTTCAACGTGATGAATATTCATAATAATGGTCATATTGAACTCATGATTAATGCGTTTAAAATCCTCCATGACTTGCTTTGCAGTGACGGGGTCTAATGAAGCTACAGGTTCATCCGCTAAAATAATTGATGGATTTTGCGCGAGGGTACGCGCTAAGGCTACACGCTGTTGTTGGCCACCAGATAACTGATCTACACGTACATACGCCTTATCTAAAATACCTACCTGATCAAGTGCCATTAATGCTTTAAGCTTCTCTTCTTGCGTAAAGATGCCGAACATTTTTCGCCAAAACGGCATATTGGGCACAAAGGAAACGAGGACATTTTTCAAAACAGATACACGTGTTACAAGGTTAAAAGATTGAAAAATCATCCCGATATTACGGCGTAATTTTCGTATCCCTTTCCCATTTAGTTGTTGTACGTCAACAGAATCTACTCGTAATGATCCTCCTGTGATGTCATGCATTTTATTTATACAGCGCAATAAGGTTGATTTCCCTGCACCTGATAAGCCAATAATAGCAACAAATTCGCCCTGCTCAATTTGTAGGTTAATTTGATTTAAAGCAAGAAAGCCATTTGGGTATCTTTTTTCTACCTCTTTAAATTCAATCATAGAACCGCTCCATTTCGGCTTCTCGCCATATTGTCATCCCCAACTTACGATGAAGAACAAAAAAGAATCTGCAAGCCTTCTGCGGGTAAGCCGCAAGCTTCGCAGATTCTTCACTATGAACAGCTTTGTTCCATTCTATTTAAGGTTTTGAACTAATTCCTGAGCCTTACGCTCATTGTCATAGTCACTATCCTTTGCTACCTGATAACCTTCATGGCTGTAGATAGCGATAACTTCCTTACCTTTTTCAGAGTTTCCAATATTAATAAATGCTTGCTGAATAGCCTTTTTTAAATTATCATTCATGACCTTCGAATTTTTACTTACGCTAATTGTGTCATTATAAATAGCAGGCATTACACCGATTAAATCTGTTTCCTCCCAAATTGAAGCTTTGCGACCAAATTCACCTTTCCAGCTTTCCTCATAATCTCTACGTGCATCTGCATATGTGACCAATACATCAGTTTGACCTGTAGCTAAACGTGCAAAGGCATTGCCATAGGAGTCAGCCTGAACAACCTTCGCTAAATCTGGAATTGTTTTATTAAACTTCTCATGTAACCATAATGTTGGATAAATATAACCTGCTGGTGAAGACGAAGACATAACATTCCAAGTGACATTATTTAAATCCTCGAAAGTTAATTCTTCACCGTTATTTACTTTCGCTGCTAAAGCTTTCCCTTTTTCCGATGGCCCCGCAACTAAAATCGCTCGATAAGATGTCGTTTGTGTCGTTGTTGGTGCAGTCGGCTTGTTTTTATTCCAATCGACTGGATTATCTGAATCATTACTTAATCCTGCACGCGTCGCCGTTAAAATAACTTCTGCTCCATCATCATAAAGGACATATGTCCCCCCAGGAATTAAACCAATATCAGTAGTACCTGCTGATAATGCTTCGCCAACTGCTTCATAATTTGTACCTACTGTAATATCGATTTCACCTACGTCATAGCCTAAACTTGCAAGCTCGTCCTTTAATAAATTTTTTAAAGGCTCCGTTGCTGTAATAATTTCATCAGGGTCACGCGAAGGCACAAAGCCAATCGTTAATTTTTTTATAGATTCATTGCCTTTTACTTCTGAGGACACATCTACAGTCTCGTCAGAAGTAGATGTTTTGGATGCCTCGTTTCCACATGCCATCAAGAACACTGAAAACATACATGTTAAACAGAAAAATAGTAATTTCTTCAAGTTATTATCCTCCCCATTTTCGAAATGCCTCTTCAGTATAAAGAGTAAATATTTTCCTAGTATTAATAGCAGGTAAATATATGTTTCTACTATGTAAAACAATATTTTGATATCGTAAATACGCAAAATTATTAAAAATAACTTTATATACTATGGATATACTAACTAACGGAGGACTTCTTATGACTGTAAAAAAAATACAAATACTTGCAACTAGTGATATTCACGGTTATATAATGCCAACCACTTTCCGGAATACACGCAACGAAGCACTTGGTTTAGCCAAACTAGCAACAATCATCCAGGAAAAAAGGTTGGAAGGGCCAACAATTTTAATTGATAACGGAGATTTTATTCAAGGAAGTCCGTTGACCTATTATCATCAAAAATTTCAAGCACAAGAGCCTAATCCATTAATACAGGTTGCCAATGCTCTTCAATATGATGCGATGATATTTGGTAATCACGAATTTAATTATGGGCTGTCTGCCTTACAATCAGTAATAAGTCAGTCTAGATTTCCATGGCTAGGCGCTAACATTTTAACGAATGATGGCCAGCATTTTACAAAGCCCTATGTCATCAAAGAAATAGAAGGCGTTCGCATAGCTATTTTAGGCGTTACAACTCATTTTGTAACTAAATGGGAGGAACCGTATCATATCAGTGGGCTTCGTTTTGAGGATGCTTTCTCTAGTGCAAGCTACTGGGCAAAATGGATACGCTCAAATGAGCAAATTGATGTTCTTATTCTTTGCTACCACGGAGGATTTGAGCGAAGTCTAGAAACCGGAGAATTACTCGAAACAGAAGACGGGGAAAATCAAGGATATCGTATATGTACCGAAATCGAAGAAGTAGATATTATCATTTCCGGTCATCAGCATCGTGAAATTAGCACAACATTTATGGGGAAATCGATCGTACAGCCTAACACTAAAGGAACTTGCTTAGCTAGTATAGAACTAAAAATTATAGTGGACAGCCAAAAGAAAATCCAATCGATTACCCATACACCATCACTGAGATATGTTACGGAAGATATGAAACCTAATACATCCGTTTGTGGCATCATTTCCCCTACTTTTGACAAAACCGAGGCGTGGTTAGATGAAACGATTGGGATCATTCATGGAAATATGCTAATCGAGAATACATTTTTTGCACGTATTCAAGAGCATCCATATATCGAATTTATAAATCATATTCAAATGGAGGCATCTGGAGCTTCTATTTCTTGTACAGCGCTCTTTCACGATGAGCGTGGTGGCTTAAAACAAGAGGTAACGATTCGTGATATTGTGACAAACTATATTTACGAAAATACATTAAAAGTTCTTCGTTTATCAGGGCTCGACATCTTACTCGCCCTTGAACAATCAGCGACTTATTTTACTGTAGAGGCGGGAGAACTGAAAGTAGCCGAGTCTTTTCTTTATCCTAAAGCACAGCCTTATAATTATGACATGTGGGAAGGTATCGAATATATTTTTGATATTTCAAAGCCTATTGGTGAGCGTGTAACTAAGCTTACCATCAATGGTGAGCCTATAAAGATGGACGAAGAATTCGACGTTGTTATGAGTAGCTATCGTGCAACTGGGGCAGGGAATTTTGATTTTTTAAGAAACCGTCCTGTCGTGAAGAAAATACAAATTGATATAACGGAGCTAATTGCAGATTATATTTTAAAACACCCATCTATTCATGCAACATGTAATAAAAATTGGCGGGTAACGTTCTAGCATAAAAAAACTCGCTCTTTTCCTGTAGGAGAATCCACCTTGGATTGCTGTCCTACAGGAATATGGCGAACTTTTTTATCTTTCATTGTAATTAAGAATCTTGTCGTATTTGCTTAATGCTTTTTCCCTCAGTAAAGGCATGAATTGATTTAATTTTACCTACTGATTTGAAATTTGCCTTGTCATAGACCTTGGCAACCTGTTCATTGATAGGCAAAATCCAGAGATATTCTAACCCCTGCTTTACCGACTCTCGCTGAATATGCTGCAGAATATACCCAATCAATCCTCGACCTCGATGGCTTTCAAGTGTTGCTACACTCTCGACTCTTCCTTGATTTCCTGAGACAAAAATATTGGCAGTACAGCAAGCTGTGCCATCCAATCTTAATAAATAATACGTAAAATGTGGAGACTGATATGTTTCCTCAAAAGCTTTTTTGATTAATGCAGGCTCCCCAAATGTAGTAATACTCATTTCTACTGCTAATGCTTCCTCCATATTGGCATCTGTTACACGTTCAATTTGTATGGTTGGATTAGGTGATAATTGCGAGTATTCACCATTCCAACACTGTACATCATCAGTAAAACTTTCATATTGAAAGCCATGATTCTCTAATGCTTCTATACATGACTGATTTTCCTCCACGTTGTATAAATACAATCTTGGGATAAGAGATTTTGACTGATAGAAACTCTTGATTTTCTTTAAAAACATATTTGGATCGGCAATCTTCTTCCAAATGTGTGCATGATTGGCGTCGTAATATGTTGGCATTTCCTTATTGTAAAATAATACTCCTTCATTACAAATTTCCATCTCACTAAAACTTTTAATATAATCAATATCTAGCTGCATGATGTGCTCTATTTTATGCATGCTCTGTTCCTCCCTCAATCCATTTTCCATATAAATCCTCTAGCTGCTGTTCAAGCTTTTGACGTTGCTCCTTAGCAAGTGTCGGCTCCTTTAATCTCATTTCGAGCTTTTCAATTTGTTCTTCAATTGCTATCTCTTTTTTAGCAGCATAGGATTTTTCAGGTACTTCTTTTATAACTGGTTCTTTTACTATTTCTAAGCGTTTTTGTCTGGCCCAGTCATAATCACCTTCAAATACTTGAATCGTTTCATGCTCAATCCATGCAACCTTTGTAAAAATCTTTTGTAAAAAATATCGGTCATGTGAGACGCCAATAATGGTTCCTTCAAAGGTTTCCAGTGTATCCTCCAATACCTCTCTCGCTTCAATGTCTAAATGGTTCGTCGGCTCATCCAGCATCAATAAATTAATATCCTCATGCATTAACTGTGCAAGACGTAAGCGCATTTTTTCACCGCCACTTAAATCCTTCACTTTTTTAAAAACGTCATAGCCATAAAATAAAAACTGAGCAAGAATATGACGTGCCTCAGCCTCTGACACAGAGACGCTCTCACGGAAGGCATCTATTAAGCGAATGGCCGGATTTTTATGCTCAAATTGCTGCGAAAGGTAGCCAATTTTAACACTGTTGCCGACATAACAAGCACCGTCATTAGGTTCAACTTCACCTAACATCATTTTTAATAACGTTGATTTTCCACTGCCATTGCCACCAACAATCGCCAGTCGTTCTCCGAAGTAAACCGCTAAATTACTTTCTTTAAATAATGGTTTCTCAAATACATGGCAAATACCCTTCATTTGTACAACCTCTTTACCACTACGCTCAGCCATCGTTAACGCCAAATTCATTTTCTTTTTCGTTGAAGGTTTCTTCACACGCTCTATACGGGCTAGTGCTTTTTCCATACTTTTAGCACGACGATGCAAGCCAGCATTTGGCGGATTCGCTTCATTTGCCCATTGCTTTAAGCGCTTTATTGTTTCCTGCATTTTTTTAATTTTCTTTTGCTGTTCGTCGTATTGTGCAAATTGCTGTTCAAGCTTAGCTTCCTTTTGTTCAACAAAGGCATCGTAATTGCCAATATACGTAAATGCCTCTCCATCTTCAATTTCAATTATTTTTTGAGCCATTTGATTCATAAAATGACGATCATGAGATACTACAATAACAATTCCAGCAAAGTTTCGAACATAATTTTCTAGCCATTCAATTGCCTGCATATCTAAATGATTCGTTGGTTCATCTAATAGCAATATAGAAGGATTACTTAAAAGGATTTGCCCAAGCATCACCTTCGTTTTTTCCCCACCACTTAAGCTACTAAAAGGCTGCTCAAGCAATGGTGTTATACCTAGACCATTTGCAATCATCGCTAATTGCGCATCAATTTCATAGCCACCCTGCAACATAAACTGTTCCTGCAAATGACCATATTGCTGGAGTACCTTTTCTGTCACAGCTACCTGCATTTCCTGCTCAAGCTTCGTCATTTTTGCCTTTAATGCATAAATTTCCGCAAACGCTTCCTCCAGCACTTCCTTCACTGAGAACATAGGATATTGTGGAATTTGATGTAAATAACCAATCGTCGCTTCCTTACTTTTTATGATGCGTCCCTTATCTGGCGTATCCAAACTAGCTAGTAACTGTAATAAAGTCGTCTTCCCACTGCCATTTACGCCAACAACGGCAACATGCTCCTCTGTATTTACTTCTAATTGAAGCCCTTCAAATAAAACATTTCCACCCATAATTTTTTGTAGTTGTTCAGCCTTAATTTGCATCGTTTTTTCCTCCAATGAAACGTGCGAAAAACATCTATAGACACAAAAAAGACTGCTCGATTAACAAGCAGTCTTTTCCTCATTAGTTTGTGAAAAAGAATGGTTAATTCGCTACGTTTGTTATTTGATTTTGCTTAAAAATGGACAGACCTATCCCGTTATTCGCAAAATCGAAAGTAATAACACGTGCAAAATACATAGCTGTATCCACTTTTACACATGTTTTCGTAGCGTTTTTATTCATTCCTTTTCACCTCCGTTCAATATAATTAAATTTATATTACCATAATTCAGGTAATTTTGAAAAGGATAAATTACATTCTTTCACATTTTTTCTGCAAGTCACCTTAACATAGGGTTGATTTCCGTTCCGACTTGGGCGCTTTCTTAGGGCATCCTATAAACAACTTGGGGCAGCAGAATGAAAAGTGGCTTGATTATTAAATACGATGCCTTAACCACGTTCATCATAAAATTGATAAATCGATTCTATGTACTAACCGTTATTGTGATTCAAACAATTCGAGTGTATCCTTTAGAAAATCTAATTCTATTTCTAAATTTTCTATCTTTTCTTCGATTTTTCCGGCAAATTTTTCTTTGTCTTTCCCAGTTATTTGACCTAAAATTGGTTCTAATAACGAATATGATCTTCTGCTCACTTCATAGTTACCATTCAAAAAATAATCCACTAAAAGTTCAGCATGTTTAACATAATTGAATGGTTCTAACGCCGACAATAGCGAACCTCGATTACCCAAAGTTTCCGGTGATTTTAATAAAGTAATAATCGGTTCAACAACCTCTTCTACCCCTAAATCTGATAGTGCAAAAGCAATTGAGTTTCGTAAACTAGGATTTTTTGTTTTCAATAAAATTTCTAGTAAATAGCCTTTGTCTACCATTTCATCATTTTCTATCATATCGTCTAATAAATCACTTGCTTCTCGCGCAAGGTCATTTTCAATTAAGCGTTTTAATTCATCAAACATTGTAATCCTCCGTATTGAAGTTTGAACTGCTTCTTATAGAGTCCTAATTTACTCCTAAGAATTCATGAGACTATTCATCATTATAGGCTCACATAGCATTATATATTGTTAATTCTTTTTAATTGTTGTTCTACATCCCAATATGCATTTGGTTTCCTGCCCTTTGAGAACCATTGACTTCCATTTTCTATCCATTGATCTCTCCACTGTTCATATACAACTTTTTTATCTTGAACATCATCATCATATCCAAAATGAAAACCACAGCAAGGGCAGATTTCATCTGAAGACTCCCCATCCTCATAATAAGGGGGTTCATCAAGTTCATTAAAACCACAAACTAGACATATATTTTCCATTAAACTTCCTCCTAAAGCTATTATCCAACTGACAACATATTGGTTGAGCCAAGCAAAGAGACCTTTATAAGACTAGGATATCTCCATATTTACACGTTCATTGTTTTTTTCATTTGTTTAAATCTTATGAGTAGTTATAGGATTAGCCTGTAGATATGAGTACCATGATAATTCCTTCGATGTTTATTAAAAAGGTGCGAACTCTTGTACAAATACTTATGTACTAGAGCTCGCACTTTTATGATACTAATCAACTATTATGGCTGTAATTTTAAACATTGTATTTTTTTCTTGTACCATAAACTTATCACCATACTTATAAAAATTAATGCACCGACAGCTGTAATCCAAAAGAATACGTTTCCTCCATCAGTTGAAGAATTGAAAAGTATACCGCTAATAACAATAAATACACAACTTATAATTCCTGACAAAATAATGGCTAACTGTCGATTTAATTGAAAAATGAAAAATATAAGTACAGTAAAAATATAAAGAACACTTACTGTCATAATAGTCGGGAAAAACGGTTGAAATTTAGCCGCATAGACAAAGTAATCAAGCTGGCTAATATCCTGGCCATTGTTTATCTCAATATTAAATATCTGAGAAAATGGTGTTGAATACTTCCATTCCAGCGGATTATCTATGATACCACTTCCCTCATACCAAGAAATAGCTGTTGACACCAATAAAGTCAAGAAACCAACAATCAGTTGTATCACATATTTAAACAATGTTCTTCTCCCTTCACCCTTTGAAGTTAAAGACGTTACAATAAGTTCTTGGTTTCATAAATACTTGATCATCTGGATTAAAATAGGTGGAGGACTACCGTTCCAAATGGACACTTTTCTCGGAGCATTCTATAAGCCGCTTCGCTTTCGCTAGTAGGTCTTATCTGTGACGTTGATCCCCTGTTTCATTTGATAGGGCATGATCTACTTTGCTGCCTCTCACTATTCATTTATTTCCGGGCCAATAAGTAATACGACTGTCGGCTGGTTCAGCTGATAGTAGGTTACCCCATGGATCATAATCGTATGTCGCAACGGTTGCACCATTTTGGTCTAGAATGCGTACTACATCACCACGGTGGTTCGTACGTATTCGGATGATGCACCTGCTGCATTTGTCAGGTTTACTCCTTTGCCACTACTCCAAGTAATCGCCCAAATCGTTTTTTGGTTCGAATCTAAATGTTTACCATGCCTTTTAATATTTTATTTAGCAGACTAACACTATCTGTACTGACTATATAAAAAAGCATTTTTAATCGACACTCCATCCCATTAAACCAAAAGATGGCGGTAAAATAACCGCCATCAAAATTATGTTATAACTAGAACAAATATATTTCTCTCAAGATAAACACCTTTACCTAATTTGTTTGCCTATTTCTGCCCAAAGTGATTTATCCATTTCCATGAATATTCCAGCTTCTTCAATTTTACTAAAAATATCTTTATCGATGGGAATACCCTCTTGTTCAATGACACTACAAATTACTTCTAAAGCTATTCCCCACTCGTCGTGTTCTAAAAATTCTAATACATTTTTTTCATCCTCCGAAGGGAAGTTAGTTATTTTTTTTAATATTTCTTTTAATAAATTATTTAACTCCATAAAATACACTTCCTAGAATATATTATTTAATCGGGAATGCAGTAATAATATCTCTTCCATCCGTTACTACCTTAATTTTAAGCCCATTCCTAATCCCTATAACCACCCATCTTTGTTTCCCTTTAACAACGTTCCCCTTTTTCCATTTTAATTTAGGGTCAGTAGCTATATCTGAAACATTGCGCATAATCATTTGACCATTCCAACTTTTTGGGAACAGTGTTTTTCCGCCTCCATTTCCAGGCCATAAATGCCCACCACCTGATTTATCTCCGTAAAGAATATGCTTTGTTCTTCGTACACTAGCGCATGAAGTATTATGCACCCAAACCCCAATATCTGTTACATAATACGTATGGTAGTCCTCTACAGTAAAGTTGTAAACCGTAACAGGTTCATCCAGTTTAACGAACTCAACTTTGTCAATCGTCAGGTTGCTTCCATCAGCCTTTTGGAGTTTGTCGCCTATCTGTAGTTCATCTGCATAGACCCATCCTTTACCTTCAACCCAGAACGGATGGTTGTCGGTCGTTTCAATTATCTGCTCTTCAACATACAGCTTAATTATATCGTCACGTTGATTTCGGTAAAGGTTCGTTACTTTCTTGTATGCTAATTCTCCTTCAGGGTTATTCTCATCCTTAGCGAGAACCATATCTCCGACTTCGATGTCTTCGATATTCTTCTCTCCTTCATCCGTTAAAACCTTTGTTCCTGCAACAAAGCAATTACAACTTGCTTTTTTTGCAAACTTTACTGCACGGAAAACACGTTTCACTTTTCCCATGGGAAGAAAATTCGATGCCACTGCCCAGGCAATTTGTTTTTTGTTTTTCCCTGCTTTATACGCTTTATAACCATCGTAGATTGCAAAGCCTGCGTTGATAACGAGCCATACCCATTTACCATCTGGGTCTGTTTTCGTTATTGGAATATCATCTCCATATGTGTAACCGTTCATTGTAACGGGGTCACTTCATTGCTGTCCACAAGGTCTTCTAATCAAATATCTTTTTTTAGTCTTCCCATAGCCTCATCAAGCGTTTCATATTGGATGTTATCATATTCCCAATTCAGGTGACGATTAATAGCCTTAGCTGCCTCATCCCAAGTTGGTCGTATACAATCTTCCAATATTAAATTTATTTCTTTTTCTATTAACGTCAGATCAAGTTCATTTACCAAAAAAGTTGCTCTGCCATCTAGTAGCTTATCTTCTTCTAAAATTGAAAGTAATCTTTTAGGTGTCATAATCCTAAAATAAAAATATTCAACTCCCTCTGAATCAGCAGTCCCTATATCTGCACTTGCAGGGAGTACGAAATCATCTACTATCTCAGGCTCACCACGTAATAGAATTCTTTTCAAAACAGGAACTATCAAAAAAATCACTCCAAATCAAAAATTATTCAAGTTCAACATGGTAATTCGTAAGTTGTTTACCTTTGTTATTAAACGTTTCAAAATTCGCTTCGTATACACCTTTGCCATACTTTCTTCCTGTCCTTACGACCTTAATCCATCTTTACTAGTATAGAGCATTCCACCGTTAATTTTTTGCACTTTCGCTCCCGTACCAACAAAATTAATTGCTGCATTATATATTAAGTTGGCTGAAACTTTCGTACCTGGCAAACCATCGTTTTTCTTCGACCTTCTAGCCAAATTCGCCAAGTCGGAGGCTGAACCGCAAAACTTATTAATATTATGAACCCAAATGCCCAAATCACTTACATAGTACGTATGGAATTCATCAACAGTAAAGTTATAAACCTTGACCAACTCATCGTGCTTAACTATGTTAATTTCGTCAATCGTCAAGGTATTTCCATTACTCTGCTGTAACTTGTCCCCCACTTGCAAGTCAGCCGCTAACACCCAACCTTTACCCTCAACCCAGAATGGATGATTATCAGTTGTTTCAATGACTTGGTCACCTACCGTTAGTTCATAGATGATTTCCTTATCATTTCGATATAAAAGTGTGACTTCTTTGTAAGCCTGTTCACCTGTTACTTCATCCTTAGCAAGAACCATATCTCCGACTTCAATGTCTTCGATATTCTTCTCTCCTTCATCCGTTAAAACCTTTGTTCCTGCGACAAAGCAATTACATCCTGCTTTTACCGTTTTACCTACACCCTTAGTAATCTTTGTTGCACGATATAGGCGCTTCACTTTTCCGATAGGAAGAAAATTCGATGCCACTGCCCAGGCAATTTGCTTTTTGTTTTTCCCTGCTTTATATGCTTTATAACCATCGTAGATTGCAAATCCTGCGTTGATAGCGAGCCATACCCATTTACCATCTGGGTCTGTTTTCGTTATTGGATTATCATCTCCGTATGTGTAACCGTTCATTGTAACAGGGTCATCTTCGTCTCCTGGATCAGGGTCACGAGAGTTGAAACGTGCTGTTGCTGGATCGTAGTAACGAGCTTGTAAATAGTATAGCTTTGTTTCGGCATCGTAGACATAGCCTGCGTAGCGTATAGGTTGCCCTTCTATACGACTGTCGGTTGGTTCAGCTGATAGTAAGTTACCCCATGTATCATAATCGTATGTCGCAACGGTTGCACCATTTTGGTCTAGAATGCGAACGACATCACCACGGTGATTCGTTAAGTATTCGAATGATTCCCCTGCTGCGTTTGTCAGATTTACTACTTTTCGGTTGTTCCAAGTAATCGTCCAAATCGTTTTTTGGTTCGCATCTGTGATACGGACTAAATTAGATCCATCATAGTAATAATGATATGTTGTTGCACCGTCTGTTTTCGATTTTCGTAAGCCATCCGGGTGATACGTATAGGTTACTTTATTCGCTGGATTTGCTACTTCCGTTGTTTCTGTTAGTTGGCCAAGCCCGTCCCATGTGTAAGTTAGACGGTCGTCGTTTGTCAAATTACCTTCAAAATCATAGGTAAAACCTTTTATTTCGTTGGCTTCGTTATAAGTGTAAGATTTGCCGTTTAGGTTTAATAGATTTCCAGCATCATCGTAATCATAGGTAATCACTTTTGTGCCATTATCCCATGAAGCCAAATGATCTGCAAAATCGTATTTATACTTCACATCGTATTCTTACGTCAAAAAAATTTATACAATCTAATAGAGGGATGACAATGGTTATCCTTCTTAAATTTGAGAAACCGGTTTATTCATCATCCAACCCCTATAAAGAAATAAAGAAAACCTTGAAAGGCAACGCCAATCAAGGTTTCTGTTGTATTAAGAACTATTCAAGTTAATTAATCAAATTTTTCGACAAACAGTCCCATAGCGCTTATTTCTGGAATAATTGGCTCCAGGGATTATTTATTTATTCAATTGCATTACTCTTAGTATTCTTTATAGATACCTCTTAATTAAAACTTTAATTATTAACAAGTAAATTGAGTTGCTGCGTCAATTCATTTTTGAAACTCTTTAGTCTATCTACACTTACAACAAATCTAAATCCCTTGTCATATCCATATGAATCACCATCTGAATAAGAACCAATATTAATCCAAACTTCTATATAAACTAGATTTGGCTCATACGTGTCATAGAATATCAAATCAAAGTAACACTCAGAACTTGAAAACTCAGAACGTTCTATTTCAGAATTTGCAACCTTTTCATTAACAATATCTTCTATTGAAGACAATAAGTTTCTAATTTCATAAAGTGTAAGTGTAGACCCTCTTTCTTCTGAATAGCAAAAGCTTTCGTTTTCAACATCAAAAGAAAATGTAAACGGTATCCAATTCTCGAAATCTTCCCTTTCGTATGCGAAGTCTAAATATTCATTTTTCATAACACTAAGAGAAAATAAAATATTTTTTTCTTCATTTATCAAATTAGCCATTTAAACACCTCTAATCATGGTAATGAACTATAACCACCATTGTTACTGCTTTTCCTTTTGAATTTGTTATTACTACGTCATAATAATTACCATTTTTCTTAGCATAAACTGTTCTTCCACCAGGTTGATATACTTTTTGAGAATAATGATTTTTTATATTATTTATTTTCTCTTCACTAAATCCTCGTTGTGTTGCTCATTGTGCTCCATGTATAGTTTTATTATTGCATTGAGTATTGTGCACCCAAACCCCAATATCTGTTACATAATACGTATGATAGTCCTCTACAGTAAAGTTGTAAACTGTAACTGGCTCATCCAGCCTAATGAACTCAACCTTATCTATCGTAAGGTTGCTTCCATCAGCTTTTTGGAGTTTGTCGCCTATTTGTAGTTCATCTGCACAGACCCATCCTTTACTTTCAACCCAAAACGGATGGTTGTCAGTCGTTTCGATTATCTGCTCCCCAACATACAGCTTATTTATAGTTTTGGCATTTGGTAGTTGTTTACTATCATCAAAATTAAAACTTCCTTGAAAATCAAAAAAACCGCCAATTTTTGCTAGAATCCAAAAATTGGCGGTGCAATTCGTGTCGCTAAATTAAAGTACAGAGTCCGGTAATGGGGTTGCTATAGTTTGATTCTTATCTCTAGAACTATGGACACGTAGAAACCCCTTGTCAAATTATTTTTTGCCTAAAATAATAATCATTGCTTTAATCTTCTATACTCGCTTTTTATACGAAATACAAAAGCTCGTTTAGTATCCATTATTCTGATTCAAACAATTCGACGGTATCTTTTAGAAAATCTAATTCGATTTCTAAATCTTCTATCTTTTCTTCGATTTTTCGGGCAAATTTTTCTTTGTCTTTCACCGTTATTTGATCTAGAATTGGTTCTAATAAAGAATATGATCTTCTGCTCACTTCATAGTTACCATTTAAAAAATAATCCACTAAAAGTTCAGCATGATTAACATAATTGAATGGTTCTAAAGCCCCCAATAGCGAACCACGGTGCCCCAAAGTTTCCGGTGATTTTAATAAAGTAATAATCGGTTCAACAACCTCTTCTACACCTAAATCTGATAGTGCAAAAGCAATTGAGTTTCGTAAATTAGGATTTTTTGATTTCAATAAAATTTCTAATAAATATTCTTTGTCTACCATTTCATTTTTTTCAATCATTTCGTCTAATAAATCACTTGCTTCTTCTGCAAGATTATTTTCAATTAAGCCTTTTAATTCATCAAACATTGTAATCTCCTTTCAGAAAGAATCCTAATTTAATTCCAAGTTTAAGCTAAAATTAAATTTCTATTTATCTTCTCTTGTTAAATCCTGCACTAGGTTTCCCTCTATCAACCCATTCATTATAGGCTTCATCCGCAAGTTTTTTATTTGGAATATCACCAATCCCCCATTCTTTTTTACCAGTCCTTTCCCACCATTTTTTGAAATTCTTATCTGTATGACCGTACCATTTATCACGATCTTTCTTCTTTCCTCCCCTAAACTCTTTCCCTTTCACTTTTCCTTTATTTGATGCAATCTTCGCAAACTTTGCTGCACGATAAACGCGCTTCACTTTTCCGATGGGGATAAATTCGATGCCACTGCCCAGGCAATTTGTTTTTTGTTTTTCCCTGCTTTATACGCTTTATAACCATCGTAGATCGCAAAGCCTGCGTTGATAACGAGCCATACCCATTTACCATCTGGGTCTGTTTTCGTTATTGGATTATCATCTCCATATGTGTAACCGTTCATTGTAACGGGGTCATCTTCGTCTCCTGGATCTGGATCACGGGAGATAAAACGGGCTGTTGCTGGGTCATAGTAACGAGCTTGTAAATAGTAAAACTTTGTTTCACTATCGTACACATAACCTGCATAACGAATTGGTTGTCCTTTGATACGACTGTCGGAGGGTTCGGCTGATAGTAGGTTACCCCATGGATCATACTCATATGTCGCAACGGTTGCACCATTTTGGTCTAAGATACGCACGACATCACCACGGTGATTCGTAACGTATTCGAAAGATTCACCCGCTGCGTTTGTCAGACTCACTACTTTACCATTGTTCCAAGTAATCGCCCAAATCGTTTTTTTGTTCGCATCTAAATGTTTACTATGTCTTTTAATATTATATTTAGCAGACTAGCATTATCTGTACTGACTATATTTTATTCGACACTCCATCCCATTAAAACAAAAGATGGCGGTAAAATAACCGCCATCAAAATTATGTTATAACTAGAACAAATATATTTCTCTCAAGATAAACACCTTTACTTAATTTGTTTGCCTATTTCTACCCAAAGTGTTTTATCGAGTAAGCGTCTTGCAAAACGCCATCTTGGCTTATCGCCACGAGCTTCTGCACGCGAAGCAAAAATATAAAAACCTACACCAAAGAGGAATGAAAAAATCGAATAGAATTTCTTCTCAATAAAAATATTAATAAGCATATCAATAATACCATTAATTTCCATTAATTCCACTATAGTCAGGCATCGGGCTTATCTGGTAGGCCATTACATTTATAAACAAAATGCCAAATAACGCTAACCCACGAATAATGTCTAAGGAAACGATTCTTTCTTTTGGAGGTACGGATGAATTCATTCTTAAAACTCCTTATCTTTCATACTTTACTGAGCTATGGCTATCATAACCTCTCATCCTTACAGGAGTTTTTTGAAAAGCTTACAGCAACCTTACATTTATAGAATAGTTTTTTCACTTACAATAATTTTTAATCCCTTTCTACAAGCAAAAATATCACCAAACGATCTGACCTGTTTGTAGAACAAGAAAAAATCCTGCATATATCAACAAAGGATTTTTAATCAAACTTTTTTATAAATGTCGCAACTTTTTTTAAACTTCGCATATTTTTTATAAACATCGTTACTTTACTTCAAATCTACATGTGTCGTTAAAACAGCTGGGGCTGAAATATCCTTCTTCAATGGCGTAGATGAGTGCATCATCCAAACGATCATGAAGGAGCTGAGCAATCAATGAAGCATGATTTTACGAACGTGCAAAACATCTATATTATTTGTGGCAAGACCGATATGCGAAAAGGCATTAATGAAGCAGGCGCTAAAGCGAATGCCATTTGTTTAAGTTTGGCTGAAACGGCAAAAGCAAACGGCATCGATTTCTATCAATACCTAGTGACGTTAATGACAGAATTGCCAAATTTACCGATTCATCAGCAGCCAGAGATTTTAAATAATTACATGCCTTGGTCGAAAAAATCCAAGTCATATGTGCAAAATAGCCATCTATCCGAAAAAATTAGGATAGATGGCCATTCATCGTGTGTACCTAAAAGGTACGTTTTTTTATATTTCGGGCTTACAGTTAAATATCATACAGCGATTACATGAGTTATCTTTAATTGCTATGTAAAATGAGGATTAATCGTCACCCGCCCCCCTATGAAAAAAACCTTGAAAGGCATTTTGCCAATCAAGGTTATTAAAGGGATAACTTTCAATTAATCATTAGTGATTATATAGCATACATTAAACAATATTTTCTTAATTTTTAAATGGTGAATAAAATTACTACGTGATATAGTTCCTTGAATAATCTCATTATCACCACCCTGATATCTAGCTAAGAACATTAAAGTATTAGTTGGAGATTGTTTAATTAAAAACTCTAATATTGCTTCAAACTCTTCCAAATATTCTTTATGAATAACTAATGGAGTTAAGTTATAAATAACATCCTCATCGTCAATCCAAAAAGGAATAGGTAATTTTTCTGACTCTATTTCAAAATCAGAGGTACAAAGTAAAAATGCATTTTTAATCCCCTCATCTTCTTTAACTAATGAGTACCAAATACCTTTTGTTTGACTCATAAATTTCCATGTGCAATCCAATCTCAAAACCATTTTATCGTCCACTTCATTTATTACTTCTATACAAGAGAGAAATGGAATTGGTAATGGTTTTTTTTGATTAGCCACTAATATATTTACTTCAAATGACATACTATCACCTTTCTTACGGTAGAAAATCCTTTATATTCCAATTAGTATCGAACGAAGTCTTTCCATTTCTAGACATTACTCGGATTGTACCATTTGAACTTAGGTGAATATCAGGATTATTACCCACTTTTTTCATAAAGTTTTTATACGGAGAGTTTTTATTGGTAAGATCTTTAACTATATCCTGTTTCACTTGGTGGAACCCCCCTTTCTTCAAGCCAAACTTCTTCTCAATTTCTTTAGCTGAGTAGTTTTTAAAACCATTACCAGAAAAGCCGCAACTATCATGTGTCCAAATACCTAGATTAGATACAAAGTAAGTATGGAAGTCTTTTACCCTAAAGTTGTATACAGTGTCGTGTTCTTTCTTAACCTCAATATTTTTAATGGTTAATTCTTTACCCTTAGAGGTTGTCAGAACATCACCCACTACAAGGTTCTTGGTTTCCACCCAACCTTTGCCAACAATCCAAAACGGATGCTCGTCAGTCGTCGTTATGACTTCGCTACCAACTGTAATATTATATGTTTCCTCAACGTCACGTTGGAAGAGCCATTCGACTTCTTTGTAAGCCATTTCACCTGTCTCATCATCTTTAGCGAGAACCATATCCCCGACTTCAATGTCTTCGATTTTCTTCTCTCCTTCATCCGTTAAAACCTTTGTTCCTGCGATGAAGCAATGACAGACTTTGCTCATACCCTTTCCAACTTTTGCAGTCTTTACTGCGCGAAAAACACGCTTCACTTTTCCAAGGGGGAAAAAATTAGATGCCACTGCCCAGGCAATTTGCTTTTTGTTTTTCCCTGATTTATACGCTTTATAACCATCGTATATCGCAAAGCCTGCGTTGATAACGAGCCATACCCATTTACCATCTGGGTCTGTTTTCATTACTGGATTATCATCCCCATATGTGTAACCATTCATTGTTACAGGGTCATCTTCGTCTCCTGGATCTGGGTCACGAGAGATGAAACGTGCTGTTGCTGGATCGTAGTAACGAGCTTGTAAATAGTATAGCTTTGTTTCGGCATCGTAGACATAGCCTGCGTAGCGAATAGGTTGCCCTTTTATACGACTGTCGGCTGGTTCAGCTGATAGTAAGTTCCCCCATGGATCTTTTCCCTCAAAACCCAAAAAGTATGGAGAAATAATTTCTCCATACTTTGCTAGGACTATCGGAATTTTGCCACTACATCAGTTTTTTGATTAATCTACCATAACTCCCCAACCATCCGAATATCCTCCATGGGGTAAGGCAATTTTATTTAAAATAGATTGTATTTCAACAATCGTGTTATATTGTAGCTTAGCCGAGATATAAACTATACTACTCCATTCTTGTGATTCTTCATCATAAAAAGCTTCGCATGAAAACTCTTTTTTACTTAAATCATTTATTATATTAATTGCGTCTTTTTCACTTGGACACGCAATAAAAAAATCAATGTTATGCTCTAAATTGAAATCAATCCCTTCATCATATAACATTTTCAAGATTTGTCCATCTTCATCACTTGGAAACATCGAGAATTTTCCTCTCCTTTTCTTTCAAAACTTTATCCATTTCATCTGCTTTAATATTATAATGCCGTTTATTATAATAACCAGCGAACACAATATTCGGATGTTCAATGATTGGTGTTAAATCCCCATCAATAATATTTGTATCAAAAAATCTAAAGGACTCTAGTTTAGGGAATTTTTTCAAGAAAGACAAATCGTCAATTGGATAGGTTGAGTTTAAATCTAAAATTTTTAAATTACTCAACTGAAGAAATTCATCATCAATTTTCAATTTTTTAGCATTGGATATAAGTAATACTTCGAGTGTATCTGCTAGCTGACTGACGCCTTTAAAGGAAGTTAAATTTCTACAATAAGCGGTTTCAATTCGTTTTATCTTTTGACATTTTGCAAAATCATCAAAATCTGTAATATTTGTGAGAGATAAATCAACACTCAACAAGTTTGGGAACTCACAAAAATTGTAAAAGTTGCTTCCTTTGCTTTTTTTCTCTTTATATGAGTAAAGCCCAATATACTCCACTTTTTCAAATTCAGGTTTCTTCGCTTTTTCTTTTAAATCCTGTCCATAATAAATTTCTCTTGGTAAATCTGAATAGGGGACTGTACACAATTCCCAAAACTCCATCAACCTCACTCCTTAAAACTTAGTATTTGCCATACCTTTTGAAATGATATTTTCTACCGGGACTACTTATTTTGTTATACATTTTAGCCTGTGGGTTTTTAATGTTTTTACTAGCATTAGTATAATAACCATTCTTTTTCATTAATTTATATTCTGAAATAAAGTCATTTTTATGACCCTTAGTTGTTTTCCAAGAAATAGCTGTTACTTTGGAATCTTTCGAAGTGTATCGCTTCGCGGATTGATTAGCTCTATTGAGATTACCTTTTCCGATGTATTTATACCCGTTACTATAATTAATAACATATGTCCCAGGTCCCTTTACTGCCTTTTTCAGCCCTTTAACCTTTTTATATGTGTTATATACTTTATAAACTCTGTATCCTCCAACTACTATCATTGGTATAAACTGCGCAAATTTCCCATCCGGATCGGTTAACATTACTGGATTAAAGATGCCCTAAAATGTATTGAAAGTGAAAATATAGATCATCAACGTTTCAGGATACAGAAAGGGTGAAGGAAATCATACGAAGCTGAAATCGTTGAAACTTTAGAATGGTGGAATAAGTGAACCCGAGTAAAAATCACAGAACACAGAGATGATAATTTTTATCGTAGTTGAGCTGGTTCAAATTCTGACCAATTGGTTACTTTTATTGGTTCTACACTTTATTAAAATCATCTAAATCGCCAATCTGATGAATATATGGTTTACTATTCTTACTTAAATTTTCTATTATTTCAGTCATCTGAATTCCACCTTTTACTTAATTATTACAAACGCTTTATAATGACTATTTGTGTAGTATGCTGTACCATTTTTACCAATTACAAGTCGTTCTTTCCCTCTATCCTTCTTTTTCGCTAAAGGATTCACATCGTATTCTTTATATGAGGTTTTTTTAGGCAATTCCCCATTTCGATTTTCGTAACGCACACTTGATATTTTGTTCATAAAAAATGATTATTTTATCAGGACATTCAAAAGGATTCTCATTTATTTTTATTTTGAATACAATAAATAGATTCAACATTGGTTACTAACCATAAAAGAGCCCTTTAAGATTATTCTAAAGGGCTCAAAGTATTGAAACAGGGTCATCTCCGTCTCGCCTTATTTTTTTGTTTTACGATATTTAAGTTCATTATTAAAAAAACTTTATTTTAATAAGACATCTACCAATCCATCTCATATAAAAAAATTAAGAACGACAACTATACTAAAAATTCCCCTATTTCAAAAATTTCGTTAGTTACATATATTTTCCCTTGATACTTTTTTGAATTCAATGTAGTTAGAGTATCATAAATAAAGGATTTTAAATTAGGTGCTATTACTTTCCTTTGCTCCCAATCATGCCAAAATGTAATAATTTGACCAACTTCCCCTCCATTTGCTGGGTCTAAATCAATGCAAAGTAAATCTCCTGACGTACTTTCTGCGAACGGTATCCACTTTACATTCCACCAAGACTCCGTTTTAACTGGACCAATTGCTTCTACTGATTCAAAATCATCAAAATCGTTTCGTTCCAATAGATTTTTCATTATTTCCCAAATTTCAATAATATCATGAGTTGACAACATACAATACTCTACTAGAATGCCTACTTCTTCATTATCTTGTCCATTATTATCGGATAAAATATTTCTAAGCTCCATTGGCAAAGTTATTCCAATGGCAATTTCTAACTCATTAATTTCTTCATTCGTAGCACCTAAATTTAGCGAATTTACTATTTTTGGATATTTTTCAAACCAGTTTTTGTATTCACGCCACAACTTTTCCATCATAACCGACCTTTCATATCAATAAGTTTTATTTCCGGGGTCTCCATTGAGTTGGAAAATGTTTTGTCCCTTTACTTGAGTTACATGATCTGCAAGCAGCTGTCAAAGTATTAAGATCGTTGGCCCAAGCTTTTCTAGCTTTAGGTGACATTCCAAAACCTCTAGTATTGTAATGTTGCTTTACAGAAGGATTATGATCTGCTGCTAAGTTTGCTTTACTTGAACAATATGTACAAGTATAGTTATCCCTTTTTAAAACTTGTGTGCGGACATCACTTGTTGGTGTCTTCCCATAATATTTTTTTCTATCATATTTTGCAATAGTTAATCGTTTCGGAATTTGCTTTTTTACGTACTTCTTTATTACATATTTAGCGCCTACTCTAACTACAACTGCAACAACTATAATTAAAGGATTTTCCCCATTTGGATCAGTTAAAATAATTGGATTATTATTCGCATAATTATACCCATTAATACTTGTAGGTTCATCTTCTTCTCCTGGATCTGGATCACGGGAGATAAAACGGGCTGTTGCTGGGTCATAGTAACGAGCTTGTAAATAGTAAAACTTTGTTTCACTATCGTACACATAACCTGCATAGCGAATTGGTTGTCCTTTGATACGACTGTCGGAGGGTTCGGCTGATAGTAGGTTACCCCATGGATCATACTCATATGTCGCAACGGTTGCACCATTTTGGTCTAGAATGCGTACAACATCACCACGGTGGTTCGTTACGTATTCGAATGATTCCCCTGCTGCGTTTGTTAGATTTACTACTTTGCCATTGTTCCAAGTAATCGACCAAATCGTTTTTTGGTTCGCATCTGTGACACGGACTAAATTAGAGCCATCATAATAATAATTGTACGTTGTTGCACCGTCTGTTTTCGATTTTCGTAAACCATCCGGGTGGTACGTATACGTTACTTTGTTCGCTGGATTTGCTACTTCCGTTGTTTGTGTTAGTTGTCCAACCCCATCCCATGTGTAAGTTAGACGATCGTCGTTTATCAAATTACCTTCAAAATCATAGGTAAAACCTTTTATTTCGTTAGCTTCGTTATAAGTGTACGATTTGCCATTTAAGTTTGATAGATTTCCAGCATCATCGTAATCATAAGTAATTACTTTTGTACCATTATCCCATGAAGCCAAACGATCTGCAAAATCGTATTTATACGTATGTGTTTTAGTCCCATCAAAATACGTTTTAATATTACCATTTGCTTGATACTGATAGCGAAGTTGTAGTAAATCCTTCCCGAAAATCGATTGCTTTGTCAATTGACCATCTGTATCAAAATCTAGCAGCTGTGTCGAGCTAGCACTTTGAAGGCGTACAGGCTGACTCGATTCATTGTAGTAGTAATTATAGTTTTTACCACCGGCAGTTGTAATCGAAGTTAAGCGTTGCAACCCATCATAAGCAAATTTTGTGCTAGCATTAACTCCACCCATAGACTCTGTATAAGAAGTACGCAGTCCATTCGCTGGATTTTCTTTTGCTGTTTCATACACATTTGTCAAACTATAGCCATCTGGTGTTTTGGCATATATAAGTCGTTTACTATCATCATAGTTAAATTCATATGGTGCTGAAACGCCATTCACTTGAATTGTTTTTAAAAGGTTATTCTTAAAATACGTTTTATCATATAGCTTTGTACCGTTTACAGATTTTGATTTTTCGTTATTTTTATTATCATATGTGAAAGAAACTGAGGACTTGTTTGTCCCATCACCACTTTCGATTAGTGTTATATTTTTTTCACCATCATACTCGTAATAACGATACTTGCCTATTGGGTCTATTTCTCGTTCGACTGCATTTAAGGCGTTGTATTTAAAGGATGTTACATAACCAAGCGGATTTGTACGACTTGTGACATTCCCTTGTTTATCAAACCCATAAGATGATTTAATAGCCTTAACGCCATTACCTATAGAAATGGATTCTAAACGATCAAGTGCATCATATCCTCTTGATTTAACTACATTGTTCGGGTCTGTTTCGCTTTTTTCATTGCCGTTTGCATCATAGCTAAATTTCGTTATATTTCCTTGTGCATCTGTTTCTTCTGAAAGATTTGTACCGAAATTTGTATACGATTTTGATACGGCTGAACCTGTTTGCTCTACTTTAATATTGTCAAAATAGCCATAGCCTGTCCGATTTTCATAATTAACATATACTTTCGCTCTGACAAAATCCTCGTCTGCAATGAAAGTATTTTTAGCATATTGCCATTCATTAATCGCATGCTCACCTTGCATAAATGGTAGTTCATATTTTTTAGAAGTCCCACTCGCATTTGTGAGGAACAGACTAATTGTGAATTTACCAGTTGTTGCTGCACTCGTCGTATAGCCCCAACCTGAAACTGTTACAGGTTCACCTTTTTTTCCTTTAATTTCAACATATTGACCAGCATATCTTGCTACATTTGCAGTTCCTGTTAATCGTACACTGTAGTTGCCAGCATATTTTACAGCTGAGGTACGTCCATCACCTGTAGCCAGATTATTTAATGTCCAATCATCAGCCGTTGCCCCAGAACCTAACTCAAAGCTCGTATTTTCATTTGCAGCAAATTGATTCAGTGTAGTCCCATACGTTACTTGTGCATCATCAAAATATGCTTTACCTTCCCCTTTAAATAATAAATCGACACGTATATACGCGGTTTCACTTGGTAATGTAAACGTATCTGATAAACGCGTCCAATCAACTGTCCCTGTAATTGGAGCCGATAAGAATTCAATACGAGCCCCATCTTTATTTGTCAGTTGTACTTTACTGCTATTTAAAGGGTAAACTCGTAAACGTACGCCTTCCCCTGTTGCATTTTCAGTTTTTACCTGTGTACTAATTGTATATATTTTTTGCAATTCATTGCTATCTACTGCAAATTCTTGAGAATAATAACCGGCATTGGCAGTGCCACTCAAAGTTAATTGAGCAGATTTATTCCCAGTAAAGCTTGTACTACTTGCCTGATAAGTGCCGGCATTTGAACCAGCGTATCGACTCCAATTTATTGGATAGCCTGTAGTATCAAGTGCTTCAAATTGTGCATTTTCTAAACGATTATAGTTTTCGCGTGTTGGACTAACGCTACGAATAATATTACCGTATTGATCGTACTCATTGAAGTCTGTTAAACCAAAGTTCGTAGTAGTTGATTTTAGATTACTTTTTTCATCGTAAATGTATTTTTCAGAGACCTTACTTGAGTAAGTAATTTTCGTCACATTTGATTTATCATCTACTTCTTGTTTTAAAGATTGTCCACCAGTTGTATCAGCTGATGTTAAATTACCTTTACCATCATATTCTGCACTTGTTGCTACTGATCCTGCTCCCGTATCCTTATCTGGCTCAGATTCTTTTTCTAAAAGGTTTTTATTCCATATATAATTTGTTGTCGTGGCATCTGTTGTACCAAAATTCTCTATAACTTTTTGAACATTTACTGTCGGAGCATCCAATGGTGAATAGGAATACTGTGTTTTATTCCCTTTAGAATCTGTATAAATTGTATAACGATCGTAATATTGTAAAGAACCAAAGATGCTGTCACTACGAGGATCTACCAATTTTGTCACGCGATTCGAAGCATCATCGTATTCAATACTACCCACATTTCCATTGGCATCTGTAACGGATTTTAAGCGTTTTGTTGTTGGATAATAATTAAATTTGATAGTCTTTTCTACTTTTGAACTCTTCGCATACGTAATTGCCTTTAAATAATTTGTTCCATCAACTTGCTCATAATTCAATTCTGTTGTATTGCCATTTAAGTCAGTTACTTTTGAAAGAGATCCATTCACGTTATACGATAAATCAATAGAGCGACCTGTTTCGGCAGTGCCTGTACGCTCCGTAATTTTCACTACACGGGAACTTGTTGGATTTTCAAACGTATAAATTATACGGTTGCCTTTTTCGTCCTTTATTTCATAGTTTCGACCTTGTGAATCAAAGTAACGGATTGTTTCTGACGTATCTTTTAATTCAAAACCAGTAGTTGTCTTTGTTAATTCGTATTCCACACCTTCTGGAGAAGAATAAGTTACATCATCATCATCCTGTTTCTTTGTAAAATGATATCGTGCACCGCCCTGTGTTCGGTATTCAATTATAGATTGATCAGAATTGACAAGTAGTGACTCATGAGCACTAAACATCCATCCTAAACCATAATACATACTATAATTTGAGCGACTGTTGTATGTGAGACCTAAATTAAAAGCACCTGTTTTCCCTTTTACATTAAGGAGCGAAATATCATACACCATATTTCCGTTAATGACATTAACAACACCTGTTCCCTCACCTTGAAAAATATCGGGAGTATATGTCCAGTAATCCGTTAAACCTAATAATTCAGAAGGACGAAACTCCACTAATAATTTCGGTTTACCGAATAATGAGCCATCATCTGTTATTAACTCAGTAGAATAGTAACTTTTTCGAGTTGCAGTACCCTCTAATGAATCTGGATACTTTAACATAACACCATAGTTTTTCGAAGGTGTTTCATACCATTCTTTTACTAAATCTGTTATTGGAAAATAACTATAGCCTTGTGTGGATTGTTTACTAGAAGCTACTACTGTCGGAGCATAAGTTGGTTGATTAGCCCATGTTACACTTGTTGATGCAAATGATGATGTTAGCTTATGCATATTTACTTGTGTAGCATCACTTGCTGCAATTTGATAAACCCCAAGGGAAGCACCTGTTACAACCCCATTTGGGATTGATGGCAATTGGAATTTCAGCAAAGATCTAGTTTTTCCAATAGTAGAATGTTGTCCAACAAATAAATAGTCGGTATTGTGGTAGTTGTATGAAGTACCGCTCGCAACAAATGTGTCTTCTGCTTGGAAGACATCGATCCAAGGATCTATTGTAACCGGATAAACACGAGCTGGGTCCTTTAAATAGGCTTCATCTGCAGTTATTGTCAGAAGATAGCCTTCTCCTGTTTTTTCAATATCTTGTGTAATTTCATGTGAAATAGCCCCTTCAGGACCTAATTTCGTATTCGAATCATACATATATGGTCGTTCAATTAAGAAAACGAACTTACCTTTTTTATCATAAAAATGAATGCTTCCATCCTCTTGTTTAACTGCCTCTAAATCTTTAACATGTAAATCAAACTGAAATACATTTTTCCCCTGATACGATTGTAAAATAATATTTTCTTTTACTTTTGACCCTTCAACTATATATTCTAATGAAGCATCTTTTAAAGCATCTTCATAAATAATTTGATTCTCTGTTACAGTGGGCTCAACTGCCTGCAAATCTGTATATTGTTTATCATCTTCAGCATTATCAACAAAGTTTACGGTCATTTGATGATCATTTGCTTGATAAGTAAAAACTTCTTTCTCATCTTCTGAAAATGGTTTTTTAGGAAACTTTACAGAGAATGCATTTTCCTTATTCTCATAATGTTGCCCGTCTTTTGATTTTAAAAGTTTATTGTCGATTTCCTTCCATTCACCATTTTCTTCATAGTGAATAGGTTCAAGATAAACCTCAGCTAAATATGTTCCATCATTATCAACATATACTTTTGAAGTTTCATCTCTCAAACTAGGAACTTCTGTTAAGCCCACCTTCTCCTTTCCTTTGTCGTCTTTTTCCATCATAAGATTATAGTTAGACGGAACCTTTTCTTTGTTTGAATCGTCTTGCGTACTGCTAGGTTTTTCAGCTTTTGCTTCTTCTAAGTTATAAAATGGTATTGAACTAAAAATAAGAATAAAAACCAAGAAGTAGATAAAACCTTTAAACCAAATATTTCTCTTTTGTTGCACTATCTTCTCTCCTTTTCGATGATATGAAAAATACTCCACATATTTTTCTCAAAACATTATCATCGAAAGAATAGTATTATGAAATGGACTTTCTTACTCATTACCAAAAATTAATCCACATTCCACAAAACCCAAAAATTATCATTCCAAAAGATTTCAATATTACTATTCAGCTGTTTATTATTTAAATAAATACTTTTATACATAACAGTGGAAATTTTATTAAGTCATTTTACCTCACTATCCATTTAATAGAATTGGTAAATTACCCGCATTTAACCAATGATTTTGTACAAAAAGAGCAGAAAATTAAAAAATAGGATTTTTAAAAATATAAAAATCTTACTTTGTATTATAAAATAAGCTAAAAAAGAAGCTGATGGGATACATCAGCCTCTAGGTTTTCACTTTTTTCACAAACATTTTAACAAACGGTACGAGGAACACGGATACGACCAGTACTCGGAATAGTTGAAATGCGGTGACGATTGTAACCTTTGCATGCACGGAAGCAGCGATAATCCCCATTTGATCAAGCCCGCCTGGTACGATACTTAAAAAGCCTGTTCGAAAATCAAGGCTGTAAAAACTCTGCATGACAAATGTTAAGCCATAAGCTGCGCCAACAAAGATACCTGCGGATACAAAAGCGTAAAATACATGTTTCTTGGATAAATGTAGATCGTCTTTTTTCAATAAAAGCCCGATGTAAATGCCAAGCATTAGTTGCGCGATATGAAGTAGTGATAATGGCAATTTCGGTACATCAATCCCCGCTATATTGATGCCCATCAATAAAAACACGGGACCCAGCATATAGCCTGTCGGAATTTTTGCTTTTTGCGCCAACCAACCCGCTACTCCACACACAGCAAGTAAAGCTATTAGGCTCCATGTATACGCTCCGTTGACAACTACGCCAGTTCCCCCAGTGTCGGACACCATTAATGGCACAAAGCCGACGATTAAAAGAACCCGTAATATTTGGAAGAATGTAATGACGACCATATCCATATCCCCCTGCTCCTCGGCAAAGGCAACAACCTGTGACATGCCACCAGGTACACAGCATGTCAATGCTGTCGCAAAATCTAAATCCGCACGTTTTGCAACTAAATAACTAACACCAAAAAACAATACAATAAATAATACGTTTAAAACAATCATACTTCCTATAAATTGTTTAATATCCTGTACCGCTTCTGGTGTAAACGCAAAACCAATGGAATATCCTGCAACGATTAAACCAAAATTACGAAAATATTTATGCCATTTCAATTGTACTTTCGTCGATAACTGAACAATTAGCACCGCTGCTATAGCTCCAAGTAACCACGGCATTGGAATATGTAATACATTAAATAAAATCGCACCTGTTAAACCAATACATAATGTCATAAACATGTGCTTGTCAAAAATAAACATAGAAGCAACCCCTCGTGACTGTATCATTCTATTATGCCGTGAACCTGCCTATTTTTCTACTTCATCACTTTTTTGCAATGTTATATATCGTTAAAATTGAACCTGTTATTTATAAAATTTAACCTCTTATCCAAGATTTTCTCCAATCCAAAATTTTCTATGCTACATTATTATTACCTGATTCAGTGTTTCTCCGTAGCGGAGATATGTAAAGGAGGCCTCCTATGAAATGAAAATTCATTTAACAATCAATAGTGCATTAGAAGAAACTGAGGTTCATATACATGCAAAGGAATACAACGAGCAAATTGAACGACTGATGAAGCAGCTACAAACTTCACAAACAACAATGTTAGATGGCTACTTTCAACAGGAAATTCATATGCTAAAAATTTCAGATATTTACTCCATTTACGCAGAGGGTGCAAAAGTATTTTTGCAGACGGAGGAACAGGAATTCGAAACGAAGCGTAAATTATATGAGCTAGAAGCACAATTTGCGAAAGACTTTGCCCGAGTCAGCAAATCGACACTCGTCAACATTAACAAAATTGCCTCTATTCAAATGGGTAAAATCGGTACAACAGAACTGATTTTAGAAAACGATGTGTCCGTCCATGTTAGCCGCAAATATTTAAAAGAACTAAAACACCACTTAGGGATTGGGAGGGACTCATAATATGAAATTTATTCGCATGATGATTATTGGAATACTCATATCACTTAGCTCTTCCTACATCTTAGTAACATTCAGTGTCGTATCTAATAACGCTGTGATGTCAGGACCGGAGTTACTTGAACAAATTATCATCGCCGCTATACTTGGAGCTGTAATAGGTCTAATATCCATGATCTTTGACATTGAGCGTTTACCTTTTATTGCTCAGTTTATTCTACATGTAATTGCAGTTACGCTGTGTGTCTTGATTGCAGGCTATTTCGGGGATTGGTTTGAACATTCCGGCATTACGTATATTTTTATAAGTGAAGCTATTATTTTCTTTATCGCTTGGTGCATTATTTATGTACTTCAAAAAAGTGATATTGCAAAAATCAATCAAGTAATTCAAAAAAGAAAGGAATAAACATTATGACTTTTGCTATACAAGTTGAAAATCTATGTAAGCAATATGGGGATCACCAGGCAGTAAAAGGTATTTCATTTACAGTTGAACAAGGCTCCCTCTTCGCCTTTTTAGGTGCGAATGGTGCAGGGAAATCAACGACCATCGAAATACTCTGTACATTATTAAAAAAATCAAGCGGTACTGTAAACATTAATGGCTATACACTTGATGCAAGTAACGACAATGCAGAAATTCGAAAATCCATTGGTGTCGTATTTCAACAAAGTTTACTAGATGAACGATTAACAGTGCAGGAAAATATACTTCACCGTGGTAAAACATATGGCTTATCGAAAAAACAATTAACCGATAATTATCAATTCGTTTCAACATATTTGCATTTAGAAGATATAGAAAAGCGTAGATATGGAACGTTATCAGGTGGTCAAAAAAGGCGTGCTGATATTGCTCGAGCCCTTATCCATCGACCTAAAATATTGTTTTTAGATGAACCCACAACTGGACTTGATCCACAAACGCGTCAATTCGTTTGGCAAGCCGTTAAGCAGCTTCAGCTCGAAACAAATATGACAGTTTTTTTAACTACGCATTATATGGAGGAAGCGGCAGTCGCTCATCAAGTCATCGTCTTAAAGGAAGGAGAAATTGTTGCTGAAGGCACACCAGATGCTCTTAAAACAAAATACGCCTATGATTCAATGGCACTTGTTTTTCATAATAATTCTGAAGGGATACAGTGGCTGGAGGAAAATGGTATCTCCTATACAGAAAAGCTAGGTATTTTCTCCATCCGAGTCGACTCGACACTTCATGCTTTAACGCTATTAAAAAAAGCGGAGTCGCTTATTGCTTCGTTTGAAGTCATCAAAGGAACGATGGATGATGTCTTTCTTCATATTATGGCAGAGGGAGGTGCAGCTTAATGGAAGCATTATTTAGCTTAGTAAAACGAAATAACAAGGTTTTCAGACGTGATAAAACACAAGTCTTCTACTCGCTTCTTTCTGTCATTATTGTTATTGTCCTTTACGCAGTATTTCTTCAAAAATCGCAAGTAAATGCCATTGAAGCAGTGACAAAGGCTACCCCAGAATTGGTCACAATGGTCAATGAGTGGATCGTCGCAGGTTTACTCTCTATGATCGCTGTTTCTACTACACTCGCTGCGTATGGCATTGCCGTTAGGGACCTTGAATCAAAAGCGCAAGCTGATTTTCTCACAGCCCCTATCTCGCGAGCAACCATTCAATTTAGCTATGTATTAAATGCCTTTTTCATCGGCTGTATCTTTTCCTTTATCGCCCTTATTGGCTGTGAAATATTTATCGTATCAACTGGCGGTGAACTACTAAGCTTTGGGGATTTCATGAAAGTAGTAGGCTTACTATTTTTATCTGTGTTACTTGCCAGTGTTTTTAATCTCTTCCTTGTGTTACTTGCCAACAGCCAACATTCATTTTCAACGCTCAGTACAATCGTCGGTACAGCACTCGGTTTCTTATGTGGTGTCTATGTACCTGTTGGGGCACTTCCAAGCTTTGCTCAAAATGTTATTATGTATTTCCCAATCAGCCATACAACTTTACTATTACGCAATGCCTTTATGGAGAGCTCAATCTCCAAGGTTTTCGAAGGTGCGCCCGCTTCACAGTTAGAAGAATACAAAAAAGTATATGGCATTGTCTATGACCTTCACGGAAATATACTAAGTACCTCAACAAGCCTGATCATTATTGTTGTCACAATTATTGTGCTAGCTATCTTATCTATCATTATTTTTAAAAAGAAAAATAAATAAACACTTTCGCACATCGTTTATAAAACGATGTGTTTTTTATTGATTTTGTTCAAACAATTTGTTATTTTAATAATACATAAGCAAACAAATTAAATAATCGTTTGTTTTACAGGAGGACTTCGAATGGATGTAAATGAATTATTTTGGCAAGCTTCGATTCATGACATAAAAAAAGGCTACAACGATGAAGCAACCCACTTCACTTGTTTGCTTTGCGGGGAAAAGATTGAAAAGGGTATTATTTATCCACATGAAGGCGTTCTCTACGAGGCAGAAAAATTTATGCAACATCATATTACTGCTGCACATCAATCCGTATTTCATTATTTAAATGGCCTTAATAAAAAAATGACTGGACTAACTGATCACCAAAGTCATATTTTACGCTTATTTTATGAAGGAAAAACTGATCAAGACATTAAAGAAGAATTGGAGATCGGTAGTGCAACAACAATACGTCATCATCGCTTTACCCTTAAAGAAAAGGAACGTCAAGCGAAAACCTTTCTTGCAATGATGGAACTATTAAAAGAACAGAATCAAAAGGAAGACAGCTTTGTACCTATTCACAAAACGGCTACGATGGTCGACGATCGCTATAATATTACGATTTCTGAAGAACAGCAATTACTTGAAAAGTACTTTCCAAACGGTATTGGCAAAGAGCTTGTCCGCTTCCCAAAACGTGAAAAACATAAAATTGTGATACTCCGTGCAATCACAAAGCTTTTCGATGAAACCAAACAGTATTCAGAAAAAGAATTAAACGAAATGATTCAGCCGATGTATGAGGACTATGTGCAAATACGTCGCTATTTAATCGAATACGGCTTCATGGATCGACAAGAGGATGGCAGTGCTTACTGGATAAAAAAATAAGAAAGCAGGGTTTCCAATGGATCATAAAAAAGAATTAAAGGAAATGTATAAAGATATAAAAATCGAAGCTGGTGTTTTTACAATGACCAATCAACAAAATGGTAAAGTGTTTGTTGGTAGCTTCAATAATTTAAAACGCTTAAACGGCTTTCAGTTTTCATTAAAAACAAATACACATACCAATAAAAAGCTACAAGCCGATTACAACACATTCGGCAATGATGCTTTCGATATTGAAGTTGTGGAATATTTGAAGAAAAAAGAAGAGGGCTATTTTGATGCCAAAAAAGAGCTAGAAAAGCTAGAACAAAAATGGCTCGACAAGCTTCAGCCATTTGGTGAACGTGGATATAACTAGGTAACGCCGAAAAAAAGAATCTGTTTTCTCCGCGATTTAGCTGGAGAAATTTGCAGATTCTTTTTTAATTTCATATATTGTGTTGTTTCGCGTGGGGATTCACTGCTTTCGGGTATTCCTTTTCGTAGGTGTAGAGCAAATACTGGTTGGACGAGAGCAGTTCTTTGATAACCCGAGCAGTTTTCTCTTACACCTGAGTATTTCTTCACCTGCCGCCCCCACTTCTTTGCGTAGTGTGATCCTACTTGTTCTCTCACTTCATTTCATTAATTTCCAGCTGAGCTTTTTTTGTTAGCTTTCCGAAAACTAGCTCATACGAATGGTTGATTAAATTTTCAACTAAATCAATAGGTACGTCATTTGCATCCATATAGATTGAATTCCAATGAGTTTTATTCATATAGTAACCTGGAATAATACCTTCATAGGCTTCTCTCAACTCTTCAGCTCGATTAGGTTCGCATTTTAATGTAAGTACCGGTCTTCCAGCACCGTCTCCGCCCATCATCCCATACATTTTACCACCAATATGATAGCGATCCGCTTGCCATTCTTCTTTATAATCAAAGGTTGTGCCATGAAGCTTTAGGCAATATGCATGAATTGTTTCTTTGTTCATTATTTAACCCCATTTTGTCTAAAAATATAAAAACACACGTTCGATTATATTCATTATAATCAACAACGTGTGTTTTGGAAATAATTATTTATTTTAAATTGCCAGATGAGCCGCTTTGTAATATGGTTATTTTGTAATGAAAGTGCAGCGTTAGCCACACGAAACGCGTTATTACAGGACATCCTTTACTTTAGCCTCTATCGAACATGCCGATGACCTCGGTGGTTTGCAATATATTGACAAAGGCTTTGGCATCTGTTTCCTTGATCGTACCTTTAACTTCAGCAAGCTGATAGCGTGTAATGACGGTAATTAAAACTTTTCGCCCTTCGCCTGAATAAGCACCCTTCGCATCCATAATAGTTACACCTCTATGAAGCTTTTTCAGTAGCTGCTGTTTCACTTCCTCGCCCTTGCTCGTAATAATCATCAGTGTCAATTTAATATGACTCGTATGAATGGTGTCAACAACCTTCCCTGTGGCATAAATCGATACGAGCGTCAGTAATGCTGCATCCCAGCTAAAAACGAATCCGGAGATAGCTACAACGATACCATTCATCGCAGAGATTAATGTACCAAGTGGAAAATCTCGTTTGCGACTTAGTAGCATCGCTATAATATCAAATCCTCCAGAAGAACCTGCCGCACGAAAAATCATGCCCATCCCTACTCCCACAATAACACCACCAAATAACGAGGCAAGAATAGGCTCTTGTGTAGCTTTATAAATCGGAATAATATACAAGCTTACCGACAAGACAACTACGGAAAGAATGGTATAGCTAATGAAACGCTTCCCTAATTTCATAACCCCTATAATAAGTAAAGGCAAATTCAATAGTAAATTTAAAACTCCCGTATTCAAGGGTGTAATAATACCAAGCATGATGGCAATCCCGCTTAATCCCCCACTTAAAATCTCATGTGGAATTAACAAAAAATTGTAGGCAAAAGCGACTAATATCGATGAAAGTGTAATAACGACAATATTACGCATAACATTTCCCCTATCATTAACGAACGAGTTTTGTACTTCTTTCCCTTAGAATACCCAACTTATTCGTTCAAAAAACCTGGAGTATGGCACTACTGCTTTTAGCGGTAGTTATTTCTTCTGATGTTCTTTTTTCTGCTCCTCTTTTAACGGCTCTTCTTTTAACGGCTCCTCTTTATTCTCTTCAGCTTTCTCCGCTACCTTATAAATACGTTCAAGCATTGGCGGATGTGTATATCGGAACCACTTTACGAGTAACTGTGGATTTACCTCACTTAAACCAGATATCGTTAGCTTCTGGAATGCAGTAACTGCGGACTCTCGATCACCCGTTAGCGAAATCGCATATTGATCAGCTCTATTTTCCTGATACCTTGAAATATAATTCGACAGAGGGCTCGAAGCAAATAATAAAACGGATGTTATGAGTAAAAACAATGGATAAGAGCCTATATCACCTATTTTTTTAATTTTTAATACCTGTCCGTAACGTCGAATGAACCACCTCAAACCTTTCGCCGTCAGCCATAATCCTAGCAATGTAAACAGAAGATACCCAGCTATGCCAAAATAAATATGCTTCTCAACGTAGTGCCCCATTTCATGTGCCATAATAAATAATATTTCATTATCTGTTAAACGATTTAAGGTTGTATCCCATAGAACAATTCTCGAATTACTGCCAATACCCGTTACATAGGCATTTAAGGCATTTGTTTTTTCTGCCATATTGACTTCATATACATGTTCTGCTGGTATATTTGCCTGTGCAGCAATTGACAAGATTTTCGTCTCTAGCTCCTTATTTTTTAGCGGATAAAAATCATTATATAAAGGATCAATAACTACAGGTTGAATAAACATCACAAATATTGTAAATGGAATCGTTAGAAACCATGCATATAACCACCATCTTTTGGCACTTTTTTTGATGAGCCAATAAAGGACTGACACGATAATTAAACTCATGCCAAAGTTGACCCAAAAATCAATAATGCCATCTCGCATCCATGAAGAAAACCCTTGTGTACTAATTCCGTAGGTTTTGCTTAAATTGTAACGATAATAATCAAGTGGGAATAGGACAACATATAGTAAAAGTGATAATAGGAATAAGTAACTTGCATTTTGTAACAGCTTCCATTTTGTTTGTGCTGTTGCTACCTTTTCGAAATAACGTGATACGCCCATAATTAATATCATGAAATAGATTAACCATTCCAATGGTGTAGCAACAAAGAATAGGAAGTTCCGTATTTTAGAATATTCACCGCTTAAGTATAGTTCTTTTTCAGACATAAACATCACTGGATCTGCAGCTGTCCCCTGCATCGCTCGTGGTATTGTACCACCACCGCTGTGGAATATATACCAATACATACACAGCACATAAACACCGAATAAAAGTAGCGCGACAATTCCCATTTTTTTCGCTATGTCATTTCCTCCCTTGTTCAACACTAAGTTCGTCCTATAGTAAGTGTAAGCTAAAACGAAAAAGTTAGAACAAATTTTTCTTTGTTTTATTTACCTTCTATTCTACTTCACACCAAAAAGAAAAATTCACTCTACTTCTCCAAACGCGTAACAAGCCATGTAGTTGCTAAAGCACCACGGCTTGTTCGCTATTCCTAGAAGTGTCGCGAATTTTAAAGAATATTTTTTATTACTTATCCATTACAAATGCCGTTTTGCCACGTTGATCTTCACTTAAATAACCTGCTGAAGCTAATCGATCATGCCATTCTTTTTCTATAATAGCGGCCTTTAATGCATCATCCTCTTTCGTTGATAACTCTACCATAATCTCCCCTTGATATTGCCAAACTTCAATATCTGCTGCATAGCCTGCAAAGCTTCCTTTATATGTTGTAGCCTTTGCAGGACCATAAACTACAGTTTGAGATAATGTATTTTGATACCATGCTTCAGTATCCCAATTTAATATTTTCTTCGGAACATTTTCTAAAATTATTTTTTTGGCCGCACTTGTATCCACTGCATCATAAGAAACATTAGATGTAGTCTTTAATGATTCCTTACGACTTATTGTGAACGTACGATTGTCACCCTTAATATCCGTTTCAAACTTATAATTAGACTCTGCTCCTGTGAAGCCACGACTTTCTGTAATAGCAATTGCTTCATCCAAAGGTGTATTTACAAATCTCTTTTTATACGTGATATCCATGTTATTGCTTCCTTTATATACACGTAAACGGTGGATATAACCCTCATTTAGAAAAGCTCTATTCGGAGTATCAAAGAAATAAATCTTTACTTCATCTTTTTTTGTAGCTTTGAAAACATTTAAAATATCCGATTCAGTGAAAAGCTCAGATTTAATGTTGAATTTAATTTCATTCCCTGGCTCGATTGCTGCTTTAGCTTGTGTAGAATCAAATCCAATGATGCTAACAAGTACAATACCGATTAAACAAAAATTCAGTACCCATTTCTTCATGTTATCTCCTCCTCATTTTGTAGTAATTGCAAGAAAGTCGTATCTCTATTCGTTAATGAACTGTGAAAATAGATTGTCTTATGTGCATGTATTTTCTTAGAAAGTGCAATGATATCCTGATAATCTGGATGCGTTTTATAAAAAAATTCCTTATGTTGATTTTTGGATAATTGAATTCTATATTTGTCTTTATTCCAATATCCCGTAAAGATCACTACAGCTGTTGGTTTTTTATGAAGCAGCTCAACTAATTTAGCTTTATTACGCTCAGGCACAAAATAAATGGTGTTTTCACTTTCAGTTATTTTTGTTAAACATTCTAGTTTAAACTGTTGCAACATGGTGCTGAAAGACAATAAATTTTCAGGTGCCTCATAATAATTTTCAAATAAGGACAACAAATCATAATCTACACGTATTGCTCTTGTCGTATGCTGTAAAAGATAGATAACAATATCCACTGTTTTTCCTGAGAAAGAAGATGGGAAAATGATCGGGCAGTTTGGATTTGCATTGATATATTCCGTCATTCGCTGCAATACTTCTATATTTTTGATGCGCTTTTCAACATGGCCGCTATCTATAATGGCTACATCATAAACAGTCTCATCCTCTATCGGTAGTGTTGCTTTCAGCAGATAGGAATCTACCACATAATCACCGGAGTAAAATATCACCTCCTCAAAAAAACGAATCTTATACCATACGCTTCCTATTAGATGTCCACTGTAGCCCCATTGAAAGGCAAGACAATTACTAACAACTATCCACTTTCCGAAAGATTCTGGTTGAAAGGTTCTTGCATGTAGGCAAGGTTGTTTTAATTGCTGCGCAGTCATTTTACTCATAATGATCGGCCCTGTGTATCCCCATTGCTCAAGTAAAGGAATAGCACCTACATGATCTGTATGTGAATGGGAAATAAACACTGCATCAAGCTTTGCCACATGAGATTGTGTTAAATTGGGAGGAGTCTTCTGTCGATTGTTCATCACTCCGCAATCGAGTAAAATAGCATGTCCATTATTTTCAATGAAAAAGCAGTTACGCCCATACTCACCGACCCCACCTAAAATCTCTACATTAAGCATCTGCATGTCCTCCCCGTTTTTGTAGCCAATCTAATAGAAACATAAAAATAACGGTCATGACGACTGTAATCACCGCTACAGCCATTCCTACACCAACATTTCCTTGTTCAAATTGACTGTAAATAAATGTTGCGCCAGTCTCTACTGAAGGAGGCAAAATAAGTAATCCAGCGACAAGCTCACGCATCGAAATAATAAACGTCATCATCATTCCAGCAAGAATTCCCTGCATTAATAATGGAATAATGATATGTCGATAAACCGCCCAGCTACTTCGCCCAAAAATAGCGGCTGATTGGAATATCGTAGAATCTAATTGTGATAAAGATGACTTTATATATTGCACGGAATATGGTAAAAAAAGCACACAATACGTGACTACAACCATTGCCTTTGTGTTATAGATAGTCGCTGGTAGCCACGGTGCATTCCAAAACATAATTAACCCAACTACAAAGACAATTCCAGGAATAATATTGGGCATTAAACTAAAGAAATCTAATATTTGCTGCTTTTTCGTTTCTCCTTTTTTAATGTATACGGCAATAAACAAACCAATAATTGCTGTAACGACAGCTGTGATTACGGAGAAAACAACACTATTTAAAAATGCTGACAATCCAGCACTTCCACTTGTAAACACTTCCTGGTAGGAGTCAAAGCTAAAATTCCCTGCCTGCAATCCATCTCCCCTTACTTTCTGCAAAGATGTCACAATAATTGAGAAGTAAGGAATACCGATTGATAGCAAAATGATGATCCCCACAAAAAGCCATGAACCGAACTTGACATACCACTTGTCTTTGATCTCGCGAATAGCTGGTGTTTTTCCAGACAGCACGCTATATGTATATTTTCGTCCGATAAGATTTTGGAAATACCAGATAACGAGACAAACTGATAGTAAAAATAATGACAGTGATGTCGCCATACTTATATCTACTGGCCACCTTGAAAGGTAAGAGTGAATCTCCGTTGTAAATACTTGAAAGCCAATTCGACTACCAAACGTTGCAGGTGTTCCAAATTCAGCTAGCGTTTTGATGAAAATTAGCAAGCTCCCTAGAACATAGCTAGAAACTACTAAAGGCAAAACTATTTTCGTCCAATTTCTCCAAGAGCTTCGTCCAAAAATTAATGCAGCATCTAGAAAGGATCCATTGATTCTTAAAAGCGTATTTTTCAGCATTAAATATAAGAAAGGAAAAAGATGCAGGCTCATAATCATGACCATTCCAAATAAGGAAAAGAACGATTCAGTCATCCAAGCAGCACTTGGAAATAGCTGTTGGAGAAAGCCATTATTTTGCATGAACAATATCCATCCCATTGAGCCAATATACGGAGGTGTCATAAACGGAATCGTTAAAATAATATCTAGCCAATCATATTTATATAAACTTGTTTTCGTTCTTATTAACGCCATTGGGAATGCTACCATCGTAGTCCCTATAATAACTAAAACTCCTAATAATACAGAGTTTCCAAGCGTCTGCCACATTCTTTCATTGGCAAACATTCTGTTAATCTGCGAAACATCTAATTGCCCATCTTTCATAAACGTATAAAATGCAATGGCAATTAACGGTGCGATAGCAAACGTGACGACAAGTGTCAGTAAAAATCCAAAAGTTCGTCTGCCTTCCATAATCATTGATGATCCAATCCTTCCCTAGAAAAACTTAAAGGAGGCAAAAAACCTCCCATAACTACTTAACGAAAAATATCATTGAATTTAGTTAATACTTCAAGCTGCTTCGCTTCTGCACCTTTCCAGTTCACGTTTAGCTGCGGAATTTCATCTAAGGCTGCACGATTTTTAACAGGTATATCTTTGTTGCCTGGTAGTAAGTAGGCATTTGCTACAAGCTTTTGTCCTTCATCTGACAGTAAAAAATCAACGTACGCTTTTGCACTCTCTACGTTTTTTGCATCCTTCAAAATACCAACAGCACGTGGACTGACAACTGTCCCGCTTTTTGGATAAATAATTTCTACTGGCTCACCATCAGCTTTTGCTTTATAGGCCATGTAATCTACCCCTGAAATTGTGGCATTTTTGTCACCAGTAATAACAGCATCTAACGCTTCCTTATTAGCACCATTCACCTGTAAACCATTTTCCTTCCACTTTTTCATCGTAGTCCAAGCTGTTTTTTCAGCTTCTGTGTATCCGAATAGGAAGTCTACAGCAGAGCCTGACAAGCTAGGGTCTGGTATATTAATTTTATTTTGCCATTCAGCTTTTGCTAAATCTGCCCATTCTGCCGGAACCTGCTGCGTATTTTTCGTATTATAAGCAATTCCTAATGCCGAGGCACTGTAACCATAGTAATAACCTTCTGCATTTGACCAATCACTATTGATTTTCTTTGCACCTTCAGCGTCTTTATAGCTTTGCAGCTGATTTGTTCCCTTTAAACCATCCATTGAAGCGACAGAGGCTAGTACAACAACGTCTGCTACAGGATTATTTTTTTCCGCTTCTAGACGCGATAATATTTTGCCTGTTGTCCCTTGGAACATCTCTACTTTTATCCCTGTTTTCTCTTCAAATGCCTTCTGAATATTCGCTGCCAAACCATCTGGACCAGCAGAATATACCGTTAAAGTTTGCTCTTCTTTCGGCTTTGCACTTACTTTATCATTCTTCTCTACCTCTTTATTTCCACAGCCCGCTAATGCTAATGTTAAAAGAATCCCAGCTGTAGCAAATAGTTTTAACCCTCGTTTTTTCAATGGTAACCCTCCAATTGATATATTTGTTTTTCATCAATAAAAACTTCAAGCTGCTTGCCGTGTTCAATAGGTTCTGCTTCGTAAAAGCTCCAGTGCTTTCCTTCTACCTGTGCCTGCACTAAATAACGATCACCAACAAAAGTACTTTTTACAATCATCGCTTGTTTTGCAATTGTACCTGGGCGTGGTAGTCTGGAAACTCCTTCAGGTCGCACAATATAATTACCTTTATCAAACCAGTTCACTTTGCCGATAAAATCTGCTACATATGGCGTTGCTGGAGCGTGATAAATTTCTTCTGGTGTTCCTACTTGTGCAATTCTTCCTGCCTCCATCACGATAATTTGATCTGACATTGCCATTGCCTCTGTTTGATCATGTGTGACAAAAATAGCCTGACAATCTAGCTCGTGAATAATATGCATGATTTCATCTTGCATTTTTTCTCTTAGTACTGCGTCAAGCGCCGATAATGGTTCATCAAACAAAATAAGCTGAGGATTTGTCGCAAGTGCCCTCGCCAGCGCTACCCGTTGCTGCTGTCCTCCAGATAACTCCCCAGGTTTTCGTTTTTCAAACCCTTCCATTTTCACCAATCGCATAACATGCTTCACTCGAGCCGGGATGTCGGACTTTGGAACAATTCCCTTTAGGCCAAAAGCAATATTTTGAAAAACAGTCATATGTGGCCACAATGCAAAATCTTGAAAAACCATTGCCATATTTCGCTTATTTGGTTTTACATTTTTATGGAGGTTGGATGAGTAAATAATTGTGTCATCAAAACGGATTTCTCCATTTGTCGGCTGTTCAAGACCTGCTAATATTTTTAATAATGTTGTTTTACCGCAACCTGATTGTCCTAAGATGGTGATGAATTTGCTGTTCAGCTCCACATTGATGGGCCAAAGCGCTTGAGCCTGTCCGTATTTTTTTTCGATATTCGTTAATGAGATTTTCATCATATCCTCCTCGTTAATTACAACTATAAATTCCAGATATTTAGAAAATATTAATCTACTATTAATATCTCGTTAAAAAAAATCTAATAAACTAAAGCAAAACTTAGATTTTTTCTAATTTACTTTAGGAGGATAAAATGAATAACATGAAGTTACAGGCATTTTGCCTACTCGTAGAATTTAAAAAATTAGCTCCTGTTGCCAAAGAGCTAGGTCTTACAACGCCGACAGTATCCTTTCATATTCGCTCTATTGAAGAGGAATATGGCATCCGTTTATTTCGGACAAATGCAGGTGGATACCGTTTAACAGAAGCGGGAGAAGGGCTCTATCATTACGCTCGCCAAATTGTACAGCTACAAAAAGACATGAATCGCTTTGTCGAAAATCTTTTGGCGGGTAATATCGGTTCCATTCGTCTTGGCGCAAGTGGGCTACCTGCACATATTTTTATGCCAGATATTATTCATCAGGTTTCTACAGCTTACCCAGACATTCGAATATCGCTAGAAGTGAAAACAGCTCCCGAAATTGAACAAAAGGTAGCACTTCAAGAATTAGATTTCGGGCTAATTATGGAAACAAAACAAGAAAATTCATCTCTTATATACGATACAATCGGCGAAGATTCCCTTGTTTTAGCATTAAGCCCTACCCATGAGCTTGCAGCAAAAAAGGACATCACAAAAGCAGATGTCCTAAAAAACAAAGTATTATTGCATACGTCTTCAAGTTCAACGAATCATTTTATAGAAAAATGGATGGACCCATTTCACCCATCCATTTATACGATCGAGCTCGATTCTGTCAGCACTATTAAGAAAATGCTTACTTTCGGAAAAACAATTGCATTTTTGTCAGTTGCCCTGATAGAAGATGAGTTAAAATCAGGACTTTTGATCAAAAAGGACTTAGATCATATGACACTTAATAGAAAGATTCAACTTATTTATCCTAAATCTCGTCTAGATAGCAAGATGGATGCATTTGTAAAAACTGCAATTTATGATTTAGCTAAACAATTAAAAATATATCCTCTTATGACATAATTCCATAGTCATCAATAATAACATGGAATGGGAGCTGTTTATCCCAATGGAGGGAGGGTTGTACTTGTTAACTGAGTTACTGACGGAAGATACTATACAACTCGCAAATTTTGTAAATACTTGGCAGGAAGCTATTCATTTAGCGGCAAGTCCACTATTAAAGCACAATAAAATCGAAGAACGCTATATTGAGTCAATGATTCATTCCATTGAAAAACACGGACCTTATGTAGTCATTACACCAAAAGTTGCAATTCCACATGCACGTCCCACAGAAGGAGTCAATGAGCTAGCCATGAGCCTATTAAGCTTACAAAAACCTGTCTTTTTTGGACCAGAAAAGCCTGTTTTCTTAATTATCGTCTTGGCTGCGACCGATAGTGCGTTGCATCTACAGGCATTAGTTGACTTAACAAAGATTTTGCAAGAACCCAATCAAATAGACAGCATTATCGCCTGCCAGCATAAAGACGATATTATCAAAGAAATTCAACAAATTGTGGCAAAGGAGTAATCATGATGAAAATTTTAGTAGTGTGCGGGAATGGCTTAGGCAGTAGCTTTATTATGGAATTGAATGTAAAAAAAGCGTTAACTGAACTTGGAAAAGCTGCAGAAGTAACTCATACAGATTTAGCATCTGCCAAGGCAGAGAAAGCGGATATTTATATTGGCGCAGAAGATATTGTCAATCAATTGCCCGAAGAGAGAGGTCATATCGTTAGTATTGTTAATATGATGAGTATTTCAGAAATAAAATTAAAGCTTAATCCGCTGTTTTAAAGGATTGAATTTGAACTTTTTGAAATGACTACTAAATCAATTATGCCTCGGCATAATTGCGTCCGGAATCGGCTTTGTGCTTAGGTCCGCGTGATACAGGTCAGTTAGCCGTTTTCGCAAGGATGCGATGATTTTAGGTTAAAAATTGGATAGGATGAGGTGTTAATATGTTAGATGTTATTATGAATGACATTTTAGGAACACCAGCTATATTAGTCGGCCTATTCGCTTTTGTCGGTTTATTAATCCAAAAAAAGTCAGCTTCAACAGTTCTTTCAGGTACGTTAAAAACGGTTATGGGCTTTGTTATACTTGGCGCAGGTGCAACCGTTTTAATTGGTTCTTTAAATCACTTTAGTAAAATGTTTGATCATGCATTTAATGTCCAAGGGGTTATCCCAAATAATGAAGCGATTGTAGCAGCCGCTCAAACTAGTTTCGGAACAGCTACTGCCATGATTATGGTTTTCGGTATGATTATGAACATATTATTTGCGCGATTTACGCCTTTAAAATATATATTTTTAACTGGTCATCATACATTGTTTATGGCGTGTTTAATCGCAGCCTCGCTTTCGGTTGGTGGTATGAGTGGCACACCTCTTATAATCGTTGGCTCTATTATACTTGGTCTTTGTATGGTAGTATTCCCTGCCATTTTACAACCAACTGTTCGTCAAATAACCGGCAGTGATGATTTTGCTATTGGACATTTTGGAAGCGTTGGTTATTATGTATCTGCTAAAATTGGGAAGCTCTTTGGAAACAAAGCCAAATCAACAGAAGATATAAAAGTTCCAAAATCTCTAGGTTTTTTAAGAGATACATCTGTAGCTGTGTCCTTAACTATGAGTCTATTTTTTATTATCGTTGCCCTATTCGCAGGTCCATCCTATATTGAGACACAGCTATCTGGCGGTTCGAATTTTATCGTCTTTGCCATTATTCAAGCTATTACCTTTGCCGCTGGTGTCTATATCATTTTGGCTGGAGTGCGAATGCTAATTGCCGAGATTATTCCTGCCTTTAAAGGTATTGCAGATAAACTTGTACCAAACACAAAGCCTGCATTAGACTGCCCTACAGTTTTTCCGTTCGCACCAAATGCAGTTATTATCGGCTTCCTGTTTAGCTTTGTAGCAGGCTTAGTGTCCATGTTTATACTCCCCCTCATAGGGCTAAAAGTGATTGTACCTGGGCTTGTGCCACATTTCTTCACGGGTGCGGCTGCAGGAGTATTCGGTAATGCAACTGGTGGTAGACGTGGTGCTATGGTAGGAGCATTTGCTAACGGATTAATTATTAGCTTTATCCCCGCGATTCTACTTATCTTTATGGGTGATATCGGCTACGAAGGAACTACATTTGGTGATTCAGACTTCGGCATTGTAGGGATCATTATTATAAATGTATTAAAATTATTTGGTGCAGTTTAATTCATTCAGTGTGCCTCGCAAACTCTTTAGGTGTTTGCGAGGCTTTTTTTATATGCCATTAGTACTTATGTTTTTATCTCCCCCATCCTTTTTCACTATATACATAGAGAAAATCAACTGCATAACAAACTAAATACTCAATGATTAAAAAATATCGGGAATGATTTAAACCTATTTTCCTGTAGTAAATTGTAAATAATCTGATAATATTTAATGGTAAAATAAAAATCGTCGTCTGACATCTGACTTAGAATAACTTTTTGCCGATATAAATGATACATACAATAGGAGGTTCATAAATTGAAAAAATTCATGATTGGCTTGTGTTTAATAGCTTTGTTAATAGCAGGCTGTTCAACAGCTTCGACAGAAAAAGCGAAAAATGACTATAAAATAGGAATCTTGCTCTCAGATGCAGGGCTTGGTGATGAATCGTTTAATGACTCAGCTTTTAAAGGGCTTGAGAAAGCACGGGATGAGCTAGGTATTTTATTTGATTATAAAGAGGCGCCTGATGGCAATTACGAACAGAAGCTAGAGGAACTTGTCGCAGAAAAGTATAACGTCATTATTGGTCTTGGCTTCTCTGTACAGGAGGCATTGGAAAAGACTGCGAAGAAATATCCTGATCAACAATTCGTCCTTATTGACGGGCAATCAGATGTTGCAAATATCACTTCCATCACCTTTAAAGAGCAGGAAGGTAGCTTTTTACTTGGAATGGTTGCAGCAATGACGAGTAAAACAGGAAAAATAGGTTTTATTGGTGGTGTAGATATTCCGGTTATCCATCACTTTGAAAACGGCTTTATTGAGGGAGCTAAATATTTTAATCCAAATATCGAAATTATTAGTGAATATTCTGGCTCATTTGATGATACCGAGGCAGGTGGCGCAATCGCAGATCGTTACATAAAGAACGGCGTAGATTTTATTTATCATGCAGCTGGATTCACAGGCTTTGGCGCCATTAAGAAAGCTGAAGAAATGGGCATATATGCGGCCGGAGTTGATATTGATCAATTTTACATTGCAGAAAAAACTGTCGTAACATCTATGCTAAAAAATGTCGACCAAGCTGTTTTTAAAATTGCTAAAACATTAGATGAGGACGGGAAAATTTCCGAAAAATCGTTGTCATTCGGTTTAGCTGATAATGGAGTCGGACTTGCGGATATACGCGTTATTAAACTTACACCTGAGCAACAGTCTGCTATTGAGAAAGCAAAAGAAGATATTGTTTCGGGTAAAATAAAAGTTACTGCAGAAAAGGGGAACAGCCAGTGACACTAAGAAAAAAATTATTTATGAACATACTGATACCCATTGTCCTCGCAATGGCTATGATTGGTTTTATTATTGTTCAAACATTCGATATACAAACAACTGCTCAAGATGATACAGAACTGTTACTGGCAGTGAAAGAACTTGAACAAAGTTTAGTTGTAGCGAGCCAATCATTAAACAATTACACTTTTTTAGATAGTGAGGCCAATAAAAATGAAGCTCTTTCAACTTTAAAAGAAACGAAAGTAAATTTAGAAAAGCTCTCAACTATTGCAAAAATATCTGAGCATAAGGCAATCATCAAAAAAATCGAAGGTAAATATGACGCATTAGCAAAAGCTGCTGAAGCAGGATTTCTTGCTCACAACCGTCCTGAGATAAAAAAACAAGCAATCAGAATATCCGGTATATTGAACGATATGTATCTACTAAAAAAAGAAACAAATGAATGGTATAAAGAAACGAATGATTTGGCAACGCAAAAAATTTCTTTTATTACCACAACAACCATAATAGGCAGTATCCTTCTAATTATTGCTACTATCATTTTTTCATATGTCGCAACGAAAAGAATTACTAATCCGATAAACCGAATCGTGGATTGTGCACAATTGGTGGCTGCAGGGAATTTAACAATTGACACCGCTTCCCTCCCCTATAAGAAAGGTAGTCGAAATGAAGTTGATCAACTGACTGAGAACTTTTCTAAAATGATTATTAGCTTAAAAAGCACCGTACAATCAATTGATCATGTAGGCAAAAATGTTGGCCTATTTACCAAAGATGTCACAAGCTATATTGAAACCGTTAACGAAGGCAATAAACAAATTGCTACATCAACTGACGAATTGGCAAAAGGAAGCCTAACTATTTCAGAAGATATCCAGTCAACTGCTATCCTTATGAATACGATGGCAGATCAATTTACTGCTGTTCAGCAGACAAGTGAACAATCAGCAGTGAACGGTAACCTAGCACTAACTGCTGTTCACAACGGTCGTAGTTCACTAGAAAAGCAGTCCTCTATTGCGAAGGATATTTCATCTACTTCGATTAACATTAAAGAGGCTGTTACTCAATTCTCTCAATTCACAACAGAAATTGAAGGAGCGGCTAATGCAGTTCACGCTATTGCTGATCAAACAAATCTCTTAGCATTAAATGCTGCAATCGAAGCGGCACGTGCTGGAGAAGCCGGAAAAGGATTCGCCATTGTAGCAAATGAAGTCAAAAAACTATCTCATGAAACAGAAAAAGCGACTAGTTTAATCTCTTCGATGGTGACACATATACAAGATGGCATTACGCTCATTCTTTCTACGGCAGAGCATGGACATCAGCTGTCAAAAGAACAATTACAATCGATGAACGATACAGAAAAGTCATTTGAGTCGATTGCAACGCATGTTTTAGACATTAATGATCAATTACAGCACCTTAAGAAGGATATGGAGCAAACAAGCAAAATGAGCCAGCAAATGAACAGTGCCATTGAAAACATTTCAGCTATTACGGAAGAAACAGCAGCAGGAACAGAAGAAATATCCGCTTCTACCCAAGAGCAGTTAGGATCATTCCAAAAAATTAGTGAAAAGGTATCCGAACTTCAAGAAATGACAAATACATTGTCTGTAGAGCTAAAAAAATTCACATTGTAATAATCAATGCAGCTTTAGGAGTAATTAATAACAAAAAGTAAGAAAAACAAAATCCCGAATAACGTTCAATATTCGGGATTTTTCTTATTGGAATATTTATAAAGGTAAACCACCATCAATTAGAACTATTGATCCTGTCCACTGTTGGCTCTGCCAATACCGCTTCCAGCTCAAGCGTGGTAACAAGCCCCCCGTATAGAATCATAGGGACGAATATATAAATGAACGTATTTCAAGATAAATATTTCATTGTTAAATGGAGAACTGCTACTTCATTTCCGGTGTTTTCATAGCTATGCTTTCGATTTGCTTCAAATTGAATAGAATCAAATTCGTTTAATTCATACATTTCTTGTCCAACTTGAATCGCAATTTTTCCTTTCATTACTGTTACAAATTCAATAGCTCCTTCATGATGAGGTTCTGCCTCATATATGCTATTCGGTTGCAAACAAGCATGATGCATTTCCAATCCTGTTTCTTTTTTGTAACGAAATATAGTCTCTAATCGCCACATGTGATTTTCTTCTATAATAAATCCTTCTCCGCAACGTGCAACATTTACTATATCTTCTATAACCATAAGCCGTGACAACGGAATAGATAACCCTTTTGTAATCTTCCAAATGACGCCTAATGTAGGATTCGTTTCTCCTCTTTCGATTTTCCCTAACGTTAATTTACTTACACCCGTTTTTTTTGCTAACTCTTCTAAACTTAATTTCTGTTCATTGCGTATTTGTCGTAACAGTTGACCAACTTGCAGAATTACTTCTTTTGTTTGCATATCCTCTTGTTCTTTCATAGAAACCCTACTTTCGGTATATTATAGTTTACTTTTTATATAGATAATTATATTATAATATATATTTAGAAAGGAGCGAACGAAATGCGTGCTATCTTATTAGGTATTTTATCATCAGCGTTTTTTTCAGCTACATTTATTATAAACCGAGTTATGAACGTATCAGGAACAAGCTGGGCTTGGACTGCTTCCTTCCGATTTTTATTCGCTTTACCCATTTTATTCTTTATCGTCCTATTTCGCAAAAACCTTCGTCCACTATGGGTAGAAATGCGTAAACATCCTTTGGCATGGCTTGGTTATGGCACAATAGCCGGGGTTGGATTTTATTCCTTATTAAGCTATGCTGCTGTATTTAATCCTGCATGGCTCGTAGCAGGTACATGGCAAATAACCATTTTAGCTGGTTTGTTATTATCTCCGTTATTTTTTATTACATTGGAGACGAAGTCCGGAGTTAAACGAGTTCGCGGTAAAATACCTATGCGTAGCTTACTTGTTGCCTTATTTATTTTAACAGGTGTCATTTGTATGCAATTAACAGAAGCTGGAGATATTACTGTTTCTCAATTTTTATCTGGCTTCCTCCCTGTAGTTATCGCTGCATTCTTATATCCTTTCGGTAATAGAAAAATGATGGAAGTCGTTGCTGGTCGCTTAGATACATTCCAACGCGTGTTAGGCATGGCAATTGGCAGCCTTCCTGTCAGTATTATATTAGCGATCTATGGTTGGACTACAACTGGCATACCAACATCTGGGCAAATGATGCAAGGTTTCTTATTAGCATTATGTTCGGGTGTTATCGCCACAATGACATTTTTCTTCGCTACTGACTTAGCGAAAAATAACCTTTCTTTATTAGGGGCAGTGGAGGCAACACAAGCTGGAACAATGGTATTTACTGTTCTTGGTGAAATCGTTTTTTTAAACGGTTCTTGGCCTGTTGGATTATCTTTAATCGGTATGATTATTATCATGATTGGAATGATAGCTAACAGTATTTTAAATCGCACTGTTCCTGTATCCAAACAAAAGAAACTAGCCTAGTTTTCCTTTCTCCAAGTAGCTTTTTACATTGTGTAAAATGCTACTTATTTTTTTATGTTGACAAAGAATTATAGTTGTAAATCAAGATGTTTAAAAACACAAGATAAGAAAAACAAAATCCCAAATAACGCTCAATATTCGGGATTTTTCTTATTATAAAGTTAAACCACAATCAAACAGCCTCCATTATGTTTAACATAAGTCATCACAACTTTGATGATAGCCAAGAATTTACGGGCGACTACTCGTTTTATTTAATCCCCATTGGTTCTCCAAACCTATTGCGACACGGGAGAAATAGGCATAGTTTTTTAAGGAAACGGCGTTACTATCCATCCTAAGCCGAAAAAAATTACTGTAAAGATTATAATAAATAATACAATACTTAACCCCCATAGCCCTAATGAACGACTTTTTTTAGAAAATAACGCAAGGACGTTAAGAGGAGCGGTCAGATAAATTAACAAATAGAGGTTATTAATCGTTATATCAATATTCGTTAATAGTGTAATATTAAGTAATAGAAGTAGGCATAAGCCACTAATGACTCCAAACCATCCAGCTGTGACGAATCCCTTTTCAAATCGTTTTAACGTGACCAGTTCCATAATTTCACCTCACCTACTTTTAAATAGCGTACAATATTTCTGTTTTCTAATGATGCAAGAACATCCTTTTTCGGTCCTGTTACAACAACCCCATAAGTCTTTACACCATGTTTATTAATGTAAGCAATACGCTCCGGCAATGCTAAATTTTTCGCGCTAGATATCGCTGTCGCAAGCTCCTCGTGGTTCTCCATCGTCTTTAAAATATCTTTAAATACTTCTTCATTTGATGCTGCATCTCGAAATGGTGACCAAGTTGAACTATTACGTTGCACGGGATAGCCAATTGGTGAAACAACGTTGCCATCTTTGCTTAAATTTGTTTTTTCTACACCGGTATCGACAGCAGCCCACACAACATCGACATTAGGCATTGCATCCTCAGCTTCTTTAACTGTCATAAGATCATTAAATGAAATATAAGCTTCCACAACAATTTCATCAGGTAAACCGTTAAGCACCCTCCATTCTCGACCAGTATCCAGCTTCAAATTCCTGTTTTCAGGATGTATTAACCAAGGATTCGTTTCTGTTGGATGTTTTGGCGCTACTCTTTCTAAAGATGTTGTCACTTCTTTTTTAGATAAGCTACCAAGGAAAAAACGTAAATCATATGTGTTCGTTTATAGTCTTCCTCTCCTATACGCTTATATTGCTCAAAAGCAAGCTTCATTGAAAATGGCGTAAAGGACATATCAAACTCTATTTCTTCCAGTGATGTATTAGGCTCTGTAACATACAACGTTTTACTTGCTACATCCATTAATGTTGTAGATTTTGTACCAAAGGCGTAATACATTAATGTCATCATAAAACTAATTGGCACAATCAATAATATCATCGTTAAAGTTGCAAAAATCAGCTTCGATTTTGATGTAAAAATTGTCCTTTTAATAGCTTTTTGAAATTTACTGTGATCTTTTACATTTGCAATTTCAGCTTTGGAGCTAGCTATTAATTTTTCATAATCAAATAAAGCTGTTCAATGTCCATCTCTTCCCACCTTTCAATCTATCCTCGTTTCATCAATAGAAAAAGTTGCACTAATTTGATTTTTTTCAATTTCATTCATTTGGATAGTATTTAAGAGTTTCTTTAAAACGTTTATGCCGTACACGTGATACGAGAATATGAGAAGTATTTAACCAATGCTAAACCTCCTTTATTCATCGTTTCGCTTGTTTTTATAAGGATCAACAAACTTTTCCAACGGTCACAGAAAAAGGACAATTTGAATTCACTAGGTATCATAACCAACTATTAACTTACTAATATACCTTTCAAAAAACTAATGTATTGTGTAATACCTAATTGTCCATTTACATAGTTTATATTAAAACGGAATCATTACAGTTTAAAAAGATAGTAACTTCAGGGAGGTACATGTGGAACGTCTTCATATTCCTAAATATCTATTTAATTTTTGGTTCATTTTCATTTTATTTTTATTCTTTATTCAACCATTTTTAATAGTCTACTCGACATTTGAGACTATCGCTTCTTCCATTAAGAATCTTAATACTATATTTATAAGTATTTTAATAGAGGCTCTCCCCTTTGTGCTAATCGGAGTCCTTATTGCAGGATTTATTCAAATCTTTATAACTGAAGATCATATTCAAAAGTGGATTCCCAAAAATAAATTTATGGCAGTTTTAATGAGTTGCATTGTTGGAGCATTATTTCCTGCTTGCGAATGTGGAATAGTACCTATTGTTAGAAGGCTGATTTCAAAAGGAGTACCTATCCATGCCGCAATAGGATTTATGTTAACTGGGCCTCTTATTAATCCGATTGTTATTCTCTCTACCTATATGGCATTTGGCAATGACATAAAAATCGCAGGCCTACGAATGATTTTAGGCTTCTTCATTGCTATTATAGTATCTTTAATAATTAGCTTGTTTTTTAAGGGGACACAATTCAAACTAGGGATTCAAACAGATTCGTCACGTAAAGACGTAATAAAAACTTCATTCATAAAAAAGTTATTTAATATGTTAAAACACTCTATAGATGAATTCTTTGACATGGGAAAATATTTAATAATAGGGGCATTTTTAGCTGCAATTGTACAAACGTATGTGTCGACAATAACATTAGTCGAAATAGGAAATGATGTATCCTCTTCAATAGTAGTAATGATGGGATTAGCATTTATTTTATCACTTTGCTCTGAAGCGGATGCATTTATAGGGGCTTCTTTTAGCGCTATTTTCTCCACGCCTTCTATTCTAGCATTTTTAATTTTAGGACCTATGATTGATCTGAAAAATACAATTATGTTGATAGGTGTATTTCGCTTTAAGTTTGTAATGTGTTTATTACTTTTAATAGCTGCTGTTGTCTATTTTAGTTTATTTATACTTTCAAGTTATATATAAGGGGGAAAACATGAAATTTCAATTCCAACAAGCAATAAGAGCTATCATTTTATTAGCTTTTTTTGCCATGATTTTCAACCTACATTGGACTGGAGAAATAACAAAATTTATTAATCCAAAATACGAAAATTTAAGTAAAACAGTTGCTATTTTATTCCTACTTTTATTTTTTGTTCAAGTGACAAGAATTTTTTCTTTTTCAACTAAAAAACAACATTGTCACAGTACTGAACACGCTTGTTGTACTCAACACGATCACGGAGATTCACCAATTAATAAAAAAAAGGTATTTTCTTATCTAGTTATCATTGCTCCATTACTTACTGGTTTCTTTATGCCTGCAAAGGTACTGGACGCTTCTATAGCTGACAAAAAAGGAGCCTCTTTGATTCTCACTAAACAATCCAAAACATCTAAAATAGAAGACTATATCACTTCAAATAAAACCGTTAACGAAAATATATATGACGAACATGCTCAAGATCCAATGTTGATGGAGGAAAGGCAGGAGATGCCTAAAAAAGAATACGAACTTTTAAAGCAACAGCTCTCACAAAATCAAACTATTAAAATGACAGATAAGGATTACACTATTTATTATGAGGATATTAATAAAGATTTATCAAAATATCTAGGAAAAAAGATACAATTGAAAGGTTTTGTTTTAAATGAAGATAGCTTTCCTCAGAATCAATTGGTTATTTCAAGATTTCTCATCACTCACTGTATTGCTGACGCAAGTATAGTAGGCTTTCTAGCAGAATTACCAGAAAACCATACTCTAGATAATGATACATGGATTGAAGTAATTGGAACAATCGATATTACAACATACAATGGAGAAAGCTTACCCGTTATTAAAGTGGATAATTGGGTGAAAATAGAAGAGCCTGAAAAACCTTATCTATATCCAATTGATATCCTCATAAGCTTTTAACATACTATTAAGAAGAAGGCAACGAGGGATCACCTTCATTGCCTTCTTTATTTTGGTGTTGTTTTCGCTAAAACCAATCATCTGCCATCCGCTATCAAAAAAGCGAATTTTCCGTTTATTTACAACGGATGTATTAACAATAATACTTTGGATTAATGTAAATACCTACAGCTTAGATGATTATTTCCCATCAAGTTGCCCTTTTGCTCGTTCAATCATCTTTCGCTTTTGAATTTTTTCGTGTGTTAGTTGTAAAGAATGTTTTAGCGTCTGTGTCCTCTTAGCTTGTTGAAGTGCAATCATCACTGCTGGAATTAAGCTGGCTTCAGAAACGGGTTTAACTAGATATCCCATAATATTATCTTGCTTAGACTTTTCTACAAATTCTTTTTGACTGTATGCAGTAATCAACAACACTGGTATATCTAGCTGACGTCCAATAACCTCGCTCGCTTTTAAACCATTAATTTTTGGCATTTCAATATCCATTAACACAAGATCTGGTTTTAACTTAAAAGCAAGTTCAATCGCTCGATCCCCATCTCCTGCTTCACCGACTACCTCATAGCCATTTATCCGAAGCATCATTTTTAAGTCCAGTCTAATAATTGGTTCGTCTTCAACAATTAGAATCCGTTTTTTCATAAACATCACAACCTTTCTGGACAGGGAGAATACTACATATTTAAATTTCTTTGTTGAGCAAAAGTAACTCCTGAACATTTTGCATGAAGCATTTGTTCGATTAAATCAGATAGATAGGCACCAGCTTCAACTGAAGTCAGTCCATCTTTATGGATATTTGAAATGACCGTCCGATCAGCTTCAACTGTTTTTTCAGTTGGCCGATAAATCATGTAAGCACTCAGGCTTTCATCTGTATTTAGACCTGGCCTTTCACCAATCAATGAAATGACAAGGTCACAATTAACAATAGCGGCTACCTCGTCTTGCACCCAGACACGCCCTCGTTTAATAAAAAACGGCTTTGCGACGCTTATATTTTTTAATTTTAACCCTTGTATTAAAGCAGGTAATAAATCAACTACATTGGCTTCTACCGCAGAGGAACTCAATCCATCACATACAATAATTTGAACATTTTTGCCTTTATCCCCGTTTTTTTCAAGATACTGAATAGATTCATCTGCTAACTTTCGACCAGCATCTAAATCCATTAAGTAAGTTTTCATATCACTAGCTTTTGTTTCCAGCTTGTGTAAATCCATATGTTGAAGAAAATCATCACTTACATCTCTTAATACAGCATCCTGCGCAGCTGCATGATCAATTAAAAATTGTAAGTAGCTCGTCGTCAACATACGCGTTCCGGTTCTACCAATACCGATACGGGCAGGTGTAATACTTTGTGCACGCTCAATAGATGCAGCGTTATGCGGCTTCTCTACCCCTTCTATACGTTCTTCTGGAAAATATATAATTTCTTCTTTATTTTGATTGGTTTCAGTTTTTGGCGAATTCATATTTTTCTTTACTTCTTCCACTACTCTTTGAACAATTTCTTGAATATCCATTTTGCTCCTCCCTCCTCAATCAAAAATTGATAAGTCTCCTGCACGTTTTGTCAACTTCCCATTTTTCATTAAGCCCATATTCTCCAACCATTTTTCAAATTCCCGAAGTGGTCGTAAGCCCAGAATCTCACGCAAACTAGCATCATCGTGATAACTCGTATCTTGATAATTCAGCATGACATCATCTCCACCTGGTACCCCCATGTAAAAATTCGCTCCGGCAACTGCTGTTATGATACCGGCAACTTCCTGATCATTTTGATCGGCATCCATATGGTTTGTGTAAGTTGGAGCAATTCCCATTGGCAAGCCATGCAATTTCCCCATAAATCCATCTTCAAGATCCGCTCTAATTAATTGGCGTCCATCATATAGTGTCTCCGGTCCAATAAAGCCAGAAACGGTATTAACCATGAAAGGCTTCCAGTGACGTGCATAACCGTAGCTTCTTGATTCAAGGGTTTGCATATCTACCCCAGAATCAGCATTTAAAGATACCTCCGAACCTTGTCCTGTTTCAAAATACATAAAGTTTGGACCTGCAGATGTACCGTATCGGGCCATCATTTCATAACCCTCATCAAGAATTTTTTTAGATATACCGAATGCTTCATTCCCTTTTTGTGTACCTGCTAAACTTTGAAACATAAGAGCGATAGGTGCCCCCTGCTTTAAAGCTTCAATTTGTGTTGTTATATGGGCCAAAACACAATTTTGAGTTGGAATTTGCCATTTCTCAATAAATTCATGTGAAAGTGTCAAAAGTTTTTTGACGGATTCAACCGTATCCACATTCGGATTTATTCCGATTACGGCATCACCTGCTCCGTAGGACAACCCTTCCTTTATTGAATACAAGATGCCTTCTGGAACATCATTCGGATGATTTGGCTGACAACGAAATGCTAAGCGGCCAGGCTCTCCAATTGTAGTATTGCAATGTGCTTGATATTTCATTTTCTGTGAAGCAAGAACAAGATCAAGGCTCGACATCATCTTAGCAACAGCAGAAATCATTTCACTTGTTAGTCCCCTTGAAAGTTTCAATAATTGATCTGTGCCTGTATCAGATGACAGAATATAATTTCTCAGTTCACCGACAGTCCAACTTTGAATATCCTTGTAAATCGTGTCGCTAATATCATCATAAATCAAGCGTGTAACTTCATCGATCTCATACGGAATAACCGGATTCTCATAAATTTCTTTCAGCTGCATCTCGCTAAGTACTACTTTTGCTGCCATGCGCTCAAGTGATGATTCCGCTGCTACACGCGCCATCACATCCCCAGACTTCGCTTCACTAGCTTTTGCAAGTACCTCCCTTACCGACGAAAACGTATAATGAGTCCCTTTTACTACACAAGACAATTTCATCATTTAACACCCCTTTTTATATGCTAAAGATTACAATCAAACGAAAAAAAAAGCGCTTTCACTTATCCCTGAAGAAAAATTCTTCGGGCGTGAAAGGCGCCTTTGCCTCAGTTATTATTTTAATTCATTCTACACTACTAGCAAATATTTTGTAAATAGTTCGAAAACAATAACAACATGAATAAGATTAATTTAGGAGACCTAGTGTCATTTAGTATTAATTAACTTCGGTAAATACTATCGGAAAGGTTATTGAAACTTTTGTTCCTTCCTCAGAAATAGGAAATGAAAAAACTCCTTGTAGCTTCTCTTCAACTAACATTTCTACAAGCTACAATCCTAAAGATGACAGATCGCCTATAAAAAAAGGATCACCAATTCCACATCCATCATCCGTTACTGTAATCGTAACCATTTGCTTTCGTTGCCTCGAATTTATAGCAATTTTCCCGTAATTTTGTGAAGGAAAAGCATGTTTTATGCTATTTTGAACTAACTCATTAACAATCAATGCAATGGCTGTTGCTTGATCTGAAGGACAGAATACAGATTCCCCTTCAACAGACACAGTAATATGTTGACCTGGAATAATGGACGAGGAAACTAGCAAAGTAGAAATTTGCTGTATTAATAGTTTAATATCCGCTTCATCAATTCCACGCTGTGCCAAATAATCATGTACTAAAGCCGTACTAGATATACGAGATATACTATCGTGAAATACCTCAGCTACTTCTTCCGAGTGAGTGCGTTGCATTTGTAACCGCAGCAAACTAGAAATAACCTGTAAATTATTTTTAACGCGATGATGGATTTCCTGAACGACAATGGCTTGAAATACACGTTGCTTGTCTTCACTATTAGTCGCTTTCATAAGCTGCTCTATATTTCTTTCGTTCTGCACTACCTGTGAGATATCTCTTTCCTTAATTAATACCGCAATAGTCTCCCCATGCTGGTCATTTATAGGAATAATATCCTGTTGCATAATTCCGCGCTCTTCCGTAATCCCTCTTGATCCAAAAATCGGTTTCCCGGTTTTTAAACTAAATAAAACACCCGGCTCCATCTCTTCATATGCTCTCTGCCCTAACATACTTTTTTTATACAAAGATGCAATGGTAGTAGGCTGTGCTTCAGCTACAATTAAAGATGCGTTATCTTCTTCCAAAAGACAATCAATAAAAATGTCTGCCTGAGAAAGGTCAGCTATTATTTGAAGGTTTTGGGCCACACCTAAAATAATTTCACACTGTTCATTTGATAAACTTGTAAATCGTTTTAAATCTAAAATTCCCATCATGATATGCGCTTCCCTTTCTCTAAAAGTATTAAATTTTCAATTAAAACATTTCGTTGTTGCAATTATAATATAAAATTCTCTTTCCATAATATGTAAACAAAAAAACCTACTATCCTTAAATAACAGGCTTTTTTGAACAGCCTCTTTACCTCTGAGCTGCACTTTCACACTTAATATAACAATTCGTCATCATTATACTTTGAACATATTCGTTTTTTCTTGTAAATCTTCCGCCATTTTAGAAAGTGCCGAAGTAGATGCAGTAATTTCTTCCATGGAGGCCAACTGCTCTTCTGTAGCCGCTGAAATATTTTGTGTTCCTTCTGCAGAACTTTGGGCAATTCCATTGATTTGTTCCATAGAATTGGTCATTTGATCTACTCCTGTAACCATCTGTTGTACTGATGAAGACACTCCTTGAATTTGAACAGATACCTCATTGATGGCATGTTGAATTTTTTTAAAGGATTCACCTGCGATATTTACATTGTTAATACCTGTTTCCACTTCATTCGTTGTGAATTGCATAGAATCTACTGCTCTATTCGTTTCCATTTGAATTCCTGTAATTAACTCAGAGATTCTCTGTGCCGATACAGAAGATTCTTCGGCCAATTTTCGCACTTCTTCCGAAACGACCGCAAAGCCTTTTCCGTGTTCTCCTGCTCTTGCCGCTTCAATCGCTGCATTTAATGCCAGTAGATTGGTTTGTGCTGCAATACCTGTAATAACTTCAACAATTTGACCGATCTCTGCCGAACGCTCACCTAAACCACTAATTGCATTACTTAGATTACCAATAGAAGTTTGAATAGAACTCATTTGTTGAACAGCAGTTTTAATAACATCATTTCCATCCACTGAAAGTTGTTCCGCTTGGATAGCAGCATCTGAAACGTTAGTAGAATTTTTAGCTATTGTTTGAACATCTTGTACCATAGAATTAACAACATCTGATGTTTCTATAATTGTTCTAACTTGATCGTCCGAGCCGCTTGCCACATCTAACGTAACAGACGCAATATGCTCACTTGCCTCACTCGTTTGTTCCGCACTTGCCGAAAGCTCAACCGAAAATGCTGCCATCTGTTCGGATGATTGTTTCACCTGATCAATTAGATCTCGTAATTGAGCAATCATATGGCTAAATGAAGATGTTAAGACGCCTAGTTCATCCTTTGAATCATAGTCTACACTAAAATTTAATTCTCCAGCTTCCGCTCGTTGAACAGCAAATTTTAATTTTTCAATTGGAGAAATTATATATTTTCGTACACCTATAAAACCGATTGCCACAAACAGAATTCCTAATACAATTGAAATGATTAGAGAGGTCGTGATACCTTCACTTGCATCAGCTTTACTTTCCATATTCAATGTACTTGCATATTTTTTATTCAATTCTGTCAGCTTTAAACCTTTTGACATAAATTCGTCAAATACAGGCTTGGCACTTGTATTAAAGAGATTTATTGCTTCCTCATTCTTATTGGCAAGACTTAGTTGAAAAACTTTCTCCATATTTTCTTTAAAGCTTGGATATTGCTGAATCAATTCATTTATTATTTTATCCTCATCAGATTTCAAATCGGTTTCTTTAAGTATTTGAAGGTTCTTTGCATTCTCTTCAAAAGCACTCTTTACTTCATCATTAATTTGTTTAATAGATGATTCATCTGTAAAAAGGAAAGAACGATACATATTTGAAACAATGGCCCGATTATTAAGCCTGTAATCAGTTAAAACTATACTTGGTTCTAGGCGGTTTTTAAAAATATTCTCTGTATTATTCTCCAAAGATTTCATTGTGATATATCCATTCACTTGGATAATACCAACTGTTAAAATGGCTATAAACATTAATAGGACTAACTTTTTAAATATGGATAGATTACGTAGCATGGTTAATACGCCCCTTTATAAATTCAATTTTTAGTGCCCTTTTTAATGAAAGACAATGAATCGTACATTATCAAGGGAGAGAGCCTCCATGTTTGTTTACAACATGGAGGCTAACCTGCTTGTCTTGTTTAACCCTATGTTTTCATTATATTTACTTTTCTTTTCGTTTTTCTGATAACCTAGCTTATAGCCCCTCCCCATAACATTAAAAAAACTATTTTCCATACTATTCACAATATTACGACATTTTTCGGTATTTTTGAACAAAAAAATCGACAAAAATTCGACAAAAAATACAATTGAGTAAATAAGTCTATATTACTATATTTTTTTACAAGTAGCTCTTCAGAAACGATTTTAATCTTTTCTAAAGAAAGGGGATGCCCTATAAGTCATTTGCAGACTTTTAGGAAATCCCCTTTCTATTTATTACTCTCTTAGAAATCTTAATGAAAAACATTTCTCAAAGAGCCATTCCAACCTCTTCAAAACCCACAATAATACCTTGCTCATTGTTTGACTGATATCCAAGCCATATGACGTCAGTGCAATTGTCATAGCACTTTAATGTCCTCCCCCTTGTCTTCTACTATAATGGATTTATTTCTAAAACTACATAACTGTATATTACTTTTAAAAAATATTTGGACAATAATTAACCTTGGTAAAGGAACAAATAAAGAGCGTGTTTTAAATCGAAAACTGATTAAAACATGCCCAATTGAATTATTCTTATATAAGTTTAATCGTTTGATGAAACATATTGTACTAAAAAAGCTTAATCTAATGTTTAGAAGGCAATTGCGCCAGCAAAGAAAATCATAAATCTTCTAATATTAAACAGCCTGCCGTAATTCTTCTTCCTCTTGTATAACCTGCGGATTCTTGTTTTCTTCCCTACGCTGACATATGTTATTCCAAATAAGAGCTGAAATTACAAGTAGAGTTCCTGCTATATCAAAGATTTTTAAGTTATATCCTTGTATCATCATAATGACCAATGTAGTAATTGGAACAAAATTAATAAATAAAATTCCATTAATGGATGATAAGATTTTTACACCATAATTCCAACTAAGCAATGCCACTATACCTGGCAGTGTCATCATAAACAATAAATCATATTTAATAGCAAAAATCGTTTCCGCACTTGGCACTGATACATAGCCTTGCATCGTGATGATCATTGTGATGATACCTGTTACAGCTGTGCCAAATACACATGTTAAAGTAGAATAGCGGAGAGTAGACCAATCATTAAAAGTTTGACCGCCCATTGTATAAATAACCCATCCTATAACCCCAATTAAAATGAATGCGAGCGAGACTAGATTATGTTTCAGTGTAAGAAAGAAACTCATATCGCCTTTTGTAATAACAAAAATAGCTCCAACAAATGCAATGATCATACTGCTAATCATATACTTCTTCGGTTTCACATGTTTATACCCCCATAGAATAGCAATCGAAATCATCGGCATGAGTGCCTCCATAATCGACGCTACCATAATACCTGATTTCCCCATTAACATTTGGCCTAAGAAAACAAGCACGTTGTAAACTGTAAACGCCATGGTGCCAAAAAAGACGAGCAGCTTACCTTTCCCTTCTAAACGAAACGCTTTTTTACCTTCTTTCATCCATAATAAAATAACTAATACAATCGATACTGCCCCATATCGAATCGTTGAAAAATAGAACGGATTTATATATTCTAGTGCATGATCTGCAACTGGAAACATGGCTCCCCATGACATGCTTGCTATTAAACATGCCATCATGCCTACTATTATTTGACTTTTTCTCACTGCTTTTCCTCGTTTCTATACAACCCTATAAATTATGCCTCGGCATGATGTTGGTCATCAGTCGTTGCCACAGGACGTGGCGTTCTTAGACTGAGTTCCTCTATTTCAGCGGGTACTTGGAACACCCGCTGAAAGAAGTTAAATGTCACAATGAGAATTATAAAAAAGAAAATACATCACGTAAAATGATTGAAAGTGATATTAACTATCATTTATAATGATAGTTTTTAAGGGGGAAGATCGATGGAACTGAGAGATTTACAGATTTTTAAAAGCGTTGCAAATCACCAAAGCGTCAGCCATGCTGCAAAAGAATTAAATTATGTACAATCCAATGTAACTGACGTATTAAGCTATTAGAAAAGGAGCTTAATACCCCTCTTTTTTACCGCCATAAAAAAGGGATGACATTAAATCCAGAAGGGCGAAAAATGCTTGCTTATGTTAATAAAATTTTGCAGGATGTCGAGGAAATGAAACAAGTATTTTTAGATAGTGATACACCAACTGGTACATTAAAAATCGGTACAGTCGAAACAGTGAGTATCTTACCAACCATTCTAGCATCTTACTATAAAGGGTATCCTAATGTCGACTTAACACTACAAGCTGGTTTAACTGAGGAGCTTATCAAAGAAGTAGCGGATCACCAATTAGATGGGGCTTTTATAACCGGACCAATTAAACATCCCATTTTAGAACAATATGATGTATATACCGAAAACCTCGTTCTCCTATCACAAAACAAATCCTTTCGTATAGAAGAATTTATGTCTACACCAATCCTTGTTTCTAATCAAGGTTGCGGATATAGATCCAAGCTAGAACTCTGGCTCAAAGATGAGGGTTTACTGCCAAAAAGAATCATGGAATTTAATATATTAGAGACAATTTTAAACAGTGTTGCAATTGGTCTTGGCGTTACACTTGTACCACAATCGGCTGCCGAACATCTTTCTACAACAGGCAAGGTATATTGTCATCCAATTCCTAAAAAATACGGTACGATTTCAACCGTCTTTATACGACGAAAAGATGCATATATGACAAATTCGATGAAATGTTTTTTAAAAACAATTGCTGAACATCAGCGTATATAATCATTTCCTCGTCTTTTCTTCTGCCAATCATCTTTAACAGTGTCTAAAGGGTACATTCATTGATAAAAAATAGTGAAGTGACAAAAAACGCTTGGTTTTTAGTACCAAGCGTTCTGTGCTAATCTGTGTTAATTATATTTGGCTAGAAAAGATGCAGACAACCTAATCTATTGTGCTATTTTGCATTTTTGTCAGGCTGATGAATTCCGAATACATTGCCTTCGGTATCAATATAGTATCCCTGCCACGCCATTCCAGGAAGAGCATATTTCGGCATTGCAACCTTGCCGCCATTCTCAATAATTTTAGCTTCCGTTATATCGTAATTTTCTACACCTATTGTACAAGCAAATCCATTTACAGCTTGGTTTGGTTCCGGAGAAGCACCTTGACGTTGCATTAAAGCACCATTGACTCCAAGCTCGTCCTCATTGCCAGTCACTGTCCCAAAGTAAGGCATTCCTGCGTAATCACTCCAGTCTTGAAATGACCATCCGAATACCTCTCCATAAAATTTCTTTGCACGTTCCATGTCACTTACATGAATTTCAAAATGAACTAATCTTCCCATGATATCCTCCTAGTTATTAAAGCATTAACTCTTACTGGAATTAACTGTGTCTAACTAAAATTAATATATAGTATTATCACGTGGAAGGAAAATAAATTATTCTGAATATAGAATAGAGTCAAGAACACAATATAGTAAGTAATATTTTAACCGAGACAGGACGTGTCTTCTATTTTTAATCCCATTCAATAATAATTTCATTATCATGAAAGAGTTATTGAAAAGAAATATCGATCTCCTCTATACCAAGATATACCTTCAATGTTGTCACTAAAAAAGAAACAAACTGACATGTCAGTATATAAGCCCTTTTCTTTTAAATTCAATTTTCTTCTAATCATCAACCTGTAGCTTTCCTCCAGTCTATTCTACTAGCCTAATATGCAATAGGGACAGATTAATAAAATTCTCCTTCCTTCTTAGTTTTTGTTTTTGATAATAAGGATTTTAACGTTCTTCTGTATCCACTAAATTTAGCCTGTCATAACTTTTTGTTATTACTATATCTAAAAAAGCCTAGCCTTCTACTGTGCAGTTAGTTATGATGAAAGAAAATAACTGTCTGGCCTAAACGAATTTTACATTAAAATATTTCTGTACCACGTTACGGGTCTATGTTAGATATGTAAGCACTACACTAGTTGCTAAGAAAGTGTTCTAATTGCAAGAAAGCAGTCTAAAAATGAAATAAAAAAGCAGATTTGGAAAATGAATTTTCCCCAAATCACTTTTCTATTATAGTTTTTTAAGTAATATATATTGAAAATAGGTTATATTTTCAACTCTTTTATCCCTGCTTTTAATGTGTCTGCATCTACTTTTAATGTTCTCCAGCTGTCTTTAGCTGATTTCAAGTTAGGTAGTAAAAATTTAAATTTATTTTGTTCCGCTTTTTCAGATGCATTCTCGATATGTCTCAGTACGCCCGAATATTGAGAGTCTAAGTCATTCCATTGTGCAGACATAAAAGTAAGAGCATTAATAGCATCATCTAGTGCATTGTACATCTCACTAATATTACTATGTGCTACTCCAACTACACGATTTAATGTTGTTTTATAATCAACTGTCTGATTTAATTGTGCTAATAACGGTTCTAATTGACCTAATTGATCTCTTGCTATCCCCAGCATAATACCACCAGCAATCCACGTAGGAATAGAGGGTACAAATACTGTTATCATTCCATCAGACTCTAATTTTTTATAGTAGTTTACTGATTCTAAAACTTCATTTAGTCGCTTTTGATCATCCTCAACTGCAACCCCTTGGTTTTTTAAAATCGACTGTAAAAGATCTTTGTTACTGCCAAATGTTCTAACATCTTGTCCAATAGCGTCTCTTAATTTAGTTAATTCTTCTATTAATTGTTGTGCATACTTTTGATTTTGTTGAATTTCATCTCGTAAATCTGTTATTCCTTCTATTAACGTCTCTCCATCTCCTGTATTAATGGCCTCTACAATTATGTCATAATAATTTTCAAATTTTGTATCGTATTCAATAATACCTGTCAATGTATCTATCAGCTGTTTTTTTACTTTTGTATCCCATGTAAGGGCATGTGCTCTTGCATCCTTTTGATCTTGTACAATTTTACCGGGTAAATCTGGATAGCCCTTAATATCAATTCCTTCAAAGTTGACATCTGGATTCTTAATTAACATATAAGAATAGGCATTCATTGATTTTGCAAAAAGCCCCGCCTTTTGCAAGGTTTCTTTCATCTTCACTTCGTTTGCTGAAAGAGACATATCACTATTGTTAGTTTGTTCAATCTTACTTGTCTCTGCAAATGCTGCTACTGGAGAGATGACAGAAGTTGTTGTCAAGGTTAAAAACGTGGATACAGCGAGTACTTTGTAAAGAGATTTTTTATTCATTTTATATTCCTCCTATCTGTATTTCAATTCTTTTCTTCTTGTTTAAAGGCAATGTCTTTTGCAATAAATTCTGCATCTTGGTGAATATTATTCCAACTTTGTTTTGCAGCTTTTAAATCATCAGGTATTAAAGTGAGCTTATGTTCTTGCATTTCATCGATATTATCGTATAAATCTTTATAATTTGCCCCCATTGTATTCCATTGTTGCTGAATATTCGTCAGAGACATTATCGCTTGATCCACTGTTTGATACAGATATGCCAAAGTGTCTTTGGCGTTAGTAAGTGCAATAACTGCCTGATTAGCAGAATCGGCTTTCATCGTTAATTCTCCGATTTTATTAGAAATTTCGTTATAGGAGTTCATATGATTAGATGCCGTAATACCAGCTGCTGTTCCTAAACCAATACCAGCTGAACCTAGAACCGCAAGTCCGCCTACAACAGCCGGTGTCGCTGTTCCGCCAGTCACAACAATGACTACTCCTCCTGCAATAGTTCCAATAACTAAAACAGCTGCTCCCAATCCACCACCAATTGACCATGCTAATACATCGTCAAAATGTGCCTTTTGAGTGGAGCGTAGATTTTCAATTTCAGCTTGAAGTTGTGGAATCAATGCTTGTTTTCCCGCTAATATTGCCGTTAATCCACCTTTCCCATCTGGACCACCAATATTATTTTTAAAATCTATAGTATTTGTATACAGTTTTGTTTTGAAGGCTTCTAACATTTTAATTACTTCTGTAACTTCTTTTGAATTTGTATTAATTGTACTGATTAAATCACCTATACCTTCTTTTAAGCCTTCCTTATCTTTCTTTTGTACAGTGTCTATTAATGTGTCGTAATAGTTATTAAATTGTTCATCATAGTTTACAATATTACGTGCTGTCTTTTGAATTTTTGGCTTCGCCGTATCTAACCAATAATTCGCATGGATTCTAGACAATTCCTGATTAAGGTGAATATTTTTGATTAATTCTCCCCCTTCTGACCCTAAATCTATATTGGATAGATTTACATTCGGCTGCTTAATCATTGTTTTTGCGTACAAATCCATTACAAGAATATGAGATCCTGTTTCAGCTAACGCTTTTTTTAGTCCTTCAGGTCCTAATGCATAATAATTTCCTATTTTCTGTTCCTGAGTGATCTGTTCTTGCGCAAGTGCATGAATAGTGCTACTGTTTGTTGCGGTTATAACCGTTGCTAAAGTGGCCACGGTTAATACTTTAAATGGTGATTTCTTCATAGTATTCTCCTCCCAAACTTTGATAGATTTTTATAATTTCAAATTCATAAATTTTCGAACATCAAAATTTATCAGCTTGTTCCTCTAGTTGACCTATTACATTTTTTAATCGTCTTAATGTATCTTTTTGAGACGAATTGTTAGTAGTATCAGCACTTAATTTGGTGATACTATTTTTTATTAAACTCAAATCTTCTTTATAGCGTTTCAATAGGTCAAGTTCTACATCCACTTGGCTAGTAAATGTATGCAAATCATGTTGCATAAGAAGAAGCATTGATTTTTGTAAATCTGCTATCGTTAGTTTCGTAGTTAAATCATATAATTTTTGATTTTGTTGCTCCAAATCATCTAAAAATACTCGTTGTTCTGCCTTTAGATTATTTACTTCAGCGAAAGTACTATATGTTTTTTTGATTCTTTCTGGGTCAATTGCTTTCATAAGGTCATACTCTTTCGCTTTTGTAGCTGCAGCTGCAGCAATTTCACCTTTTTTATTTTCCTCAATTGCTTCACGAGCTTCTTTTTTGGCAGCTTCAATCTCTAAAGCAGATTTACCCTTTTCTTTTGCTTCTTGCTCCGCTTTTTCCTCTGCTTCTAAAATAGATTTATTAATTTCTTTTCCTTTGTTATAAGCTGTCGCTACTGTTTGAGCAGCCGGTTCAATAATATCTTTTGCAAGACTATATATCTCTTGGAATATTTTAAGCCCTTGTACATTTAAAGCCCCTGGTAGAAATGCTATTTGTTGTAAATCATTTTGAATTGATTTTTTAGCATCTAGTAATTCATCTTTAAGCTTGTCTATCTTCCCTGTTCCCTCTAAACTTAGTACTCCCTGAGCTTTTGTCACATCAGCATCGAGATCTTTCAGTTTTTTATCAAGCTGTAATTTAAGATCTGTTAATTCATTAATCTGAAGTTGCACGTTTTCTTGATTCGTCATAGCCATTTCTTGAAGGACTTCTAATCTATCTAAAAAACCTTCTTTATCGTCCTTATTATCTACATATCCTTTTAATGTTGGATAATAGTTTTGAAATTTAGTGGCAAATCCTTTACTTTTTGAATTAATTAGCATTAACTTTGGATAATGTTCCGATGACCATTCTTTCATATCCTGTTTTATTAGAAATTGCTCTGTATTTAAAGCTGGTACTTCCTCTAGCTGTACATTAGGATTTATTAAAGTTTGGTCTATATACATTTGTATCAATTTAGATTGGGCACCTAATTTTCTTAAAGATGAGGAAAGTGCCATGTTCTCTTCTTGAATATCTGCTTGAACTATAGGCGTTTTAAAAGTATGTATAGGAATAGCCCCTGTAGTAACAATGGACGTCAACATTAATCCTGTAATTATTTTCTTTTTCATTTTGTTTACCCCCTTAGATGATATTTTTTAAAATAATTTATGCAATTACTTTTTAAGACCCCCAATATACTTCTAGTTTTAGGAAAGATTCTTGCTAGAATAATTTACACTTTCCTATAATGTAAATTTTAGGTATAGTCACATTTTTTAGCAAATTGCAGTGAAATTAATCTATTTTATGTGCAAAATGATTTATTTTCACTGTATTTTTGATTTTAAAATAGATTAATATGAGCAAAATTAAAATGAAAGTGTCATTATATGGTGGAAATCAGCAAGTTGGGGTCGCAATATTGACATATTTTTGCCAATGGAATAAAAAATTAATCTTCAAAATTTATACATATTGGTCATTTGTGTTTTATTGTGATAGAAAGGCGAAATGAATACTTTCGTTGGTCTATTTTATTGACGGAAAACTTTCCATTCCCTATTTAGATAGAAAACTAAAGAACCAATTGCCGATTAAAGATTGGCAATTGGTTCTTAGAGTAGATTATTGATTTGTTTAGTAGAAGCTGATTAGCCTCGACCTGAAAAAGTGTAGATTAAGATTGGACTTTCATCCAGTGAGCATTTCTCCCTTTTGAAATAAGTTTTATTTCACCTAATATTTGCAAATCAGTTAAAGCTTTACTAATAGTACTTTCAGCTATATCTGGATAAATGCTTCGAATGCATTCTTTTGTAAAAGGTTGTTTTTGATTATGAATAAAATTCTGAATTCGCTCTACCTTAGTATGTTTACATATAGAATCCTGTACTCTACTATGTAGATCTTTATAAGCCTCTAAAATAATAATTAAGAACTCTTTTAACCAGAAGCTTATATTATGCCCATTACAATACCAATTAACCGATGATTTAAATATGGCTTCATAGTATTCTGATTCTCTTTTCTTTATATATTCATCTAAACAAACATATTTTACAAATGTATGTCCGCTTTTTACTAATAGTAATTGCATGAACATAAGTGTTAATCTACCATTGCCTTGACTAAAAGGAATTATGCAATAAAGGTTCAATATAAAACGAGCTATCAATATAAGTGTAGGTACCTCTTTTTTACGGTTTAATAAATTGTACTGGTTGCATAATTGTTCAACAGCTCGTGGAATATTTTCAGGTGGAAAAGGACGATAACAAATCGTATGCATCCCTTTTTCAGGAAGTCCAGGGATAGAGAATGGCTTTTGGCGCCATTTTGCACCGTCAGAGGTATTATAATGAATTAATTGAAAATGCAATTCTTGTATAGTATCTGGACTGATAGAAAAAGTACAAGACTTTTTATGTACAAGAGTCAAAGTTTCATAAAAACAAAATATTGCATCTTCCGAAATGGATTGGGGTATCATATCATCTAAAATAAGTTCTTTTAATCTCTTATTTGAAACTTTTATATCCTCATAAACTGAAATATAGTTTTTTATGTATTGTAGGGGTATAGCTTTTTCAAGGCTAGTGAATATATCAGGTCTTTGCTCTTTATAAGCGGTCAACATTCCTTTATACTCACTAATTTCACTGACTAAGTTTATTTGTTGTTGCTCAATATTTATGTACGGATCTTCGAAAAAATTTCTCATTTTGTTCCTCCTGTTACTATCTCTTAATGCTCTATTACAATAATAATTTTTTATTTTTTTTTAGGATTTCCTAATGTTATTCGAGTATTACTATTCAAATAACATCCGGTTTAAATAGAGCTTTTACTTTCTAAAGAAAGAGGATTAAATTATTATTCAAATTATTGTATAAAGTTAATACGGACTTTGAAATCACTTATTTATTTCATAAAGTGAATGTATCGTAAATATAGACGTTAGACATTAGACTTATTAAATATCGGAATATTATCTTTTAAATGTACTGATTATTATTATTTTTTGTGACATTTTTTATATGTATTTTTCTTATAGTTGTAATACGTTTAGTAAATGAACATAAATAAAAATTTATTCCCACCTATATTCGTAACAAATCAATTATGCCTCGGCATAATTGTTTCCGGAAACAGCTTTGTGCTTAGGCCTGCAGATGTTTTTTGTGCGAAAGCGCAGTGTCTGTGCGAAAGCGAAGCGACAGCAAAAGGGTTTTATCTGCGCGAAAGCGAAGCGGCAGCGGCAACAACATGAGGTCCCACATGAGGTCGGTCATTTCGGTAATGCCACAGGACGTGGCGTTCTTAGACTGAATTCCTCTATTTCAGCGGATGTTTGGACACTCGCTGAAAAGTGACATAAAACCGCATTCATCTCTCCACCCTTAGAGGTGGGAGACTTCTGTAGCTGACGCTTTGCTTTCGCTACAAAAGACATTTGTAACTGCCGTTTCACTTACGTTACATAAAATACTTGCTGAAGAAGTTAAATTAATTAATGAGCCCTTTATTATACTCAATCCATTTCTCCATTTCTCTCTCCACTGCTCGATTTTGCCATTCAAACCAAATTCCATAGCATTCACTACAGTGACTGTCTACTCCATTTTTTTTATGCAAATCTTTATATGTAAACAAGGTCTTTTTACGACAACTGTAGCAGTAGATTTCTTTTTCTTTATAAAATTCCATAACTAATTCCCCCTCCATTTACACATAATCATTTCCATTTTTCAAATAAATTATTCTGAAGTATAGCTTCATTCCAATTTTTAATATAAGGAAATGGATTTAACGATATCAACCTAGATATTTGAAAAAACTAAAGAGCATGTTTTGAAAAAGATTGTTCAAAACATACTCTTATTTAATGTGGCTGATTTAATTCTAATTAGATTTTAGTTTATCTTCATTTTCAAGGATAGTTCTCTTTAGCATTTCAAATTTTATTTCTTAAACTAACTCAAGAACTTCATTTAGTTTAGATTCAATTGTATCAAATAGTTTGAGTATTTCTTGACCACGGTCATTAAGATCACTAAATTTCTTGTATGACATATGAAAAAGCTGCCGCCTGTAGAATACAGACAGCAACTTCAACTAGAGTAGCTGTTATGATCTATGCAAGCTACAGTAAATAACTTTTTTCTTTTAATTTTTTTGCATACTCATTTTTTAAGATGCTTCTTTTTTAAAACTTTGTAACTAATAAACAGCTATTGGCCCATAAGGACCTTCGATAATTTCTATTTTTGTTTCAAAAATATCTGTCAAAATTTTTGAGTCCATAACCTCTTCTACTGTTCCATAAGCTGCAATTTGTCCATCTTTCATAGCACAAATTCTATCAGAATATTTGGCTGCAAAATTTATATCATGCATAACCGTCAGAATTGTTCTTCCAAATTCATTAGCTGCCCGTCTCAAATGCTCCATCATTTGAACAGAACGAGCAACATCAAGATTGTTCAGAGGCTCGTCCAAAAGTACATATTTAGTCTCTTGGCATAAAACCATTGCTACATATGCCCTTTGTCTTTGACCACCTGAAAGCTCATCTAAATATCGATCTTCTAAATCAGTCAAGTCTAAAAAATCGATATATTTAGAAATAATAGCCTCATCTTCTTTTGTTAATCTCCCCTTTGAATAAGGAAATCGTCCAAACCCTACTAGTTGTCTAATCGTAAGCCTCGTTACAAAATGATTTTCTTGTCGCAATATAGTCAAAATTTTTGCTAAGTCTTTTGATTTAGCTTCAGAAACATCCATATTGGCCACCTGAATTTGACCTTCTTCCATATCCAAGAGTCTTCCAATCATCAAAAGTGTCGTAGACTTTCCAGCGCCATTTGGTCCAATTAAAGAAGTAAAACCCGCTTTTGGTATTTCAATATTCAAAGGTCCTATTTTCACATCATCAGTATAGAACTTTTTAACATTATCAATTTTTATCATAAAGCCCTCTTCCTTAAAACTACTGTTAAAAATATTATTCCGCCAAATAATTCAATAATAACCGAAACTACACCTTGAGCATGGAATACATGATACATCAAAAAGTATGCACTCGTTAATATCAAAAATCCTATAGCAAGAGCCATTGGGAAAATATATCTATGATCATACGTTGACGCAGCCTGATAGCTCAAAGTCGCTACTAAAAAGCCATAGAAAGTAAGTGGTCCAATTAAAGCTGTTGAAATTGACATCAAAATAGCAACTAAGACAAGCGTATAAATTACACTAGATTGATATTTCACTCCAAAAGAAGTAGCAACATCCTTTCCTAGTGACAATATATTTAGATTCTTAGAATGAGCAAGAAGTAATATTGCTACAATTATTACCATAGGAATTACAATAGGAAAATATGCAGAATCTGCATTGTTCACAGAACCAAACAATCTTGCCTGTAAAATATCAAATTCAGAAGGCGCAAGTAGTCTTCTCATGAAAGTTGACACAGAATTTAGCCCAGTGCCCATAATAATTCCAACTAAAAGCATAAGTTGTAAATTCCCGTATTTACCAGAAAGTAGCCATCCATAAAGGATCAAACTCATCATGACCATAACAACAACTTGAAATAAAAATGATCCAATCCCAGTAAAATTTATCAATGCACTAGCACCAAAGAAAAATATTGTACTAGTATGAATTGTTGAGTAAAGTGCTTCGAAACCTAAAAGCGAAGGAGTGATAATCCTATTATTCGTAATCGTTTGGAAAGCAACCGTCGACAAGCTCTGACAAACCGCAGCAATAATCATTGCAACAAGAGCTACGATCCTTCTCATAACAACTGGGATAAAAGAAGGTGAATCTACTGGAACTGGATTGTTATAAACTAAAAGTCCATATGAAGAAAGGATGCCCAAAGCAATCAATGTTATTAACAAAATCCAATAACGTCTTTCTTCCTTCTTAGAACGAAAAGCCCTAGCTGATCTATTTTTATTATGAAGGCTAGAATCGATTTCGACATTTTCTTTATTTCTATCTTCCAATGTGTTCATCGGCGCCTCCTTGGTTTTCTTTGTCTCAATAAAATGGTAATAAACACGACTGAACCCACTGTTCCAAGTATTAAAGAAACAGGTACTTCAAAAGGCATTATAATTGTTCGAGAAATTATGTCACAGGCAGTTATAGTCCCCATTCCTATCAAACATACCCAAGGTAAATTACTCCTAAGATCATCGCCTCTAAACATTGAAACAATGTTTGGGACTATTAAACCCAAGAAAGGTAAGTTTCCAATAACAGCTGCAACAATTCCAACTGCAAAAGAAATGAGAACAGTGCCAAAAAGAACAATCCTGTTGTAATTAACGCCAAGGCTTGTTGCGACATCTTCTCCTAGTCCAGCTAAAGTCAATCTATTAGCATAAATAAAAATAAACAAAGTAACGATAACAATTAGCCATAAATATTCATATCTTCCCACCTGAACAGCCGCAAAAGAACCTACAAACCAAGTTTCAATACTTTGCGACATTTGAAAAAAGAGTCCAAAAAAGGTAGATACTGCAGAAATGACTGCTCCAAGCATCAATCCTATAATCGGGACAATTAAAGACGAACGAAGTTTAACTCTTCTTAAAAATAAAAAGAAAATCATAGTTCCTATAAAAGAAAAAATGATTGCACCAGTCATTCTTAGAACTAAAGTCGGGGCAGGAAATAATAAATAAACAAAAAGAAGTCCTAAACCTGACCACTCAATAGTCCCTGTTGTAGTAGGTTCAACAAAACGATTTTGTGTAATCAGTTGCATTACGAGACCTGCCATTGACATTGCAGCTCCAGTAAGCATTAATGCAACTGTTCTAGGAACGCGAGTGATGAAAAACATCTCCATTCCATCCTCTTGTCCACGTATATCATAAACTCCAGTAAACAGTGATATAATGCCTAAAATAATAACAACTATCATCGCTAATATAAAAGGTTTTGTCCAAATCTTATTGTAGTTATAAAACTGGGGTTGAGAATTTATCTCAACCCTAGAAGTTACATTTTTCAGCACTTTTTATACTCCTTTACATTACTTAGCTTTAGCTAAAGTATTTGCAAGGTTTTCAAACAACTCTATATAAGTCTGAATTGATTCATTTGTGTAAGTATCTGCTGGCGCATAAACAATATGTTTTTTAGAAACAGCAGTTGTTTTTTGAAGAGCAGGAGCGTTAGCAATAACATCTTGAGCAGGAACTGCATCTTTTTCACCAGATATTGCAGCATCACGATCTAATACGAAAAGCCAATCAGGATTACTTTGTGCAATAGCTTCAACAGAAACTTCATCACCTTTATGATCTGATGTAGAATCAGCAACTTCTAATGCTGGAGCCCAACCGAAAATTTCATACATAGGTCCCCAAACACGTCCAGAATGAGGAGCTGAGAAACCAATATCCCCACCACCAACGATAACACTCATCACTTTATCTTTTCCATTATAAGCAGATTTAGCATCTTCGATAACTTTATCAAAATCAGCTACCACTTGTTTAGCTTCTTCATTTTTATCGAAAATTTTCCCTAAATTAATTGTAGCATTTTTAAGTCCATTTACTAAGTTTTCCCCAGGCGTAGCAGCTTCCTCAGAAACATCTACATTAAGGTCAATAACAACTGCATTTGGCACTAATTTTTTAATTTCTTCGTAATAGCCAGCAAATCTTTGACCGACGATTACAAGTTCAGGGTTTGCAGCTGCAATAATTTCAAGATTTGGTTCGCGGTGATTTCCAATATTTTTAACTGAATCGTCCTTTACATATGGTGAATCCGCAGGCATTACATCCTTTGGAACAGCCACTAATTCAATTTTCCAATCTGCTAGAGTTTCAAAAGTTCTATTATCCAAAGCAACTACATTCTTTGGGTTTACAGGAACAGTAACAGTTCCATGGGCATCAGTGATCTCAACTGTCTTAGGCTTAGCAACCTCTTCGCTTCCATTATCTTCATTAGACTTTGACTCTTGATTAGTTTTATTACTTGAGCAAGCTGCTAACATCAAAGTCAAAACTGCCAAAATTCCAACTAATTTTAAAAACATAGATTTCTTCATACATATACTCCTTATGTAATTTATTTTGAAAATGATGAAGTCTATAGATTGAATTGGATAGTATTCACTATCCATCCTAATCGCTATTGATAATCATTTTCATTTAGTCGTTCTGTGAAATAGTATAGTCTTTAATTATGTGAAAATCTTGTGAAAGATATAAGTTTATAAAGAAAGTTGCTTTCAAGCATAGATTGGATACAAAATACTTTTATAGTTTCCGTCTCTCTCTTCAATATCTACCATAGACTGTTTGGTTATCAGATTTAATAGAATAAAAAAAACGAGCAAAACAGGTTGAAACTGTTTTTACTCGTGATTTTTCGATTATGTTTAATATTGATTACTGTGACAAACTGTACTTTACCTATTCTTATTATTACTATTCAATCATTGAATAGCCCCTGCCATGGATTGTTTGAATATATCTGTCTTTCTTCGCGCACTTTAGCTTTTTTCTTAGATACCCAATATATAAATCCACTACATTTGGATTTACTGCTACGTCATAACCCCAAACCTGGTTCAAAAGCATTTCACGGCTCAATATTGTATTTTTATTCTTGATTAAAAATACAAGTAGGTCATATTCGCGCTTAGTAAGCGGGAGATTTTCGCCACCTTTTGTCATAATATTGAGGGATGCATCAACGAAGAGATCTTTAAACCGAAAGTAATCAGTCTCGATTGGCTGGATACCGTCCCCTCTTCTTAAAATAACTTTTATCCTTGCTACTAATTCTTCTTTCACAAATGGTTTTCTTATATAATCATCTGCTCCTGCTTGTAATCCTGCTATGCAATCCTTGCTGGACACATTGTCGGTCACAATGATTATTGGGGTCGTTTTAACGGCCCTTATTTGTCTGCAAATTTCCGGTCCAGACATACTTAACGAATCCCAATCCAATATGATAAGATCCCAATCTTGCTCATATACTATATTTAAACCTTTGTTTTCATTGTGAAGTGTTAAAATGAAATAGCCTTCTTGCTTTAAACCGCTTCCGATTTTCTTTGCTAATGACCGTTCATTCTTAATTACCAACACCTGCTTCACCTATGGTTCACCTCTACTTCATTACATAAAATAATTTATCACAAAAAAGAATATCTGATTTATAAATCTTAAATTTCTAAAAAACTAGATAACAACTTATCGGGATAAATTCGGGATAATTTACAATAAATATGTATAAAATGCATTGGATATGGTTAAACGTCGCGACACCACACTCATTTGTGTATTAGGCATCTTCATGCTGGTATAAATTAATCAAATAACCGCTGGAATGCGAATAGGTGTACATGTGGATTCTAGTATACTTTCACAATACCGATAATGATTATCATTGTCAATTAAAATCAAAAAACCCTTCCAATCTTGAATTATTAATTCTTGAATGGAAGCATAAAGTATAAGAAGTGCAAAATCAGTAGAGATAGCTAATTCCTCGTAATATCTTTCTGGGTGGCTTGAAGTATCAACGTAAGTACTACTAGCAAAATCTAAATCACCATGAATATATTTTGACCTAAAGTCATACATAGACTTATATAATTTTTTATAGGCTCTGGTTTCTCAGGTATTTCCTTAGCAGGTTCCGTCGGTAGTTTGTTCGGTAATGCTATTGGTGGCAGTACTGCAACTTTAACAGCTTTAGGACAAATAACAGCAATCTTTGTTGGCGGAGGAACAATCATTCCCTGGGCATTAATCCCGGCTGCTGCCATTTGTAATGTTAGCCCCTTCGAGCTTGCAAGGCGTAATTTATTGCCCGTGGCGATTGGTCTTGTGGTTACAACCATCGTGGCGGTGTTTTTAATATAATATTGTAAAAGCAGGGAACTCTTTTAGTGATTTCTCGCCTTAATTAGAAAGAGAGGGCTTCTGTAAATTGCTGAAGCCATCTCTTTCTTTCTTAACGCTTACTATAATATTTAAGCAAATTTTCATGAAACATCTGCTGTAGTTGATGTTCGCTAATACCTAAAACATAAGCTTCACACATTATTTGTTCGACCTTTGTAGAAATTTGTTGAAGGTCAATCCCCTTTGCTTCAGCAGATTTCTTAACAATTGCTTTTGAGTTAGGTTTTATAGAGAGTATTCCCTTCTTTTGAAGCTCCTTATAGCTTTTATGAACAGTATGAAGATTGAGGTTTGTTTGAGCCGCTAAATCTCGAATGGAGGGCAATGAGTCACCATTTTTCAAATTTCCTGTCGCTATTTCAATAAGTAGTTGCTGAGTTAACTGCTGATAAAAAGGAATATTACTCTTTGGATCTATTTTCACATTCAATTGTTCACGTATCCCTTCAAATTCTTTCCTTCAAAGAAATTTTTATAGATTACTGAAACTGTACATAGAGTGACAATTACTAAAATAATTATGGCTGTCATCGCTGGAGAAATTTTAATAGTAAGCAAGCTAAAATGGAGGAGCCCAACAATAATCAATAATGGTAATCCATATAGCAAGCTTATTAATACTGTAGGATTTGATTTTATTGCTTCAGATGGATTAGACCATTCAAGTAATGGATGCCTTCTATCATAAAGCGGAGACAATAAATTATACGTAATGACTAATAGTAATGTAATCAATAAATGTAGTCCCGTGATAATATCTCCTCTACCAAATAGCATATAAATACTATAGCTTATTACAACCGATATTGTGCCGATGCATGATGAAGTCATAACTTTTGCCATGTAAATTTTTTGTGGATCAAATGGCAACGTCATGCTAGATGCATAGTATTTACCCTCTCTTGAATAGGGAGTTCCACTAATATTGTTCATACAACTCATGAACAAAACCATATAGACAAAAAGAAAAGATTCATTGTTAACAATCCATTCAGAATTTATAATATTCGTCTGTACTAGAATTAAAAAAATGATTGAACAAATTGGCGTTAAAATCATCCCTAAAATAGCTTGCATTTTAAAGTATGGTTCAGACTGAATAATCCAATATTCCCGTTGCAAATAAATGAACAAACTACTTTGAATATTTCTCCCCCAAACTTTGGTCGTTTTTTCTATTCTACTTACAAGCAAGCCATGTTCATAATACTTAGAAGCAATCATTTTTATAGTTGCTTTAAACAATAAATAACATAGTGAGAATAATAGGATGAAATAGATGAAACTTTTTGTAATAGTCAATGGCAAAAGCGTCTTCACCACTGACTGTTGCATTGCAAATCGATAACCTGTACCGAGAAAATCTGAAATTGAAGCACTTAAGGATGATATTGTTGAAACATCTAATTTTGATAAAGCAGTGCTGATTGCATGATAATTTTTAAATAAAAAGTACAGTATTGGACTTATTCCAATACCTACTATAAGCGTCATCCTAACAAGCAAATACACGGATGTATTACTGCGAAAATGATTCAAAAGGGACAAAATAAATAGCAGGAACAATACAATTAAAACGTTCATGACAAGTAAAAATGCAATGGATTCTACAGCAACACCTAGCTTAAACTCTATCAGTAATATGAAAAATGTAGGTATTGATAGAATACTTACTGCCATTATCGGTAAAGCTACCCCACTTATAATTTTCGACATAACAACCCGCTTCGCAGAAATGGGTAAATGAGCAAATATAGCAAAATCACTTTGACTAAACACTACCGAAATGGCAAAATATGAAATCAATATATATGTCACACCATTTGAAAGAAGAATATTATAAAATAAATACTCCTCTGGGGTCACTATAAAGTAGATAATGAGAGTAAGCACAAAATACTGAGTGGCTACATAAATGAATGCAATCAATAGGAGTACTTGAATTACTGGCTGCTTTGGCTTTACATAAAAAGATGTTAAAAAAAATTTGATTAATTGGATATTATCCTTCATTTGTTTGTTTCTCCATAAAAATAGTCTCTAAACTCCCATCGACTAGCAAATTCTCAACACAATCATGTAAGACAATCTTTCCATCTTTTAAAAACGAAATTAATTGACAAATCTTCTCTGCAACATCTAACAGATGAGTGGAAAAGAGAACGGTTCCACCCTTCTCAACGTATTCTTTCATACAATTTTTAAAAGCAACGACAGCTAGTGGATCTAGGCCATTTATCGGCTCATCCATAATTAGGATAGGCGGACTAATTGTAAAAGCAGTAATCAACGCAATCTTATGAAGCATTCCATAAGAATACGTTCCCATCGGTTTATAAATACTTTTTTCCATGCCAAAGATGTTAATGAAGTTTTGTAGCTTTTCATCATCAGTTTTTTCATACAGTTTCAAAACAAAATGTATCCAATCATATGCAGCTATATTTGGAAATACATGAATCGTATCCGGTATAAAATAAAATTGCTTTTTATATTCGAATGACTGTGATTTCACAATATTATTAATCATTATTTTTCCGCAATCCTGTTCTACTAATCCAGCAATACAATTTAATGTCGTTGTTTTACCTGCACCATTCCCACCAACAAACGCCAGTATTTCTCCCTTTTCTATTGTTAACTCTACACCTTTTAAAACCTCATGCTCCCCATACGATTTCTGTAAATTTTGTATCGATAACAATTCCATCACCTTATTTCATTTAAAATTTCTTTTTCACAATGAAACTTTGCATAGTAATGAGCATCAATAAAACTAACAGCAGCGTTACTACAATATTGATGCCATACCAAGATCCCACATCACCCGACATTAGAATATTTGTTGCATACATACTATTACTAGCAGGATTAACAATGTCTATTAATGGATGTAATCCCGCGATAAAACGACAGATTAATAGGACAACGATACTTATTAATGCAATAAATGCAGCACTGTTAAAAAATGTACTCATCATCGCAACAAACGTTATGATGAATAACAGCCAAACACAATAGAACGCTAAAGCCCACATAGCTTGTGCCACAGGAACAGTTGTAAATAAATACGCTGAATAGCCGTAAGATACCCCATAGCCAAGAGCTATACATATAACAGCCAATATATAATGAATGATGATTTTACTATTCAAATAAGATGCTATCGAAACTGGCCTTGTTAGAATAAATGCCATCATGCCATTTGCTTTTTCCCCTTGAATAATACCCATAGTGGCAACGACCAGAATAATAATGCCGAGCTGATCAAACTGTGAATTTAATGTTGAGGCAAGTACCTCCTGTCCCACAGGCTTTGCCATCGTAGGATCAATTATTATACCTTGAACACCACCGGCTGATTGTAAAATAACAGGTAAATAATACATCATAATCGGTTGAGTTAGCCCTAGTAAAATAAATACGATTGGGAGCCAAAATATTTTAAACTCCCTTGCCATTTGCTGTACTTCTTTTTTGCTTAATGCAATAAAAGCACTCATTCTCTTACACCACCAATTCTAAAAATATTTCTTCTAGATTGTCTTGAATACCCACTTCAAATTTAGTAAATATCACTTTTGAATCTAATCCATGCTGTATTAGTCGATTAGCATCTGTTTCCAAATTTTTAACGTGTATTTTGAAGCCATCTCCACAGCTTTCGATTTTCTTCACATATGGTAATTGTTCAACCTTTGTTAACCATTGAAAATCTGCCTTTCGAATCATTAAAAAGATAGCTGATTCTTGATGGCGCTTAAGCAACTCTGATTTTGTAGCATCCTCTATTTTGTGACCATTTTTAATCATCACAAAACGCTCACAAATTTCCTCCGCATCGCTCAATATGTGCGTTGATAATAAAATGGTCGTTTCTTTTTTTATCTCTTTTAATAGATTTAACACTTCTCTTCTCCCTATTGGATCTAGCGCTGATACCGGTTCATCCATAATCATTAAAGCTGGCTTATGCAACAATGCTTGTGCAATGCCAAGGCGTTGCTTCATACCACCTGAAAATGTCCCGACATGAATATGTGCTTCTTTCCCTAAGCCCACCTTTTCTAAAAGTAATGGAATTTCTTTCTGCAATTCATTTTTTGATATGCCTGAAAGTGTTCCCATAAAGGACAATGTTTCAAATGCTGTCATCCATGAGAAAAAATTAGGATACTGAGGTAAATAACCAATGTGATTTTTCATCGTTGAAATCTTTTGACCATCAAGAAGAACTTCACCTTTGTCTGCAATCAGAATGTCGGCAATGATTTGAATTAATGTTGATTTCCCTGCTCCATTTGGTCCAATTAACCCGACACACTCATTCGCATCAATGACCATTGAAAAATCATTCACGGCTGTTTTTTGTTTAAACTTTTTCGTAATATTTTTAATCTCTAAGCGCACGTTTATTTCCCTCCTTCCTACCAATAATGAAGTATAGAACAGAACCAATTGAGTTAAAGAACAAAATAATAATTGTCCACATCAGTATGTTTTCTCTCGTATCTCGGTGCCGATATAGATCGAATAAAGCAACAATGATTAGAACAAATCCTACGAATATAAATGGCAAAATGATTGGAAGTATGCTTGCCCAATCCAGTTGGCTTAACTCATCAAAACCATAGTGTAATTTCATTCCTAAAACCTCCTATTCATTATCATTATTGATAATGATAACAGAAGATGTAAAAAATTTCATTACCTTTCTACTGTACATCTGTAAAAAAAATATATAGTATATTTATTGATAATGTTCTCATATTGATAACATTTGATTGCTTCCCTTGATTCCATCAGATAGGAGGATCGTTTTATGCGGAATAAAGCAGAAGTTTTAATGCACCCTGTGAGAATGAAAATTTTACAAGCTCTCATGCACGATAAAGAAGAAGGCTTAAGCACTTTGGAGATGATTTCTGTTATTAAGGATGTACCTCAAGCTACTTTGTATCGTCACATCCAAATTTTAGTGGATGAAAACATCATTAAAATTGTGAAAGAGCGAAAAGTACGTTCTGTTACAGAAAAATTTTATGCAGTAAATGAAGGAGCAGCAAAACTTAGTAAGGAGGATTGGACACAACTAACAATCAAACAAAAATTAAATTACGTTTCCTACTATCAATTAGCTTTGCTATCTCAATATCAAAATTATTTAGATTCACTTGATGAAGAAGAAAGACTTGCAGATTTAGCAACTTTTTCGCTTATTGATTTTAAGTTAACGAAGGATCAATTCAAGAACTTTGAAAATGAATTAAACGATTTAATCAATAAATACTATAATATGGCCGACTCTAAAAAAGAGACAGATACTGAAACAAAAACAATAGCTATAAATATTATTCCAAAACCTTAAGTATGATTTTTACGTAAAGAAATGGAGAAGATTTATGAAAAAAAGAAAGTCAGTTGAAAACACACGAAAATTTATCATGATTATAATTGGTGCCATCATCGCAGCATATGGACTAGAAGCGGTATTAATTCCGAACGATGTCATTGATGGTGGCGTGACGGGGCTTAGTATTATGGGCGCACACCTTTTTGGTATTCCATTAGGCGTACTGCTCTTTGTATTAAACATTCCTTTTATTTGGATTGGCTACAAGCAAGTAGGTAAAACTTTTGCATTGATGAGTACTGCTGGGATTGCAGCTCTATCTATTTCCACAGTGCTTATGCATGATGTTAAAACAATTTTAGGTCCAAATGATCCACTATTAATTGTTTTATCTGGTGGTATGCTACTAGGTGTTGGGATTGGGATTGTCTTACGTAACGGTGGCGCTTTGGATGGCTCTGAAATTTTAGCCGTGTTACTTTCACGTAAGGTTCCGTTTTCAGTCGGGGATATTATATTATTTATTAATGCCTTTATTTTCTTAGGGGCAAGTTTTATTTTTGGCTTAGAGAGCGCACTATACTCAGCTTTAACATACTTTATTGCAAAAAACGTAATCGATATTATCCAAGATGGTTTAGAAAAATCAAAAGATGTTCGTGTTGTCAGTGCAAAATCAGAGGATATTGGTGATGCGATCCAAGCTCGTTTAGGACGTGGTGTTACATATACAAAAGGGCGTGGCGGTTTTTCCAATGAACCAACTGATATATTAAACTGTGTTATTAACCGTATGGAAGAAAATAAACTTGTATCGATTATTAAAGATATTGATGAAAGTGCCTTCATAGTTATTTCTGATGTTTCAGAGGTACGTGGTGGGAACTTCAAAAAGCGTGATATTCACTAAAACAAAAGTAAGTAAGTCGCTCGTAGACTTACTTACTTTTTTTGTCTATTTATTTACGTCGCTAGCTCTCCGACTTTCACTTTTTCATATTTTAATCCATTAATAAGACATAACGCTCCTACTACTACAACGGCTGTTGCTCCAAATAAGGCATACTGATAGCTATTCGTATAATTGGCTAATGCTCCTGCAAGTGAAGGACCTAACATTTGTCCCAAAGCATAACCAGCAGTTAGGTAACCTAATATTTTGTGACTGTTCACAGGCACTATTTGTCTTGCTAACGTTGTAGCTACTGTAGTAATTCCCATAAAAGTTGCTCCAAAAATGAAGGCACTTGTATAAAGTGTCATTGTATTAGTCGCAAACGCTGGTAAAACAATTCCTAAACCTTGAATTAGCATGGAAATCAATAATGTTCTCACGTAACCGTATCGCTGTGCCAGCTTAGACCAAACAATGCAGGATGGAATCGCTGCAATCCCGACAACAAACCATACAAAGCTAGCATCACCATGAAAGTTTGTTGATTCTTCTGCGATTGACACGATAAATGTTCCTGTGACAATATAGCCAAGGCCCTCGAACCTATAAGCTAAAATGAGCCACTTCATCCATGTCGTAGGTGGAACTTTTTGTGACGCTACTGTTTGACTTGGCTTCTGTTGTGTATATTGTTGAGTAATTGGCTTTATGAACAATACGATGAATACAAGCAATATGACACTAAATAACGCCAAAGCAATCCATGTTCCATCCCAATCAAACATTGCATGTATAGGTGACACAATAACCGCACTTAAGGCAATTCCTGTACCTACCCCGCTATAAAAAAGCCCTGATAAATGCGCTTTACCATTCCCTGCTAACTGATCGAGTACAAGGCTAGCAGCAACTACAAAGATCGACGCACTCATTACACCCGAAATAAAACGAAGTACATACCATGCGATAATAGCATCTGTAAAGCCCATCATAGCCGTTGTCAAAATACTCATAACGAGTGCTATTTGTAAAAAAGGAATACGTTTATCTCCTATTTGTAAACGACCAGCCACCAATGCCCCTACTAAGTATCCTAAATAATTACTCGTTGCTAGAAAACCTGCTGTGGCACGACTAAAGGCAAAAGTATCTTGCATATACGGCAAGATCACCGTATAGGAAAAACGACCAATACTCATAGCAATAACTAGTGAAAAAATACCTCCTACTAAATATTGAACTGTCTGCTTGTGCATATTTTCCCTCCCCTCCCTCTCACTATAACGAAAATTCAGATATCACAAATAGCCCAAATTCGTTATAATAGATATCAAATAAATTGATGGCTGGAGGGAACATATGACTATTAATGATCTCTTAATTTTTCGAACAGTCGTGCAAACAGGTAGCTTCTCCAAGGCTGCTTCAGAGCTTAATTACACCCAATCCAACATCTCTATGAAAATACAAAATCTTGAGGCCATGTATCAAACAACCTTTTTTTATCGAGGGCATCGAGGTATCCGATTGACACCAAAGGGAGAACAGTTTTATGAAATGGTATTAAAAATGCTACATCTCTATGAAAAATCCTTTGAAATACTTCAGGATACAGAGGAAAATAGAGGACTTTTACGAATTGGTTCAATGGAAACGACTGCGGCATTGCACTTACCTGCCTTGTTAACTACTTTCCACAAAGCCTATGATCAGGTGGATATCACTATATTGACAAGTCCATCTCAACAAAATATCGAACGGCTAGAAAACTATGAATTAGATGGTGCGTTTGTAAATGGACCCGTTTATAAAGAAAATATCCTTGCGAAGGAATTTGTTTGTGAGGAGCTTGTTGTCATCACATCTAGCAAACATAAACGAATTGATAGCCAACGGGATTTAGAGAACAGCACATTTATTACTTTTCCTCATGGCTGCTCATATAGAGCGATTTGGGAGCATTGGTTGCGTGAAGGCGGTGTGCAACCACAAAAGCGTATGGAATTTGGCACCCTCGACGGAATTATTGGCTGCGTTGCTGCTGGGCTAGGTGTAACATTACTGCCACGTGCAATCGCTCAAAAATATATGGATATTCAGTCACTGTCGATGCACATACTAGCAAAAAAGCAGGCTCAAATCCCGACTTGGTTTATTTATCGCAATGACGAAGTACAATCACCTGCACTAAAATATTTTCTAGAGACGATTGATGCATACGAATATTCTTCGGTTTGAAGAAGGTTATCTATCTTTTTGACGGTGCTATCCACGCTTTGAGGTGGGCTATCCATCTTTTCCACTTTTAACATAAAGATATAAAAAAGGAGAAATAAATGGACTTATTTATCGCAAGTAATCGACAATTACCTATCCGATATTACGACAATGAAGCGATTTGGATTCGTCGCGGTTGCTTAAGTTTACATCAATTAACGCTGCCCTTTTTTGTAGAAGTAGAAATAAAAGACCCACGTCATTTATTGAAAATTACAGAATATGTTCAAGAAGTTCAAAAACAATATAGCTATACAGAAATTCAAATTATTATTAAGGACAAAAGTAATTTTATGCACTTACAAAAGAGCCTCCCCCACTCTAATGCCAATCATATTCTCACTATTGAACAACTAATTCGCCCATAAAAAAAGGTAGCATTGCTCTAACGCTACCTTTCTATTTTTTATAAAGCTGTAACAGGAAGTTCGATGATAAACTGCAACATACCATCCTTATACTTCGCGTCAATTTTGCCACCATGTAGTTCTACAATGTTCTTCGCTATAGCCAGTCCAAGTCCTGAACCTTCCGCTACACTTGTTCTGGATTGATCTTTTTTATAAAATCGTTCAAATAAGCTCATTAGCTCTTCGGATGTAAATTCATCACTTTCATTCGCGACACAGATTTGAACATTACTTTCTTTTCTTTCAAGAGAAACAAAAATCTCGCCGTCACCTGTACTATATTTAATGGCATTTATTAATAAATTATCAAAAACCCTGACAATTTTTTCAGAATCTACTGTAGCAAAGATCCGCTCCTCTGAGAAATTTTTAATAAATGTACGATGGTTTTCCTCCGCTTGCGGAATCAACTCCTCAATTAACTGATCGAGAAGTTCATTCATACATACCTCCTGCTTCCCAAGGACAATGCTATCATTCGTTAGCTTCGTATATTCAAACAAATCCTCAATTAGGTTTTTTAACTGTTCGGATTTTGAGAAAGCAATCTTTAAATACTCATCATATTGCTCCTTCGTGTCGTATCTTTCATCTCTTAACAATCGTAAATAGCCCATAATTGAGGTAAGAGGTGTCCTAAGGTCGTGTGATACATTAGTAATCAATTCATTTTTTTGTTTTTCAATCCTTCGTTCCATTTCTATATTTGTCATAATTGCTTCAGCCATATGATTGACGTTCTCTGTTAATAAAGCTATTTCATCTATTCCCTTTTTCTCAATTCGATAAGTTAAATCTCCTTTTGCGATTTCCTTAACCCCCTTTGCCAACGCCTCTATTTGTTGCATTTTTCGTTTTGTTATGTAGAAGAATGAAAAGGTAAAAAAAGCAATTCCAATTAATGCAGGCATAGGACCCTCTGATGTTTTTGTAATCACTACACCTTCTGGAATACCACTGACAAATAAATAAAAATCTTTATCTTCTATCGTTAGTGGATAAAAGGCTATAAATTCTTGCCGCGATACCTCGACTGGCGGTATATCATAATTATAAAGTGGATGGTTGATTGCAAAATCCATTACATGACGAATCTTATTATGCAAATCAATTTGTTCCTCTTCCGCTTGCTTTGATTTATACAAAACCTTCCCGCGCTCATCGGTAACTAACACTTTCAAAGCACTCTGTTTCATTTCCATCTTTACATTTTCATTTTCAATCATTTGCTGTAAAGCTTCGGCACTATTTTCACTGACAGCCAAATCTGCCGCATGCTGCGCTTGAAAATTTATTTGTTGCATACCTGCACTATAGTCAATAGAAATTGTTTCATTGATATTCCCAAAAAACGGCAGAGTAGCTCGTGCAACAAGTAAACCGAGAAATGCACAAAGAATAAACGTTGTTAAAAGTTGAATTCTGATACTTTCCCGAATTTTTGTTATGGAATTCACTCTAAGTATTTTAAGTTTGCTTAGTAAGTATTTGATTGGCTTAATGATCTTTCTCAATTTTATAACCTACTCCCCATACGGTTTTAATATATTGAGGATTTCTTGGATTTGTCTCAATTCTTTCTCGAATTTTACGTATATGTACCATTACCGTGTTTTCAGACTGTATAGCCTCTTCCTTCCAAACCTTTTCATAAATCTGCTCAGCGCTCATCACTATGCCTTGATTTCTTGCAAGTAACTCAAGAATTGAAAACTCCCTTGGCGTAAGCTTTACCTTTTCATTGTTGACGATTACTTCATGTGTGTCGGTACTGATTCGCATATCACCAATTTCTATCTCATTTTCGTTCATCCTATCTAATCGATTCATTTTGAGATATCTACGAAGCTGAGATTTTATGCGCGCTATTAGCTCTAAAGGGTTAAAGGGCTTTGTGACATAATCATCTGCCCCTAATGATAATCCAACGATTTTATCCATATCCTGAGACTTTGCTGACAGCATAATAATTGGCATCTCGGCTATTTCCCTTACCTTCATACACATTTCAATGCCATCCACATTCGGCATCATAATATCTAGGACAATTAAATGTACTTTATGTTTCTTTAAAAGACTTAAGCCCTCCTCTCCATCACTTGCTTCTAGAATATCGTAACCTTCATTTTTCAAATAAATAGCAATAAGATTTCTAATCTCTTTTTCATCATCAACTATAAGTATTGTTTCTTTAGTCATGTAATCCCACCAATTTCAAAGTATATTAAACTATCAGGTATATTAATCAGAACTATAACGTGGGGTAGATTACCGTTCCGACTGAGCGCTTTCCAGGGGGCGTCAGTCGGAACGGTAATCTACCTATTTATTCAATATATTTCCTATCAATATTTATAGTTCCTAATTTTAACTATTTTTTTATTTTTCGTATATAAAAATAATAAAACATTCTACGCAACCGACTTTAATCTTCGTGTATAAAAATAATAAAAACATCCTACAATTCCGACGAAAGCGCCAAAATATATACCGTATTTTGTTGCTAGCATGGAAATATTTTCGATATGTTTCCCAAAGAACAAACCAAGTGTAAAGTAAATCAATGTCCAAACAAAACCTGCTGAGTAGTAATACAAAGCGTATTTTTTAAATGACATGTTATTCATACCTACTAAGTATGGAAGTATATGTCTCACGATTGGTATGAAATAACTTATAACTAAAGCAAAATGACCATACCTATCTATTAGTTCTTTTGACTTTAATAAATACTTAGCCTTTTTCTTTTTCACCAATTTATCAAGTATTTTATGGCCAAACACTTTACCAAGGATAAATCCTAAGGAAAGTCCTGAAACTGCACCAAGATAAGTTATTAAAAAAGCTTTCAGCACACTCATTTTTTCTAATGAAGATAGAAACCCACCGCTCATAACGATCATCTCATCAGGGAGTGGCATACCCACAATTCCTAACCATAAACTGAAAAATAAAGCAAAATAACCATATTGTTCGATATATGATAAAAGATCCTGTAGCCCCATTAACTAGCCCTCACATTTCCAAGTTTGCAGCTAAGCACATAGGCAGGCGGCAAATTAATCCATACTTTTTCATGTGAAATATCCTCAAAATATTTTTGGATAAAGGATTTCCTCACAAGTGAATATTGGAATGTAATAAATTTTCCGTCCTTTAAACATTCTTTTACATTCCGTAAAATACGTGAGGAAACGGCAGGATCCAAAGATGTGAAAGGTAACCCCGAAACGACATAGTCAATTTTTTCGATATTTAATGCTGACATATACATGCATAAATTCTCAGCTGATCCATGTATAACGATTACACTCGGCTCATGCTCAAATTGTTCACGTAGCTTTTCACAAAAAATCTCATTATTTTCAATAAGAATTAACTTTGTTGACTGCTCTTTTCTTTTCATTAATTCTTTCGTAAATGAACCTGTACCTGGACCTAGTTCAACAATACATTGGGTATTTTCAAAACATATAGTTTCGACCATTTTTTTGGCTAATTTTTTTGAACTAGGTGAAATCGCACCTATAGTTTTTGGATGTTTTATAAATTCAGTAAGGAACGTTATTAATTGCATAAATTTTCTCCCCGATCATGAGTAATTACTAGATACTTTTACTATAAAAGGCATTTCTTAAAGAATTGCGAGGAGATTTCTTAAATTTTTCTTAAGAGTCAGAAAAGGTTTTCAGGTCCTTGGTTCTAATAATTATTTCCTATACAAAATAGTCATACAATTGCTTCCAGTAGAATAGAAACCTATATAGAGTTATACGGAAAAATAAAGTGGGGTGTAAAAGGATGCTTAAACTAAATGATGCAAAAGAAATGGTACTCGGAGTTGTACAACATGACCCATTGTTTGTCATAATACAAAATACGCCTTTAGAAGAAATACTTTATAATGACGGATATTTAGCAATAATTGAAGAATCAGATCATTATTCTATTTCAGAAGTCGCAGGTTGGTTTGACATAACGGATGCGATGCTTCGTTATTACATTAAACCATTCGAACAATATATTTTTGATAATGCTTCGAATAGCCCAAACACCAATATTCGTTTGAACCTTCCTGCCATCTTAAGACTTCGCATGATTTTACTACTAAAAGATGTACACCGCGTCAAAGGCTTAAAACTTTTACTAGGAATTGATGACAACGGTCAACTTATCAAACACCAAATAACTGCAACAACTATGGGCACTGATGATTTAGCGAATAAAGTTGATGTTCTTGGAAATGTTCTTCAGCAAATGATTCAGACAGGACTTTTTAATATTCTTCCAAACGAAGAACATGGAGCCTTACAAGTAACAATCAATCAAGATTTTCTTGCACAAAACATTCAATTAGTATCCTCAGAATCGAATCTTCAAGTAGAAGAAATTCAAAAAGAAACAGCTGAACTTAAACTAGAAAATGAAAATCTACAAAAACAAATTTCAGAACTGCAAGAGCGTAGCGTAAAGGATATTGTTCAAAAAATTCGTGAGCGTCATATTGAAAATGAAATAGTGTCGACATTACGAACAGAAGCATTACAGCAATTTGCAACGGAAAATAAGGCAGGCTTTTTCAGAAAAACTTTTCGTTCCTCTCAAATTGAGATGGAAAAGGAGCAATTTGTGTTGAGCTATATTTCGAAGCACCTAGAAGAGCGTTTAGAAGTAGCACTGAATAATTATTATGGAGAATAACTATCTTCAAGCTGATACTACATGTTTAATTGTAATCACTAGGCGGAGAACATGAAGGAGTCTTTTTTAAAGAAGCCGTTCATGTTCTTTTTTTATACCGCATTTACTGCCCGTAAAAGCCCATTGGTGAAATCTAATAATCAATGGGGATGCAACCCCCTCTGATTAGAGTTTCACTTTATAGTCATTTATTTTTTAAAAATTAGTCTTATAATCATTATAAAGAGCAGTCCAAGGGGTGAATTGTATGACAATGATCGAGGTCAATAATTTAACTAAAAAGTTTGGGGATTTTTATAGTGTACAGAATGTGAACTTACAAATTGAAAAAGGTGAAGTGTTCGGACTTTTAGGTCCAAATGGTGCTGGGAAATCTACAACAATACGGCATTTAATGGGCTTCCTACAGCCCACAGAAGGACAGTGTTTCATAAAAGGATTGGATTGTCGCTACTCTACGGCTGAAATTCAACAATTCGTAGGCTATTTACCTGGTGAAATTGCGTTTATCGATAAAATGACTGGACAACAATTTATCAAATTTATTGCCCAAATGAGAGGGTTACATGATTTAACAAGAGCATATGAACTTATGGAATACTTCGAATTAAATGCCACTGGTCTTATTAAGAAAATGTCAAAGGGTATGAAGCAAAAAACTGGGCTAATTTGCGCATTTATGCATAACCCTGAGATAGTCATTCTAGATGAACCGACAAGTGGATTAGATCCTCTTATCCAAACAAAGTTTATCGATTTTATTTTAGCTGAAAAAGAAAAAGGAACGACCATATTCATGTCCTCTCATATGATTGAAGAAATTGAAAAAACTTGTGACCGTGTAGCGATACTAAATGCTGGTAAAATTGTTGCAACGGAAACAATTGCTGACTTAAAAAAGCGAAAATCTAAAAAGTTTTTAATTGAATTTCAAAGCGAACAAGAGCTCTCTCGTTTCTTAGGAGAACCACTTAAAATTGAACAGACTGGGCCAACACAAGCAATTGTAAAAGTTCGGGGTAATGTCCAAACATTACTTCATACATTAGCAGACTATAAAATTAATGACCTCGATATCATTTCTCAATCACTTGAAGATATATTCATGCATTACTACGAAAGAGGAGGTACAGAATCATGAACTTAACTTTGCTAAAACATGAGGTGCTAGCTACAGTTAAACTTTTTTGTATCATACTTGCTGTATTAATGCTCTATATCATTAGTATTGTCTATATGTATAACCCTGAGATGAGCAATACTCTTAATAAGCTTACCGAAACAATGCCTGAATTGATGTCAGCATTTGGTATGAGTAACATAGGTAATACGTTAATTGAATTTCTATCAACCTATTTGTATGGATTTTTATTGCTTATTCTACCGTTAGTTTTCATCATTATGTCGGCAAATAAACTAATGATGAGCTATATCGATAATGGTTCCATGGCATACCTAATTGCGACACCGAATACACGTTTTAAAATTGTCTTCACACAAGTATTTTTTTAGTTACTAGTACCTTTATTCTGCTCACGGTAACAACTTTGATAGCCATCATATTTTCAGGGATTCTATTTCCAAATGAATTGGATATAAGTGCTTTTTTGACTTTAAATATCGGTCTTTTTTTCTTACACTTTGCCATTAGTGGCTATTGCTTTTTTGTATCCTGCAGTAGCAAGGATGTAAGAACCTCTTATGCGTATAGTACAGGAATTCCTATTCTATTTTATTTAATTCAGGCGCTTAGTAATATGGGTGGTGCTTTAGGAAAGCTACAGTACTTCACCATCTACTCATTGTTTTCACCTGAAAAATTAATGACTCAAAATAGCTCGTCTATTTGGATGCTAGGGGCATTATTTTTAATTGGGATGCTATGCTATATGCTGGCTATTCGTGTTTTTGTTAAACGTGATTTGTATTTATAAATGTTAAACGTAAAAATCTGCTTCCTAGCATGGAGCAAGCAGATTCAATCTTTGTTAAAATTTATTGCTGCAAAGATGCCAAATTACCAAGGAACCGTAATAAACGATAATGAATCATTGCTAACTCCTCTATGTTTAAACTCTCATCTTCACTGTCTAGCCACTCTTGAATAACACCTAAAATCGCGGAAGTTAAAAAAGCTTCAAAATATCGTTGGAATTCTGGATCAAGTCCTTCTTCTCGAATAACAGAGAGTCTGTCTAAAATATGATTACTAAAAACTTTCTTCATCCTCTTGCTAAAGGCGGGGCTCCCCTGCTCCCCTAAAATTACTCGAAATGCCGTTGCATGCTCTTCAATACATTTAAACACTTCGATAAATGGCTGATACAGTTGAACTGTTTTTATCGTATGAAAGGCATCTAGCGGTTGAACATTTTTCACACAGCTTTCTAGTTCATTTAATAACTCCCGCTGTAAATCCTCCATTACTTCATATTTATCCTTATAATGTAAATAGAAAGTTCCTCGATTAATGTTTGCTGTAGAAGCTAGATTTTTTACTGTTACACGTTCAAAACCTACTTCCTCTATTTGCTTAATTAATGCATTTTTTTATACATTGTTTTGTTTCAAAATTCATCATTTTATGAATAGACATATAGAACCTCCATTGTTTATCACTTTATTCTAGTCTTTAGCAATGTTGTTATATAGTTACCTCAATGATCACAACAAGGTCAAATAGTGTTAGTAAATTACAGGCATTACCTTATTTATCGGTTCTCTTCTTTATTTATTTCCTTCAATCTTATTTTGTAAACGGCACCTGAGGTAGTAACTTCACAGACCTACAAAAATCCATCAATAATTAATCGGACGGTCATAGTTAGTTATTTCCAACGTATTCTGGAGAAATAAGTTGTTTTTTTGCTTAGGAAGTCTGATTTCATCTGCCTCGAAAATATTGAAATCCAAAATCACTGAACACTTTTTAGTTATCTGTTTATTGTAATTCCCAAAACACTGCCTTAAAATTTCAGGTATCAACACTGTGTTTAGTAAAGGAGAGATGGCTATATGGGAAACAATGCAATTTCACTAAACTCCATTGAAAAAAAGTTTCACCAAAAACAAGTAATTGCCCCGCTTTCCTTAGAAGTTCCAAAGGGACAGCTTATTGGCTTACTTGGTCCTTCAGGTTGTGGGAAAACTACGTTAATTAAAATGATTATGGGAATGATCAAACCTGATAACGGTAGTATTCAAGTGTTAAATTATACAGTCCCTCATAAGCAATTGCTGACGGATATCGGCTATATGGCACAATCTGATGCACTGTATTTAGATTTAACCGGTGAAGAGAACCTTCATTTTTTTGCTAAGCTTTATCGATTATCAAAAAAAGAACGTGTGGAGCGTGTCAATTATGCTGCAAGTCTCGTTCATTTAACGGATGATTTAAATAGTAAGGTGTTGAATTATTCTGGCGGAATGAAACGGAGATTATCCCTTGCAATTGCCCTTATCCAAAATCCAAAGTTGTTGATTTTAGATGAGCCAACTGTTGGTATTGATCCCGTGTTGAAAAAAGAAATTTGGCAGGAGTTAATTCGTTTAAAAAACGATGAGCATAAAACAATTTTAGTAACAACACATGCAATGGATGAAGCAGAGCGCTGTGACCAGTTGGCAATGCTACGCAATGGTCATATTATTGCGCATGGAACACCACATGATTTGAAAGCTCATTATCAGGCAAAGGATTTTGATGAAGTGTTTTTAAAGGCTGGAGGTGAAGCACTATGAGAATCGGCGCAATTGTTACAAGAATTATACAGCAAATGATCCGCGATAAACGTACACTTGGCTTATTATTTTTTGCACCTCTTCTTGTGCTTTCGTTAATGTATTTTGTTTTTAATAGTAACGAACCTGAAATGACACTAGTCGTATCAAATGGTCCTGCATCAATAATTGAAAAGCTTGAAGAGGCAGATTTTCATGTTATCGAAAAAAATGATTTAACGATTGCCAGTTTAAAAGATGAAAAATATGATGGCTGGCTAGCTATTCATCAAACTCATTTAAAGCTCACATTATTAAATGATGATCCGTCTACAGCCAAGGCTTTAAAGATGAAGCTTTCGCAGGTTTTACAGCCAGAGCAATCTGCAATGATGAAGTTGACGACTGAATATGTATATGGCGATGAAAATACCGCTGTTTTTGATATTTTTAGCCCTATGCTGACAGGCTTCTTTGTATTCTTTTTCGTCTTTTTAATAACAGGTATAGCGTTGTTAAAAGAACGAACTTCAGGGACATTAGAACGCTTGCTAGCAACACCGATTAAACGTTCTGAAATTGTTGCTGGTTATATGATTGGTTATGGATTGTTTGCTTTGATTCAAACGACTATTATTGTTCTTTTCGGGGTTTATGTCCTTGATATCGTACACGTTGGCTCCATCTGGCTTGTGCTGCTTATCAATATTGTCGTTGCACTTGTTTCATTATCATTAGGAGCTCTGTTATCAAGTTTTGCTGCTTCAGAGTTTCAAATGATGCAATTTATCCCGCTAGTCATTATACCGCAAATTTTCTTTTCAGGTATTTTCCCACTTGATAATATGGTGGAGTGGCTGCAAAATATTGGTCGTATTATGCCACTATACTATGCCGCTGACGCGTTGAATGGGGTTATGTATAAGGGATATTCCTTTAGTGAAATTCTTTCCGACTTAGCGATTCTTGCATGCTTCGCTCTTGTATTTATTACATTAAATATTGTCAGTCTAAAAAAATATCGATCATTATAATCAAAGGATTCTGCTCAATCAAATTGGGCAGAACCTTTTCAATTCAATCTAGGGCTATCATCATATTGTGGGGTTGATTTCCGTTCCGGCTGGGCGCTTTGTCGCTAATCCCTGAGGAGTCACCCAGCCTCACTCCAATCAACCACTTCACTTAGCATGATTTTCGGACATTTCATTCTAAATAACGAAATTTCAACAAGATGTGTTTTTGTGCAAAAGCAATGCGATAGTAACAACAGATTTACAATTGCCGTAACTGTTAATTACTCTATTCTAAGGAACATAGCGTTCACTTTTGAAATACATAAGTTTTATAAAAGTTCTACACTATTGCTGATTGGAGTGGAAGGCTACTCGACTCCCGTGGGAATGCGAGACAGGCGAGACCCTGCATGGAGCGAAGCGTAGGAAGCGGCTCGGCGCTCGCCCACAGGAAGCTTTGCTCTGTGCGAAAGCGAAGCGTCAGCAACAAAGCGAGTAGCCTGGAACAGAAATCAACCCACGTTATGAAGACACAACATAAATATTCAAAAATAGAAAATTACACCAACTTTCTATTAGCAAAGGAACTAATATTCATCTATACTAAATTTACAGTTGATGGTTATAAAGCCTAAAAATAAAGGTGTGTAAAGATGGATACGATTATGGAAATACAGAACATTTCTAAACAGTATAGAGGTAAGAAAATTATAGAGAATGCTACATTTTCTATTTGTGCCAATCAAATTATAGCCCTAGTAGGAAAGAATGGGTCTGGTAAGAGTACCCTTCTAAAAATTATTGCGGAATTAGTCGATGCTGACAGCGGTTCTATCGTGAAACATCGACAATCTTTAAAAATTGGCTATGTGCCAGAAGTGACCCCTTCACATATTTTGTTTACGCCTGAAGAATATCTATATCATATGGGCAGTATTCAAGGCATGGCCAAAAAGCAACTACAGCAAAAAATAAATGAGTTACTTGAATTATTTCATTTACAGGAAGCTCGGAACATTCGGATTGTTAATTTTTCTAAGGGTATGAAGCAAAAGGTTATGATTATGCAGGCAATGCTTGAAGACACAGATCTACTTATCTTAGATGAACCGTTATCAGGACTCGATCCTAAGGCCCAAAGTGACTTAGAAGAAACTCTCTCTATTTTAAAGGACAAAGGGTTAAGTATCGTTTTAACATGTCACGAAACAAAATTACTGCAACATCTTGTTGATACAGTTCTTGTTATTCAAAATAATAAGGTCATTCAAGTTGATTCATTCAATAAAAATAATATAAAGAAAAACAAATTAACTTTTGAAATATCAAGTGATAAATTATTGGACAACCTATTTCCTTTTCTTGAAATTCAACATCGAAGTCTTTTAAATAATGGTTGTCATGAGGTCATTACCGTTATTAAGACAGAAGATACAGATCAAGTATTATTGGATCTCCTACAGAAAAAAGCCTCTATTAAACAATTAATCCCAATTAATCAAAAGGAGGAACAATTTTATACCCATTTTTAAGGAGGAAAAGATGCTAACATGACTAGTTTATTGCGCTATCATTTCATTAATTATTTAAGGACCTATAAATATGTCCCACCCTTTTCAATTTTCATTTTATGTCTTGTTGTCAACTATACCTTTACCCCAAATCCTATATTAAATAGCTATTCGTTTACAGCTATTATTCTCTTTTTTCTAATGGGATGGTTTACAGTGACACTATTTCACGCAGAAGACGAAGGACAAAAAGTAATAACAACACTTCATGCTAAAAGTCGCACACAATATAATTTAGGAATTTTTATAATTTGTGTACTGATTGGTTTATTCTTAAGCTGTATATCCGTGATCTACCCTACTCTAATTGGCGCCTTTGGAGAAAAACCAAGATTTATTCATCAATTACTAGGATTTCTCTCTCATTTTAGTTTAGCTGTACTAGCTATCGCACTTTCAGCTATTTTTACGAGAGAACTCGTTAAAAACAAGCAAAATACTTGGTGGGGTGTACTTGCCATTTTAATTGTATCTGTCGTGATCGCTACTTTAAAAGAGACAATTTTGCAGATCAAGGGACTAATTTGGCTGCTTCCACCTGTCCGTTTTTCACTGGAAATAATGAGTTCAGAAGATTCTATAAAGTCAATACCGAACAGTTTTTATTGGCAATTTGCCTGGATATTCATCTATGCAAGCTTCGTCATCTTGTTGTTCTTCCTCCTATCAAATCGAAAAAGGAAGTAAATTTCTAACGAAGGAGAATTATTATGGTAAAGAAAGCCAAGGTGCTAATTATAGAAGATGAAAGTGCTATTGCAACTATCATGAAGGACTACTTAAGCGTCAACCATTTCGATCCTCATATCGTTAATACTGGTCATGAGGCAATCCAATATATGAAGGTAACCTATCCTGACTTCATTATTCTTGACCTTTCTCTCCCGGATTGCGATGGTATCGAATTATGTCGTCAAATTCGTGAAAATAGTAATGTTGCTATACTAATTTTAAGTGCTCGTAACAGTGACACCGATAAAGTTCTTGGCTTGGGATTCGGTGCAGATGATTATATGACAAAGCCATTTTCTTTAAGTGAGCTTGTGGCAAGAATAAATGCCCATTTACGAAAACAGGATAGATGGCTGCAGGACAATGCAAGCCAGGTAGATATGATTCAAATCGATCATATGGAAATCAATAAAAATGAATATACTTTTTTACGTCATAAAAAGCACGTTCCCCTATCAGCTAAAGAATTTGATTTACTATTTTTTCTAATGAAAAATCGTAATCAGGTTTTCTCTAAAAATCAGTTACTCGATGCTATTTGGGGCTATGAGACATATGGCGATGAAAATACGATAACCGTTTACATCAGACGTCTACGCGAAAAAGTTGAAATCGATCCATCTTGTCCTGTTTATATTCAAACCGTTTGGGGCGTTGGCTATAAATTTAGTACTCAAAACTATTTGTAGGAGAGCATGATGTACATAAAAAATTGGATGAAGAAATGGTTATGGTCGACACTAATCTGTGTTTTACTGTTGTTTATTTGTATCTTCACATTATTTTTCACAAATTTTAATCGCAGTGACGAACCACAAAATGAATTTGTGATCAATCAAATTCGTTTAAAAGTAAATGAACAATTATTGTACATAGAAGATCATTTTACAAGTCTCGAACAGAATTTAAATTTACGCAATTCCCTCCAAGAAATGAGCAATAGCGAAGGAATAGATATTACAGTTGTTCAATTAGATGGAAAAATTTTATTTAATTCAATCGAAGGCGATATTTCACAGTTTATTAACTTAGAAGAAGATTTACATTATGATTTATTTACGTCTCAACAACAACCTGGGATCATAAAAATTGCCTTCCCTATAATTAGTGAGACGCATGAACAACTAGGGAACGCTATTTTTACTATTGATAGAGATATACTCTTCCCCATAGAACAGCCTGTTCCTAGCAATTTTATACTTTTATTCATATGTGGTTTATTATGTTTTTGCATTATAGGACTGACCTTGTACTTTGTACGGAAGTCTAACAAGGAAATCTTGCTTCCTTTAAATCATTTGAAAAACAATACTAAGGAAATTATTAAAGGTAATTATGAACAAAAAACAGTATATTCGCGGGCAGATGAAATCGGTGAATTGTATGCAGTGTTTGATCAAATGCGCCTGGAAATAAAAAACCTTACTATTCAACGAGATGAACAAGAACAAAACCAAAAAAAGCTTATATCTAGTATTTCTCATGAAGTAAGAACACCTCTAACAACAATAAAAGCTTATTTAGACGCTATTTCTGAAGGAATTTGTCCTGATATGGATTCGCTTATGTCGTATATTCAAACTATGCAGACAAATACTGAAAAAATGTCCAGGTTAATTGATGATTTATTTATTCACACTTTGAAAGAACTTGGGCATATCCCGGTTAACTTAACAGAGCAATACAGCAAAGATATCTTTACGAATATTTTGCATCCAATTCGTCATTACGTCCAAACGACCGGCATTCATTTTATCGAGCCAGAGTCTATCCCTAATGTACTTATTCAAGTAGATAAGCATCGACTAGAGCAAGTACTTTCAAACCTTATTACGAATGCACTAAAGCATACTACTAAAGGCGATTCCATAACCGTTTCTATCAATATTGAAAATCAATTACTATACATTAATGTAATAGATAATGGTAATGGGATATTGCCTCAAGATATGCCTTTTATTTTTGAACGCTATTTCAGAGGTACTCAAGCTACAGGTGAGACTGCTGTGAAAAATGAAGGAGCCGGACTCGGATTATCTATATGCAAGCATATTATGGAAGCTCACAATGGTTCCATTTCATTTAAAAGTAAGCAAAATGAAGGAACAACATTTACATTAACTCTTCCTATTATTTAAATTTCTCAAGAGGATAATTCCGAAAAATTAAGAATATAAGTAATGAAAGTCCGAAAAGATTGGAGAGTTCAGACATGATTCAAGACATAGGGGGATATGTAAAATATTTAGATGGTGTTCATAAACGAACGATGCAATATATGAAGGCAATACCTGACGAACTTTTAGATTGGAAGCCCTCAGAAGATAAATTTTCTATAGGTGATTTATTGCGACATATTGCATCATCTCGTTTGATGTTCCTCGGAATATTTGAACACGGCTCGTGGACGTACGCAGGACATGATACTAGTAAGGGGGCTACTCTTGAGGATATTTCAAATTATTTAGAATCATGTCAAACTAAATTAACAGAGGGGCTATTGAAAATTGGTAACGGTTTGGTGTCAAAAAAGGTTTTAACCCTTCATGGTCATGAAGTAAGTGCTTGGAGAATACTTATGTCGATTCCCGAGCATGAAATACATCATCGCGGACAAATCTCTACATATTTACAATTGAACAAGATTGAACCGCCTCAAATTTTCGGATTAAAAATTGAGCAGGTAAAAACAAAATAATTTATAAAAGAGCTTTGGACATCATCTTATATCCAAAGCTTATTTTTGTCTTTATATAAAATTTCGCTATGTTATACCCACTGTTTATAAGATCTCCACCAATCTGCTTTTACGGGCTGTTAATTCAGGATAAAATACGATTTTCAAATCTACATATATGTTGTAAGAATTTATTAATAATTTAATAAGGACCTTATAATAATTCACCCTTACACTAAAAGTAATACATTTGAAGGAGGTATTCTCGTGGATAAAGAGGTACTTATTCGAGCTCAAAATCTATGTAAGACATATTCCACAGGGAGTGAGCAATTTCATGCAATAAAAAATATTAATATTGAAATATATAAAGGAGATTTTACAGTCATTATGGGAAACTCCGGTTCGGGTAAATCGACACTGCTTTATCTTTTAAGTGGTCTTGATTCCATTACGACTGGTGAAGTTTATTTTCATGGAGAAAGGCTAGATACATTTACCGAACAGCAGTTAGCAACATTTCGCTCTAAAAAAATTGGATATGTCTATCAAAGTAGTAATCTCGTCCCGGATATGACATTGCTAGAAAACATCACCCTCCCAGGATATATTGCAAAATATCCTAAAAAAGATGTGATCAAAAAAGCGGAGATGCTATTAAATAAAATGGGACTTGAAGAACAACGAAATCGTTTACCTTCGCAAACCTCTGGTGGACAGCAACAAAGAGCTGCTATTGCTAGAGCATTAGTTAATGACCCAGAGATTCTGTTTGCAGATGAACCAACGGGTAGTTTAAATTACGATCAAGGTGTAGCTGTCTTAGATATTTTAACGAATTTAAACAAAAAGGGTCAGTCTGTAGTAATGATTACACATGATATAAAAGCTGCCTGTCGTGCTAATCGGCTTATTTTCATTCAGGATGGAAAAATTGGAGGCATTTTAAACTTCGAACAATACGATGATGCTAGCATACAAGAGCGTGAACATATTATCTTTTCTTATGTCGCGGGAAAGGAGTAAAAAATGCACGCAGTTATTACTCTTTGTTTTGCACATATCAAGAAAAGAAAAATCCAAAATGTACTATTAGCAATCCTAATTATGCTATCCACCCTTTTATTAGCTACCTCTGTAACAATTATTATGAATACAAACAATATTTTTGAAAAAATACATCATGATTCAAATGGGGCTCATCAAATTTTAACGATGGGTAAGGATATTCATAATCCAATCACTGTCAACAATTGGTGGCAAGAGCAACAAGGAGTTACTGCCTCGAATCTCATTCCTTATAGAAATTTATCTGGCTTCACAGCGAATGGTGTAGAAACGCAAAATCTCTTATTCATGATGAATACACCAAAAACGCCCTTTGCTATTGATCGATTACTATTTTCAGAGGGTGAAAATCAGGACTATCCTACTGAGGGAACGATTTGGATTCCCACATCGATGGCTTCTACTTCGAATATTTCACTTGGAGATGCTATTGAATTTAACACCGGCGAAAAAGCTTTTTCATTAAGTGTTTCTGGTATAGTTGTAGATTTGCCATATGGTGGACCCTTTTCAAATAATGCTCGTATTTGGATGAACGACTCTGACTATCATAAACAATTTGATACGATGATAGGGTCTGAACAATATATGATGGCTCTTCGCTTTGATGATTATCAGCAAAGTGCAAACTATTGGATAGAATTCGAAAAATTTTTAAACGGCCCCTACCTTGAATCAAAAATGGAATACGTGGATCTCTATTCGTTTAATTTAATTATTAATAAAATTATCGGCTTTATCATGATTGCTTTTGGTGTAGCAATGTTATTCATTTCATTGTTTATTATTGGTTTTAGTATTTCAGATGCCATTTTAACTAACTATAAAACGATTGGTGTCATTAAATCTCTCGGACTTACTTCTCTAAAAATTAGCGCGACCTATGTTTTACAATTTGCTTTATTATCCGTAGTCTCGATTATTCCTGGCCTTATTGCCAGTACAATCCTTTCCAGAGTGATCATAGAAAGCTCTTTATCTTATTTAAAGTCCGGAAAACATTTAACGATTATTCAAGATTTTAGAATCACCATGCTACTTGCTGTCATAATCCTTGTCATTGTTATCCTTACTGCGTTCATTTACTCAAACAAAACACGCCACGTTGAACCAGTACAGGCAATTAAATACGGCATGTCAGAACTTGCAAACAGTAAATTGAATCGTCGTTTAAATAACTCTAATCGCCTTTCTAATTTTGTTAATTTGCAAATTGGCATTAAAACCATCACCAAAAATATGAAAAGTTCCATTCTTATTATTGTTCTTACAGCCATTACTTCTGCTATTTTAGTGTTTAGTGCAGTCATGCTTAATAGCTTTATTTCCATCAAGCAAAACACACCAGCATTTGGCTACGATTCATCACATGTTGTAGTAACGGTTTCTAATGAAGCAACATTTTCAAAACAACAGTTTGAACAATTTTTACGCTCAGATGAACGCATTAAAAATCACGCTTGGCTAGATCAATTTACAGGGGTTCTCCCTAATGAACCAAATCAACCGTTAAATATTAAAGTCGATACTCTTGAAGGTAGTTTTGATGCTGCTGGATACGAGACAATTTCTGGCCGTAATCCTGTAAATAAAAATGAAATAGCCATTGGCCTTAATGTCGCGAAGGCTTTACACAAAAATCTAGGGGACATTGTGGAAGTCTATATCGAAGGCAAGCAGCATCATTTGATTGTTACTGGTATCTATCAATCGATAGCAAATATGTCTAATTCAGCGAGAATTACCGCTGATGTTATCAAAGTTTATAATGCTACCTATTCTGCTTCAAAACAAAGTATGATCAATTTGGTAGATGAGACATTATCAGATCAAATCGCTGATGATTTAAACAATAATTTTAAAAGCTCTGTCTCAGCTGAAACACAACAAACATCATTAGATAATGTCTTTAAAGTAGTGGTCGCTGTTTTAATAATCCCATTATCTGTTATCGGAATTTTATTTATCACTGTAACATTCATCATTATTTATAGTGTTTCTAGAATAAATGTAAGAAAAGAAAGCGGAACTTACGGAATTTTTAAATCTATTGGTATGACCTCAAATACTATTAGATGGTCGATTACATCAGGAATTCTGTTTCTTTCATCACTAGGGACTATATTTGGGATTTTTATCGGTATTAAAGTAATACCCGTAGCTTTACAAAGCATTCTTTTAGAATACGGCTTACTTGAACTCCCCCTTGCGATAAACTGGCCAGTTAGTATTGGATTATCTCTTTTAAGTATTTTGGCCGCTTGTTTTGGTTGTTGGTTATCAACGAAAATAATCGCCAAAACCTCACCTCGAATTTTGCTCGTTGACTAAAAAATGCCCCCGATCTACTTAGGTAGTGGGGGCGATTATTTTCGTATAAGGATTGTCATTTTTAATTTATTCAATCCAACCTCCAACCTTTTCTTATAGATCATCTCAAGAAAAGCCAAAGTATAAAGAAGCGACAAACAATACTGGTTGGGCAATTTTCCGTGCGTTAAATGATGATAACATTATATAATAGAAGAAATTCAAACTAGATTAGATTGGATGTGATGACATGGAAGCAATTCATATTCCTATCGATGCTGAACATATTATTAGTACCTCTAGTAAAGGGGATCAATCGAAATGGCGTATTGGCAACATGTGGGTCAAACAAAATGCACGAGGTTATGAGGGACAAGCAGAAGTATTAGCTTCCCTCATGCTTGAATGCTCAACTCTTGATTGCTCTAAATATGTCGTCTATCAGCCATGTATCATTCAGTTGGCTGACGGTGAACAATTTGAAGGCTGCTATTCACTCGACTTTCGTGGTACAAAACAGGAAGTGACACTTGAGCGCTTGTTTGAAGCAAATTTCAGCTCTACTGACCCTATTACAAATAACAAAACACTTTCTACTAAAGAAAAATTCGAGCAATTAATGGCGCAGGTTGAGCAGTATACAGGACTCGTTGTACATCATCAGATTGCACAGCTATTCGCTTTTGATGCCCTTATTCTAAATGAAGATCGGCATACAAATAACATTTTATTTTTATACGATCCAAAAGGAAAAACATGGGAGTTGGCACCTATTTTCGATAACGGGCTTAGCCTATTATCTGATGAAAAAGACTATCCACCTGGCAAACCTTTAACGATTTTAAAGCGAAAAGTAAAGGCAAAACCACTGAATTCATCTTTCACAAAACAACTTGCTCTTTATGAAGGACCACCCTTTATTGATAAGGAGAAATTAATAGCGACAATCGAACAATCACCGTACGATTTTGGACGTGCTAAGGACGTATTACTTTCACAGTTGCGTAATCCAGCTTTGAAACATTTATTCATAGAAGGAAGTGAAGCTATTGATTGATTACATGACTTTTGACGTGATGTGGATGGATGACATTATTGCAAATGTTGAGTTAAAACCGTCTGATGGTGGCACACCATATGTTATTAACTATATTGAAGATTTTAACAAGCAATTTTCACCAACGATGGAGGGGCATATAACCTTAGAAGAACTGGAACGTTGGCTAAAATGGCGAACCTTCCCCCCTACTCGGGTCAACGCAAAAGAATTACTGGCTTCACTGGATATGCAAGCCTATAATCGTTGGGGCATCGTGCGTAAAACACATGGTGTAATGGCAGATGATGAAATTTGGATTCGATTTAAAGGCGAAATCCTCACACATCGGGATGTCTGCTTACGCAAGGATCTATACTATCCTGAGGAACCAAACTTTCTAGAGTTTCAATAAGTTAACTTTAAAAAAAGTTGCTCAATAAAAAAGAGCAACTTTTTTATTAACATTTTGGAGTTAAAGAAGATATTTGTTCGTTACCCAATATTTTTGCAGATTTATTACAATCGGTGCAAGGGTTGATTCCTTATAATCGGCTACTTCCATTGGTCCGTTTCTAGTAACTGATTCCCCGAATGCATTCTTTTCTTCGGTTTGTTCACCAATATCTTCTGATGATTTGATGAGGCGAATAAACCAACCTGAGCTGCAATATCCTTTGAGTTCACTCCAATGACAAACTTCATTATAAATATTTCTCGATCTATATCATCAAGTGTATTGATTAACTTCTGAGAAAAAATCTTCTTCAGAAAAGACCGCAATATTATTTCTTCTTAGTAATGCAGTTGTTACGCCAACGCCAACTAATTTTGTACCATTGAAATCCCCGTTGTAAATCATTGCACTGCCACAGGATGGACTATACTCTTTTAAAATAACTTTAGTCGCACCTAGTTCTAGTGCTTTCTGTAAAGTTACATATGCGCCCTTTACATAAAGCTCCGTGACATCCCGGCCAGATTTTTCAACTACTCTCGCTTTTCCAGCAAGTACGTCTTCACCATCTCCTCCAACAATTTCAGCAGGCTCACGAGGCGTCGAAAAACCTCCCATAAGTTCAGGGCATACAGTTATGGCCTTATTTTCTAACACAAGTTTTTGTATTTTTTCATCTAAACTATCTGTTCCGTTATAACGTACCTTTAATCCTGCTAAGCAAGAACTTATCAAAATCATATGTGCACCTCGTTTTTTATCAATATCGTATAAGTAAAACTTTAGCTTATTAAAAGAGTCTGTCAACCGCTTTTACGATGACATAAGCTACTTCCTTGGCCAACCCTTTTCTCTTTTCGTATTATTGATATTTTAAAACAGTTTTTTATTATTAAGAGGTCAACCATTTCCTTGGTTTGTGCTACTATTTTAATTATCTATAATGAACTCATTCTATCTTTTAAAAAGGAGGAAAAAGACTTGGTTGAATTCACAATTTGTTTTCTTAAGAAGGGTGACCAAATATTATTGTTAAATAGGGATTTTCCTGAATGGATGGGGGCTTGGAATGGTGTAGGTGGAAAGATTGAGAAAGATGAAACTCCACTGGCTGGTGCATTACGAGAAATTAAGGAAGAAACGGGCATTGTACTGCCGGATATTACATTCAAAGGAAAAATAACATGGACTGATGGAATGACCGACTTTGGCTGTATGTACGCTTTTATTGCTGAATTATCGGAATCCTATCATTATGTGACACCGATTAAAGTTGCAGAAGGCATTTTAGATTGGAAAGATCTATCATGGATTTTCCATCCTAAAAATGTAGGAATAGCAGATTTAAAATATTACTTACCGCAAATGCTAGAAGAAACAGCTAACTATGAATACATATTTACATATAAAGATAGTGAATTGATTGATATTACGAGTATCCCATTTGTGCTTACTGTCTAAATATAATAAGCCTCGTAAACGCAATAGTATCGTTTACGAGGCTTTACTAATTATTTTCTTGGTTGTGCAAATCGCATTCTGCACATCGACCAATTCAATGTTGTTTTTTGAATTTCATCATAAATGATCCACAGACTATCAACTACCCGTAATTCAACATTACGTTTAAACATTTCCTCAACTAAATTTTCTACTTCAACTTTAGCAATAGGGTATTGTGTTGTTTCACTTGTATAATAACCAGCATTTTGATCCTGTAGTGTAAACTCGTGGATGTCAAACTCATATAAGTAGAGTTTCGTATTTTTCATCGTCTCAAACCACTTGCTTTCAATTACGACAACATGTCCACATGATGCTGATTCTATATGGGCCCGTTTATCCTGTTCGGTTGTATCGGCACCAATATGGTAGCAAACTCGCGGACAATTTCTAGGTGTTAAAAAAATAGGCAAGTTTGTATCGTTGATTGCCCATACTAGGCCTTTTTCTGGATCTAAATCTAGTCGATCAGGTAATCGTGGGTGAAATACTGTTATATCACTTTCTTCACTGACATGATATATGCGCACATGTTTCCCCTCCCTATTTTCTTAATTTGAAGACTATGAAATTCTGTATATTGATTCCAGCGTTTGTTGTTACTGTTCTTGCCATACTATTCACTCATTTCAGTATAGCATTGTAACGTTACCTTTCTTGTGCACATTCATATTTTTTCATTTACGAAAAAAGAAATAAAGCCAGAAATCCCTAACCGGATATCTGGCTTCTCTAATTTAAGAACTGGATTGAGTTTTGATAGGCAAGGCATTGTCTAATGTGGTCTGTCGTTTAACAGTGATCCATCTCCCACCTATCTATTATGCCTCGATATAATTGTGTCCGGAGGTATTAGACCAACAAATGTTTTTTGCGCGAAAGCGAAGCGGCAGTGGCAACAGCACAATGTTGGTCACTCAGGCGTTTTCACAAGATGTGAAGTTCTTAGCCTGAGTTCCTTTATTCCAGCAGATATCTTTTGTGCCGAAAACGTAGCAACAGGTACAGGTATTTGGACACCCGCTGAAAAACAACTTAAATTAGCATTCCTTATGTGTCTTAGTAGCTTGCATATTACACCTACAGAACAACAGAAATCGCTTTGGCTACATCTATCATTTAGAACTATAGTAAAAAACGTACAGGTTCCTCTAAATAGCCTGCCACACTACGCATAAATGCACCTACTGGCTCGCCATCAATAACACGATGATCAAATGTGCAAGACAGTGTCATTGAATGGCCAATTTGTATCGTATCTTCTACTACGATTGGCTCTTTCACAATTTTATGAAAGCCCAAGATTGCTACTTCAGGATAGTTAGTAATCGGCGTCGCAAATATCGCCCCGTCCTTTCCTGTACTAGAAATTGTAAAAGTACTACCTGTTAAATCTTCAACCGTTGCTTTTTTAGAAAGAACCCTTGCCAATAAGCTTTCTAGCTCTTCTGTAATTTCAAAAATACTTTTTTTATTTGCATGCTTTATCACTGGCACAAGTAAACCGTCTGGAGTAGCAACTGCAACACCAATATGAATATAAGGTAAAATCACAAGTGCTTTTTGGTCTTCATCTACCTTGGCATTAAACTGCTCATGTTCCTGTAAAGCTGTTGCAACTGCCTTGATTAAAAAAGGTAAGTAAGTTAGTTTTTTGTCCTTCATTTCCGGCAGCTGTTGAACACTTTTCCTAAAAGCCACTAAATTCGTCACATTTATTTTTTCCATTCCGGTGCATAATACTGCTTTAGAAACGGCTTTTTGCATATTTTCAAAGATTGCTTTGCGCAAGCCACGAATGGGGATGATTTTATTTTCATTAGCTTCATCTTCACTTCGTTTTGACTTGTTTTGCACTAGCGCTATCGCAGACGATGATTGTTTAGCATGTTCATCTAAATCACATCGCAACACCCGTCCGTTTGGTCCACTGCCCTGTACTTCTTCAATATTAATGCCCATAGTGCGCGCTGCTTTTCTAACTGAAGGGGCTGCCTTCACCCTTCCTAATACTGAAAATTCAATCTTCTCTTTCGGGATACTCTCCTCTTTTTTCTCTCCAAGTGTCTGTGTTTGCTGGGGTGGTGATGAATCTGAGGTTTTACTAAATTGACAAAGCAGACTACCTACCGTAATGGTATTTCCCTCCTCGCCTCCAAGCTTCTCAATCACCCCTGTAATTGGAGCTGTAATTTCTACAACGGCTTTATCAGTTTGAACCTCTACTAAAGGCTCATTAATCGCTACTTTTTGCCCTTGCTTTACAAACCAGCCAACAATTTCTGCTTCATGTAAACCTTCCCCTACGTCAGGGAGTAAAAAATCATACATTACGATCCCTCCCTATTCTTTCATGACATTTTGTACTGCACTTACAATGCGCGCTACGGTTGGCATCCATTCTGCCTCAATGCTCGATACTGGGAAAGGTGTATCATAACCTGTGACACGTAAAATCGGTGCGTGCATAGCATACATACAGTTTTCGGCAATAACTGCTGCGATTTCCGCCCCTACACCGCCTGTTTTTGCCGCTTCATGAACAACGACTAGTCTGCCAGTTTTATCTACCGACTGAATGATGGTTTCATAGTCAATAGGTGCGATTGTTCGTAAATCGATGATTTCCACAGACACACCCTGCTCTTGTAATTGCGCTACTGCCTGTTTAACCGTTACGACACATGGACCATATGTAACGATGGTCACATGCTCCCCTTCTTGAACAGTTGCCGCCTTACCAATAGGCACTTCATAATATTCTTCTTGTACTTCCTCTTTTATCGTTCGGTATAGCTTCAACGGCTCTAAGAATAATACTGGGTCTGGATCTTTAATCGCCGCTGCAAGTAACCCTTTAGCATCAGAAGGCGTACTTGGCATGACTACCTTTAAACCTGGTGAGTGTAAAAACAATGCTTCTAAATTATCTGAATGTAATTCAGGTGCATGGATCCCTCCTCCGTACGGTGCTCTAACAACTAGCGGCACGGTAACTGTACCTTCCGTTCGAGAACGAAGGCGTGCAGCCTGCCCTACCATTTGATCCATCGCCTCATAAATAAACCCTAAAAACTGTATCTCTGCTATTGGTTTAAGTCCTCTAGTGGCTAAACCTACTGCAGCTCCGATAATTGCAGATTCAGCAATCGGTGTATCAACTACACGCCTTTCTCCAAAACGTTCAATGAGCCCATCCGTCACACGGAAAACTCCACCATTTTTTCCGATATCCTCACCGAGACAGAGGATTGTTTCATCATTTTCCATTTCTTGGATCAGGCATGTATTGATTGCCTGTACTATTGTCATCTCCATCATTACACCTCTCCTCTTTGTTGCAATTGTCTTACTAAGTTTTGAGGCATTGTTTCATACGTTGCTTTTAGTACTTTTGGAATCGTTGTCTTTTCGATTGTAAGTGCCTTTTCATAAGCTTTTAAAACGATTTCTTCGCAGTCATTTAACAGCTCCTCCTCTTGCCCCTCGTCCCATAGCCCAGTAGTAATAATAAATTTTTTCATTCTTTCTATAGGATCATTTGTCAGCCATTGCTCAACTTCAGCTTGGTCTCTATATTTCGTCGGATCGTCTGCAGTTGTATGCGGTCCTTGGCGGAATGTAACAGCTTCAATCAGCACAGGCTCTCCATTTTTAGCTTTTTCTATAGCAAGCTTCGTTGCCTCATAAACTGCTAATACGTCATTGCCGTCTACTCTAATTCCTGTAATCCCATAAGCCAACGCCTTTTGTGCGATTGATTGGCTAGCGGTTTGTTTATGAATTGGATTACTAATTGCCCATTGATTGTTTTGAATAAAGAAAACCACTGGTAATTTATAGACACCCGCAAAATTTAATGCTTCATGAAAATCGCCCTCAGAGGTACCTCCATCACCCATATAAGCAACCGAAACACTATCTTCCCCTTTATATTTACTAGCCCATGCCCCACCTACCGCATGTAAAAATTGCGCTCCAATAACGATTTGAATAGGAAAAATAGATAAATCAGTTAAATGCTGCCCAGCCATCTTACCCATTGTGTAACAAAAGAACTTATCGATAGGCATCCCGTGAACAAATGAAGCCGCAATATCTCGGTAACTAGGATAAATCCAATCATTCGAATTCAATGCGTAAGCGCTTCCAACCTGTGCCGCTTCTTGCCCTCTAATTGGCGGATATGTTTTTATTTTACCTTGGCGTTGAAATTTCAATGCAATCCCATCAAAGATTCTTCCTTGTACCATATGTTTATACATTTCGATACATTGCTCATCTGTGGCAGTTCTTTTAAAGAAAGTTTCCGAAAACGAACAATCTTCCTTCAAAACTGACGCGGTGTCAATTTTTAAACATGATTGATTTAACCACATTTCAACTCCGCCCTCTAAACAAGACTGATTTAACCACATTTCAATTCCTCCCTCTATAACGTTATTTTAATTATAAATAAGAAATAGACGCCGCGTCATTAGCTATTTTTGTTATTATTTAGCATTTTTTCACTTTAAAGAGAATTATTTAAACAAACCAAATGTATACATTGTTGTCATATCACGAGCAATTTCCTCAATTGGAATGTCTGTTTTGTCCAAAATAATTTTCCATAAATACCGCTCCTCAATGTAATACAATGAACCCGCAATAACCTCCGCATGATAATTTTCATTGCGAATCAGCCCCAGCTCTCGAACAATTTCTATGTTGGCAGATACCCTTTTAATAAATTGATCCGTGATTGATTCCCATTTCTCCTCAATTAACGGGGACACACCTTTTGCTTCATGAATCAATTTAAATATTTCCTTGTTTTCAACTGCCAAGGATAAGTAATTATACAAAAATTCGAAGCTAGTTCCGTTCCAATACATCGGCCATTGCGCTTTTTTAGAGGAGCGCGATAGATTCAATCAATTATTATCTTCTTTTGCATAACGACTCGGAATAGCAACACCGTCGCCAATTGTAGATTTGCAAAAAAGATTAATTATTTATAATAAAGTTTGTTCAATTATAATAATGATTGATAATTTGTGAAAAAGTCCGATTAAAATCATGTATCCTCTATATATTTCATAGGGGTGAGATGATTTTTAAGATTATGGTGTACATGAAAGGAAGCTTTTTGCTTAGGATTAGGAAACCCCCCCAAAAAAAAAGGATGTTTTTTTGATTTTAAATTTACGATTATAAAACGGCATTATGTACGTCAATCTGGCCTCGAAAAACACCATTTCGCCCGTTATTTTTAGCGCTGTAAAGGGCCTTGTCGCAAGTAGTGTATAGTGTTTCCAATTGCATATGCTGATCTGGAAATACGGTGAGGACACCTAAACTAATGGTATATGACACCGGCAGACTACGGCTGATAGCCCCATTAAGTGTCTGTATGATTTGCTCAGCAATCTCATTTGAGTCGGTTTCATCTTTTCCAGGGATCAGGATGCCAAATTCATCGCCTCCATAACGTACAAACAAATCTTCTTTGCCTAAATGTAGCTTAATTCGTGTTGTCAGGTCTTGCAGTACTTGGTCTCCAACGTGATGACCATAAGTGTCATTAATTGTTTTAAAGTTGTCTATATCAAAGAGCAGATAGGATAGAGGCAGTCCTTTTTTAGAATAATCCGTGAGATACTTCTTCGCCTTTTCTGTAAAGGTTCTACGATTCAATGTGCCTGTTAAATCATCATAACTAGCTAAACGGATTAACTCGTGGTCTGCTTTTTCCTTCATTAACAGGACAAATCCTAAATTCCCTAAATTCGTAACAAGATAAATAGATAGTAAGGAGATTAATTGATAAGCTCCAGGAGAATAGAGGCTTATCGAATCTGTAGATGATAGTAGAGCAGTCACCCCTCTGACCAAAAAGGCTGCGATAACAAGAAGATATAGACTACCAATGATTCTCATAAGAAACGTGGAAGCTTTCCCCAGAACCATTCGATAAACAGGGATTAAGATTACCGCAATTACAAAGGAGTAATATGAAATTCGAACGTTTTCTTTGTTATAAAAAAGAACAATGAGTTGGAAACCGATAATGCTGAGTAGAGTCAAAACAAAATATATCATCACCATCTTGGTCTTTAGACGGAAATTATTTTGAAGATACAAAAATGCAATAATTTCTAAAGACGTTCCAATAAATAGTATCGAGTTAGCAAAAGAGATGGATAGAAAGTCAGGAATTTCTCCGCGAAAAATCATACAAAACCATGCTATGTTCTGAGAGCATTTTGCTAAGAAAAAAGTTCTGATTGCTAAACCCTTTGAATGATTATGCCCATAAGCACTAATAAGGATTAGAGTAAATAAGTAGCCTATACCGAGCAATAGAATAATTGTTTTCATATCCAAAAATAAATTCATAAAGAGCCACCTACTTATAAGCGAATTTTCAATCATTATGATTATAGCAAAAATAGGGGGCTCAACATACTTCCGTTCTTCAGAAGTGTACTTCAAATATGATAAAAGTTAACACTATTTCCACTTATTTATAATAAGTAAAAGTGTTAAAATAATTAAGGTTGTATGTAACAAATGCACGAAATAAATAAAGAATTTCGTGCAAGAAACTTAAAAAAACTAAGCATCAAACTATTAATTTATATGGTGTGATTTGAACAGGAATCCTTTTTGTAGGATGTCCATAACCAGTGCTTGATAATGTGGAGGTTAAACTAACAGTAGAACAATCTGCTATTTCAGATATAAGGGTAAAAAAACTCTTTTAGATACATCACGGAGAACCGTTTCATAAGTAAGTGCGGTTTATAATAAATAGCTACAAAATTTAGTTTTTAGTCTCTTTTAGAAAGAGATATAGGTTGAAATAACTATTTGTGAATGAATACACTTAAACAAACGGAGGCTTTACTTGAAAAACATTGAGTTGCGTATGCAGCTCTTTTTTTCTTTATTGAACTAACGGAGCAGTTTAGTTTAATAAGGTGTTTGTTCTATCATTAAACAATAAAGATAGACGATCAAAGAAAAGAAGTAATACAATTTAATATTAGTTTCGATGAACCGCAGCGTAAGGTAAGAAAAAGCCATTCCCTCCAGAAGCGGAGAGAATGACTTTCCTTCATAAATCGCAAAACTACTGATTACAGTTTTGCCCAACGTTCCTCTAACCAGTTCATAAATTGTACACCTTTGTCGCCTTCATACGCATCAAAGACATCTAAACGCATACGTTTTAGTTTATCCGCAAAGTCTGCCACTGTATGATCCTTCGGCAAGCTCTTTTTAACTCGTAGGAAAATTTTGTCTGTTCCTTTGATAATATCAAAACGTGCAGGTGATGGCTTCTCTACGTCCTCGCCAAGCGCCACAAGTGCTTCATAGGCTGCTAATTGCACCTTGTTGACAGTATCATGCTGCATACGATTTTTTAATAAATCTATGATTTTGTCATGTTGATAAGCCGATAACATTTCGACTGCGTCTAAACGCTCTCGCCAGCTAGACGTATAATTGGCCTGTTTTTTTAATGTTTCATACTGCTCAGGTAATGCTGTTTCAAACTGTTTCAAGTAATTGCACCTCTTTTTTTAACTAGAGGAAAAATGAATTCTTCTTCTTCTGCTTCTCTTATTATACGTTGTCTGGGTGAAAATAGCTATGAATCGCTGGTAAGGATATATATAGAAAATGGAAACTAACTACATTAAGGTGAACCGTAATGAACCGTATCATAAGTATGTACTATTCTTTATTAGATTTGCTTTTCTTATTCAACTAACAGGTGCTTTAGTTGAATAAGATAGATAAACCAGAAGCAACAATCTTTGAGAAAACAGCCTTAAGTAAAAACACAAGCCAGAAACCCCTAATCGGATTTCTGGCTTTTTTCTAATTTAAGAACTGGATTGAGTCTTGATAGGCAATGCATTGTCTAAAGTGGACTGTCGTTTAACAGTGATCCATCTTCCACATACCATGACAATCAATGCAAAAAATACGATGATTCCTGCAAATACAAGAGCTGCTTTATAGCTACTATAAACTGCCACAAGCTGACCCGCGATAATTGGCCCAATAATTTGTCCAAAGGCATAAAATGTTGTTAACAATGATACTACTGGACCGCTTTGTGTTGGGAATAGCTGACGTGCATAAGACGTCGTTAACGTTACAATTCCTACAAATGTTAAGCCGAATAAAAATGACGATAATAATACGCTCCAAACTGTTTGTGAAAAGACTGGTAACAAGATGCCTATTACTTGTAATATATACGCGACAAACAAAATTTTGATGGCAGAGAATTTTTCTAATAATACAGTCCAAACAGGTGCTGACGGGATAGCCGCTACCCCAACAACGACCCAGCTATACGAAGAGTATGCTTGTAGTGAAGGAATATTATGAATGATATCCACTAAAAAAGTACCTGTAATAATATAGCCTAACCCTTCAAAGCCATATGCGACAATTAGCCATGGCATAAAGCCCTTTGTCATTTTTGCATCAGAAGATTTTGCGGTTTTCACACTATCCTGTACATGCAAACCTCTCCAAAGTATATATGTCATCACTAAAAAAATAGCAGATAAAATCCCTAAGCCTATCCATGTACCTTGCCAAGCAAAACGTGCTTCAATAGCAGGGACTAATAAACCTGAAATAGCAATTCCTAATCCGATACCACCAAATAAATAGCCTGACCATCGTGTAAGTGAATGCTTTGCTAAATAATCCATAATAATACTACATGTTAATACAAAAATAAGTCCCCCTGTAATGCCCGCAATTAGACGAAGCACAAGCCAAACACTATATATTCCAATGATTCCCATAAGAACAACAGAAAGGACATTCAAAACAACACTTATCAATAAAAAGTTCTTTTTTTGGCGATTGATAAATCCTGCCCATAAAGCGCCAATGAAATAGCCAATATAATTACTTGATGCCAAAAATCCTGCGACTTCAAACGAAAACCCAACATCATGACGCATAAATGGCAATATTGGCGTGAATGCAAACCGGCTAATTCCCATAGCTACTACAAGTAATAGCACCCCACCAAATAAAATTCCGATGTGCTGTCGATTCAAATTGCCCCCACCCCCAAAAACTTCTTGTAATTAAAAGGATACAGAGTGAAAATTAATAAATCTAATATATAATTTATATAAAAGGATAAAAAATTCTTATAAGAGGTGGGATACATAATGAATTTACATGCTCTTAGATTATTCACAAAAGTAGCTGAGCTCAATAGTGTTTCTAAGGCAGCGCAAGCTCTAATGATTAGTCAACCTGCCGTTACCATTCAAATGAGAAATTTAGAAAAAGAACTAGGCTTAACTCTTTTAGAATCAAAAGGTAGAGGAATTACCTTAACACAAAACGGAGAATTTTTATTTAAACAGGCCCAACGATTATTTGATTTGGAATTGGATATTGAAAACAAACTAGAGCAATTAAAAAACACAGGTAATGAGGAATTACAAATTGCTTCTACCCATGTCCCATCCCATTTTTTATTACCAAAATGGCTTGCAAAGTATAAACAAGCCTATCCGACAACTAATATCCACCTAAAAACGGCTAACTCCCAACAGGTTATTGAAGAATTACTTCACTATAAGGCTGATATGGGTTTTATCGTAAAAGAGGATGGTCATCATCCAGATATTAATTATCAATTTCTCATGAATCTCGATTATTGGTTTATCGTTCCAGATGGTCATCCGCTGGCAGAACAGAAAGTGACATTAGCGAAATTAATGCAGCAGCCATTTGTTTCACGGGAAGATGGTAGCTCTACGAAAGAATATTTAAACGCTTTATGTAAAGTTCATAAAATCCCACCACCAAGAGTAGGGCTACAACTAGATGGCATCAATGAATCCATTCACGCCATTGCAGCTGGATATGGTACGATGCTAGCTCCATCCATAGCAGCTTCTAGCTTTATTCAACGACAGCAAATAGCGCGAGTTTTTATAAAAGACATCGATATTCAGCGCCCTATTTATCTTTGCACACGAAAAAATGAACAAAATATCTCTTCGACCTTTAATACTTTTATTAACATCATCAATGACTCAATTTCATAACAATCGCTTCTCAAAAGTTTGAACTACACAAAATTTGTATAACAACGAATTGGTGTGTAGTTTTTTTATTCCTAAAAGATTGTAATTAACTTTATCTCAATATCTCATCAACAAAAGTTTTGGATTACATTTGTTAAAACGTATGCTTTGTATATAAGTTGATTGGAGTGAAGACTGGACGCCCCCAGGAAAGCGCCCAGTCGGAACGGAAATCAACACGCTGTGACAATGAACCATTTCAATGCTTGTTAAAGCTGTTAAAAAATAGTGAAACACATCTAGAAAATCTGTAAAAACTTCATCAATATTCGTTTTTTATAGACGAATCAATTTAAATGACCTATAATAATCCATACATTCATCAATACACGAACATTAAGGTGGTTTTTATGACTGAATATACGTTAATTTTTAAAGGCACAGCTTTTTCAAGTAAGTCTCCTACTGAAGTACAAATTTTAAAGGATTATTTATTCTTCATTAATGCTGAAGGAATGATTGAGAAAACAGTAGCTCCTGATCATGCAGATTATCAAAATTTACTAACTACATATCAGCATCAAGAAAATTTTCATCAATTAGCTGATGGACAATATTTCTTCCCAGGCTTTGTCGATTTGCATGTTCATGCACCGCAATGGGCACAAGCTGGAACTGCATTAGATATTCCACTTTATGACTGGCTAAACACATACACCTTCCCTATCGAATCCAAATTCTCCGATTTAGAGTTTGCACAAGAGGTCTATGAAGATTTAGTAAATACTCTTCTTGCCAATGGAACGACTACATCGCTCTATTTTGCAACTGTCCATAAAGAAGCAAGCCTGCTATTAGCGAAAATTTGTGCTGAAAAAGGTCAACGTGGTCTAGTTGGAAAAGTTGTGATGGATGACTCTGAACAAAATCCAAACTATTATCGAGATGCAAATACTCAAAGTGCACTAAAAGATACAGAAGAATTTATTTTAGCTGTGAAGGAATTAGCCAAATCAACGAAACAAGGTGTTTATCCAGTTGTAACACCACGCTTTATTCCAAGCTGTACGGACGATGCTTTAAAAGGTTTAGGAGAATTAGCTGCAAAATATGATACACATATCCAGTCACATTGTAGTGAAAGCGATTGGGAGCATGGCTACGTAAAGGAACGTTTTAAGAAAAATGATGCCTTTGCCTTACATGACTTTGGTCTATTAGGCGATAAATCTGTGATGGCACATTGTAATTTCTTAAATGATGATGATGCACAGTTATTTGCTGAAACAGGCACAGCGATTGGTCATTGTCCAATTTCTAACGCTTATTTTGCAAATAGCGTCATTCCCATTGCCCGCTTCCATGAAAAAGGCGTTGATATCGGATTAGGATCAGATATTTCTGGCGGTTTTTCACCTAGTCTATTCGATAATGCTAGACAAGCAGTCATATCGTCTAGAATGCTAGAAGACGGTGTCGATACATCTCTTCCTGCTGAAAAAAGAGGTGTCCCAAATTCACGTATTACGATTAATGAAGCATTTTATTTAGCAACAGCAGGCGGCGGAGAAAGCTTAAGCCTACCCGTTGGTCGATTACAAGAAAACTACACATGGGATGTACAAATCATCGATACTAAAATACCTTCTGCAAAACTTCCTATTTTTGATAACAAGGAAGATTTACAGGATATCTTCCAAAAAATTATGTATCTCGTGCGCCCTGAAAATATCCGTGAAGTTTGGGTACAAGGAAATAAAGTTCACGCTAGAGCGTAAATAACCTTTTGCATAAAAAATTAAAAAATTTACAACTTTGAGGTGTACATCTTAGTGGAAACGCAACATAACAAATTAGCTAACGATAAAATGAAAACTCAGCAGTTAACAGTTTTACCAGATGAAAAGGTATCACTCGGTCAATCCGCCCTACTTGGTTTACAGCACGTCATGGCAATGGATGTCTACGTAGTACCTTTCTTAATTGCCATGTTAATCGGTTTACAATCAGGTCAATCAAGTGCATTGATTCAATCGACTTTCATTGCGGTAGGGGTTGCAACGATTATTCAAACTCACTTTTGCATGAAGTTACCGATAGCACAAGGTCCGTCATATGTTCCAATCGGTGCCATTGTAGGTATTTATGCAGCGAGTGGTAGTGGAGATCTTGGTTGGAGTACTGTGCTAGGAGCAAGCTTAGTCGGCGCCATCTTAGTTATTATTTTAGGTTTTACAGGTATATTCAATAAAATCGTGAAAACTTTCATTCCGCCAATTGTCGGAGGAACAATTATCTTTGTGGTCGGTCTTTCATTAATGCCTGTAGGTTTAAGTAATAACATTTTTGATGCGGCAGGTGCATCTATTAACCAAAACATCTATTTAGCTTTAACTTCAGCTATCGTTCTAATCCTTTGCGTTATGCTAGGTTCTGTCTTTAATAATAAAGGCCGCGTATTTCGTATCGCTTCAGTAATCATCGCTTTAATTGCAGGCTGTATTGCCGCAAATATTATGGGTGTTTTAGATTTATCAGCAGTGTCACAAGCAAAATGGTTTAGTATGCCTCAAGTTCCATTTGCAGATTTCAGCTTCACGTTTAATTTTTCTGCCATCATTACAATGGTGATTATTTATATCGTCTTAATGGCAGAAACAACAGGTACATGGTTTGCAGTGAGTAACGTCATCGATAAACCCTTAACTGATAAACAAATTAATCGTGGGGTTATCGGCGAAGGAATTGGCTGTTTTATTGCATCATTACTAGGCTCAACTCCTGTCACTGGCTATTCAACAAATGCAGGTGTGATATCGATTACAGGTATTGCAAGTCGACGTGTTTTTATTGCTGCAGGTTTTTGGTTTATTTTATTCGGCTTCTCTGGTAAACTAGCTGCTCTTATTTCTGCTATTCCTTCAGCAGTTATCGGTGGTGTATTCGTTATCGTTTGTGGCATTATTGCCATCAGTGGTTTACAAGTAATGAAAAATGAAAGCATCGGTGAAAAGGAAATGTATGTAATCGCTGTACCGGTGATTTTAACATTAGCTCTAACATTACTTCCTAAAGATTTCTTATACTCATTACCAACAACAGTTCAATACTTATTCGGCTCTCCAATAGCAACAGCAGCTATAGTAGCCATATTGTTAAACAAAGTATTACCTAGTACTAAATAGCCTTTAAAGTCCATGCGCAATCTCCTATTCCTAAGAGATTGTGCATTTTTCTTATTCAAAATATTTTTCTGAAATTTCTGTCCTATTTTCTTTTATTTTGTTATACTAGAGCAAAAAAGTAGGGATTAAAATGATATACGACGTGATTGTAATTGGTGCAGGATCGATGGGGATGGCAGCAGGCTATCATTTAGCGAAAGCAGGAAAAAATGTCTTGATGCTTGATGCCTTTAATCCACCTCACGAAGAAGGTAGCCATCATGGGGAAACAAGAATTATTCGCTTTGCGTATGGTGAAGGAGCTAGCTATGTACCTTTTGTCAAAAGAGCAGGCGAATTATGGAGAGAACTTGAAACGTTAACCGATGAAGTCTTATTTTTACAAACAGGTGTAATAAATGTCGGTGAAGAGACCCATTCTTTTATTCAAAATGTAAAAACTAGTGCTAAGCTCTATGATTTAGCATTAGAACAGTATTCTGCGGCTGGCGCAATGGAAAAATGGTCTGGATTATCTTTACCCGAAAACTTTGTAGCTTGCTTTGAGCCTACTGCTGGTGTCCTTCGTGTAGAAGCCTGCATTCGCGCTTATAAAAAATTAGCTCTTGAGGCTGGGGCAACCTTACATACAAATGAAAAAGTGCAGAACATCGAAGCTGGACACATGATACGTGTTCAAACAGCAAATAGCATTTACGAAGCAAAGCATTTAATCGTAACAGCGGGTGCCTGGGCAACTGAGTTACTTCAAACAATGGACATCACCATTCCCGTTACACCGACGAGAAAAACCTTTGCATGGTTTGAAGCTGATGAGCAACTGTATCATGAAGACGTTTTCCCGGCCTATTGTTTTGAATTTGCTGATTCCGCATACTATGGTTTTCCAAGTATTGATGGAGCTGGCCTGAAGCTTGGCAGACATGATGGCGGTGAGGCTATCAATCCAAACGATCCGCTACGCCCCTTCGACGAACAGGATGCACTAGATTTACAAAACTTTATCAATCATTTTATGCCTCAGCATGGTGCATTGAAATTCGGAAAAACATGTAAATATTCGATGACACCAGATGAAGATTTCATTATTGATTGATTACCTGAGCATCGAAATATTATCATTGCAGCGGGCTTCTCAGGGCATGGTTTTAAATTTAGTAGCGCAGTTGGTGAAGTATTAGCTGATCTTACTCTACATGGAAAGAGTAAACAGGACTTCTCTCTCTTTAAGCTAAGTCGTTTTACGAAATAAAAAACCATCAAAGGATTGTGTCTCAAAAGTTAGTGGAGACACATTCCTTTTTACTTGCAACCAGCTATAGAAGCAAACAATCTGCTGTTGTGAAAATTGTGGTTTATTTGTGGTCATGAAGTTACAATACCATGATAGAATAAAACATAAGATATTGGTAAATAGCTTAAATTTAGGTTTATATTCGACTATTGAATATATACCACCATTTTATTTTGGGCGCTGGTATTACTTAGTCAGCTGATAAATAATTAGATTGGTATACACAAAAATTTTGACATGCATATAGAAACAAAAAAATTCTGTAACTAGAATGGTATGTGATACTATTGCTCCGTAAGCTTTTAATGATTGGATTGGCTATGTTACTTACATTGGTAATTCAAAAAATTCTAAGTAATATCGGAATATTAAACAACAACTCTTTATCTTTAGAGTTTTTAGGTTATGTAGTAATGTTTTTCATAGTATATGCATTACTCGACATTAAAAAATTTGCATACACTTATTTATGATTAAAGTTTTAATTGACACTTAATCAAATTGCACTAGAACGTTATGTTTGTTCACCAATAGGTTAAAGAACGTTTCTCACCGTGGCAGCTGTGGTGCATCGCCTCTCGGTATTGCTCTCCCGTCTCTTCATTAAAAACAAATACATCCGTAAACGTTCCACTGACATCAATTGCTAAACGACTTTGTTCCGTAGCTCTACCTTCTTTCGTGTAATAAATTTTAAATCCCAAATCATTTTTGAGTATAAAGTAAATGCCTCGAGCAGATACCCCAGATTTTTTTAAAGTTATTGCGTACAATTTAAGAAAAATCTGGGTCATTACACCGAGGCATATGTGACGTATATTTTTTTATTTTCTATCCTAAATTTCTTTCAACTTAAACTTTTTACTCACTTTTCGTGCCAATCGTAATTGTTTTAAACGTTGTAAAGAACTCTTTCGCTGCCTGCCCCTGCTCACGGGCACCGGTACTTGAGTTTTTCATTCCTCCAAACGGTGCTTGAGGCTCTGCCCCACCCGTTTCATCGTTAACTTGTACAAGTCCAACTTCACTCCGGTTAATAAAATCAAATGCTTTTGGAATGTTATTTGTATAAATAGAAGCACTCAATCCAAAATCCGAATCATTCGATAATCGAATCGCTTCTTCATAATCTTTTACTTTGATGACAGCTAAAACTGGTCCAAAAATCTCTTCATGGGCGATCGACATCTCATGTGTTACATTCGTAAAGATTGTTGGATCTATATAGTATCCTTCTAAAATGCCTTTTGTAGGACCACCACCAAATACAAGCTCCGCTCCCTCTAATTTTGCTTTTTCGATAGCGCTTAAGATAGAGTCATATTGCCCTTTGGATGATACCGGACCCATCGTGACACCAACTTCAATTTTTTTAGCTTCTGCCATTAACTGCTCTACTACCTTTTCATAAACTGCTTCCTCGATGTAAACTCGACTAGTTGCTGTACAACGCTGGCCCGTTTGCTTCATCGCACCTTCAATCGTTAATTTTGCAGCTTGATTGATATTGGCGTCAGCTAGAATGATCGCTGCATTTTTGCCTCCAAGTTCGAGCTGAATTTTTTTATTAGTTGACCCAGCAGTATCTAAAATACTTTGCCCTACACTATTTGAACCTGTAAATGTAATTGCCTTTACTTCAGGTGCCTCCAATAATACCTGCCCCACTTTTGAACCATGGCCTTGTACAACATTTAACACGTTTTTGGGTAAGCCTGCCTGTTCAAATAATTCTCCTATTAATTTACCTGTTAAAGCGCTTTCAATAGAAGGCTTCCAAACTACCGTATTGCCGTACACTAATGCAGGTGCAATTTTCCATAGAGGAATAGCGACAGGAAAATTCCAAGGAGTGATGGTAGCAACGACACCAAGTGGTACCCGCATTGTGTACAGTAATTTCGCTTCATTGGCTGACGGTAACACCTCACCTGTTGCCCGCATCCCTTCTTGTGCAAAATAACGTAAAATGGAAGCGCCACGTTTCACCTCACCAAGCATTTCATTTTTCGTTTTACCCATTTCACTCGAAGCTATTTCAGCTACTTTATCAATATTTTTCTCAAGCAAGTCTGCTGTCACGCGTAATATTTCTCCACGTGTAACAGAAGACGTATTTTTCCAACCTTCAAATGCTTTCTGAGCTGCAACGATAACGTCTTTCGTTTCATCTATTGTCAAAAGCTCAACTTGGCCTATACATTGAGATGGTTTCGCTGGATTAAATTGTTCTCGTATTTCTCTAACGATCGTTGTCATAAAACTCCTCCTTCAAATAATCATCATTTCCACTGACATTAATTTTTTTCGACAATTGTTTTACGTATATGCTCAAATGTCTCGTCTAAAATACGTAACATTTCATCTAGCTCTACTTTTGATAAAATGAGAGGTGGAGAAAAAACAACTGTATCTTGATCATACGTAACCGTTCGTAGAATCAATCCTCGTTTCATCGTTTCCTGAACAAAAATCGGACTAAGAGCCATCTCAAACAATTCACCCGTCTCACGGCTCTTCACTAATTCAATGGCTCCAAGTAATCCAAGCGTACGCACACGGCCGATAAAGCTATATTTTTCTTGCAGCGCTCGGAATCCTTCTAACATGGCATCCCCCATGTTTGCAGCATTTTCAACGAGATTTTCTTGCTCAAGGATTTCTATGTTTTTCAATCCAACTTGGCAAGCAAGTGCATGACCGCTGTAAGTATATCCGTGCATTAATGTCCCTTTAGAAAGCTCACATAAATCTTGATGAATTGTTTCGGATATCGCCACACCACCAAGTTGAACATAACCACTTGAAACTCCTTTTGCGAACGACATCATATCTGGCACTACGCCGTAATGCTCCATACCGAAAAATTTACCTGTACGACCAAACCCAGTAATGACTTCATCTGCTATGAATAAAATACCGTACTCATCACAAATATTTCGCACTTCTTTAAAGTAATCTTTTTGTGGAATATTAACTCCACCTGCCCCTTGTACGGGCTCAGAAATAAATGCGGCTACAGTCTCTGGGCCTAACACTTCAATCGTTTCACGTAAATTACGTACGGATTCGCTGTATACATAGTGGAAATCAGGGGCATGTGAATTGGTAAAGTCACGAAATGCTTGTAAGCCTGTCGCACTTGTAGCCCCCATAGCTACACCATGGTATGAATGTGTACGAGAGATAATTTTTTGACGCTCTGGCTGCCCTTTTAGTAACCAGTAATGACGAGCTAATTTAATCGCTGTATCGTTCGACTCTGAACCGCCTGAAGTGAAAAATACAGTATTTAAGTCTCCCGGAGTTAAAGAAGCGATTTTCGTCGCTAAACGAATTGCTGGTTCATTGCTAAATGATGCGAAGCAGGAACTAAATGCTAATGTAGATATTTGTTCCTTCGCCACTTCGGCAATTTCTTTACGGCCATGTCCGATATTTACATTCCATAAAGAAGACATGCCATCAATGTAGATATTTCCTTCTATATCTTTTAAATAAATGCCATTGCCCTCTGTAAAAATGGCTGCAGGACCTTGTGTTTGTTGTTGCTCAATCGACGTTGTTGGGTGTAGAAAATGTTTTTGATCTAACGTTTTTAGCTCTTCTTTTAGTTGAATTGTCATAAATGCCAACCTCTTTTCGTTTAAAATTTCATACATTTTTTTAGTAGCAATTCTCATGCCAACTGATGAAAAAATTCTTTAAGGCATTGTAATTTTTTTGACTCACTTCTAAAAGAAAGGAATGATTTTGTTAAAATGAATGCCAATTAATATAAGTTGATTGGAGTGGAGGTTGGGCGACTCCTTGGGGATCAGCGATTTAGAGGAACGAAGGCTAAAAGCATCACGTCCTGTGATAACGCCTTCGTGTTGGCCCGAGACCCTGCAGCGCAGCGAAGCGGCTCATCGGACGCCCCCAGGAAAGCGCCCAGCCGGAACGGAAATCAACCCCACGTCATGAAAATGTAGCAATATTTTTTTCATTTATTGCTTCATAAACTGTTACAAAATGAAAAAGAGACTCTTTCTTTGTTAAAAATGCCTCTTTCCTTCTAAAATCTATTAACATATCAATGATGCATTTCATCATTTTCCTTGTATTAATTAATGAATATTGCGATATTACAGCTTATTGTGCATAAATGAAATTTTGATGCAAAAATACATCACTAATCCTCATATGAAATTTGTTTCGTTAATTGGAATTTTTGTATTTTACGTACTAATGTTGACTGATCACAGCCAAGTGTTTTAGCAGCTTGCCTGATACTCGGATATTTAGATAGAGCTTCCTTAATAATCTGCTTTTCAAACGCAGCTACTTGCTCCTTTAAAATACCACCAAACTTCGGGGATACAACTTGTTCCTGGATGCTTTGTATTTCTACAGGATCTTCTAGATCACGTATAATAGTTGGGTTACTATCTAACTCTTGTTGCACAATAAATGCTGTTATTTCTGGCTGCGTTGCTAGTAAGCAAATACGCTCCACCATATTTTTAAGTTGACGTACATTTCCTGGCCAATCATAAGACTCTAATATTTTCATGGCCGATGACTCAATTGTCCGATGAATACCGTATTTTTCTTCAACAATAGCTAAAAAATGGTTGACTAGTGGGATGATATCTTGACGACGGTGTCTTAAAGGAGGAATTTCAATCGGGATAATATTTAACCGATAATATAAATCCTCACGAAAATTACCTTGCCTCACCATCTCCGCTAAATTTCGGTTTGTCGCAGCGATTATGCGTACATCAATAGGAATAGGCTTTCCACTACCTAGACGCTGAACCTCTGATTCTTGGAGCACACGTAATAATTTCGCCTGCAGTAATAAGGGCATCTCTCCAATTTCATCTAAAAACACTGTACCACCTGATGCAATCTCAAATAACCCTGCCTTACCACCTCTTAATGCACCTGTAAATGCTCCTGCCTCATAGCCAAAAAGTTCAGATTCTAATAAATTCTCAGGGATTGCACTACAGTTAATCGTTAATATTTGCTTATTGTGACGTCGGCTATTTGCATGAATAAGCTTTGTGATCTCTTCTTTACCTACGCCCGACTCACCACCAATTAACACAGTTGAGTCTACCTCTGCAACTCTCATAACTCGCTTTATAACCTGCATCATTGCTGAAGATACAGCTATTAAACTACTTTTTGTTGTTTCTTTATTATGTAAGGCATGTAGCTTATTTTTAAAGTTCTCATTTTGAACTTCTAATTTTTTTACTTCTTTCTCTAACAGTTTCAATTGTGTCATATCACGTGTAATTGCTACTACGTATTGTAATTCACCGTCTTCATCAAATATTGGCTTACCCGAAACTAAAAAGCATTTGCCATTAATGAACGTCTGTAAAATAGTTACTTTTTCTTTTGATTCAATTACTTTCATCGAAATGGAATCACTCATTAATCCTTCAGCGATGACGTCTTGTGCGTATCTACCCATTAAATCAATGCCTACAATTTCAATATCAATATCGTTTTGGAATAAAATTTTGCCATCGCTATCACATACTGTAACGCCATCGGATATGGAGTTTAATACTTTAATTGACAATGGGTTCATAAAATCTATATAGCTATACTGCATGTATGGTTTGACATGAAATAAACTACCTTGCGAAGTCTCTAATACATGAACGAAATACCCTTCAACCTCAAAGGTTTCTATTCCTTCACTATATTTTATTATTATTTTTTCAAGAAGCTCTATTTGGATATCACTTTTAATCATTACCTCATCATTTTTTACAATAAAAAAATGCTCATCTTTATGTAGTTGAGTTATCGACATCTAGATCACTCCCTCTTGAACTTTAAAGAACTTTTTCATAAAAAAAATCCGCTCTTTCTACGGGGCATCTGTAAGCCTAAAAGGTATTAAAGCACCTTTTAATTCTTTCATGGCTTGATCTCTCGCAGAAATATCGCGAATTTTTTGTATTTTATAGTATTCTACTCTGAGGCTAGTTTTTCCTCTATTTGCTCCGCTGGTCTTGTCGACAGCTTTCGCATAATCATGAACAACACAACTGAGCCAATTAATACAAATGTACTTAAATAGAATTGTGAACGTAAAGATTCGATGAGGGCTTGGCATAAATAAACAACTGTTAAAATACCAATTGTCACATACGATAAATATGGAAACAGCCACATTCTAATCGATAATGGCTCATCTGAAACTTTGTCATAATAACGCCGGAAACGAATTTGTGAAATAGCTATAAAAATATAAACTGCAATCATTAATCCTCCAACGCAATTACCCAAAAAGTAGAAAATTACTTCAGGGGAAATGAAGTATAGCATCGCACAAATATACGCTACTACTGTACTACCAATAACAGCTGGTACAGGCACACCTCGACGATTTTTAATTTGCGAGAATATTTTAGGTGCATCGCCTTGACGTGACATTTCAAGTAACATACGTGAGCTAGTATAAAGAGCAGAATTCAAAACAGAGATTAGTGAAATAAAAATGACTATTTGAATAAGTTGTGCAGCAATTGGAAGCCCTGCCATCGATAAAATATTTGCATAAGGCGCTGCCAACGTTTTTGTATCATTCCAAGGGATAATTAAAACCATAATGGCTACTGAACCTACAAAAAATAAACCTAATCGAAAGACAACATTACGAATGGCGCGGACAATATTTTTCGCTGGATTTTCAGACTCTGCTGCCGCGATGGCTGCAACCTCAGCACCACAAATCGAGAATATAACAAAGACAATTGCCGTAAAAATCGGGACAATTCCATTTGGTGCAAATCCACCGAATTCCGTTAAAATCCCTATCCCCTTCGGTTCATAATTTGGCCAAATCCCTAAAATCATAGCTATACCAACAACTAAAAATACAATAATTGCCGTAACTTTAACGAAGGACAGCCAATATTCAAATTCACCAAACGATTTTACTGAATAAATATTAACAATTGTCATCAATAATGTGATGCCTACGCTTCCTAGCCATGTTGGTATCATCGGAAACCAATTATGCAGCATTCCCCCTATGAGTGCCGCTTCTAACCCCACAATAAATACCCAGCTTGCCCAATAAAGCCAACCTACTGTAAACCCTGCCCATGGACCAATATATTTCCCTGCATAGGAAGCAAATGAACCTAGCTCTGCCGAACCTCCTGATTTCTTTCCTAATACTATTTCTCCTGATGCCATTTCCCCAACCATTTGCATGATCAGAACTATAAGTAAGCATGCAATCGCATATGAAATCACCGCCGCTGGACCGGTACTTAAAATATTTTTTCCTGTCCCTACGAAGAGCCCTGTACCAATAACCCCCCCAATGGAGATCATTGTAATATGCCGTGTTTTCAATGATTTTTGCAAAGCCCCCATTAAACCACCCCTTTAGTGTTTTATGTAGACATTTACTAGCCCCTTTCTTCTATTTCAATGTCTAGCGTTTAATGAGCAATTCTGATGCCAAACCTATTCAATTATTAAAAATCTCAAAAAATTTCCAATCTGTACATCTATTGTTGTTATTTAAAAACTGTCTTATCACCTTACGCTATGCTGATGAGCATTAAAATTACTTAGTTAAGAAAATCTATGAATCTTTTCAAATGCGGTTTTTAAATATTGATGTAAAAATGCATCATTAATAGTTTATTTACATCATCTATCTTATTCATATACTCGATTAAATGAACTCATAATATTCATCTCTTCCCTGTACTTCGCTACTGTCCGTCTGGATATTTGGATACCTTCAGCACTTAAAGTATGTGTAAGTTGCTGATCAGTTAAAGGCTTCTGTCTTTCCTCTCCCTCGATCAACTGTTTGAGCCGCTTTTTAATATACATAATAGAATCCATTTTTCCAGAAATATTCATTACTCCTTTTGTAAATAACGATTGGAAAGCATACACACCATGAGAGGTCTTTATATATTTTCCACGCACAGCCCGACTAATCGTTGATACATGTAGATTTAAAATGTCCGCTACATCTTTTAACCGCATAGGCTTCAATGCCTCCATGCCTTTATGGAAAAAATCCTCTTGCAATTCCACTAGTATTCTAGCTAATTCGTACAGTGTTTTATCACGTTGTTCAATTCCTTGTAATAATAAAAGAGCATCTTTCATTGTATCTTTAAAATATGTTTTACAATTCGGATCATTTTTTAGCATTTCAACATAATGTTTATCGATAGTAACAATCGGTAAATATCCACGATTTAATTTAATTAACCATTCCTCTCCTATTCTTTCTACTTCAACTTCTGGCATGACATATGGAATCTCATTGAATTTATCTCCTGTGATCACTGGTTTTAAATTTTTTATATAGTTGACAGTTTTCTTCACGTCATGTAGAGACGTTTTATACTTTTTACTTAACTGTTTAATAGCCTGTGCAGCCACTAGCTCTAAATCCGTTTCGATAAATCGAGAGGCCAATTTTGGTGCAAACGCATCGCTGTCTATCTGAATGAGTAAAAACTCCTTATAATTACGTGACCCTACTCCTACTGGCTCGAAAGTTTGTAATAAGTCCAATAGTGCCTCTACATGCAAAATATTTGTTTCACATTTATTAGCAACAATTTCTACATCAACATCTAAAAAAAGACGCTCATCTAAAGATTGGATTAAAAACGTTAAGATTTTTAAATCTATAGAAGTTAGATTTTTATGCATAGGTACTTGTTCCAATAAAAACTGCTCATAGCTTTCCTTTACTGCAAGCTTCATTTCAATAGGGTTAAATGAATTATTATTTTCCGTCCCATAATATTGCGCAGAATAACGCTTATCGGAATAGCTTGCTAGTTGCATAATTTCCTCATATTGCATTTTTACTGTCGCATCCGTGACAACTAACAGTGGATTTTCGTAAGCCTTATCATAAATATATTGCTCTAGCTCATTTGTTGAATATTGCAGTATTTCTAAATGCTGTACTAATTGTGGTGATAACACTTGCATTATTTTTGGGGAAGTTTTGATAGCTATTTGCATACCCCACACCTCCATTACAGAATTTTCTACATAGTAACATGTTTATTCTGTATTTTTCCATTTTTTCACCGTTTTTTCATTTTCAATACTTAGTTTATCACTCCACTCATAAAAATTTTCTAATAATTCCAAAAAAGTGATTGACTACAGTTATAAGTGATCATAAAATACACATATACAATAATAGTTACCACATTACGGTAAAATTAAAGGAGTGATCAAATGTTTCATTTACCAACTGTGCAATTTACACAAGAGCAGGAGCAATTTCGCTTAGATGTTCGAACGTTTCTACAGGATGAATTAGCAAAAGGAACTTTCACGCCTAAATGTGACTCTTGGCTAAGTGGAGATGATCCTGAATTCTCTAAATTAATTGGTCAAAAAGGTTGGATTGGCTTAACATGGCCTAAAAAATATGGCGGTCAAGAAAGGAGTACCATTGATCGATATATTTTAACGGAGGAATTTTTAGCTGTTGGTGCTCCGGTTGCAGCACATTGGTTTGCTGATCGCCAAACAGGACCACTTCTTTTACGATATGGAACAGAAGAGCAGCGTGAAAATTTCTTACCGAAAATCGTGAAAGGTGAATGCTACTTCGGCATAGGTTTAAGTGAACCAAATAGTGGCTCTGACCTCGCTTCGGTTAGCACACGTGCTGAAAAAGTAGAGGGAGGATGGATTATCAACGGTCAAAAAATATGGACGAGTAATGCTCACCTTTGCCACTATATGGTGACTTTAGTACGGACTAGTCCTTTTGATGGCAAAAGTAAACATGCAGGGCTTAGTCAGTTGATTGTTGATTTACATGCGGAAGGGGTAACCATTGTTCCTATTAAATTTTTAACTGGTGAACACCATTACAACGAAGTGTTCTTTGACAATGTTTTTGTACCTGACAATCTGGTTGTTGGAGAGATCGGTAATGGTTGGGCTCAAGGATTAGCAGAGCTTGCCTTTGAGCGCAGTGGTCCAGAGCGAATATTGAGTACGTTCCCATTAATCGATGAGCTTATTCAAGAGTTAAAGCGCCAGAACAATTTAGAAGGATTACAGCAAGCGTCTAAAATAGTAGCTCGTCTTTGGGGTCTACGTAATTTGTCAATTGGAGTAGCCCAGCTTTTAGAATCTGGTAATAGTGAAGACGTATCTATTCCTGCTGCGCTTGTGAAGGCACTCGGTACGAAATTTGAGCAAAGTATTCCTGAAATCACACGCTTAATCGTACAGACTTATCCTACACTTGACGCGCATCGTAAAATCGATCGCTTTATGGCTGAATCTATTTTACATGCACCAGGTTTTACTATTCGAGGAGGAACTTCAGAAGTATTGTATGGCGTTGTAGCGAAAGGGGTTATAGCACAATGAGTGAAATGAAAGATATGATTCTTGATGTTGTAGAGCGCATGTTAAAAGAAAAAGTCGATAAAGAGTTAGTCGATACAGTGGAACAAGGTCATTGGGCACCAGAACTATGGGATTTGTTTAAAGAAAACGGTATGACAGCTGTAGCCATTACAGAAGAAAATGGCGGTGCAGGTGGCGACATCGAGGATTTATTGAATATTGTTCGTTTAACAGGAAAATACGCTGCACCGATCCCATTTGCAGAAACAACATTTGCAAATTATTTATTGGAGTTTACTAGTTTACAAGTAATTGAGGATTTGGCGACGTATATGCTATGCCCTAACCATGCCTTTACGTTAGAGAATGGCAAATTAACGGGAGAGGCGATTCAAATCCCTTGGGCACGTCATACAAAACACCTTGTAACACTTGCCTATAGCACGGAAGGTACACATCTTGTAGAAATAGATTTAAGCCAAGCTGAAATTAAGTTAGATACGAATTTAGCAGGAGAACCGCGTGATACCGTAATATTCCATCACGCTACAGTTTCACAAATATCTGCTGTGTTATCTCCTGACAAGGTACACGCTATAACAACACTCCATTCAGCTTTTCAATTAGCACTGATGACTGGTGCCGTCGATAAAATAAATGATTTAACTGTTCAATATACGAAAGAACGTGAGCAATTCGGTCGACCGATTCATCGCTTCCAGCTCGTTCAACAACATATTGTACATTTAGCAGGTGAAACGGCGATCGCCTTAGCAGCATTTAATAATGTAACCGAAGCCCTTCAGATGAACAATCAAAATAGTGAAGTTGCATACGCCCGCATTCGTTTCGAAGAAATTATTCAAGCAGTGACAACAATTGCGCATCAAGTACACGCTGCAATTGGTACGACACACGAGCATAGTTTGCATCAATTTACACGCAGACTTTGGTCATGGCGCGATGAAGGAGCCAGCACCTCTTATTGGACTAATTTGGTTGCAACACAACTATTGGAAAATAGTGGAGATAGTCTATGGGAATATTTAACTTCGTTTAGCGCAAGCTCTCCCCTACTTAAAGTAGAAGGATAAGAGTTTTAATTAATTTGTGACTAACTACTAATGACATGATAAGGAGTGTTTTCAATGACTGATTTACTTTTTGAAGTGCGAGACCATGTTGCCACAATTACATTAAATAGACCTGAGGCGTACAATGCTTTTAGTGAAGAGATGATCGCTAAATGGATTGAAGCCCTTGAAACTGTTCGTGATTCAGAGGATATTCGTGTTGTCATCGTAAAAGGTAATGGAAAATCATTTTGCGCTGGTGGGGATATTAAGGCGATGCAAGCTGGTGAAGGATTTTTCCAAAGCGAGGACGATATCTCTTCTACAGGATTAGCACGAAAAAATTCTCTTTGGAAAAAGATTCAACGTATCCCCCTTCTCCTTGAAGAAATCGATAAGCCCGTTATTGCACAGGTACATGGGTTTGCAATGGGGGCAGGACTTGATATGGCCTTAATGTGCGATATACGGATTGCTGCAAAATCTACGAAGATTTCAGAAAGCTACATTAACGTTGCGATCGTACCGGGCGACGGTGGCGCTTATTATTTACCAAAATTAATCGGCATCGATCAAGCATTGGACATGTTCTGGACAGCCCGTGTATTAACTGCTGATGAAGCAAAAGACAAAGGTGTTGTGACATTTGTTGTAGAAGACCATGAACTTGACGAATACACATTGACTTATGCAAAGGAATTAGCAAGTCGTCCAACTACGACATTACAATTCATTAAGCGTGCTGTTTATCAAAGTCAGCGGATGGATTTACGTACTGCCCTTGATTACATTTCATCACAAATGGCTATTGTGACAGAGCTAGATGATTTTAAAGAGGGTGTAAACGCAGTTGTAGAAAAACGTAAGCCTGTTTATAAATGACGTATTTAGGAGGAAGAACAATGCAACCTCTTGAAAATATTCGAGTGTTAGATTTATCTCGCGTTTATGCTGCCCCTGCTGGCTCCATGATGTTGGCCGATTTAGGAGCAGAAGTAATCCGTGTAGAACATCCAGATGGCTCTGATAGTATGCGTGATTGGGGGCCATTTGTGAATGATCAAAGTACGTATTATTTATGTGCTAATCGCAATAAAAAATCGATCACATTAGATTTAAAGACAATAGATGGCAGAGAAAAATTTAAAGAACTTGTCAAAGATGCCGATGTCGTCCTCGAAAATTTTAAAACGGGTGACATGGAGCGGATGGGGCTAAGCTATGAGGAATTAAGAAAAGTGAATCCAAGGATCATTTATTGTGCAGTTACAGGATTCGGTCAAACTGGTCCTCTTGCGCACGAACCAGGCTTCGACCCAGTTATTCAAGCAATGAGTGGTTTAATGCATGTCACTGGGTCACCTGAAGGAGAAGCGACAAAAGTTGGTGTTCCTATTGCAGATATTTTAACCTCTAACTATGTCGTTATTAGTATTTTAGCCGCTTTACGAATGCGCGATCAAACAAATACAGGGCAATTTATTGACTTAGCTTTATTAGACGTTCAGATGAGTAGCTTAGCAAATATAGCAAGCGCTTATTTGAATACAGGTTTTATCTCAGAACGTCAAGGTAATCGTCATAATAATGTTGCGCCGTATCAAGTATTTCACTGTGCGGATGGCCCCTTAATGATTTGCGTTGGTACAGATGGACAATTTAAAAAGTTTTGCACGATGTTGAAACGTGAAGAATGGGCCAATGATCCTCGCTTTATAACAAATACGATGCGCAAGCAACATGAAGCGGAGCTAGTTCAGATGATTACTGACATGACAATGACCAAAACACGGGATGAATGGATTACCTTATTACAACAATACAAAATTCCAGGTGGGCGTGTGAACACAATTGCAGAAGCACTAGAACAACCGCAATTTATGGCCCGGGATATGATTGGTGAAATAGAGCACGAACAATATGGTACAATCAAATTCATCAAAAGCCCGTTAAAGTTCTCTGATCTAACTATTCAATATAAACTAGCACCACCGATACTTGGAGAACATACAAACGAATTCCAAAAGTCCTCTCTACAAAAATAAAATTACGCTATAATAGAATTTATGAAGATAAATGCTCCGGCGGATGTCGAAGAAAATTATTTTATTACGTAGGTGACGGGATGAATCAGGAGATTTTCGAAAAAAACTATACAATGTCATCGCTGCACAAAGCTATTAAAGTGTTAAAAGCTTTCTCAAAAGATGAACCCAGCCTTTCCCTAACTGAGTTAAGTAAAAAAACAGGGATAAGCATTTCCAGTTTACAACGCTTCGTTTCTACCTTTGTGTACGAAGGCTTTCTACACAAAGATGAACGTACTAAGCGCTATCAATTAGGTCATTCACTTCTGTATTTAGGGAATTTAGTAAAAGAAGAATCAAGTCTTATTATTGTCGCCGAACCTATTTTAAAAAAGTTAAACGAAAAAATCGGCGAAAGTGTTTCCATGAATATTATTGATGGATTGGAAAGACGATGTATTTTAAACTATGATTCAACATACCCGCTTTCAACGAAAATGTTTGTAGGTGACACCTCTCCCCTTTATGCAGGTGCATCATCTAAAATATTGCTCGCATTTATGCCAAATGTTGAAGAATATGTAGAGAATATAAGTCTTGAACGTATCACTGATAGGACGATACTTTCAAAAGAACAGTTGTTAAAGGAATTAAAGCATATCCGTTTACAACGGTTTGCGAAAAGTAATAGCGAACGTGTGCGTGGCGCATGCTCTGTATCTGCACCGATTTTAAATGCTTCTCAACAAATCATCGCTTCCGTAACGCTGGTCATACCAGAAGTACGCTACAGTGACTACGATGAAAATTTATTAATTGAAACTATTCAAAGCGTTGCATTAGAAATCGAAAGACAATTATATTGATTGAAACAATAAATAAACCCGAATAGGTTCACTTTTTTAGTGCCCTCTATTCGGGTTTAGTGCTTTAATTATTTGACTCATCAACAAAAGTTATGGATGACATTTGTTAAAACGTATGCCATTGATACAAGTTGATTGAAATGGAGACCGGGCGACTCTTTGGGGATTAGCAATAGAGGAACGAAGGCTACAACCATCACGTCCAGTGATAACGCCTTCGTGACCAACATCGTGTTGGCCCGAGACCCTACAGCGAAGCGAATTTTTTCTGTGCGAAAGCGTAGTGTTAACGTAGCTGCAGCAACTAAAGCGGCTCATCGTACGCTCCTAAGAAGCTCTGCTCTGCGCGAAAGCGAAGCGTCAGCGGCAAATGTTTTATCTGTGCGAAAGCGTAGCGGCAGCAACAAAGCGCTCGGTCGGAACGGAAATCAACCACACGTTATGGTGATGAGTTAATTATTTACCAATCTTAAGAAATCTTGCCAATGATTTAAGCGTGGCAGTTCAACATGCTTGTTATAGGATTGATTTTTTAAAATTACTTTTGTACTCACATCTTGCAGTGTTTCTAATACAGCTGGTTTATCATCTACATAAACATCTAAAGCTAGTTCTTTGATGATCGCCACTTTCTCTGTATCCTGCATTCCGCAGAAAAAGTGTCCTTCTGTGATTGGAAATCCTTGTGCTTTCATCCATTCACGTGTTTGCTCACAATATTGTTTAGGACGTGAAGTAATATAATAAATGTCATGTCCCTGTTGTGCCAAAGCTTGAAGCGTCTCTAGCGCTCCCTCAAAAGAAGGACAATCCGTAAAATAAATTTCTTCTAATGAACTATTCCACATCGCCGCTCCTTCAGCATCTGTTAAACCAAAAGGTTCGTGAATTTCAACTCTTTGCAAAGCTTGAAATGCTTCTAGAGCAACATTTTTACTAAGTTTTTTATTATAGAGCGCAAAGGCGTGTGCTCGTAAATCTATCAGTGTGTCATCTATATCAAAGCCAAATTTCATGTTGTGTTTCTTCCCTTCAAGAAGCCCTGTTGATGAAGTTAGCTGCAAATGTTTGCTCTTTTTCAATTTGAGTCGCTAATACTTCTTCAATGGCTTGCTCGCGCATTTGTTGAAAATCGTGTACGTTAAAATGAGCAAGCGTTTCTTTATTTAATAGTGACGCAAGACAATCTGCATCCTTTAGTGCACTATTGAGCCCAAATGCTCCAGTTGGTGTCATCGTGTGAACAGCATCCCCTAATAACGCAAGCCCCTTTGTCCCCCAGCAATCACAATGACTACTGAATACATCAAGCAAGACAAAATCTTGCCAAGATCTGATATGTTCGTTTACAGTATCAGATAGTTCCGGGAATTGTTCTAAAAGCTGTTGGATAAATGGTGTAAATGCTTTTTTTCTGAGCTGAGGAAAACTTCCTTGATCAATATTCCAGCCGATTTGAATGAACCCACCTACCTGTGTAAATAAGGATAGCTGTTTATCACCTATTAATGCCATTTTAATCGATGGCTCCCATCCTTGAGGGGCAGGAATTTTTGCCCACAATAAATCAAAGCCATGTTTATGCTTTTGAATCTCAATGTTCGCCTGCTTACGAATAGTAGAGTAACGACCGTCAGCTCCGATAATTAACTGACTACTAATTTCAATCGTTTCCCCATCTCTTGATGCAATGACACCCGTATATCTGCCCAAAGAATCAACTATGAGCTTTGTCACCTTCGTATTCAGGAAACAAGAAAAGTGCGGAAAATGCTTTGTTTCTTGTAAAATTCCCTTTAATAGATTTGCTTGCGGAACATGAATTCCTAAATGTCCTATAGCTCCATTAGGGAGAATAGTTTTTATTGCTCTACCGTCTGCGTAATATTCAAGCTTTCCCATACGTAATATACCGAGCTCTTCAACTGCTTCAAAAAGTTGATGACTTTTTAAAACAGCCTCACCCTCTTCATTTAAATGCTCACCGCGAAATGCCTGCCCAAGTGCTGCGTTTTGTTCCAGTAGTATCACGGAAAGACCTTTTTTCGCTAGTAAGTGCGAAAGAAGTGCTCCACCTGGACCAGCCCCTACAATACAAACATCTGCTTGATAATTCACTTTTCTTCACCTATCTTTGGATAAGCAATAATACGTAAATCTTGCCCAACCTGCTCAAACGAAGCAAATTCTACATCCCATGCTTCATCCATAGTAGATGGATTTTGACCAGCAAAAGGTGTTAATGATAAACGACCACCGAGAATCTTCGGCGCTATGTAAATCACATATTTGTTAATAGCACCGTGCTGTAAAAACGAAGAGTTGATCGTACTTCCACCCTCTACTAAAATATCCGTAATGCCATTTTGATATAGTTTTTCAAGCATATCATCTACAACAAGCCCCTGAGAATCATGTCGAACTGGCAGTACAGTCAAGCCTTTTTCCTCAAATGCTGTTATTTTTTCTTGACTGGCATTCTCACTACATACAATAATTGTTTTCGCTTCTTCTACATTCAAAACATTGGCATGAGCTGGTGTACGAAGTGAGCTATCCATAATAATGCGTACTGGATTTTTTCCGTAATCTTCTTTTAATCTTGTCGTTAAGGATGGATTGTCAGCTAACACAGTACCTACACCAACTAAAATCCCATCCACCTCATGACGAATACGGTGAACATCCTCACGGGCTGCTTCACCCGTTACCCACTTGGAATGTCCTGTATGGGCAGCTATTTTCCCATCTAAAGTCATCGCATATTTTGAAATAATAAATGGTCGTTTTGTAAGCATATTGTGAATAAAGCGTTCATTTAAACGGCGAGCTTGAGCTTCTAAAATCCCCACCTCTACCTCTATGCCTGCATCTCGTAACAGTTGAATACCACGTCCAGCTACAGCAGGATTTGGATCTTGCATAGCTACAACTACGCGACTAACTGCTGATTCTTTCACTAAATTCGCACAAGGAGGTGTTTTTCCATAATGTGAACATGGCTCAAGAGTTACATAAAGTGTCGCACCTTTAGCATGTTCTCCAGCCATACGGAATGCATGCACCTCTGCATGTGGTTCCCCTGCTTTTCTGTGTAAACCTGTTCCAACAATGACACCGTCTTTGACGATTACAGCCCCCACTAGTGGATTAGGATTCGTATTTCCTTTTGCACTAGCGGCTAAATCAAGTGCTAACTGCATATATTTTTCATCTATTGTCATCTTCGTTCCTCCACTCACTTCTCTTCGCGCAAATGTCCAGATTTCTCTACTTTCGTGTCTAAATAAAAACGATTTGTCTCCGTTAATCCTCCCCATAATGGGACATGTCCTTCTGCTGCTAAACCGTGTGCCTGTAATGCGGCAAGCTTCTTCGGATTATTAGTAATCAGTGTAACTGGTTTTGAACGAAGTGCAGCTAATACAGTAATGGCATCTTCATAAGAACGAGTATCGTCTGGGAAGCCAAGAGCATGGTTTGCTTCAACTGTATCTAACCCCTCTTCTTGTAATAAATAAGCAAGAGATTTCGAGAATAACCCGATGCCACGACCTTCATGATCTGCTAAATAGAAAATGGCACCACAGCCATGCTCTACAATCATTTTCATCGATTCATGTAATTGATAACCACAGTCACAGCGCTGGCTTCCAAAAATATCACCTGTATGACAAATGCTATGCATACGAATTAAAGCTTCCTCTGCATTTGCAAAATCCCCATAAACAAGCACTGATGACTGTTGTAAAAAAGCTAAGTTTGCAGATGCTAATCCATCAATAATTTCTTCTTTTGACGGATTGGAGCCTACTTTTAACCAGTTATACCATTGAAATGTCGCTGAAAATTCACCCTGTTTTACTGGTAATTTTACTGGACCAACTAGGCAAATACTTTCAGTTTCTGATTGCTTCACGATCGTCATTTTGTCTTTCACTATATCCAAAACTTTAGTAGTAATTGTCATATTTTCTCCAACCTTCTATTGTTAACAGCTAGCTAGACCTACTAACTGAGCACTTGTATTTTCACATCACTTACATAACGTAACTTAGTTTATAATAATAACTAAGACCTGTCAAACTATAGCTTCTACTCTATTTAAAAAATGAATTAGAAACAAAAACTGCTATATTACGTTTTTATCATATACTAATAGCTTATGGAGACGCTATTTTTTCTGTGCAGGCTAGTCTATAATAAGCTGAGGGAACTGTAATGACGAAAGGAAGTTTAGAATGCAATTAGAAAAAAATGTGCAGGTGAAACAGCCAAAATATCAACAAATCGCTGTCGATCTAGCCTCAAAAATCGTGGAAAGAAAATATCGAATTGGCGATAAAATTTACGCAAGATCATCTCTAGCTAGCCAATACAATGTCTCTTCGGAAACTGCAAGAAGAGCGATTGCTGTTTTGCAAGACTTGGAAATTGTGGAGGCCACTAAAGGTAGTGGGGTTATTATCATCTCATATGAAAAGGCTGCACATTTTGTCCGCCAATTCCATGATGTTCAATCAGTACATGAACTACAACATGAGCTTATGTCTAGCATTCAGAAGCAGCAACAAGAATTAATAAATCTACAGGAAAAGACCAAACAACTTATTAGTCGAACTGAACATTTCAGATCTGTCAATCCGTTTATTCCTTATCAACTAGAGATGACAGCTGAAAGCCCTTGTATCCACCAAACAGTACAGGAATTGAATTTTTGGCAAAATACATCTAGCACGATTGTCGGAATTCGTCGTAAAAATGAATTATTACTATCTCCTGGTCCATATGTGTCCTTAGAAGAAGGAGATATCATTTACTTTGTCGGGAATGATGCAAGTTTCGCTCGAGTTCAGAGCTTTTTATATCCAAATTAAAATCCGCTTAAGCGCTGATATAACAGCGTTTAAGCGGATTTTTTCTTATTTGTCGATTTGACAGAAGTAACAACTCTTTGTTAGGGTTAAGTTGTTACTTGTTCATATTTGGGTATCGTTATCCTCAAATAGTATTCATCTTCATTCAGTGAGTGTCCAAACACCTACTGAAATAGAGGAACTCAGCCTAAAATCGCCACGTCCAGTGGTAATTTTTCTGTGCGTAATTGAAGCAATACCCATTACGCCAAGGCGAAATTGATCTACGAAAGGAGTAGTTCTATTGGAAAAAATAAAAGTGGAACATGTTTCTAAAGTTTTCGGGAAACATATTCCCCAAGCATTAGAACTCGTCAAGCAACAAAAAAGCAAGACTGATATCTTAAAAGAAACAGGTGCAACAGTTGGTGTATACGATGCAAGTTTTACCGTAAATGAAGGAGAAATCTTCGTTATTATGGGATTATCAGGAAGTGGAAAGTCGACACTTATCCGACTTTTAAACCGTCTCATTGAACCTACAAGTGGAAATATTTACATCGATGGTGAAAATATTTCCAGAATGGGCAAAGAAAGTTTACGTAATGTAAGAAGAAACAAAATGAGTATGGTCTTTCAAAACTTCGGTTTATTCCCCCATCGTACACTTCTTCAAAATACTGAATATGGCCTTGAAATCAGGGGCATCACAAAGGAAGAACGACAAGTAAAAGCAGAGCAAGCTCTCGAAAATGCAGGCTTACTTGCTTATAAGGACCAATATCCGAGTCAATTGTCAGGTGGTATGCAACAGCGTGTTGGATTAGCACGGGCACTTGCAAATGACCCTGAAATATTACTAATGGATGAGGCTTTTTCTGCACTTGATCCATTAATTCGTAAAGAAATGCAAGATGAGTTACTCGATTTACAAAGCACATTGAAAAAAACAATTTTATTTATCACCCACGATTTGAATGAAGCATTACGTATTGGTGATCGTATCGCCATTATGAAAGATGGCTCAATCATTCAAATTGGTACTGGAGAAGAAATTTTAACAAATCCTGCAAATGATTATGTTAAAACCTTCGTAGAAGACGTCGATCGCTCTAGAGTATTAACTGCTGAAAATGCCATGGTTCGACCTGTATCTGTCAATGTAGATGTAGATGGACCGACAGTAGCACTTAAAAGAATGCGCGAAGAAACGGTTAGTTTACTAATGGCCGTTGATAAAAATCGACATTTAAAAGGTTATATTACTGCTGACGACGCACGGGCTGCTGCTAAAAGACAAGAACAAACGGTACATTCAATTGTTCAATCAGATATGTTAACCGTTCCACCAGATATGCTTTTACAAGATATATTAGGTATGATTCATAATTGTCCTACTCCTATTGCAGTTGTAAAAGATGAACGCTTACTTGGTGTTCTCATCCGGGGCGTTGTCATCGAAGCACTTTCAACTAGCGATGAGGGGGCAGCTGAACATGAATAAATTTTTAGACAATATCCCAGCTATACCACTGGGACCATGGGTAGAATCAGTTATGGACTGGTTGACGAGTAATTTTTCAGTGTTTTTTAACTTGATTCAAAAAAATGGAAAACTACTCATGAATCAGGTCACTGATTTATTAGTGAGCATTCCCCCGATTATTCTTATTTTACTTGTTGTTATTTTTGCCTTTTTCGTTACCGGCAAGAAATTCGGGCTCGCAACGTTTTCATTAATTGGTTTGTTATTTATCTATAATCAAGGCTTATGGACACATCTTATGGAAACAACTACGCTCGTGCTCTTTTCAAGTATCATCTCAATCATTTTAGGTATTCCTCTTGGCATTCTAATGTCCAAGTCAACTGTAGCAGAAAATGTGATTAAGCCGATACTCGATTTCATGCAAACGATGCCTGGCTTCGTGTACTTGATTCCTGCCGTTGCCTTCTTCGGTATCGGGATAGTACCTGGCGTATTTGCATCCGTTATTTTTGCCTTACCACCAACTGTACGTATGACGAACCTAGGAATTCGCCAAGTACCAAAAGAATTAGTAGAAGCTGCGGATTCATATGGTAGTACTTCAAATCAAAAACTCTTTAAAGTAGAAATCCCACTTGCGAAATCAACTATAATGGCGGGGATTAACCAGACTGTTATGCTATCACTATCAATGGTTGTAACTGCCTCAATGATTGGTGCGCCTGGTCTAGGACGCGAAGTATTAACTGCACTACAACGTACACAGGTTGGAAATGGCTTTGTTGCAGGTTTAGGTCTAGTAATTTTCGCCATTGTAATAGACCGCTTAACGCAAAGTTTTAATAAGAAGAAAACTGTTTAGAAAAAGAGGCAATTTATTAATTTAGTTCTTCACTTACACTGCTGAGATTTACATTTTGTAGTTTGATATAAAACTATTAATATTTGAAAGGAAGATTCAATGAAACTGAAAACATTAACTAAATTAGGAATGGCTTTAGGGCTTGGCTTTTTGCTAGCCGCATGTAATGGTGATGATTCAAGTAAGAGTAGTGGTAACTCAAAGGACGTCAATCTAGCCTACGTTGAATGGGATACAGAAATTGCTTCAACTAATGTAGTTGGTCAGGTGCTAGAGGATTTAGGCTACAATGTAACATTAACACCACTTGATAATGCAATTATGTGGGAGGCTGTTTCAAAAGGTGAAGCAGATGGTATGGTCGCTGCATGGTTACCAAATACGCATGCCCCACAGTACGAAAAATATAAGAACGATCTTGATGGCCTAGGTGAAAACCTTGCTGGTGCCAAAATAGGTCTAGTAGTACCAAGCTATATGGATGTTAATTCGATTGAGGATTTAAAAAAGCAAGCAGATCGTACAATTACGGGTATTGAGCCTGGTGCTGGGATTACAGCTGCTACTGAAAAAGCTTTAGATGAATATGATAATTTAGCAGATTGGAATTTATTAACTTCTTCATCTGGTGCTATGACAACTTCTCTTGCTAAAGCAATTAAAAATAAGGAAAACATTGTCGTGACAGGCTGGTCTCCTCATTGGATGTTCGCTAAATATGATCTTAAATACTTAGAAGATCCAAAAGGCGTTTATGGTGGCGAAGAAACGATTAACACATTCGCTCGTAAAGGTTTAAAAGAAGATCAACCAGATGTCTATTCTGTACTAGATAACTTCCACTGGACATCAGAAGATTTAGAGAGCGTTATGCTAGAAATTATGGATGGCAAAGACCCAAAACAAGCTGCTAAAGATTGGGTAGAAGCGAATGCAGACAAAGTTGCTGAATGGACGAAGGATGTAAAAAAATAATTTTTTAAAAATTGACGGACAACTGACGAGTGGTTGTCTGTCTTTTTTTAAAGGCTTTTTACAATATTTTTAAGCAAAAATTCTTTATCTATCGTTGCGTATGCTAACAAAAAGCCATCTAGCAACGATTAGACCGATGCCAGATGACTATATAAACTATTAGCTAAGATAACAATTTCAAAAATATCGCTGCCCCTAAAACAAGAACAATGCAAACAAGACGTCTCCAATCCTTAGATTCATTGAAAAACAACATACCGAGCAAAGCGCCACCTGCCGCTCCAATTCCTGTCCAAATTGCATAGGCTGTACCCATTGGTAATGTTTCCATGGCATATGCAAGGCCAGCAAAGCTCAAGGTAAATGCGAAAATCAATAACACTAAATTTTTAATACTTTTAGCATCATTATATTTACTAATCATATAAACACCCATCATCTCACATAGCCCCGCAACTACTAATGCAACCCATGCCATTATTCATTCACCTCTTTCTCTTTAGGCTCCCCTGTGACAAGCTTTAAACCGACAACCCCTGCAAGTAAAACGACGATACATAAAATTTTGGCTAATTTCCATGGCTCTCCAAATAGTAAGCTATCAGCACATACAGTACCCGCTGTCCCCAAGCCTACGAATACTGCATAAACAGTGCCAACTGGTAAGCTTTCTCCAGCCTTAATTAGTAAATAAAAGCTAACAAAAATTGCAACCGTGGTACCAACCCATTCGAGTGCATTCCCTGCATGCTTTAAGCCAATAACCCAGCCGACTTCAAAAAAAGCAGCAATTATGACACTTAACCATTGTTTGTTCATTGCGAATTCCTCCATTTTATTGTTAGACACGGATGAATGACTATTATTGAGTGGTTCTCGTTGAGCAAAGTGAGTGATTCCCTGGCGACCTAAGCAGTTCAGTGACCTTCTCGATCACTTCTTCAACTTACCCAAGCAGTTCGGTGACCTAAACCCTGAATGGAGCTTTTTTTTTACCTTACTTCCCACAGTAGCCAAATAAAAAAAGCCTTAGGAACACTGCTGTAAGCAGTATCTCCCAGGCTTTTATCCTTCCGTGTCACAAAATCAATTTGTGGTTTTCTCTCGGACCAGACTAGCATTGCTACGGAACCCTAGAAAACTATCATATTTGATTGTGCTACTAGTATAGCAAACTATTCAGTCATTTTCTACTCGTACATAACCAACTTTTTCAACTAGTGCTTGCCCCTCATCTGATACAATCCAGTCGATTAACTTCTTTACATTAGGATTATCTGTTCCTGCTGTAACAGCATAAAATTCAGATACGAGTGGGTATGTACCATTACAAATATTTTCCTTTGTGGGCGCAATCCCATCAATGGACAATAATTTAATTTCTTTGTTATTCACCATTTCTGTTGAGTAAAATCTAAACGTGTAGCCAATGGCATTTTTATAATTACGATATTGTGATACCTCATGAATAATACCCCCCATACCTGTTGCAACATTTTCAGCAGGTGCTTCCATGATTGGTGTATCTCCCATCATTCTTTCAAGTGCTGTTTGGCTTCCGCTATCTGCTGGGCGTTGAAAGGCACAAATCGCAGCATTTTCACCACCGACTTCATACCAATTCGTAATTTTTCCAGCGTATATTTGTTTAAACTGCTCCAGTGATAAATTTTCTACGCTGTTCTTATGATTGACGAAAAAGACAAATGCCTCTCGTCCAATAGGGGTCATGTCAAATGTAAGACCTTCCATCTCAGCTTGCCGCTTCTGTGATTCTGATGGCGCTGCTACAAAAATCAGGTCAACATCTCCTGAAATCAAATTTTGATAAGCTTCGGGTGTACGACTCACCATCACTCTACTTTTATCATATGGATAATAACCCTTTGGATATGTCGCTTCTACAAAGGCTGCATACAGTGGATACATCGCCGTCGCCCCATCTAAGCGTGGTAGTGACTCAACTAATTGCAACGAAGCCTTTGTATCTGACTTTACTACTTTATTTTGCTCTGTAAATGGTTGATAGACTGACACATCAATTTCTGCATCAACAGTTGGAATACTCATTTTGTAGTAATGTTGAATAGGCGCAATCGAGGCAATCAAAAATTAAACAAACAAATAGGACAAATAAACATATCGGAACGGTTAAGAGTAGTCCTCTAAAATGTAGCCCACCACTAATAATTACAGACAGCGCAACTACTCCTGTGAAAAATAATAATCCTATTAGTATAAAAAGAGACTGTAGCACTTTCATAATCATCAGCTCTACCTCCAAAAGTGTGATTTTATACCAACCATTTTAATAATAGGTTATTTCCGAAAGATAACACAACTGTATATTCTGAAAATTATGTTAAAATAAAACGTAGTATTGTAAGGAGGTATTACATATGGCAATTGAAAAAGTGCGTAAACATTTAGCGCAATGGAATGTGGAACACAGAATACAGGAGCTAAACGAAAGCTCAGCGACCGTTGAACTAGCGGCACAGGCACTCGGGTGTGAGCCTGAACGCATTGCGAAATCCTTATCGTTTCTCGTGAACGATGGAGCGATATTAATCGTTGCTGCAGGCGATGCCAAAGTCGACAATGCAAAATATAAAGCTGTCTTTGGTACAAAGGCAAAAATGCTGGGAAAAGATGAAGTGCTTGAAAAAATTGGACACGAGGTAGGTGGTGTTTGTCCTTTTGGCGTGAATGAGGGCGTTGCTATTTATTTGGATGAATCTCTTAAACGCTTCGCAACAGTATTCCCTGCATGTGGTAGCAGCAACTCTGCCATTGAGCTTACTATTTCTGAATTAGAAAGCTATACTTCATATCAAGAATGGATTGACGTCTGTAAAGGCTGGAACGAGTAACAAGGCACAAAAAACGGCGAAACTTTATAAAAAGTCTCGCCGTTTTTTATTTAGGTTTCTTCCCTATATCCAACGGCTAACCAGTGAGAATCCCATTCTGTTATTTGATTGCCTACTCTACAAGATAAGCCACACGGACGATTATCTGCGATAAATGAGCCGATTAACCATTTCTTTGTTTGCAATCCATCTTTTAGCTTTATTGTTATAGAGGGCATTTCCACATACTGCTGATAAATAAACAAATTATCATCATAATGGGTATACGCAGAGGCATTTGTTTTCGTTCCATCCCCTGCATAAATTTCTACAGTATTCCCTTCCCGCGAATAGACAGGTTTCTTTACAAACGGTAAGTTTTCTTGAACAAATGGCTCTGCCGAAAGAACGTTGGCAACATATATTTTTGAATAGCCGCTCGTTCTTCTGCATTAAAAAGAAGAGGATCATCTTTTCGCTCTCAAATCAGCCATAATAATTTTCGATTGTAAGGTTATGGGTACGGCGAAATTCTTTTATTATAAATGATGATTTGTCAAATTAAGTGCAACACTTGCTCATTAAAAGCCTCGTTTGCAGTTTTCCAACCAAGACATTTTCTTGGTCGGTTGTTGATATAGTTTAATGATTCTGTTAGTTCTTCCGGTGATACTTCTTCGAAATTTGTTTGCTTAGGGAAGAATTCGTGAAGTAATTTCCGTTTTCGTTACTTCCGCGTTGCCAAGAAGAATATGCGCCCGCAAAATAAACATCAATTTTCAAGTCTTTTTCTAACACTTTATATCAGCTAAATTCTTTACCTCTGTCTGTTGTGGCTGTTTTTATAGTGCCTTTTGGTAATTTAGTATAAAGAAGACGTACTGCTCTTTCCATTGATTGAGCTGAGCGATCTGGTATCAATAAGCCAACATACCTCCGTGTCATTCGCTCAATAAATGTTGCTACACAACCTTTCAAAGCCCGGATAACTTTACTATTCGTAAAATTTTCCGGGCTTCTTGTTATTTAGTGAGGTTTTGTCCCAACACCTTCTTACATAACTTCTAATTTACTTATGTGCGATTTTCTATTACGCTCAACGATTTTTTGAGTGACTAATGTAAAGATAAATATTAAACCTACAGTTGTTGCCATCATTCCTGCAATAGACGTATCCCAAAGCTTAGCTAAATAGTATCCTATTATGGATGCTGAAGCACCAAAGAACATACTATAAATAAACATTTGCTTAATCGTTTTGCTAATTAAATAGGAAGTTGCTGCTGGTCCAATCAACATCGCTACAACTAAAATGGCACCTACACTATCAAATGCAGCAACTGTGGTAAAAGAAATAGAGGTCATAAATCCATAATGAAGGAACATAACTGGAATACCAATAGAGGCAGCATAAATTGGATCAAATGTTGCTAACTTCATTTCTTTAAAGAATAAAAGAAGAAAACCTATATTAATCATTAACACGAATAGTAGCATCCAGACAGCCTTTGGCATTGTAATCGACAGCAATGTCCATTTATCCCAAGGTACAAATGCAATTTCACCCATCAATACATGTTCAACATCTAAATGAATATTGCCAGCAAATAATGTAATCAGTAAAACACCTGCAGCAAACAAAGAAGTGAAGACTACCCCAATTGCGGCATCCTCTTGAATGCCAGATGAATGTAGCAATTGTACAAGGTAGGCTGTCAGTATGCCCGCAATCGCCGCACCAATAAGCATCCAAAAACCATTTAATGTTTGGGTAATAATATAAGCCATGACGATGCCAAACAATACTGTATGACTAATCGCATCTGCTATCATCGACATTTTTCGTAAAATTAGAAAGACACCTGCAATCCCGCATGTAATGCCGACTAATATGCCGGTAAAAACAACCCAAAATTCAATCAACCTAACTCACCTTGCTTTCGAAACTGCATTTTCCTACGAAATTTATTAAATTGCCCAGCTGGACTAATGAAATAGGAAATAAAAAAAATGGCAGCTGCTACTAATACAATAATAGGACCTGTCGATAATCCTGTTCGTATTGAGCTAATAAAGGTTCCAGTAATACCTGACACTCCACCAATTGCTGCACTAAGTACAAGCATTGAGCTCAGCTTTCTTGTCCATAATTTAGCACTAGCGGCTGGAATGATTAATAATGCCGACATTAAAATTACACCCACTGCCTGTATGCCTGTGACGATAGTCATGACAATTAAAACAGTTAGGGTAGCTTTTAAAGCTTCAATCGGTAAGCCAATTCCCTTGGCATACACAGGGTCAAAGATAAGGAGCTTCCATTCTTTATAAAGAAACAGACTGACCACAATAATTATGGTTGCACTTAAAAGCAACCACATTAAATCAGCTTTTGTCATCGTCGCTGCTTTCCCAAAAATAAAATTATTTAGACCACTTTGATTGCCTAATGGACTACGATTGACAACTGTTAAAAATACAACGCCAATCCCAAAAAATACAGTTAAAACCAACCCAATCGCTGCATCTGCCTTTATCTTCGAAAAAGAAACAATCCATTGTATACAATACACAGACAAAGCAGATGTGATGCCAGCTCCAAGCATTAATATAGGTAATTCTTTTTGCCCTGTTAATAGAAAGGCAAGTGCAATTCCTGGCAGTGTAGCATGTGCCGCCGCATCGCCTACCAAACTTTGTTTTTGTAGGAAGGAGAAGGTCCCAGTTATACCTGCAGCTATTCCAAGTAACATCGTACCGACTAGTACCCACAGTAAGTTCCCACTTAACATATTCTCCCCCCTTATACATTTTGCAGCATGAATAGTTTACCACCATATGTTTTTTGTAATTGCTCCGGTGTAAAAACATCTTCTGTTGCTCCTGATGCTAAAATTGTTTTATTTAAAAGAATTGTATAATCAAAGTATTCTTTTACTGTTTGTAAATCATGATGTACGACAAAAATACTTTTGCCTTGAGCTTTTAAATCTTTTAAAATATCGATTATCGTTTTTTCTGTAGCAGCATCTACCCCTGCAAATGGTTCATCTAAGAAATAAATATCTGCATTTTGGGCTAGCGCTCTTGCTAAGAACACCCGTTGCTGTTGTCCGCCAGAAAGTTGACCGATAGAACGGTCAGCGAAATCTTGCATGCCTACACTAGCAAGAGCCTGTTGTGCTAAAGTTTTATCCTTCTTAGTTGGTCTTTTAAATAATCCAGTATGTCCGTAACGTCCCATTAGTACAATATCAAGAGCATTAGTTGGAAAATCCCAATCTACAGCATTGCGCTGAGGAACATACCCAACTACTAAGCTTTTTGGTTCAAAAATTTTCCCAAGAATTTCAACTCTTCCTACCTTATTCGGTAGTTGATTTAAGATGGCCTTTAAAAATGTAGATTTCCCCGCTCCATTTGGACCTATAATGGCTGAGAGATGTCCCGTAGGGACTGAAACACTGGCATTTTCTAATACTGTTTTCTTATCATATGCGACTGATAAATTTTCAACTGTTAATGCGTTCATATTTTTCACCTACTTCAATGAATCGACTATTGTATCGATGTTATGTTGATACATACCGATATATGTACCTTCTTTTGTTCCCTCAGCACCCATAGCATCCGAGAACAATTCGCCACCAATCACAATGTCATGACCTTTTTCTTTTGCACCTTCAATAACAGCTTTCATTGCTTTATCGGAGACACTTGATTCAATAAAAATTGCTTTAATTTTGTTTACCACTAAAAAGTTCACCATTTCTTGCACATCTTTCACACCATATTCTGAATCTGTACTTAGCCCCTGTAAGCCACGCACTTCAAATCCTTGACTTCTACCAAAATAATTAAACGCGTCATGGGCTGTTACTAATATACGCTGCTTTTCTGGGATTTCGTTTACTCGATCCTTTGCATATGTTTGTAATTCATCAAGCTTTTTCAAATAAGTTTCCTCATTTTTTTCAAAATCCTCTTTAAATTGCGGATATTCTTCCTGAAGTTGGTCTCCGATTGCCTGTACGACCCCTTTCCAAAGTTCAATATCAAACCAAATATGTGGATCATGTATCAAAGTTTCATCATCACTAACAAGTAGATCCTTCTTATTTAATTTTTCACCTACAGCGAGCACAGTTTTGTTTTTTGACATTTGCTCAAAAATATCAAGCATTTGCCCCTCTAAATGTAATCCGTTATAAAAAATAACTTCTGCTTTATCTAATTTTGACAAATCACTTTGTGTAGCTTTGTATAAATGGGGATCTACCCCTGGTCCCATCAAAGCTGTTACCTTTAAATGATCGCCGCTAATTTCTTTAATTGCATCTGCAATTTGACCAGTTGTTGCAACCACAACTCCTTTCTTCTCACCCTCTACTTCAGTAGAACAACCAAATAGCAATAGTGAAAATGATAAAACAAGTACTCCTAAAAAGCGTTTCATGAATTTCAATACCTCTTCTTTCTCTTTATATTTTAGGCATAATCCGTAGTTGATATGATCATTCTGATAACTAGACATCTTTTACGGGCAATATCGCGCTACTTCCTGTTATCACTTTTTTCAGAAGGTCAATTGTTTGCTATACCCCCCAAATCGAATGCTGTCAACATCTAGTTCATATCACCAGTAGCCTATTTTATCTGATTTTTTTACAAGCTGTCGCCCACTTATTCAGAAAACAATTATCATCATTCCCGCTTCGACAGACTTGAACGTTTTCCGCAAAATGTAAAAATCAGTGAAATATCTCACAAAAAAAAACGTCAGTTTCAAATTACCAGACTCTTTCATTCACACATTTTTATTTCCCTAACGATATTTTGTTTCCCTAAAGAAAAATATATGCCCAATACGAAAAAAAATCAACCCCTTTACAAAAATTTCCCGAAAGAAGTTTTTTTCTTCTGAAAATTTATACATATTTTACTTTTGCCTAGCACAAAAACGACGAGGGTGATATATAACTGCTCAAAACATTAAAAAACGCGAGAAATCAATTTTAGAAACATTGATTTTTCGCGCTTTACGAATGTGAAAATTTTTCATTTTGAAAACACTTAAGTTCCAGCCTCTTTTATATTTCTTTCATTATTGTGTAACACTTGAATTGAAATTATCTAAATATGGTAAAGTAACTATCAATCCTTATTCTAATCTATCGAATGTTTGGATAGGCTACACTAAATTGGACAGATAAAATAAGGGGTTGTAAACTTAGACTAATAAAAGGGAGCGTGCTGCTATGACACGTCAACGTCGAACTTTTACACCCGAATTTAAACTGCAATTAGTGAAACTTTATGAAAATGGTAAATCTCGTGCAGACATTACTAGAGAATATGATATTACACCTTCTGCGTTAGATCGTTGGATAAAAAATCATAAAGAAACAGGTTCTTTTGCCGCCAAAGATAATCGATCAGAAGAAGAAAATGAACTGGCTCGATTACGCAAGGAAAACCAACGATTAATGATGGAAAATGATATTTTAAAGCAGGCGGCGCTGATCATGGGACGAAAATAGATGTGATTCGAAATAATGCTCACAAATATTCGGTATCAGCAATGTGTGACGTCCTCGATATTCCCAAAAGTACGTATTACTATCATGCCGATTTGTGTAATAAACGTACGCTAAAAACTGAAGATAAAGAGATTTCCAAAGAGATTGCCCGTATTTTCAAAGAAAGCCGTAATAATTATGGTACGCGTAAAATCAAGAAAGAACTGAGTAAATTACCAGAGCCAAAACACGTATCACGTCGTCGAATTGGCCGTTTAATGAAAGATCTTGGACTCGTATCAAACTATACAGTAGCACAGTATAAGCCGCATAAATCAACATGTAATAAAGCGTCAGTTTGAGCAAGAAGAGCCATTGGCTGTCATCGTCAGCGATTTAACATACGTTCTTGTCGGAAAAAAGTGGCACTATGTATGCTTATTTGTCGACCTTTTTAATCGTGAGATTATTGGTCATAGTGCTGGCGCGAATAAAACTGCAGAACTTGTGTATCAAGCGATTGTGAACATACATGCCAATTTGAATGATGTCAAAATGTTTCATACTGACCGAGGAAAAGAGTTTGATAATAAACTAATTTCAGAGAGTCTTGAAACATTCGGTATCCAACGGTCACTAAGCATGAAAGGTTGCCCTTATGACAACGCTGTGGCTGAAGCGATGTTTAAGGTATTTAAAACAGAATTCGCTAACGGAGCTCATTTCTCTTCTCTTGAACAGCTCGCCCTTGAACTTGATGATTATGTTCATTGGTTCAATAACATTCGAATTCACGGAACACTAGGCTATTTAACACCAGTAGAATTCAAGCAACAGCCCTTATAATTTTTGTCCAGTTTAGTGTTGACATACCAAACATTCAAAGCCGATTGTAGAGAAGTTTCTAAAATGGGTAGACGAATCGCCTTTCTTCGGGAAAAATGCGCTCTCAAAAGCTGCAGAATACACATTAAATCGTGTACGCGGATTAAAGGCTTTTCTATTCGATGGTCGAATGGAAATCGATAATAATCCAGCTGAAAATGCGATACGTCCTAATGTGATTAGTCGTAAGAACTGGCTTTTCTCTGTTAGTGAAGCTGGTGCTAAAGCGAATGCCATCTGTTTAAGTTTGGCTGAAACAGCAAAAGCAAATGGTATCGACTTTTATCAATACCTAGTAACGTTAATAACAGAGTTGCCGAATTTACCGTTCCATCAGCAGCCAGAGATTTTAAACGATTACATGCCTAGGTCGAAAAATATCCAAGTGACATGTGCAAAATAGCCATTTATCTGAAATTTTTTTCAGATAAATGGCTATTCGTTGTGCGTACCGAAAAGGTTAGCTTTTTATATTTCGGGCTTACAGTATTTATTCTAGTGAATCTCCCTATTAAACTAACTACTTTAAAACTACTATGGAGTATCAAACTGTCCTGAATAATTTTGATTACTAATACTAGCTTTTTTGTCTGTTGCTCTATTAACGAAAACAAAAATAATTAATGCTACGATTACTAAAATGGCACTACCAATACCAACATACTTAATTGAACTAATACTAATTACTCCTCCACCTACTATTGCACCTAGACCTATCCCCATGTATAGAGCTGAAGCGCTAAAGGATAAAATCATTGAAGCTTGTGAAGGATTTAAAGAAATCAGGAATGAATTTAGGGCTGGATTCATTCCGAAACCAGGAATCCCCCATAATAAACTAACAAGTCCTACAAGAATTATTGATAATGTGGATGGAGTTAGTAACATTAACAATGAGAACACCGCTAATAAAATTGAAAATCCAAAAAGTGATAATTTAAGTGTTTTTGGAGCACCAATTCGATCAGTTAAGTATCCCCCGACCAAATTACCGAATAAAGCACCTATTCCTAATAAAAATAAGAAAATGCTTATATTTTCAACACTTGTAATTTCTGTAATTATTGGTGCTATATATGTGTAAGTCATGAAACCACCTGTTGTACTAATAATGCTAACGCTTAATGTTAGAATAATAATCTTATTGAAGCTTTTTAATCTTTCTTTAATGCTCAATGATACTTCCCGTTCTATTTTAGGTAAGAAAATCATAACTCCTATAACTGTTATTAAAGAAATTACTGCTACAAATACAAATGAATATCGCCAAGTCAAAGTATTTCCAATTGATGTACCAATGGGAGCCCCTAAAATTAATCCTACTGTTATCCCAGCAATAACAAATGACAAAGCTTTTCCTCTCATTGTGTCTGGAACTAAACTTGTAGATGCAGCCATAGCTAAAGGCGTAAACACTGCGGCTGCTAATGAAGCCAATATTCTTGTTATAAATAATAACTCTAAAGAAGTCACAACTGCAGAAAGACAATTTGCGATCGTAAATACAATCATCGATACGACCAATAAAGTTTTTACAGGTATATTTAAAGTTAGGGTTCCCAAAACAGGTGCACCGACTGCATACGCAATTGCAAATGCAGTGACCAATTGTCCGGCTGTTGCAATTGATACATTCATATCATTCGCAATACTTGGTAACAAACCTGCAATAACAAAATCATCTGTTCCTATAATAAAAGTTCCGAGTACTAATATAAGTAGACGATAGTTCAATTAATCCCTTCTTTCCTCTTTTTTCTTTTCTTCTCGCCAAAATTTAAGAAGTATCTCTAAATGCTGTTCAGTGTCCCTGAGATGTTGGATTTGTTCACGTACACTCTTTAACTTTTCTGAGTAAAGTTCGATGGCTGAATCTGTACATCCATTATTTTTGGTTGCTTGGAAATTGTTACAAGAAATAATGGGGTAAATTTCGTCAGTGTTTAACCCTAATTCTAAAAACAGCTGAACAGCTTGCACTTTCTCGATATCTGATTCTTTAAATTCACGATAACCGTTTTTTAATCTAGATGGACTAATTAGTCTCTTTTTTTCATAATATCGTAACGAACGTTCGCTCACCCCCGTTCTCTTTGAAAGCTCCCCTATCATCATTGTTATTCCTCCTTTTTTAGTGTTGTTACTGCAATAATAAAGTATTACACCATGTCAGGGTCAATGACTTTTATTTTTTTACAAGAAAAAATGAAGGAATACTTCCTTCACTTAGAATTATTAATAATATAGTCTAACCCGAAGTATTCCTTAAGAAGTCCATCTGAATTTTGAGTATTTAGTTTCTTTTGGTTATTGTGTTGATTCTTGATAATAGTCAATTCATCATTATAAAGACTTATGTTCCCTTGTGGTGTGTCAATTCTACAAATAGTATTCAAACTAAATGGATTAGGGCTAGTATTAAACCATTCCCAAGCCTCAAGAAATTCATCAAATTCCCTAGCAGTAGTATAAAATGAATATTGCCTTACCCAATCACTACCTACCTTTTTTTGTAACTCAAAATGTTCTTGTTCTGTACGATGAACTCTAAATGAACCGCTAATATCGTTCACTGGATTGCCATCTAAAGGAATCGGTGTTCGAAAGAAGTAAGCACCAAACCCTACATCTACTAAGTATTCTTTATCAAGTTTCACTAAGAGTATCATGTGATCGAAATAAGACCTTTTGACATAACCAGAAATTATTTTAACGTTGAAATTCAGGGAGCGTAACAAACAATAAAAGCTATAGTTAAGTTCTGTGCACATTCCCCCTAATTTACGCTTAATTAGATTTTGATGTATAGTCTCTTCATCTATTTTTTTCTTTTACCTTCATTAAATTCAATGTTTTCAAAGGGAATACTATATAGATGTTGCCTCTGAAGCAGACCTAACGTCTCTAACTTATCTTCTCGTAAACTATTTTTTGAAAACCCAATTCCACTAAGATATTCATCAATATAGTCATTCATATTCGTCACTCACCCACTCTCTTAAACTTTTACTTCAAATTTTACTCCTTCAAACCATCGATTAAGTTGTAATATACTATCTAAAGTTCTTATAATTCCTGTAATGCCTAGAGGGTGTGAATCAACTGTTTGATGCTGTTCAAGGTATGCATACACTGCTTTTGTGCTAATAAATTCTGAAATTGCTGAGTTGTTATTATTAACAACCTCTAAAACTGCGTTTCTAATAGCTGTTAAGTATTGAGGATCTTGTATAAAGGGATATGCACTTTTTTTTCTGTAAATTACATCGTGCGGAAGTAATCCCTCAAAAGCTAACCTCAATATACCCTTCTCCATACCCCCATAGTTTTTCATACTCCAAGGAATATTCCAGACATACTGCACCAAATCAGCATCACAAAATGGAACTCTAACCTCTAAGGTAAGCGTTTAACAAGTTTCCGGATTGAACTCAATTCAATTTGACCGTCCCATAGTGTATTTGCGATTGTTGGTGCTAAGACTACTTCTCCTTCATATTCAATAAAGAGCTTTAATAGATTACATTCTAAATCCGATAAATATGATTTATTTGCAAAATTACCAACCCAAAGCTCTTTTGTATGAAAGTATAGACCATTCTCTATTTTTAAAAGATCATCTCCCTTATAATGATGACATTCCTCTCCATCGGTACTATGACATAAATAGTCAATAACGTTATCACAATTATCCATTGCGTATTTCACTTTTTCTAAGGGGTCAATTAACACTTTCTTTACTCCAAATTCACGAGCAATTTGTATATCGCCTTTAGATCCTAACTGTCTTACTAATAACAATTTATCAATAGGAATATGTTTTATCTGACTGAAAATAGTCCAGTCTTCTTCAGTCAAGACATTAACTCCTAAAACGAAATAAGAATAGTCTTGAAATCCTTCTTTCAATAAACGCATGACTTGTACTGCATTATACCTAGGAAACACATGTACTTCCGCTTTTCCTTCTAATAAATATGAAAAATTATTTGCAATATCATTTATATTGGTACAAAGAATGAGCTTGTTCATTTTTCCTCCTTATGCATTTCAAATTTATAGATCCATTATTACAAAATGAGATATATTTACATTTATAGATAAATTTTACTATTTTTATTGATATTTCGCAATAATTCACCAAATGAAATAAGGTTTGATAGAATTAATACTTTTATAAATTACAAAAAAGAAAGCGATGTTTTGAAAAAAAGTTTTTTATAAGCCAAGAAAACTTTTTTGGTTTCTTGTTCTCCAATTTGGTTTATAAAGTGTTCTCCTCCATAAATGGATTATCATAGAAAAGAAGAGATGGTGATAATTGTATATATTACGTTTCGCAGTAAATTTATAGTCAAAAGAAATTACTTCAATAATAAATAAAAAAACACCAATACATGTCGAAAAGACAATGTATTGGTTCTTCTGACTAGCCAAGTTTTATTCCTTCAGAATAATAAATTCTAAATAAGTACGATATCTATTCTTCCTACAAAAGTGGCAATATTCTATTTGCTGACTCCTCTAGAGCTTTTTCTAGGTCCTGATTATAAAAATTTAAAAAAGCGACATCATTTATTGTATCGGTGCATGTTGATCTCATAAACGCCTCCACTTTGGTAAAAGTGGGGTATCTACGTTAACGATTTAGGTACAAATTTTTGATACTTTTTAATGTATTCATCTATCTCATTACTGAATCAGAATAGACAATAAGATAAACAGCTAGTGCACACGCTGATTTAAGCGAAGTGCTAATTTTCTAGTGTACTATTCTCAATTTACTGTAAATCTTTGAAGACATTGGTTACTCCGAAACTCTTCCAAATGTTGTAATAACCATTTTGTAATAGAAAAACCTATCGTACTTCTACTTCCTATTTCACAATACGAAGCGAAAATGCATAAAAAATATACCACTCGATTGAGTGGTTACAACAATGTTTCTAGACTCTTTTATTAAAGCTTTTCACTTTTCGTAAGTATTAAATACTTAAGTTCTGGAGTTCAATGGCTCAAAGATGCAGGGAATTTTGTAAAGGATGCAGTAAAAGCAGGTATAGACTTCCTTGTACTGGACGACGTAAAAACTTTTCAATCCAGATGCTGGAGTAGTTGATAAAGGGCTTGCTATAATTTCATTATTCCCAGCAGGTAAAGTTGTAAAATCAGGAAAAATATATAAAACGGGCTTAGGGAAAGTTCAAAAGTTTAATAACAGAGGAATTTTGATGAATGGGAATTCTAAGACTGGATGGGAACACATTAACAAAAGGCATGTGTCAGGAACTGCTGCTACAAAAGGAACAACACTATTTCCGAAAAACCTTGGTGAGGCAAAAATCAAAAATTTAATTATGGAGTCTTTAGAAAAAGGTCATTTAGCAAGTGTTAATCCAAAAGATGGTACTATGGTGTATAAATATAAACCCGGAAAATATGGTATTGATGAAATGACAACAGTTGTGACAGATAAATACGTTATAAAAACTTCTTACCCAACTAGTGGAAAATCAGTCATCACTAAAAAAAAATAAGAGGAGAGCACTAAATGCAAATAAAATTTAAAGTCGATGAAGATATATTCGTTTTAAAAAATGAGGACCTTGGTTATGATTACTATTTCGATAGTTTTTTAGAAGTATTTGTTAGTGATGGAGATATTGAGGAAGTACTCTTTTCTACAACTATGCACAGTACTATTGTAATTGAATTTAACGAGTTATTAATAAGACTTCATCAAGCAAACGAAGTACAAAAATTAGACCCATTTGGAAACGCTAATATTATTAGCTTTGAAAGGAAAGGGCATAATCTCATTATTACAAACTTTAGTCAATTATCTAGTAACAATGAATGGATACATACTTTCGACTTATTTGATTTTACAACCGCATATATTAATGAATTAAAACGATACTTAAATGCCTTGGTGGCAGTTGATAGTAATGTAATTAAATATAAAAGTTTTATATATCTACAAGAAGGATTAGACTCATTACAAGCAATAAATTAATGCAATAAATTAATTATAATGCAGTATTTTTCCTAAACATAAAAATAATATAAAACACTAATATTTAAAACAGATAACTACGCACTGTCCTAAAAAATGAGACAAATAAAAACACCTTTCGTTGAAAGACAGGTATTGTACCTCATCAAATCAACGTGAAGGTGTTTTTCTATAGGGAAATGACTTAGTTATCCAGTAGAAGTGAAAATGAAAGCAATTGAAATGAGATTAGCAGGGATTCCTAAATGACGATACAGTAATTAAAAAATTCGATTATAATAAATTAAAATTCTGCTGCATGGAGAATAAAAAACTTTTCAAGTGAAGAAAAACGATTTATTGAAAATAGGGTCATGGTTCCACTGCGTTCAATAGGTGAATTTAGCGGCTAATTGTCTAGCCATAAATGACGCTGTTGTGACTGCTATGTATTTTTTCATTTGTTTTGTTCTCCTTTATTTCGATACCTATTTTACGGATGCCTCCTTCTTTAGGTTTCATTTTTTACAAATTCATACATATTATCATAGCACTAAAAACTCCCTGGTGGATTGGAATCATTCATCTCCAGGGAGTTTCGCGCAAAGATATTTATTTAGTCGGTACTGCTTTTCTTCCATATGTCATAAAGCGCCATAGCTTTTCAAATGGCCCCATTTTAAAGAATTTGAACCAGATGACACTAAAGATAATTTGAATGATAAAAATTAAGATTGCAATAATCACCGCATCAGAAGGTGAAACAACTTCAAGCCCCATTAACGACATAAGAGCTAGGCCAATAAAGCTTTGAGCTAAATAGTTTGTAAATGCCATTTGCCCAACTCGTCCAATTGGCTTAAGCAGCTTCGCAATTTTCTTATTTTCTAACAAAACAAATAGACAAGCTAAGTAAAAATACGTTGTCGGAATTACCCCTAAACTAATAACGGAATTTAGATTTTCGTATCCACCTTGAGCTGCAAACCAAATCCATATTGAAATGCCAACAAAAAGTGGGAACGTCACAAATTGTAGCCACTTTATTTGTTTTGAGTATTCACTTACATGACTAATCCAATCAGCTTTTGCTACTAAAAAACCACTTAAAAACATGATAAAAATAGTAATTGCATCATTTCCTAATAAACCAAAAACAGTTGAAAAGGCTTCTTGATTTGGCATTAATATTTGTCCAAGAATACACAGGATATGAACAGTAATAATCGCAAATAACCATCTACTAATTGTTGAAATCTTTGCATGATAAAAAGGTATCAGTAAGAAACCTATTACTGCATAAATAGCAAGGATTGATCCCCAGAAAACAAAAATATGAACAATGCCAATTAACAATAAAGCTAGTAAACGTCTTGCAAAACGCCATCTTGGCTTATCGCCACGCGCTTCTGCACGTGAAGCAAAAATATAAAAACCTACACCAAAGAGGAATGAAAAAATTGAAAAGAATTTCTTCTCAATAAAAATATCAATAAGCGTATCAATAATACCATTAATTCCACTATAGTCAGGCATCGGTCCTCCCTCTACTATTACCTGATAGGCGGCTACATTTATAAACAAAATGCCAAATAACGCTAGCCCACGAATAATATCTAAGGAAACGATTCTTTCTTTTTGAGTAACAGATGGATTCATTCTTAAAAACTCCTTATCTTTCATACTTTACTGCGCTATGGCTATCATAGCCTTCCATCCTTACAGTAGTTTTTTGAAAAGCTTACAGGAACCTTACATTTATAGATGCTTAGCCATCAGTTATTACCTTTTTTCACTTACATTAGTTTTTAATCCCCTTCTAAAAACAAAATTTTCATATTTTATAGTAACAATTATTTTTTTAAAAAGGAGAATAGATGATGTACGGACACCGCAGATTTGGTTTTTGCTACCCTGGTTATAAATACTGTGGACCAGGATGTTCTGGACCAGGTAGACCTATCAATGCCGTAGATTCATGCTGCAAATTACACGACGAATGTTATGCTCGATATGGTAGTACAAGATTTTGCGATGAAATGTTCCAAAATTGCTTACGACGACAAATGAACGCTAATACTAAAATGGCAAAAGATGCTAAATTGTTTTACAATATCTTTGAAATGCGTAATAGATTCTTTTAAATAATAAAGAAAGCTCACGATGTTATTTTTACACCGTGAGCTTTTTTATGAGTCAAGATTTTATATAAATTGCATATTTTTGCGGATTATTAAAGCCAAGATTAGTGCCTAAATGATAAGATGCATGATTATGAACATCACAATCCCAACAAGGCTGTATACCATTTAAAATACAAAAATCAATAAATTTCTCTGCAATGAAGCTTGCTAATCCTTTTCCTCTATAATTCGAATCAGTAACTATATCAATCTCTGCAAATTGCTGCGATTTAAAAATAGAGACCGCTTCGCTAATAATCTTATCTCCATGCTGCAGACAAAAACCAAAACCATTTTCAAGGAAATTATTAGTAGAATCCCAGTATTCCTCATAATATTGATTGTTAAATTCTAAACAATGCTCAATTTGATGTTGCTTGATTTTAATGAATTCATAGTCAAGCGACTTTCGCCTTTCTCTATCGTTATAAGCATTTATAGCAAAGGTAAAAGTATATCTTTCTAGCTTTTTCACAAGACCATTTAAACGTTTTTCAATTTTTGTGTTCCAATCATCTGAATAAGAAAATAATGTGAAACGTTTACTTTGTTCAATGGATTCTTGTAGTAAAGACCCAAGTTTATTTACGATTTGCTCGCTGGAAGAATCACCATAAACAAAGTAAATCCCTGATTTAGTTTGAAATAGTAATGAATGGAAGCTTTCATTGTCGGCGTAGACAGTGCCCTCTATTACCTGATCTAGTATGCTATAGACAAATGTTGGCGCCCTTTCTATAGTTTCTTTGATAATCGAAAATTTCTCGGCTGTAACCTTGATCATTATCATTTCCCCTATTCTTTTGATATATCTTCATTCATTATAACGCCTATAGAAATTACTGGGGTTTTTGTTTAATATTTAAATATTGTATAATGGGTACATAAAATTGAAGGGACTGAATTATGCGCAGATAGCAATATTTTTCATCTCAACTTAATTAATAATTGGAGGTAAAAGTATTGATAGAACAAATTTACACAAAAAGATTATATTTAAGAAAAATGAAGATGGCTGATGCTCATAGTTTATTTAAAATTTGGGCAGACCCGGAAGTTACAAAATTTATGAATATCACCAATTTTACTCATGAAGAACAAGCAAAGGAAATGATTGAGCTTTTTGATGAATTAACTAAGGAGCGTAAGGCTATTCGCTTTACTATTATTGAGAAGGAATCAAATGAGATAATCGGCTCTTGTGGATTCAATTCATTGGACGAAGTTAACGCCTCAGCAGAAATCGGATATGATCTTGCTAAAGCTTATTGGGGAAAAGGCTATGCTCCAGAAAGTATTTCGGCTTTGATTGATTATGCTTTCACCACATTAAACATAAATAGAATTGAAGCAAAAATTGAGCCTGGTAATATAAATTCTATAAAAGTAGTAGAGAAATTGAATTTTACTTTTGAAGGAACATTTCAGGAAAATGAAGAATCAAAAGAATCTTCTTATGACATTAATGTTTATTCTTTATTAAAATAAATTGATGTAAAAATTATAATAGCCAAGAATGTTACCTATGAACATTCTTGGCTGCTTTCATTTCTGTTACTTAATCGGAATCCAAATTTCACAATAAAGATCAAGACTAAATGGATCTTCGTCTGAGTACGTATGTCCAAATAAGTAGGATGTTACCCCCCCTATTCTTTTTAATAAAAATAAAAGTATAGAGACCGTCAGAAGAGACAGATTCTATACTCCCTCTCTAGTTTAAAATATTTTCAATAAATCTATTGGCTTTTCGATGATATAGTCATACTCCTCCGGCTTACCAAAACCATATGAAGCAAAAACAAAAGGAATCCCTGCAAACTTTGCAGAAAGCATATCTCCCTGTGTATCTCCCACATACACAGCATTTTTTATTTGATTTCTTTCCATAATTAATTGAATATTTTCTCCCTTTGACAAGCCTGTACGCCCCGGATTTTCAAAGTCGAGAAAATATTTCTCTAGTTTATGATAATCATAAAATGTTTCAATGTAGCCCTTCTGACAATTACTCACAATGAACAAGCGGAATTTTTTTGAAAGAGCTAGTAAAGTTTCTTCTAACCGCGGATATAAAATACCGCCATTACGTAATAAATCATCTTGCTCTTGCTGGCAGCATGCTAAAATAAGCTCCTTCTGCTTTTCTTCATCAAGATAATCAAATAATACAGCGGCTATTTCACTAATTTGTAACCCCATCGTTTTAGATAAATTTTCTTCGGTGATCTTTCCTTTACCGAAAGGAGACGCCTGAACTACCTGCGTCCATGATTGCGCTACTGTTTTTCTTGAATCCCAAAGTGTCCCATCCAAATCGAAAATAATGCTATCTATGTCCATATGCAACCTCCCTCATTATTATTATACAAAATAAGGATGTTGAGAAACGCGAAAATTTCTCTTAAGGAGGAGTATTTTAGTTAAGAGATACAGTGTTTATGTCGGACTACACTCTATAAAACATCCTTACTACAAAAATAGATTTGGCAAACTAATCGTTTACCAAATCCATTTTATCTTTATTGAATTGGAATCCAAATTTCAGAGTACGAATCAGGGCTATATGCATCTTCATCAGGGTAAACTTCAAGTTCAGCTGTTCCTGCTGGTTTATATGGATTGGATGGGAACCACTCTGAATAAATTTGTTTCCAAGTATTTTGCATCGCATCTGGCATAGGACCATGCACCTCAAAGACAACCCACTTTGATGCAGGTATCTCCAACGCTAATAGATTTTCTCCCACTTCCCCTACATGATCCGTAGCAATCCAGTAATCAATGAAACCATTTTGCCCTTGGTCTGTATTTGGTACACAAACACCTAGCGTCCCTTTGATGCTTCCGTTATTTAATTGGATAAGTTGATGATCGAAGTTTTTCGAATTCATCTCATTCCAAAAATGAGGAATGTCTTGCAAGTTCTCACCATTTTGGCAATTATATGTTCTTTTTACCCCTACCACTTGAAACTTTTCTTTTTCTACGATTTTATACTTCATTGGTTCTGCTCCCTTCAGGCTTACCTGGATGACCAGGCGATTGTATGATTGTAGCTGTCCTTGCTTCTTTCTTGCTTCACTAGGCGTTAGATTATGCTGCTTACGAAATGCCTTTGTGAAAGCTTCAGGAGAGTCGTAGCCATATTTGTAGGCGAGATCGATTACTTTTTTCTCTGTATTTATTAACTCCTGTGCAGCTAATGTTAGCCTTCTACGTCTTATATAATCAGCAATAGACATATCCGTTAAAATCGAGAAAGTCCGTTGAAAATGAAAGACCGAAGAATTTACCTCTCGTGCAATTTGCTCCATTGTGATGTCATCTAATAAATGCTCTTCGATGTAATTTATTGCTTTTTGAATCGACTCAATCCAACTCAATTGCTCTCACTCCTTGTTTATAGTTTAAAACATCAAAAATAGTTATTCCTGTCTTTTTATGCTAACTTTGGACAGGTAAAAATGAAAGCTTTATTTTTAATGGTACATCAACATAGCGTGTGGTTGATCTCCGTTCCGACTGGGCGCTTTCCTGGGGGTCTGGGCAACAGGATGTTGGTCACGAAGGCGTTATCACAGGACTTGATTTTAGACTTCGTTCCTCTATTGCTGATCCCCAAGGAGTCGCCAAGTCTCCATCCCAATCAACCTATATACATAGAATCGATAAACGTCATACCCATTTTTGGATATTATATGTAAAATTAGTATAAATAAAAAATTAGATTGGAGGTTTTGATATTGGTTAAATGGCAAGGGGCTGCAGGAATTTGTTTAAACGAAGACAATCAATTATTAATGGTTTTGCAAGGTACTAAAGAAGAAGCAAAAACATGGGCAGTACCATCAGGCAGAATAGAAGCTACCGAGAATTTTGAGGCTTGTTGTATCCGCGAAGTGTATGAAGAAACGGGATTTGTAGTAGACATCGTCAGAGAAGTGTTACATAAAAATAATGGTGTAGTAGAAGTTCGTTATTTCGAAACAATCATTAAAAGTGGACAAATGACGATTCATGATCCCGATGAATTAATTTATGAAATCGCGTGGAAATCAAAGGAGGATTTACTAGATTTAACTTTAACCTTTCCTGAAGATAGACAATTTCTATTATCATTATTTTAATAATAGAATTATCATGAATTAGGATGGATGGTGTTAGGAAGATCCTATCAGAAGCTTAGTACTTGGCATAACCTCTCGCATATATCCATAACCGCGGGTATTTCCCTTTCACCCGCGGGTAAATTAATCATTTCATTTTTACTTTTTCAATGGCCGCTTCGTATATCAATTTATCATCGATTTTAATATATTGATTTTTTGCTGCCTTACAATAGCCTTCTTGTTTTAAAAAATCCTTTAATTCAGATTTCTTCGCAAAAATTTTTTCAATGACATTCTGCTCCACTGCAGTTTCATCTGTTTTTTTAGCAATTGATACCCAATATATTTTTGACAAGATAATTCCCCCTTTGAATCAATTATTTATAAATAATTAGAGCTGAATGTATAACTGTATGTTCCCCTATATATAACGTATTGTATTTAATATCCACTATTAAATAATCGCTTAAATCTAATAGAGTGTTATTAATATCATGTTCAAATTGTACAATATCATTATTTTGAATCGTTACTACTTGGGTCGCTTGCACCATACATTATCCCCCTTTTCTTCAATCATAGATCAAAAGGAATTATTTGTCACAAAAAAACGTTATCTCAATAGGAGAAGCCAAAGAGTTAGAGTACCGTAGCCCATTTAAAATAGTATTTCATATCGTCCCCTAATAAATATGAAATCAGACAATCCAAAAGAAGCTGTTTTAATTTTATATTACCTCCCTTATATCAATTGATAAAAATAGGTAAAGAACCATTTATATGGTAATGTATTATTGAAATGCCCGGAATATTTTCCACTAAAAATACAAGATTAAAAATATTATAGATAGACCTTCCCTTTAAATCGAGTTTTTATAAATAAACCTTAGTCTAAATGGAGAGATTCAATTGAGAATAATAGAGAGAACAATAATACTATCATGTGCAGCTATATTCCTATTCATTGTTTTTAAAGCAGTATATAATAATATACCTATTAATAGTTATATAACTAAACCTAAAAATTCGGATTATTACCAAATAATTGATAAGGATTTCAATAAAACAGTAGACGTACCTTTTACTGATATTACCTCATTTAGGGGTAATGCTGACTATATTTATATGAGTGTAGATCAAGAGAGTTCTTCTCGTCTCGATAATAAAATTTTTCAATACAATCGAAAGACTCAAAAATACACATCCATATTTAACAGTAAGTTTAAAATGCCCTCTGTTCAAGGTGTTGAATTAAATGATAATTGGTTAGTTTGGGTAGATGCCGACGAAAGTGGATGGCAGTTGAACCCATATTTTATGAATTTAAAGACGAAAGAAATTCAACCGTTGACAAAAGAAAATGAAGAAAATGTTTTTAATGACTTCCCTGTCCTAATTGGGGACTATGCAGCTTGGATTAAATCGGATAGAAAAGTTGAAAAAGCGGAAGTTATGCTAAAGAATCTAAAAACAAATGAAACCGAAAGTATATTTGATTTAAATACCTATACATTTATGAATATGCATTTATCTTCAAAGGATGGAAAAATATTATTTTCTGATAAAAAAAATAATAATGGTTATCTGTATTTATATGATGTAAAAAGTAAAGAAATAGAAGAAATAAAAACTAACTATGAATACATTGGTTGGGCAAGTTTGCTAAATGGCCAACAATTTATTTATTTAACCTTTAATGACCCTAGTGAATCTTCAAGCGATGACCAAAAGCTTCTTTTTTATAACATTTCTAATAAACATACCCAAGAAGTTCTTTCGGATGTGTTAACTGTAAATGCTCATTATACAGATTTTAATAATCAAGTGTTTTTTTCTTATAACGATGAAGGTATGAGAAAATTTAAGGTGAAGAATAATTTACTAGTTGAAGATAGGGAATTAAATGGGGAATTAGAAACTCTTAACTTTTATAGGCTTTCTGCTGATAATAATATCTATATTATTAATCAGGACCTTTCAGATGAAAAACGTAAAAGCAAATTAATTATCCAAAGTGAACTACCTAATTAAAAATGGCAATCCCTATCAATGAAAAATAGGGATAGCCTTCTTCTTTGACACTCAATTCCTCGTATTTTAAATTAAACAAGTGTCGGAGCACCAAGCCCCAACACTCCCCTTCTAATACATTTTCAAATATTCTTCCCGCTCCCAGTTATGGACACGTGTGCGGTATTTATTCCATTCTATTTCTTTAGCAGCCGTGAATTTTTCAAAGATATGATCTCCAAGCGCTTCACGTATGATATGATCCATCTCTAGTTCAAGGAGCGCATATTCCAATGACGCTGGGAGGCTGTCAATACTATTCAATTCACGTTCAGCTCGTGACATTTTATAAATATTGCGATCTACAGCATCCGGTGGTGTGAGATCTTTGCGAATGCCATCGAGCCCTGATGCCAAAATAACGGCCATCGCTAAATAAGGGTTTGCTGCTGGATCGACAGAACGCAGCTCGATACGTGTTGATAGTCCTCGTGAAGCTGGAATTCGAATAAGTGGTGAACGGTTTTGTGCAGACCATGCCACATAGCAAGGGGCCTCATAGCCAGGCACTAATCGTTTATAGGAATTAACAAGTGGGTTTGTTATAGCTGTAAAGCCGTGTACATGTTTTAATATTCCTGCCATAAAGCTACGCGCTGTTTGGCTTAATTGCAATTCTGCGCTTTCATCATAAAACGCATTGTTATCCCCTTCAAATAATGATAAATTGAAATGCATACCAGAACCGTTAACACCAAATAGTGGTTTTGGCATAAAGGTTGCGTGTAGTCCATGCTGTGCAGCTATCGTTTTTACAACAAGCTTAAACGTTTGAATATTATCACATGCTTCGATCGCATTTGCATACTTAAAGTCGATTTCATGTTGACCAGGTGCAACCTCATGATGTGATGCCTCAATTTCAAAGCCCATTTCTTCTAACTCTAATACGATATCACGTCGACAGTTCTCCCCTAAGTCAGTTGGAGCTAAGTCGAAATACCCACCGCTATCATTTAACTCGAGTGTTGGATGCCCTTTTTCATCTAACTTAAATAAGAAAAATTCTGGCTCTGGTCCTAAATTAAATGAGCTAAACCCTAACTCCTCCATCTCCTTTAACATCCTCTTCAGATTGGAGCGTGGATCACCTTCAAATGGTGTACCATCTGGTCTATCAATATCACAGATCAAACGAGCCACTTTGCCTTTTTCAGCAGTCCAAGGAAAAATCACGAATGTATCACGGTCGGGACGCAAATACATATCTGATTCTTCAATACGTACAAAACCTTCAATTGATGAACCATCAAACATAATTTTATTGTCCAATGCTTTTTCTAATTGGCTAACTGGTACTTCAACGTTTTTTATTGTTCCTAATATATCAGTAAATTGTAGGCGAATAAATTTCACATTTTCTTCTTTGACATGGCGTTTAATATCCTCTTTTGTATAACGTTTCATTTTTCACCACTCCAATGTAATTTTAATTAACACAGATTTTTATAACTGTTTTTAAAATACATTAAAAGGATGCAAAACACAATATCTATGTAAGGTTTTATTACATGCTTTTTGTCGAATATATTAATCTTTTTTACAGATGGATAGAATCATCCTCCCTTCCCGCTTATCATTTAAGGTCTTTTGACTCATCATACGATTGTTTAACTGAAATATTTTTGACTTTATTGCTTGAAGCAAGAACTTTTTTTCCATATTTTATATCACATTAGTCTTGTGTAATGTCATATTTATTGGTAAATTTATAGCAAATTAGAATTTCTGTATTATTCATCAGATAAGTAAATATGGCGTATATATAATAGTCGGAAATTATTATATCAATTTTGCCTTGGCGTAATTTCGTCCGTGGCTTTATCTTCTGTTAAAGATACATAAGGCGGTGAATGTAAGAAGCATGTCAGTATTAGTTATTGGCAGCGTAAGTAATGATGTATTGCGTCTGCAAAAATATTTTCATCGTATCGACATCAAAAATATTCATTGCTTTACAATGACTGACGTAGCAATGAATTATTTATCAGATTCTTTGAAAGAAGAGCTAGAATTAATTATTCTCGATGCAAAAATGACGCTTAAAAATTGCGAGAACATTTGTCAACAAATTGAAGAACTAAAAAACTGGATTGATGCCCCTATCCTCCTTTCTACTACTTACGAAAAAAGTATTACAATTGATAGGGTTTTTGAAGCCGGGATTTTCGACTTTATTTTAAAACCATTTGATTTTACTCAGTTTAAAACTCGGATTCAAGTGGCCCTTAAATATCAAAAGGAAACCAAGCTACGAAAGCAGCAAGAAAGTATTATTCAAAAAGATTTAATCGTCGCGAAGAAATTCCAAAAAAATGCACTATCTCCACCATTGAATCTTGAGCATATTCAGATTGATGGGCTTTATGTTACGTCCAACACCTTAGGAGGTGACATGTACTGCTGGTTTAAGATTAATGAACATTTAACTGCCATTCTTCTTTACGACGCAATGGGACATGGCATCGCCGCATCACTCGTCACAATGTCCATTAGATCTTTGTTAAAAGGAATGATTACGAAATTAATCGATCCAGTTTTGGTAATTCGAGAACTTAACCGCCAAATTTACGAGCTATTTTCTGATGAAGATATGGACCGTTTTTTAATGACGGCTATCTACATACTCATTGATACGAAAAACGGAACTGCACACTATGTTAATGCGGCTCATCCATCTGGTTTCTTATTTGGAAAATACGGAGAGACGGTGTTCCTTCCAGCAAATACACCTATTTTAGGGCTATTCCCAACCATTCCTATTAATAAAAAAACGATACCCTTATCCGGATGGCATCGCATAATACTTTATACAGATGGATTATTGACAATAAATGATCAACATGTTGTTGATATGGACTTTTTCCATTCCTATGCTTCACAAGATAATGGCTATGCCTTGCAAAAATTTTCTCAAAAATATGATTTATTAGACAATGATTATAGCGATGATATAACAGTAGTTTCAATAACAATTACATTACAGGGTCGGTGATTGATGATGGAATTCATACTCAATGTAAATCCTGATACACAAGCTATAGCTTATGTAGATCAAGTTATAGAGAATTATACAAATGTATATAATTTACCTTTTAAAAGAGAATTACGATTTGTCGTACATGAATTAGTTATTAATGCTGTGGAAGCTGTAGAAAAGATTGAGCCATACTCCCAAAAGGCAATTCAAGTACATGTATACCACTCTAATGAAGAAATAAAAATAACAGTTACTGATGAAGCGAAAGGAATCGCTGAAAAGGATTGGGATAAGGCTCTACAATTTGATTTAAACGAAATGGATTATTCAGATCGTGGGCGAGGTTTATTTTTTGTTAAAAATATGGTAGACCATATTTGGTTTGAAAATATTTCTGAAACAAAATTTTTAGTTGGTATTTCAAAAAAGATTCATGTATAAAGTAAACGTAAAATTGGAGGAGTTTTCATGAAGCTATCAATCCGAAAAAAAATGAGCCTGTTAATATTCGGGTGTATTTTGCTACTCACTACACTTTTAGCAGGAATAAATTTTTATGTTGCCAAAAAAAATCTTTTAGAAAGCGCAAATACAAAACTTTTATCAGATATTCAATTGAGCTATGAATATTTAGATGCTAAATTCCCTGGAGAATGGTCCATTAAAAACAATCAATTGTATAAAGGTGACGTCAAAATGGTAGACAATTTTGACGTAGCTGATAAAGTGGGAGAGCTAACAAACGGAAATGTCGTCTCAATCTTCCAAAACGATACTCGTATTAGTACAAATATAGTCGAAAATGGAGAACGTGCATTAAATACAAAGGTCTCTGATGAAGTTGCAAAAGTTGTGTTAGGAGAAAAAAAACGTTTTATCGGATCAGCAAATGTCTTGGGTAGTATGCATCAAGGAGCCTATGACCCCATTGTAAACAGCCAAGGAGATGTTATTGGCGTATGGGCAACAGCTGTACCTACCGCTCCATATATAAGCATTGCTACAAAGTCTGCACTGGAAAATGTAGCGATTTCATTAGGAATTGCCATATTAATGATTGTTGGGATCAGTTGGTTTTTACAGCGACAAATCATCACCCCTATTAATATTTTAAGTACAAATGCCAAAGAGTTAGCTGATTTAAACTTAAATGTTAAGTTATTAAATCCTAAAGGTAAAGATGAGATTGCTGTTTTAGCAAATGCCTTTAGTGATATGAAAAATCGCTTAACAGAGACGATGACAATCGTAGCTGGTAGTGCTAACCAAATAGCTAACTCATCTCACTCATTAGCAGAATCATCACACCAAACCAGTGAGGCTTCTAGTCAAATTGCACTTACGATGAATGAAATTGCCGTTGGCACTACGACTCAATCTGATCAGGCTGAACAAATAGTGTCCATGATGCAAAAATCAATTGAAGAAGTATCGAGCAGTTTACAAAAGGCCGAGAACACGTTAAATAGCGCTATAGATTCGACCAAAATTGCACGTAAAGGTGAAGAGGCTATTAATGAGGCTATTAAACATTTAAGCGACGTCACGCAAACAGTGTCTTATGCGACAGATTCTATCCAAAAACTCGGTAAACGCTCTGAAGAAATTGGTGGTATTATTACCGTTATTACTGGTATTGCAGAGCAAACAAATCTACTCGCCCTCAATGCAGCCATCGAAGCAGCACGGGCAGGCGAGCAAGGAAAAGGGTTCGCCGTTGTCGCATCAGAGGTGCGCCAGCTAGCCGAACAATCAAGCTTAGCATCAGGACAAATTACAAATCTCATTAATGATATTCAGGCTGAAACTTCTGTGACAGTTCGCACGATGGAAAGTAATTTGCTAGCTGTAGAGGAGCAAGTAACAATTATCAATAAAGGAGGAACGGCTTTAAAGGAAATTGTTGAAAAGGTTGAAGCAACAGAAAAAGGCGTTGAGCAAATGAAGGCTGCATTTACGCATGTAAACAATAACTCATTAGGTGTTCAACAAGCCATTCAAGATATTTCTCGTATCATTGAAGATTCCGCAGCAGCAACAGAAGAAATTGCCGCAACATCAGAAGAACAATATGCAACTGTTGCAGAAATTACTCAAAGTTCAGATGAATTAGCATCAATTGCTGATAAATTACAAAATGAAGTCAATAAATTCAAGTTTTAATTTCTAAAAAGAATTCCCTTACATGAAAAGAAAATGGAGGCGCTATAGTATGAATCAGAAAAAAATTGCGATGGATATTGACACAAAGGCTGATTATATTTTGATTGCGTTTACTGGCGATTTAGAATACGGGATGATTGAAGAGATAAAAAAAGAGCTTCAATCGTTAAGCTTGGAAACAAAGCATGGATACATTATCGATATGCAAAAGGTTACAAACATTGATAGTACCGGCTTTGGCATGATCGTCAATTTCGCCAAGAAAGTATCTGTAAAAGAAAAGAAAATCGCCATTATTGTCGTCGATGATTTCATTCGCAACTTGTTTGCTATTTCGCAAGTCGATAAAGTATTCCCTATTACGAAAAGCGAAGAGAAAGCGAGACAAATCATTAAAGAAGGCTGGCTAGGTGAGCTATCGCTTAGCGAATATTAACCTATTGTTGCCCCCATCATTCAAGAAGGTTGCATTCCTATTAAACGGAACGCAACCTACTCTTTTTAATATTGTAAAAGCATATTTACGAACACAACGATAATGACAAGAGGTACTACTATTAACATCAATAGATGATATGTTGAATAGAACCCCTGTCCCATTTGACTTCCTATCAATAATTCTTTCTTCACAAATTCTTTATCCACTACATACGCAATAAAGATAGCAATCAACAAGTTACCTAACGGAAGCATTAAATTAGATACTAAAAAGTCAGTTGCATCAAAAATTGTTTTTCCAAAGATTGATACGTCCGCCAATGTACTCGATGAAAGAGCTGCAGGAATAGCCGCAACAAAGACTACTACACCAAGTAGCATTGTCAATGCAGGACGAGACATACGCCCTTTCTCCATAAATGCCGCTACGATAATTTCATATAAACTGAAAGAAGAGGTTAACGTTGCAAATAAAAATAATATTAAAAACATCGCTAAGAATATTTCACCAAAGGGCATTTGGCTAAATGCTGTTGGCAGAACCATAAATAGTAAGCCTGGTCCAGATGCTGGTTCTAAATTAAAAGCAAATACAACAGGGAAAATCGCCAATCCCGCTAAGAAAGATACAAGCACAGTGAGAAGAACAACGGAGCCTGCAGAATTCGGTAAGCTCACATCCTTCTTTAAATAGGAGCTGTACGTCACAAGACAAGAAAACCCTACCGCTAAGCCAAAGAAGGACTGCCCCAACGCTTCTAATATAGCCTTTCCAGTTATATTGGAAAAGTCCGGCCACAAGAAGAATTTAACCCCTTCCATTGCTCCATCTAATGTCAAAGCCCGCACAACAAGCACAATAAACATAATAAACAATAAAGGCATCATCCACTTATTAGCCTTCTCTATACCATTTTGCACACCAAGTGAAATGACTAGCACATTTACTAGCGTAAACAATCCTAAACCTAGTAATGTAATCCAAGGTGTTCCTACAATCTTTCCAAATAGTTCACTAGGATCATTGGCAGAATCAATAACAGCCCCAGTCACACCAAGGCCACTATAGATAAAAATCCAACCTCCCACAACACTATAAAAACTTAACAATAAAAAACAACCAAGTACACCCATACGACCAACCCAAGCCCAGCCTGTTTTCGTAGGTGCAATTTTTTTATAGGCAGTCACAGCCTCGGACTGTGTACCACGACCTAAAATATATTCTGATAATAACATCGGTAAACCAATCAACAATGTAAATAGAACAAAAATAAGGAAGAACGCTCCCCCACCACTTTGTCCAGTAACATATGGAAGCTTCCAAATTGCCCCTAGTCCGATCGCAGCTCCTGCCGATGCTAAAATAAAGCCTAGTTTACTAGACCACTGACTCTTTTTTTCACTCATCTCTTCAAACTCCTCTAACATTCTAAGCTCTTCCTTATTCTACATTAAAATACTAAACCCGACTAGATTAATTCTATATGTTACTTTTGCACAATATTATCCAACCTACATAAAAAAACCTCGAGCATTTAACAGCTCGAGGTTTCATTCCAATTATTTTGTTAAATACATAGAACGCTGCTGATGAATCCATTTACGCATTGTTGTGAATAGTAATGCCATGATGATAGTAATTAAAATACCTTTCACCACGTTAAATGGCAAAATACCAGCTACGATCATTTTATATAGTGAATCACCTACAACAGGCTCCATACCTAAAAAGTAAGTGTACATAGGTAAAAATACTGCATAGTTAAGAATGCTCATTCCCACTGCCATTATGATTGTTCCAACAGCTAAACCTCCGATAAGTCCTTGAACTGTTTTGACGCGATTAAAAACAAAGCTAACTGGTAAAATAAATAAAATACCTGTTACAAAGTTCGCGATATGTCCTACTGGTACTCCCGTTGGCGTGCCTGAGAAAATCCAGTCCAACACATTTTTAAAGAATTCTACTAAAATACCGGCTACAGGTCCCATAGTGATCGCCGCTAGTAATGCTGGCAAATCACTGAAGTCCACTTCCAAAAACGCCGGAAATGGCGGAATAGGGAAATTAAAAAGCATTAATAAAAACGAAATACTGCTCAGCATGCCAATCGTTATAAACGATTGAAGTTTAACATTTTTCTTCATAGAAAACTCTCTCCTCTTTGCTGATTCAATCTCGCAAGAAGAAAGGTTACGACCTAATCAATTATTATCATGAAAAAACCCTTATGCAAAAGAGCATAAGGGAGAATAGGCATGATTAAAGAACGCCATTAATTAACTATTTTTGAGCATACGCTGTGTGAAGCCACATCGAAAAAACGCTCGTACATAGCTAAATTCATAACAATGAATGACGATCGTACCTCCATCTTCTCCCATCCAGACTTTAACTGTCGGCCTTGGAATCGCACCAAGTCAGCCATGCAAAAAATTATTTGCACAGGTCGCGGGCTGAAGAGCTTTTAATAAATCATTCGAGCTAATGTGTTTTAAAGGAAACATTAGCGATTTACAACTCTATTACCGCCGGTCGGGATTTTCACCCTGCCCCGAAGATGAATCATTATTTTTTTGTTTCATAGCCTTACTATAATGAATTATTAGAGAAAAGTAAATAGCTTTGCTTGAAAAATTCCGATTAAACTTGTATGTTTTACAGACACTCGGTTAATCTCCTTATAAAGTGAAACTGTAATCAGTATGGGTTTTCCGCATCCCAATTGCTTTTTAATATTCACCAATCAGGCAATTTATCGTTCCCTTAACTTCTTTGCTCTTGGTGTTATAAAATGCCAAGAGCATTCACGCACATACAACGGCGAGAATGCTCCAAAAAAATTATTTAAGTTCCGTAAGTCTATTTGTTGTTATGCTTTTTATGGCATATATCGTTTATTGGCTCCTACAGGCTTTGGCAAGAAATTTTTTAAATCAAATCCTTCCCAGCTCTCCTGTACAACATTGTCTAGACGTACTTGTTTATCAAAGCTTGCAGCGGTGAGCATCATAGCTTCTATCAATTGAGTTGCACGAACCGCGTCCATTGTCGTTAAATCAAGTGGCTCATCAAATGTAACAATAACACCTTCTGCCACCTCTTTCACAGTATATGTGATATTTTCCGGTACGACAGGAAAGTATGCATCATCATTATTATTTCGCATAACAGCAAGAGCTTCTGTTACAGTGGAAAAAGTTTTACGGGAATCGGGTGATAAATATTCAGCCCCATTTTCATCTTTATATAAATAATAATTAAAATGATTTGAGCTTGTTAATGCCATGGGTTTACTTGAATCTTCTTCCTTGGGAAACTCGTGGACTGTACCATCAGGATTTTCAAATTCAATATCTTTATACTCGGAATCTGAGAATGTATCTTGTATTGTCCCTAAATATTCGTCTGTATCTGCTGAAGCGACATCAAAGTCATTTTTCTTCGGTAATACATGGACTAGTTTATCGCCCTTCTCCTTTATTTCCCCTTTATATGGATGATAGTTAGTAAAACCATTTGCTTTCTCATCAATTTGTGGCGCATACTTTTCATACATTTGTAGTGTTGTGGGCTTTTTCTTCCCAAAATCAGTAGTAACTCGTTCATTTGGAATGATATACGTCATCGGTACACTTTTCTTATCACGATTTGCCAAACCAATACGGAACACTATTGCGTCTGTTAAATCTTCCTCATAAACAGATGATCGTAGTGACATGATCCGTGCATGGTCTGCTACTATGTTGGATTCCATAATTTTATCTTGGTTGACAGAGCTTTTTGCTGCACGATTATCCTGCAATGTTGAATATTGAGAAGGTTCAGGAGCATTAGCCTGGTTCATCTTTGTATCATTATGATTCATGAACATGGAGCCTGTAAGTACTGTTAAAGCGAAAATTGCTGCAACACTCATAAAGATTGGCCATTTACGAACTTTCTTTTTTGTTGTTGCTGTCTCGGTACTTTCTTGTTGCGTATGCATACTGTGTTGTTGCTCTTGCGATGTTATTTCATCATCTATTGGTTGTTGTATAGCTTCTTGAAGATGGACATTATCCTGCAAGCGAGCATCTGCCAATAATCGATTTAATATTTCTTCTTTCGAACGGCGGTCAGAAAGCTTAGGGGCATTATTTAATACATGTTCAAGTTGGTCATCATCAAATTGATTATGTGTCATTGCCGTTTCGCCTCCTGTTCTCTAACCTGTTTGAGCTGTTGCCTTAAAAATTTAATGGCACGATGCTGAGTAGTTTTTACCTTCGCTTCTGTCCAATCTAGTATTTGCGCTGTTTCTGCAATCGATAAATCTTGAAAATAACGCATAATAATGACCATTTTTTGGTCACCTGTACAGTGTTCAAGTGCTGATTGCATCTGCATAAATTCATCACTGGCCAGCAACACGCCTTCCGGTGATGGTGTGGTTGAATGTAGCTGTTCCGTTTCCCAGTCAAAAAAATCAAGTGAATGTTTTTGGCGTACAGCCTGCTTTCTAAAATGATCAATAGCGACATTTTTAGCAATAGCAAAAAGCCATGTCTTTTCACTGCTATTTCCTGCGAACTGATCATATGAGCGCAATACGCGAACATAAACCTCATGCGCTAAATCCTCAGCAAGTGTACGGTTTTTTACTAAATAAATAAGAAACTGGAACACGTCTTGATGATATGCATCGTATAATCGATGGAACACGGAGTCATTCAAAGCACTCCACCCCCGTTCTATTTATATTTGTCGTCTAAACGTTCACAGAAGTTACATCCAATTAATGCCACTCATTAATTGGATTAATCAAAAGGTAAATAAAACGTGAAGGTAGTCCCCTCTTTCAGCACACTATCTACCATAATATTGCCTGAATGTGCCTTGACAATATTTCTAGCAATAGCTAAACCTAGGCCAGTTCCGCCCTTAGAACGCGTACGGGCCTTATCTGCTTTATAGAAACGTTCAAAGACATATGGTAAGTCCTCTTGCGGAATACCATGCCCTGTATCCTGAACAGAAATCTTGGCAAAGGTTGGCTCCTGCTCAACCTTCACTGTTACTGAACCTTCAGCAGTATGACGGAGAGCATTATCAACTAAATTCGTTAGTACTTGTTCAATCCGATCCTCATCTATCCTAATCGTAGCTTCGTCATTAAATTCACTGTCAAATATCAGACGAACATGTTTCTCTTTTGCAACCTGTGCAAATTTTTGCGTAATACGTTCAAATGTTGAATTAATTGGGAGTTCATCCTTGTAGAGTGTCATATGCCCCGATTCCATACGTGCAAGGTCTAATAAATCTGTTACGAGGCGCCCCATACGTTTCGATTCATCATAAATAATTTTTGTAATCTCATTTCGTTCTTCTTGATCCTGAATAAAGTCATCATCCATTAGGGCCTCTGAATAACCTTGAAGCATCGAGATTGGCGTCCGTAGCTCATGAGACACATTAGCAATAAAGTCTGAACGCAGTTTCTCTAAGCGATGCTGCTCCGTCATATCACGAATAACCGCAACCGCTCCACGTATCGATTCCTCACTATAAAGAGGGCTAATTGTAAACGTATAGTAATTTCCATCCATCTCAATTTCTTCTTCAAGCTTATCCTCAAACATCAGTACATGATCGAGCATATGATAAAGCTCTGGCGGAATTGGCTTCGCACTTTGTGAGCCTTTATTGACAAACCATTTTTGCATTAAACGGTCAGCTGGCGGATTACTTAATAATATTGTACGGTCACGATTAAACGTAATAACTGCGTCGGTCATCGATGTCAAAATATTTGAAAGCTGTTCATTTTCTTGATTGATCACTTCTAGATTGTGTTTCAATTGACGTCCCATTTGATTAAAGGCAACTGCAAGCTGGCCAATTTCATCATTTTGTGTAGTCGGCATCTTCGCTTCAAAATTCCCTTTAGAAATTTCAAACGCCAACTCTCGCATTTTACGTAATGGTGATGTAATACGTGATGAAAGGAAAAACGCAAAAAATGTCGTCAGCACAAAGGCAATGAACGCAGATAAAAAGACAATTTTCGTTGTCTCTTTCGATGTTTTATGCAGCGCATCTGGACTTTGATAAATAAAGACAGCCCCGTGCACTGCATTTTCCACATTTAGTGGGAAACCTAGCACAACATACGATTCCATTTTTTCTTCGTCTGTGGAAGACGGCATCATCATTTCCTTAATAATCGGTTTATCTGATTGAAAAACTTCTTGGAACGATTTATTAGCTAAAATCATATCCTGAATTTCTTTTTTATTTACACCTTCCTGCATAGCAAAAGAAACTCTGTCATGGTTAATAGCAATAAGCGCATTTGTACTTTCAGGTAAAATATCTTTTAATAATTCCGAAGTCGACTCTGCTGTTTCTTTATCATCTACTATACTCGCAACTGTTGCTGCAGTTTGGCGCAAGGAGCTTTCTGCCTGTTGCATATGGTAATTCTGAAGAAACTCAAGCATTAAAATCGTGAAAACAAATAATACAAATGAAACGAGAAGCAATATGGTTACCCATAGCTTCCCGACAACACTGTTCCATATTCTATTCATTGACAACCTCAAATTTGTAGCCAACGCCCCATACAGTAACAATCATTTTTGCAGCGTTTTCAGAGACACGGTTGAGCTTTTCGCGTAAACGTTTTACATGTGTGTCAACTGTACGTAAGTCGCCAAAGAAATCATAATGCCAAACTTCTTTTAGTAATTGTTCACGGTCAAATACTTTGTCTGGTGATTTAGCTAGGAAATAAAGCAATTCATACTCTTTAGGCGTTAAATTAACTTCAATACCCTCTGCTGTTACACGGTGCGCATCATGATCGATCATTAGATGTTGGAACACAACTAAATCTTTTGAAGAAGAAGCATTTGTCGAAGGTGAGAATGCTTGTGAACGGCGTAATATAGCCTTCACACGTAACACAACCTCACGAGGACTAAATGGTTTTACAATATAATCATCTGCTCCAAGCTCAAAGCCTTGTACGCGATTCGCTTCCTCGCCTTTTGCAGTTAATAAAATAATCGGTGTTGCTGCTCGTTCACGGATTTCCGCACAAACTTCAAGCCCGTCTTTTTCAGGCATCATAATATCTAATAAAATACAGTGATACTCTTTTTCTAAAGATTTTTCGATCGCTTGTTCACCATTTTCTGCTTCGTCAACAAGGTACCCTTCTCGCTCCAAATACATTTTTAATAAGCGTCGAATACGATCCTCGTCATCTACAACTAATACTGAAATATTTTCTGACACTTTCACGATCCCTCTCTTCTAATCTTTCTCTACCTACCATTGTACATGGTATAGCACATATTGAAAAGAAAAGAAAGCCTTCTTGCCACAGCAAGAAGGCTCTTCTTTCCAATACTAGCGACGTAAAAATCTCATATGTGCTCAAAATCAATTTAGTTTACGCTGATGCGTATGAGTGTAAACCTGCAAGAATCAAGTTAACAGCAATTAAGTTAAATAATATAATTGCGAAACCAATTAAAGCTAACCATGCAGATTTTTCACCTTCCCAGCCTTTCGATAAACGTAAGTGTAAGAATGCTGCATAGAATAACCATGTAATAAGTGCCCACACTTCCTTCGGATCCCATCCCCAGAAACGACTCCACGCAAGTTGTGCCCAAATCATTGCAAAGATTAAAGCACCTAACGTAAATACTGGGAAACCAATTATCACTGAGCGATAACCAATTTCATCAACTAATTGTAAATTTACTCGTTTGACAAAAGGTTGGAAAATCGCACTAATTCGACGTCGTGCAATTAATCGAATTAATAAGTATAATACAGATCCTACTAATAATGACCAAACAACTGTTGTTAATTTCTTCGCATTAATGAGCGCAGGCATTTCTACTAACGGAGACATGCCATGTTCTTCCACTGCCTTATATTCATTCATACCAAATACTGGCGGCATTTTGTATTCAATTTGACGTTCATTTCCCTCTTTATCAACATAAGTATATGTTGAATCGTAACCCATCAAATTAAATACGGATGTAGCAACTACGAAACCCACGACTACCACAAGGAAGAACATTACCGCTTCTAACCAGAAACGTTGTTTAGAAGGTTTCTTTAAATCAACTACTTTTAATAAATAAATTAGTCCTGCTACCGCACTAATTGCTAAAATTGATTGCCCTAAAGCAGCTGTAATAACATGAATTGTTAACCAGTAACTTTGTAAAGACGGCACTAAAGGACTAACCTCTTTCGGGAACATCGCGGCATAGGCAATTATTAATAGCGCCACTGGTAATGCTACTAAGCCTAGAGCTGGCACGCGATAAATAAAATAAATCAGAATGAATGCCCCAACAATGAACATTCCGAACGCAGTCGTAAATTCAAACATATTACTAACAGGTGCATGCCCTGCATAAATCCAACGAGTGACAAAATAACCAAGCTGCGAAAGTAGACCTATAATCGTGACAATAATTGCCGCTTTGCCCCATTTTTCGGTATTTTTGCCTGTTGCATTCGATTGCTTTATCGAACCACCAAACAATAAAGTTGCAACTAAATAAGCTATGAATGCTACAAATAATAGGTTTCCACTTATGTCAATCAAACTCATAAGGTGTTGTCACCTTCCTTTTCTTTAGTGCCTGGCTTTGTGGATTTCTTGACATCTTCAGCCTTATCTAACTGATCTTCATATGGCGGTAGACCAGCAAATGTAGTGACTATATCTAAATCCTTTTTCATACTGAACATATTTTTATTCACATGGGCAGCTATTAACACTCGACCATCCGGCTCCACCTGTAACCATAAACGTCGGTGGTTCCAATACGAGCCAATTACTACACCAATCATGAAAATAATACCGCCGACAAATAAAATCGGTATCGTACTATCCTTACGAATTATAAAGTTTGATGAATTACGCATCTCCGCTCCTGCGAATTTCATTCTATATTTGTTTTCACCAAGTGGTTCAAGTGGTGGCTTCCTGATTTCTACAAAGCTTACTTCACCTTTTGGCGTTTCTGGTGTTGTCATTTTAAATAAAAATGCTGGATTATTTGGTATTGATGATTTTGTCTGTGGTTCACCGTTTTTAAAACCATCAAAATCTGGTGTATAAACAAGAATCTGTACTGTAGAACCATTTCCTAAATCATATTCTTTTTTAGGATTCGTTAAATCAATTTCAATTTGGCCTAACGAATCTTCTTCTGTTGCTTTATCTACTAAATTAAAATTCATCTGTCTCAACTCGTTAAGACGATAATTCATTTGATACAGCGCAAAACCGCTTTCTTTTAACGGATGATTGACACGAATAGAGTAATCTCTCAATTTTTCAAGATTGTCTATATCTCCAGGTAGAGCTCCCTCAGGTTGTTTGTATAATGTGACGTCTGTTTGATAGTTCTTCGCCATAGCATTGACACCTTGGTTCATTTGCTCGTCCTGCGGCTTATCGCCATGGGTTTCTAAAATAAATTTATTATTTTTAATAAAATAGCCGTCCATCCCTGGTATAGCTCGTGTCTCACCTTCACGTATCCAAATCGTCTCATCCACATAAAAACCAGGTACTAAACGCAACATAACACCTGCTAAAAAGATAATGAGACCGACATGATTTATGTATGGGCCATATCGAGCAAAACGACCGCGCTCTGCTAGCAATGCACTTCCATCACGACGAACATGATATTTTAATTCAGTCATTTTTCGCTCAACTTTATCTAGCGTTTCATCAGGATTTGACACTCGTCCTTCTGCAACGATCCGTTGACGCTTCATGAAACTTTCATGACGTTTAACGCGTTGATTTTTTAGAGACTTATGCAATGGTATACCACGGTCTAAACTCGCAACAATAATGGATATCGCAAGCATGCCCACTAAAATCTGGAACCACCAAGTGCTATATAAATTAGAAAGTCCTAAATTATTATAGAGTTTGCCAAAGAAACCATACACTTTCTCATAATACTGTGCTTTACTAGGCTCAGGGGCATTTACATACATCGATTGCGGTAGTATCGTTCCGATTGACGCTGAGACCAACGTTATAATAATGAGAGCAATCCCCACTTTTACATTCGAGAAGAAATTCCAAATTTTGTCGATCGCTGTTTTATTATACGTTTTTGAACGAATAGCCATTCCATCGTAGCGCATATCAACAACTTTTGTTTGTTTACCTTCCTCAGTTAAAGGACGACCACATTTCTCACAAAGCTTCGTGCCATATGGGTTACTATGACCACAAGCACAAATGATGTTTTCCATAGTCATTTACTCCTTATTTTGGCTTCACTAACTCCATGTACTCAGCAATTTGTTCCTCCGTCATTTCACCAGTAGTAATTTTGACTACTTTACCATCTGGATCAATAAGGAGAGTTGCAGGTAAATTACCTACATTGTAGGTAGTCGTAACGCTTTTCGTTTTGTCAATAACTACTGGAAACGTTAACTCGTGTCTATCGACAAAATTTTGTACTTCAAAATCTGTTTGCGCAACATTGACAGCCAATGTTTGTACACCCTGGTCTTTATAGACTTTATACTGACGGTCCATTGCAGGCATTTCCTTTTCACATGGCGGACAAAAAGTTCCCCAGAAGTTCAAAAATACTCCCTGCCCTTTATAATCAGACAGCTTATGTTTCTCACCGTTTAAATCTACTAACGTGAAGTCTGGTGCTTTAGAGCCCACCTTTATTAACTCTACTTTATCCTTTGTTGCTGTTCCGTATACCGTGTAACCAATAGCTAAGACTAAGACTGCCAAAATAATGGTACGAATGACGAGACGTCTTTTCTTTTTTTCCAAGTTAATACCCCCCTATCAATTACGGCTTAAAGTAACTCCTAATGACGCTAAGGCTTTTCATACAAACATTCATATGTATAGATTTTACCTTCTGATTTACAACATTTATGATTGTCAAATTTTATATTTGTCATTCAGCTATGCGTCAAACACCACCTGATAAATGATGAAACCGATTTCATCAGGATGAAACTAATCTAGGTGAGCTATTCTTACCTATTATAGCAAAATGATACACAAACGCTTAGCTAATAATTATGAATGATTTATGAACGATTTCACTAATAAGAAAGTGAATACTTTACTATTGCACATAGATGTATTTCACTTTCTCTTAGTAATTACTCATTTATCCGAGTTTTCCTGTCTCCGCTAACACTCGCAATTGCTTCACTTCATGCTTTGTTAGTTCACGATATTCCCCCGGAGTTAGTCCGAATAAATCTAAAAAGGCAAAGCGTTCACGTTTTAGTTTAACAACAGGAGTACCGATCGCCTCGAACATGCGACGTACTTGACGATTTCGCCCTTCATGGATCGTAATTTCACAGATTGCCTTACCTGCATTTTCATCAAATGAAGTCATACTAACCATGGCAGGAGCTGTTTTGCCATCTTCTAACTTAATTCCTCGTTGAAGCTTTTTTAAACCTTCAATCGTTGGAACACCTTTAACACGAGCAATATATGTTTTGTCGATTTTAAACTTCGGATGCGTCAGCATATAAGAAAATTCACCATCATTTGTCAATAGCAATAAGCCCGATGTATCATAGTCGAGACGGCCAACTGGGAAAATTCGTTGCGGGATATGCTTAAACAAATCTGTGACAGTTTTGCGTCCTTTGTCGTCTGTTACAGCTGAAATCGTTGCACGTGGTTTATATAGTAAATAATAAACCTTATCCTCTTTCTCAAGCTTCACGCCTTCTACTTCTATCGTATCTGAGTTGGAAACCTTTGTACCTAACTCACGCACTACGACTCCGTTCACTTTAACTTTACCTTCTACAATCAATTGTTCTGCCTTACGTCTAGACGCCACACCAGCATACGCAATGACTTTTTGTAATCTTTCCATTCTTTCACCTCTAATTTTCATTCACCTTGGTTTGACACCAAGCATTAAACCTCATTCGCACATTATGAATAAGGTTATTTTTCCCGCTAATCTGTGAAAATTATGTCATACTTTTATACATTATTAAAGAAAAACTAATTATGGATAAATAATTAAATGATTTGAAATAGTTTTTATCAACTAGTTTTTGGATAATTTCACTTGAATTTTAAGGATCCTCACCACAACGTAGGGTTGATTTCCGTTCCGACTGGGCGCTTTCCAGGGGCATCGGGGCAACATATGTTTTTTGCGCGAAAACGAAGCGGCAGCAGCACGATGTTTTTTGCGCGAAAGCAAAGCGGCAGCAGCACGATGTTTTTTGCGCGAAAGCGAAGCGGCAGCAGCACGATGTTGGTCACGAAGGCGTTATCACAGGATATGATGGTTTTAGCCTTCGTTCCTTTATTGCTAATCCCCAAGGAGTCGTCCAGTCTCCACTCCAATCAACTTAATGCGCTGGGATACGTTTTAACAAATGTCATCCCCATTTTTTGATGATGATTCATTTTTAATCAAATTCTCTTATTCCTTTTCATCAAATAGCAATGCTTTTCAATTTTTTTATAAAACATAAAAAGCCACCGTTTTCGGCAGCCTTTCAAAATTAATTTTCACTATATTTATTTTCGATTGTAAGTCCATAGTTACTTAATTCTTTATTAATAAATTGCTTCATGCTTGATAACTTTTCTGTTAAAGGTTGTTCAATTGTTGAACCATCTTTTAATGTAAAAATCAATTTATCGGGTAAACTCACACCATTTTTTTCACAATTGTCTGTTCAACCTTCACAATATCTTCCCAGCTTGTATGATCTTCATGCAAACTAAAAAAAAGATTCATATGAATTCCTTTTGTATCAATATATTGATAGTTATTAACACATAAAAATATCAATGCACCAGCAATTACAAACGATGTTCCCATGATTCCTCGTTGAATAGTCTTCTTTTTTTGTTTTAGGAGTCACTAAAAAATTGACTGATAACGTGACTGCAACATGAGTAATACAACCATCATTATAATATAGGCTGTAAAAAAGGATCAAAAAAGTAGTATTCCTTAGGTCGATAGAACAACTCTTGAATAGGATATAAAAAGATAATGGGAGCGATAAAGCTTGATAAGAATAATTATTATTACCCCTACTTGATATTGCTTACTGTTTGATTCAGTGGTTATAAATACTTCCACCTCCTCAAACATTCAAAAAATTCAATTAAATACCACTCAAATTAATTTTACCAATTTTTTTATCACTTGTTAAAAAATACAAATTCATTCACACACTATCGTAATATGCTCGAAAGGTACTGTCGTCGCCCACAAACGTTAACCTAAATGTGGTTCATAAATAAAAAATCAGCGAATCGCCTTTAACGATCCGCTGATTCAACTTTTACTGGCACTGCATATATACGCTCTTCACCGATAAAGAGGGATAGTACACCTTCCTTACGTTTTCGTGAAACATGCAACACTTGCCTTACACTTTCTTTTTCTTCTTTATTTAACTGCAAACGAATTGGTTGCTCTAAACGAATGGAAAGGTTTTTATTGACTTTATATTTACCTTTTTCCACCACTGTTTCAAGGCTGTAATCTTGCCAAACCTTGTTCGCTAAACCCCGATGCACATTCCAGTCATCGGATTCATTCAAAGTGACGACAATACATGTTTGCCCGTCCTTTTGGAAGGCGGTTGCAAGGGTCCGACCAGCCACCTTTGTAAAGCCTGTCTTTCCGGCGAATGCTGAACCTTTTGCTGATTTTAATGCATTAACGGGTAGTCGTGTCTCATCACCTATTTCGATGGCAACCCCTGATCCTTCTCGTAATAAACGGTGCTTATTTTCCCATAACATCCCGTTTTCAGTATTGGCACGAAATAGAACTGTGGAGGCAATCTTCTTGAAAGTTTTATTTTGAAGAGCAATTCTCAACATTTCAGCAGTATCTCTTGCTGACGATAAATGCTCATCATGGTGCAAGCCAGACGGATTCATAAATACTGTATTTGTGAGACCCGCAACAATAGCCCGCTCATTCATTAACTTGACAAACCCTTCAACTGATCCACCTGCATTCTCTGCTAAAGCTGTTGCTGCATCATTTCCTGATCGTAACATCAAACCATATAACAGTGTTTCTACCGTAACTTTTTCCCCTGCCTGCAAGTAAATTGACGAGCCCTCAGCAGTTGCAGCCCTCGGTGAAATAACCACTTCATCTTGAAGATTGCTATTTTCAATAGCAACGAGTGCTGTCCAAATTTTTGTTAAGCTAGCAATTGGTAACCGTGCATTACTATTTGATTCGAATAAAACACGTCCTGTATCACCATCTAAGACAGCATATCCGCTCCCCCCCCGTGCTAAACTGCTTTGAGGCAGTATTAACATTACCACAACTATCATGAACAATATTAAACGTACTAACCGAAGCAACGAGCCACTCCTTATTAAAAGTAATAGGAAAATATAGATTATATTTATGCTTCAAACAAAGCATTATACCTTAAATTACGCATTGCTTATTTACTTTACTCCACTAAAGGTTTCTTGGAATTTCGTCATAAATAAATCTGTTTCTTGCTCTGTTTCAACTAGCTCATCATCAGGTAAAGGCGGCATTTCTTCTATACTATTTAAACCAAAGTAGTTTAAAAATTCTTTTGTTGTACCATATAAAATTGCACGTCCTGTCCCTTCTGAGCGACCAACTTCCTTAATTAACCCTCTCGAAGCGAGCGTTTGTATTGGTCTTTCACATTTCACACCGCGTAAATCTTCAATTGCTACACGTGTAATTGGCTGTTTGTATGCCACAATAGCCAATACCTCAAGTGAGGCTTGCGATAATGATTGAACAGTTGGATTTTCTACTAATCTTTGAATGGTATCAGCTAGTTCAGATTTTGTTATAAGCTGATAAACTCCCGCTATTTCTTTTATTGTAAGGCCTCTAGCTAAATCTTCTTCATATGTTGTTTTCAACACTTCCATTGTCTGTTCGACTAACTCTTCCGGTTCACCTAAAAGTTGTGACAATTGTTTAATAGTTAAGCCGTCGTCTCCAACGACAAATAATAAGGATTCTATTCTACTCTGTAGCGTCATTGTTTTCATCATCATCCCATTCCTCCTTCTGTAATGTAACTGTTAATTCTTCAAAGTTACCATCTTGCTCTACGCTGACGATCTGACGTTTCATCAGTTCCAGAATGGATAAAAACGTCAGAATAAGCGTTGGCTTATCTTCATAGGGAAAAAGCTCGGAAAATGATGCACGTCCACCTGTAGATCGTAATGAATCGACAACCGAACGCATTTGATCTTTCACTGAGCGTTCCTGTCTCGCTACAGTTGTCTTTAGTGGTTTTTTTAATTTTTTTCGACGCATCAGTTTTTGAAAGGCCCCAAGCATGTCATAGATGTTGACGTTCAAATCAAATAATGCCATTTGCTCATCTGATGCTAACTCAGATAAATCGGCTGGAGGCCGTGAAAATACCTGTGCCCGATCTGTTTCAAGCTCTTGTAGGCTACTTGCTGCTTCTTTGTATTTCTTATACTCTATTAAACGTTGCACCAGTTCTTCACGAGGGTCTGGGCCGTCGACTTCTAATTCGGCATCTTCAAGCTCACCTTCATGAATTGGCAGGAGCATACGACTTTTAATGGCCAATAATGTTGCGGCCATTACTAAATATTCACTAGCCTCATTTAACTCCAGTACCTGCATAGCATGTATATGGTCGATATATTGTTGAGTTATTTCAGCCATTGGGATATCATAAATATCAATTTCCAATCTGTGAATTAAATGCAATAATAAATCAAGAGGCCCTGAAAAGGCTTCTAATTTTACTTCATAAGACATTGTTTTACCACCCTGAGATTATATGTTCTTTTAGTATAGTAGAAAGGAGTCCAAAATGCATCCACAGCATCATACTTTATTTATCGACTACTGTGCTTTTTTTAATGGTAATCAAGATTTTTTTGAATGCCATGAAGTCCTTGAGGAATACTGGAAGGATATTGCTCCAGGTGATAAAAAGCACCCTCTCGTTGGATACGTACAGCTCGCAACAGGTTTATATCATTATCGACGTGACAATTATATTGGCGCTGCGCGAATCTTAGAAAAAGCACTCAATAATTTTCAATATAATATAGGCCACATCTTTTTTGACGAAATCGACTACGAAATACTACTAACACAACTAACAGATGCACTTTCTGCTATCCAAATGGGCAAGTCCTTTCAAGCATTTCAACTTACTCTTTCACCCAAATTGGAGGAATTAGTATTTGCTCGCATACAGCTTTTGCCATCAAGTACCTCTAACTATCTTCTTCATAAACATATGCTTCGAGATCGCTCACATATTCTTGCAGAGCGTCAAGAAAACAAACAAAGAAAAAGCAGACGTCAATGATCGTCTGCTTCTTCATCGATACAATTTATACATTTTTGAACAAAATTTCGCGTTTCTTCCGTTGCACGTACACTTTCGTACTGGCCAAGTTCTGCTACTTCCTGTAGCATTTCCTTCGCAACACCTTCACCTCTATAAGATGGGATAACGGAAACATGTTGAATCGTAGCTATATTATTACTGTCTGTTACAAGTCCAACAATACCAACATACTCATCGTTCTTTTTCCATAAATATAAAACCCAATTATCATTATTTTCATAGGAGTGGATTGTCTCTGTGAGCTTTTTTATGTCTTTTTCGTTAGGCATAAACGAGAGTAGCCCCATTGCTATTTTCTCGAAAGCTTTCTTATATCGAATTAACATATTTGTCTATTCCCTCTTTTTCTAGCTGTACATAATCTTTGACTATCCTACACGATTTGTACTTTCACCGCAAGTCAATTTCTGTCTTACGAACCAGGTCCGAGAATACCTTTAGACGCCAATACCCAATAGAAAACGCCCCACAACAAAACAAAAGTTGAAATGGACGCTAGTAATACCCATTTATTTTTTCTCATATTTACTCACCCTTTTTTAACGTTAGCGGGAGATCGTTTTGTACAATATCTTCATAACTTTCGCGTCGAATTGCTAATTGATGTTTGCCATTTTCTATAAATACAACTGCTGGCCTTGGTACACGATTATAGTTACTCGCCATAGAATATCCATACGCACCAGTACAGAAGATTGCTAGCACATCACCAGAAGCTGCTTCCTGAAGCTTAGCATCAATAATTAATTTATCGCCCGATTCACAAAGTTTACCAGCCACTGTATATGTTTCATTTTTCGATTCATTTGCTTTACTCGCAATGACCGCCTCGTACTTCGCATCATATAATGCCGGACGGATATTATCACTCATTCCTCCATCGACAGCAATATATTTGCGAACATTAGGCACTGTTTTTTGTGAACCAATTGTATAAAGTGATGTTCCTGCATCGCCTACAAGTGAGCGCCCTGGTTCAATCCAAATTTCCGGCATAGTTAGACCAAGTACAGTCGCTTTGTTCTTTACAACTGTAATCATATCCTCTACATATACTTGTGGCTCAAGCGGTGCATCTTCTTCAGTATAACGAATTCCGAAGCCCCCTCCTAAGTTTAACACAGTACATGTAAAATCGTGAGTCTTGTTCCAATCAGAAATCTTATCAATTAGTTTTTCTCCTGCTAAGCCAAAGCCCGCTGTGTCAAAAATTTGAGAGCCAATATGGCAGTGTAATCCTAGAAGCTCGAGGTATTCATGGTTAAAAGTTTGTTGGAAAGCTTCATCTGCTTGACCATTATTTAAGTCGAAGCCAAATTTAGAATCCGCTTGACCTGTCGTAATAAAATCATGCGTATGTGCCTCGACACCTGGTGTGACACGTAGTAAAATACGCATTTTTTGTTGACGGCGTTCTGAGATTTCTTGTAAAAGTTGAATTTCATAGAAGTTATCCACAACAATACAACCAATTTTCGAGTCAAAGGCTAATTCTAATTCAGCAATGCTTTTATTATTACCATGGAAATGAATACGCTCAGCAGGGAATCCAGCTTTTAAAGCTGTAAATAATTCTCCGCCAGAGACAACGTCTAAAGATAGATTTTCTTCTGCCGCTAATTGGTACACAGCTACACATGCAAATGCTTTAGAAGCATAAGCTACTTCTGCTTTTACACCTAGTTTTTTAAACGTATCAATAAAGCCGCGTGCACGCTTACGAATAAGCGCCGTATCATACACAAACAAAGGTGTACCATACTCTTTTGCAAGCTCTAATGTATCTACCTGTCCAATCGTTAAATGACCATCTTCAGAAATCGCTTGTGTTCCATATAAATGCATGTGCATCTCTCCCTTTTCACATCGTTCCATCTTGTGATAAAAATTGCACCTCAATTATAAAATGTAGTATTGCTACTATTCTTTTTAGAGGTATTCAACAAGGGTACGAACAGTACACGAGGGCTAATATCACATATATGCCAACTTGTCGTGGTGAACCTTTTGATGAATGAAGACAATTTTCGCAAAAATCACAAAATACTATATGTGAACTTTATCACATGAAAATAACGAGTGCAACGGCTCTTATGATCTTTTTCGTTGTTCAGAATCGACTACATAAGGTCTTAATGCATCTGCTGTCATCGGGAAACGGATAAGTACGCGAAGCATCGCATTTGGGAAGAATGGAATAAGTGGCCATAAATACGGCGCTTGCATCGGACGTAATGAACATAAATACGTAAATAATAAAAAGATCCCAATAAATAACCCATTAACTCCCCAAATCCCAGTCATTATTAACAGCAATATTCTAAAGAGTTTAATGGAGATACCTAGCTCATAAGAAGGAATAATAAAGGTCAGAATAGCAGAAACGGCTGTATATAACACTACTTCTGACGAGAATAGCCCAACATCAATTGCAATCTGACCAATAGTTATACCCGCAACCAACCCCATCGCAGTGGATAATGGTGATGGGGTATGAATGGCGGCCATCCTCAAAAATTCTATCCCAACATCTCCAATAAGTACTTGTAGTAAAAGAGGAATATGTGATTTTTTCTTTGCCCCTAAAAAGGATAACTCATCTGGTAAATGTATCCCGTGCGTTGCACATAAATACCACATAGGCAATAATACTAAACCCATAATCGCTCCAAAATAGCGCATAAAACGGACGAAGGTTCCGATTGATGGTGCCTGCCTATACTCCTCCGCGTGCTGCAGTAAATGGAAGGCTGTTGCTGGCACGATAATGACAGAAGGCGACGTATCGACAATAATAGCTATATGTCCCTCAAGTAAATGCGCTGCGGTAATATCTGGTCGTTCCGTATAACGTACAAAAGGAACTGGATGAAACTTCTGTTTAAACAGCCATTCTTCTAGTGATTTATCAGTCATAGTCAAGCCATCATGATGAATTTGTTTAATGCGCTGTCGCAATTTATCGAGCGTTTCATCACTTGCAATACCCTTTATAAACGCTAGCGCGACATCGGTTTGACCGATTTCGGATATTTTATGTAGCTCGAAACGTAAATTACTATTGCGAATTCGCCGACGAATCAAAGCAGTATTTTGTGAAATACCTTCTATAAAGCCGTCCCTAGATCCACGAATAACCTTTTCATTGTCAGGCTCCTCAGGTGTACGACCTGGATAGCTTCGTATCTCTGCAACATAGCCGTAACCACTTTTAGTTATAAAGGCTACCTGTCCACTTAATATGGCTAATAAAATGGCTTCACGTTTGGTTTCCTCTGAACGTCCTTGGAAATTGAAATAGGCTTCAAAATACTCCTTTTCATCCTCAATATCAATGTCCTCATCAGGCAACATATTAGAGAGTAATTGTGTTAACACTATGCCATCCACAAGCCCGCTTATATATGCACAAAGAACCGGCAAATCTTTGACAAATACATGTTTAACACTAACGTCAAATGATTCGCCGTCACCAAATTGTTCTTTAAGAAAATTTTCGGCTTCTTCTAAGCTGTTAAAAAGTTTATCTTTTTCTGTCATGCTGTCACCATTTTCTTAGATGTCTTTTTTTACTTCTTCCTCTTCAACTGTGGCACTTGTGGCCATCCAATTTTTTAATTGAGCAAGAATTTTTTTCTCTAATCGTGATACCTGAACTTGTGATATGCCTAGCCTGTTAGCAATTTCAGTTTGGGTACAATCTGAGAAATATCGTAAATAAATAATGGATTGCTCTCTTGGCTCAAGCCTTGTGAGCACTTCTTTTAATGGTATATAGTCAAATGGCTGCTCAGATTTTTCGTCCTTCATCTGATCCATTAATGTAATAGAATCTCCTTCGCTCTCATACAATTGTTCATGCAAGGAAGCAGGATCTCTTAATGCATCAGAAGCAGTTACAATTTCCTCAGTTGTGACACCAAGAACCTGTGCTAATTCATGAATGGTTGGTGGATGCTCATTTTTTTTAATGAATTCATCAGTTGCATGACGAATTTTAAAATTCAGCTCACGAATAGATCGGCTAACCTTCACCATACCATCATCCCTTAGAAAACGCTGAATTTCTCCAATGATCATTGGTACCGCATATGTCGAAAATTTAACATCATACGTTAGATCGAATTTATCCACAGACTTCATGAGCCCTATGCAGCCAATTTGAAATAAATCCTCGAGCTCCACGCCCCTACTTGTAAAGCGTTGGACGATCGACCACACAAGCCTCGTATTCCCTTCAATCATTCGTTTACGAGCCTCATGATCGCCCTGCTGTGCACGTGCAATTAAATCTCGCATTTCTCCCTGTGACAATAGCTTATCGGACGACTGTTCTAGCGGCTTCAAAATTGCATCCTCACATTACCGGTGTGCGAACCGAGTAAAATTTCTTCGTAAACGTGACAGTTGTACCTTGTTGCCATCTGGACATTACGGTCAACTGATCTGAAAAACTATCCATAATAGTAAAGCCCATACCTGAACGTTCCATCGCACTTTTCGTCGTAAATAACGGCTCCATTGCCTGGCTTACATCCTCAATACCAATACCTTTATCCATAACAGACACAGTTACAATATCATCCTCACGTTTTGCATGAACTGTAACAACGCCTTTACCATCCTCTTCATAACCGTGAATAATAGCATTAGAAACAGCCTCTGAGACAACCGTTTTAAATTCGGATAGCTCATCAATTGTTGGATCTAATTGTGCGATAAAACCTGTCACCGCTACACGCGCTAAGGCTTCATTTTCACTAATTGCTAAAAAAGTTAATGTCATTTCGTTATCCATTTACAATCCCCCTAACTCGATCAATCGCTTCTTCTTCAGTTGCATCCATCATCCACGGCCCTAAACCTGAAAATTGAAATACTTTTCGCATTGTCGGCGATGGATTCAATAAAATTGTTCGTCCAGCTACTGCCTCTAACTCACGCATCCGACCAAGCACTAAACCTACACCTGAACTATCCATAAAGGAAAGCCCCTCTAAGTTCCAAATAATGGTCGTTACAGTGCCTTGAAAAATTGCTGTTGAAATTTTAGCTCGAATTTGCTCTACTGCATGATGATCGAGCTCCCCAAATAAACGTATAACTACTGTCTCTCTTGTTACCATCTCTAATTGAAAATGCATGAATATCGCCTCCTCCTCGTGCAATTCCACATTCAATGTGGTGATTCCTTGCAGCTGACAGAACTAGTGCAAAGTCTTCCGAAATAGTGGCAAATCGACATACTTATAGCTTTTTAGGTTAATTGCAGTATGGGATAAATCAACATTTTTTAAACATAGCTGACACTTTTCATAAGAATTATTATTATGTTAAAGGTCTGCATGACTTTAGAGGTTCTTTTTGTGGATTTGGCGAGGGGTATCTATGGCTTTTGCGGGCTATCCATGTTTTTGGCGGTTCTTTCCACGATTTTGGCGGGGCTATCCGCGTTTTCGGCGGAGCTATCCACGATTTTGGCGGTTCTATCCACGTTTTCGGCAGAGCTATCCACGTTTCTTGCGGTTCTATCCATGATTTTGGCGGGGCTATCCGTCGCTTTGTCTTCTTTCCGTCGATTCGACCTTTTTTCCGTCGCTCTGGCTTTTTCTTCCGTCGCTTCAGCCCTTCTTTCCGTCGCTCTGGCTTTTTCTTCCGTCGATTCGACCTTTCTTTCCGTCGCTCAGATTTCTTTCCGTCGCCTCGGCCCTTCTTTCCGTCGCTTTAGCCTTTCTTTCCGTCGTTCAGACTTTTCTTCCGTCGCTCTGGCCTTTCTTCCCGTCGCTCTGATTTCTTTCCGTCGCTTTGACTATTCTTTCCGTTGCTCTGGCTTTTTCTTCCGTCGCTTCAGCCCTTCTTTCCGTCGCTCTGGCTCTTGCTTCTATCACTTCGATCCTTCTTCCCATCACTCTGACTCTTCGTTTTTCAGAACATAAAAAAGCAAGAAACCCCTTTGTTAAAGAGAGTTCTCGCTTCGTATTATTTATGCAATTGTATAAGCCTTTTGTACTTTTTCGATTGTTTCCTCATCGATTTGACGATTTGAATATAAATAAGCAATCGTCTCGTCAGCACGAACATGGTCGCCTTTTTTGGCAATCAATTGAATACCAGCATCATAATCAAGCTCAGATTCCTTAGTTAATCGACCTGCACCAAGACCAACGCTAGCTTCCCCGATTAATAATGCATTAATCGTCCCTACAGTGCCTTCAATTGGTGCTTTAACAGCAACTTTATTTGCTGTGTCTTTTTGCAAGATATCTGCTAAATCGCCACCCTGTGCTACGATAAATTCCTCAAATTTTGCTGCAGCTGAACCATCCTCTAATACTCGTTTAACAGCTGCTGTTGCTTCAGTCTCATTTACTCCTGCTGCAACTTGGTACATAAGTGAAGAGATAATAATACATTCCTCTAGAAGATCCTCATGCGTTTCGTCCATACGTCCTTTTAATAGAGCAAATGCTTCTACTACTTCAAGCTTATTACCAATCATTTTACCTAGTGGATTGTCCATATCACTAATATGCGCGACTACTTTACGCCCTAGCTTTTCACCGATTGCAGTCATCGTATCAGCTAAAACTTGCGCTTCTTCTTCTGTTTTCATAAATGCACCTGAGCCACATTTGACATCAAGTACAATGCCGTCTGCACCACTTGCTATTTTCTTACTCATGATAGACGCGGCAATAAGAGGTATAGAATCGACAGTACCCGTCACATCTCGCAACGCATATAATTTTTTGTCAGCTGGTACAAGATTGCCTGTTTGACCAGCAACTGCAATTTTATATTTATTGACATTGTCGATAAATTCTTGTGATGTAAGCTCTGTTTTAAAGCCACGGATCGATTCTAATTTATCAATTGTACCACCTGTAATGCCTAGACCCTTACCACTAAATTTCGCCACCGGAATATCTAGTGCAGCAATTATCGGAGTGACAATTAGTGTAACTTTATCGCCTACACCGCCTGTCGAGTGTTTATCAATTTTAAAACCTTTAATAGAAGATAAATTAATAACATCTCCAGATTCTATCATTGCCTTTGTTAAATAAAATGTTTCATCATATGTCATACCCAATAAACGGATTGCCATTAGTAGGGAACTTGCTTGATAATCAGGAATTGTACCAGTCGTGTAACCCTCTACAAAATACTGAATTTCAGCCTGTGATAGCTCCTTGCCTTGCTTTTTCTTTTCAAACAGCTGTGCCATATTCATATCAATAATCCCCCTTACTTCAGATCATTTAAGAAGCTTTTACCAAACTTTGGTGCTTCTACTTTAAAGTTTTCTGCAACTGTTGCTGCAATATCTGCAAAAGTTTCACGAAGTGCTAGCTCACTACCACCATTAAAGCGTGGTGAATAAACAATTAACGGTACATATTCACGTGTATGGTCTGTCCCAGGGAATGTTGGATCATTACCGTGGTCCGCCGTAATGATTAGTAAATCATCTTCTGTCATTGCCTCAGTAATTTCAGGTAAACGTGCATCAAATTCTTGTAGTGCGTTACCATAACCTAGAGGGTCACGACGATGTCCAAAATTGGCATCAAAGTCCACTAAGTTTAAGAAGCTGATACCATGGAAATCACGACGCACTACCTCTGCAAACTTATCCATACCATCCGTATTATTTTTCGTACGTACTGCATCAGTGACGCCTTCACCGTTGAAAATATCAGAAATTTTCCCGATTGCTATAACATCTAAATTTGCATCCTTTAAGACATTCATCGTTGTACGACCAAATGGCTTTAACGCATAGTCATGACGATTAGAAGTACGTGCGAAGTTTCCTGGTGTGCCGATAAATGGACGAGCAATAACTCGACCAACTAAATATTCTGGTTGTAATGTTAGCTCACGAGCAATTTCACAAATTTTATATAATTCGTCTAATGGAATAATTTCTTCATGTGCAGCAATTTGCAAAACAGGGTCAGCAGATGTATAGACAATAATCGCTCCTGTCTCCATATGCTCCTTGCCAAAGTCCTCGATTACTTGTGTTCCACTTGCAGGTTCATTGCAAAGAACTTTGCGGCCTGTACGTTTTTCAAGCTCTGCAATAAGCTCAGCAGGGAATCCCTCTGGATACACTTTAAACGGTTTATCGATATTTAACCCCATAATTTCCCAATGCCCTGTCATCGTATCTTTACCAACAGATGCTTCTTGCATTTTTCCGTAGTATGCTTTTGCTTTGTCAGTAGCTTGCATACCTTGTAATGGTTCAATGTTCGCTAAGCCGAAAGACTCCATATGTGGCATTGTAAGCCCATTCATTTTTTCAGCGATATGTCCGAGAGTATGTGAACCTACATCTCCAAAATTCGCTGCGTCTGGAGCTTCACCAATTCCAACCGAGTCCAATACTACTACATGGATTTTATTAAATGGTTTATTCATAATTTTGCCTCCTAATCTCATGTCTCTATTTTACCAAAAAACAGCGAAAAATAAAGGTCAGACCTCCGACTAACAAATAATTTTCTCTCTTAAGCGCGTGGATGAAATTGTTTATAAACTTCTGATAGTCGGGATTTACTAATATGTGTATAAATTTGTGTTGTGGAAATATCGGCATGTCCAAGCATCTCCTGTACTGCTCGTAAATCCGCACCGTTCTCCACTAAATGTGTTGCAAAGGAATGACGTAATGTATGCGGCGTTAATTCATGTTGGATGCCTGCTTTTAAAGCGTGCTCCTTCATTAATTTCCAACAACCTTGCCTTGTTAAACGTTTCCCTCTTTGATTGATAAAAAAAGCATCTGTTTTTGGATATTTCCCTTGTAATTGACTACGTGCGCCATCTAAATAATTACTTAATGCAGAAAGAGCGCTTTTTCCAAGAGGAATGATACGCTCCTTGCCTCCCTTACCAAAAACGCGTACAAAGCCCATCGTTAGGTGAATATCAGCTAAATCCAATGCAATCAGTTCACTAATGCGCATCCCAGACCCATATAGTAGCTCTAACATTGCCACATCCCGAATGCCCTGAGGTTTGCTGCGATTTGGTGTCGCTAATAAAGCTTCAATTTCTTCAATAGAGAGGACATTTGGTAGCTTTTGCTCAATGATTGGCATCTCCAAATGGACTGTCGGATCTGTTTCAGCTCGCTTTTCTCGGAGTAAAAATTGATGAAAACTACGAATGGAGGAAATATGGCGGGCAACAGTACGACTTGTCATTCCTTGCATACGTAACTGCTCTAAATGACGTAAAATGGTTGTCCTTTCCACTTTACAAAAATCAGACATTCCCTCCACTTCCCGCAAAAAATTCACGTAATTTTCTAAGTCTCGGCGATAGGATGCTAATGTATTATCAGATAATTGTCGTTCTACTTGGATAAAATGGATATAATCCTCTATTGCATATTGAAATTCATTCATCACAGCGCCCCCTTACTGTCAATTATTCTCTATTTTAGCACGGCTATTGGAATTGTGCTAAAACAGGAGTGTTGAATAACTATTTTTATCTATTTCTATTAAATAAAAGACGCTGATTTCTACTACGTACTACTCGCTTTCCTGCGGGCGAGCGTCGAGCCGCTTCCTCCGCTGCAGGGTCTCGTCTGTCTCACTTTTCTCGCGGGAGCCGAGTAGCCCTCCGCTACAATCAGCTAAAAATGGGCATACATAAGCAAAATATCCATAAAAAATCCTTTAAGGGCAATTACAAACCTTTTTTCCCAAACAACATGCCTAGTACTAATAAATCTTATTCGAATACAACAAAAAACTGCCCGATTCAATCTATACTTAAGATTAAAACAGACAGCTTCTCGTTATTTTTCTTCATTCAATTCGTCGTTTTTATCATGACAGCGCCAGCAAATGCCGTGGAAAGTTAGTCGGTGATCCTTTATGATAAAGTTCCAACGTTTTTCAACAACGGCTTCCACATCTTCAAGTAAATCTTCTTGAATTTCATCAACAGCACCACATTCGATACAAACAAGATGATGGTGGAAATGCGCAGCTCCTTCTTGGCGTAGATCATAGCGCGAAACGCCATCGCCAAAGTTGATTTTGTCGACAATTTTGAGCTCAGTTAGTAACTCTAACGTTCTATAGACAGTAGCAAGACCAATTTCTGGTGCCTTTTCTTTTACTAAAAGGTAAACATCTTCTGCACTTAGGTGGTCTTCCTCGTGCTCAAGCAGTACAGCAACTGTTGCTTCTCGCTGCGGCGTCAGCTTATAACTAGCACTATGCAACTGTTTTTTTATACGATCAATTCGGCTCTCCATGTGACGCCCCCCTAAACTCTTTCCATTATACCAAAGGAGTAAATCCTATTACAAGATAATGAATAGATTTCGAATATGCTTTTGTATGTTTTTACCTGATGTTCAATTATGCCCCGGCATAATTACGTCCGGAGACTGTAGGCCAACACGAAGTTGGTCACTCAGTCAGGACGTGGCGTTCTTAGACTGAGTTCCTCTATTTCAGCGGATGTTTGGACACCCGCTGAAAGAAGCTAAATTTCCATGAATTGTTTCAATCAATTTAATACATAAGAAATCACAATAAACTCAGCCACTATTATGATGAAAAATGCGATAAAATTCAACAAAATTGTCCGTCCATCTATCATTTTCCCGATTTTTCTCTTTGACCAAGCTGGTACAAGTAAATTGCATAGGTTTAGCAACAATATACAATAGATGAGCTGAAATGGAAACCACCAAATCGTATAAACCCAGAAAGCTTCAAGCTTTTGTAATAAAAAAACCGAGCTAAAGCCAAAAAAGGTAGCACGTATCGCTACTGTTACACGTACTAAAACTTTCAAGACACTATGTGTTGCCAGCAATAGTAAAAGAGCTATTGAAACAGCAACAGGTAACACTAAACGAAATAGAGAATGCCTGTCCCCATTTGTTAAACGAGGCTCTATAAATGAAATAAAAGGCTCTGCATTCGGCCCACCAATAATATGAAATAAGATAACGCCACAAACGAAACTCACAGCAATGATGGAAGCGTGATAAAATATAGACACCGTACGAGACATAAACATGCTCCTTTTCTATCAAGGTTTGTACAGCTTATGCTCGTCCGCTTCTATTATGCTAAAGGTTATTTTCTTATCGTGCCGCAAACCAAAGTACTGCAAACGCTGTCTTGGCGTCAAATATACGCTCATCTGCAACCATTTGCCCCGCTTCTTCCAACGAAACTTCTAATAATTCGACAAATTCATCTTCATCTAGATCTGCTTTGTTTTCAATTTTATATAAATCTTTTGCCACAAATAGATGGATGATCTCATCTGCGAAGCCCGGAGATGTTGCAAACGCTTGTAAATAAGTTAAGCTTTGTGCACCGTAACCTGTTTCTTCCTCTAATTCACGGCGCGCCGTCACTATTGGCTCCTCACCAGGTTCAAGCTTACCAGCTGGAATTTCAATAATTGAACGTTCTAAAGCTTTGCGATATTGCTCTACTAATACTAACTTTCCTTCATCGGTAACAGCAATAACTGCAACTGCACCAGGATGCTTTATAATTTCTCGTTTTGCAACATTACCATTCGGTAAAGTGACATCATCAACCTGTAGTTTTACAATTTTCCCGTCATAAATGGGTGTAGTCTTTGTCGTTTTTTCTTCAAACTTTTTCATTGACTATAACCTCGCTTGTTCTTCAGATATGTTCATTGTACCATTACAAGTAGAGAAATCGAAGGAGGGCATTGGCATGAAAAAAAGACAGCTTGGCTCAAGTGAATTGTTTATTTCAGAAATTAGTTTAGGGGGCATGTCTCTTTCGACAGATAAGAAAAAGGCTGCTGAAATCGTTGATATGGCATTAGATGCTGGCATTAATTACATCGATACAGCCGATTTATATGATTTTGGGGCAAACGAAGAAATTATTGGCACTATTTTAGGGAAGCGACGTCAGGATGTTATAGTCGCTACGAAAGTTGGGAATCGATGGACAGAGGGTATAGAAGGCTGGCATTGGGATGCATCTCCCTCTTATATAAAGGAAGCTCTACACGCTAGCATGAAACGACTAGGAACTGACTATATTGATGTTTATCAGTTACACGGTGGGACTATTGAGGACGATTGGGATGGCATTATCGACACTTTTGAAGATTTGAAAAAGGATGGATTGATTCGAGAATATGGCATTTCCTCTATTCGACCAAATGTACTAAAGCGTTTTTCACCAGCAAGCTCTGCAAAAAGTGTCATGATGCAATATAGTGCTTTAGACCGTCGTCCGGAAGAATGGTTCGACTTTATCGCCAGTGAGGGGGCTTCCGTTGTAACACGTGGGACTGTTGCAAAGGGTTTACTAACAAATAACTGGAAAGAACGTTTACAGCGTGTCAATGGCTATAACACATATACAGTGGACGAATTAACAGCAGTATTAACAGGTTTATCTTCACATTATGACGATTTACATGCACTAGCAATCGCCTTTAATTTAAAGGAATCTACTATAGCCTCCACAGTGATTGGCGCAAGTTCACAGGAACAGCTAGCGCAAACACTCGTTGACTATGAAAAAGTTAATTCGATAACCGATTTTAAAGCAGTAAAAGAGCTAACAAAAGCCGAACAATATATGGATCACCGATGAAAAAATGGCTTATCTTAATAGCATTTTTAGTAGTACTTGCGATTTCCTCTAGTATGACTTATGAACAACAGTCTATCATTCCTGAATTGGAGCAAGTATTAGCAAATAAACCGTTTGAAAAGCAATTATCCGTTATAAAAATTCCTTATTGGGACACAGTTGTTTCTGTGGAAGAACGTGGTTACTTTAAGTTTGTAGAATTTTTAATTCGGAAATTAACGCATTTTGTTGGATTCGGCTGCATTGCACTTGGTATTCTCTTTGCATGGGGAAAACGTCGGTTCGCCGCAGGTGTCGCTATTGGCGGGACAGCTCTAATAGCAACGCTTGATGAAATTCGTCAAAGTTTTACACCAGGACGCACAATGAGCGGACAGGATGTTATTGTGGATACAGCTGGGGCGATTGTTTTTGTTGGGATTGTAGTGTTGGTGAGGAAAATTTTCAAAAGACAAAGGGTGCTTTAAAATTTTATTAATAGTCAATAGTTAAAGGAATATCTTTAATACACTCGTATTTTTTATAAAATATTAAGCTGAACTAATTTGTTTAATTTAGTTCAGCTTTTATTTTGAGATCAAGTGTAGCTTTAAAGTTATCAAAATGGATTCTTCACTTGTTAATTAGTATATATTTTTATAATAATGTTTGATCACTTTTTGTTAGTAAACAATCGCGCCCGAATGGGATAATTACGTAATTCTTTCTTCACCAAAATTTAAAGAAATGAACAAGCGTATTAATTCCTACAAACTTTATAGCCACAATTGCGACTATAACTATAATGCTTGATACTATCCCAATAGTCTGCTTTCCTGAGTTAGCCATGTTATCCTCACTCTCTAAATCATATTTCTTCATCAAATGATAAATTTACTGGCTCATCAAGAAGCTCACCATGCACTTCCAAATTAGTTGTTGGAATACTTTCGTTCACTTCTTCAAATGTGAATTGATCTGCCCATACCGTACCTTGTCCAGCCAGAATGACACCAAATGAAATAACAGCACTTCGATCTGGAACATCTAAAACAATGGAATAGCGGTTCCAGTTTGTGTTTCCTTTAATTGGGCGGTTACTCATATTATCAAATTGAAGGACATCTTCCATTGTGTCATCTACTCGCATCCACATTCCAGCGTACGTGTCTACATCTTTTGTGCGAATAAAACAAGAAAGTCGGATACGCTTACCAATAAATTGATTCGCCTTAAATGCTTGCATCATAGTAGCGAACTCAGTTGAATCTAACACCGTTTTTGACATTAAATAACCTGATGTCTTTCCTTGATGAACAACTTCATGATCGATTCCCATTTCGTAATTAAATGGATTTGATCCACTCAAAAACCAACCCTTCATCTTTGTTTCCATGTTCGATTCCTCCTTGTTTTTAATTACTTCAGACATCATTCTGCGATATTTGCCAGGTGGCAGCTTGTATATTTCTTTAAATGCTCTGGTAAATGATTCTTGTGATTCAAATTGATAATATAAAGCAATGTCAAGAATACGTTCACTTGTGTAAAGCAAGGCGGCAGAAGCATTGGCCAGTCTTCTCATCCGAATGTACTCTATTACCGTCATGCCAACCGAAGATTGGAACATTCGATGAAAGTGGTATTTCGAAAAATTTGATTGTCGCGCAATTTTTTCTAATGTAAGAGGCTCATGCAAGTTTTCTTCCACATACGTAATAATTTTTTTAATTACAATTTCGTTGTTATACAATGCAAACTTCCCTCCTTTATTTTTAGAATATCAAGATATTTCATGAACTTTTTGATATATCTTGCGGTTTAATTGTTTCTTCCTAATGTTTGTGTGTTCAAACCTGCCGAGTCTTAGATTTGTTAAAAAATCATATAAAAACTTCAACAAGCTGGCCCGTTTGTTTTGAAAATTATAGGACTTAATTCAAAATGATTAAACTTTATAATAAATTTTCAAACATTATTTCAAACCAACATCAAGGGTTATATGGAAAGGATGTTTGTTTAGCAAAAAATGTAATGAAAATCATCTGAATTTGAATTCTTGATTAAATCACATACTTTGATTCTTAACAAAATAAAAAATGCACACCACTAAAATTTATTTTAGTAATGTACATTTTCATTATATGTGCAACACTATGAACAAGTTATGAGTAAATCAAACATCATCTACAGTTACTTGAATTTAATGTTAAAAAGTATCAATTTGTCTTTTATTCGCTTCCTGTATCGGCCGTTATATGAATCTCCAATAATATAGTTCTTCAGATTCCGAATATAACGTTGCCCCTGCTTTTTGTAATACTTTATGCGAGGCAATATTATCTTTATCAGTATCAGCAACCACATACTTAACATTTGATTGACGCAGTAACCAATCTTTCATCGCCCTAACAGTTTCCGTCATGTATCCTTTTCCCTGGTATGGAGGAAATATGTAATACCCGATTATGACTTCACCGTGCTCATTCGGTAGACCTTTTAGCATAATGCCTCCAACGATACAGTTTTCTTCTTTCGATACAATTAACCAATTCGTGTACCAAATATAATTTTCTTCATTTTCTAATACTTTCGATAGTCTAAATTTCAAAGCTTGTCTAAGTTCTTCATCAAGAAAGACTTCTTTACTACTTACTGACAACTCTATTTCCAATGACTGTTCATCATTGATTAGTAGGTCTAAATACTTTGCGTTTAATGGGATTAATTTTAATCTTTTCGTGCTTAATTCAATCATATTTTTCTCTCCTATCATAGATTTAATTAAAACTATTAAGAGATATATGTATTGGCAGCGTCCCCCGTTTTTTATTAGGATATCTCTCTCTTATCCTTGTATATAAACAATATCATCTTTACGACTAAATGTTCTGATAAAAATAAAAATAATTCCGATAAATCTCGTAATCTTTCCGATAAAACATAAAAACAGTGAACCCGTATTGGATTCACTGTTTCTCTTTTAGAATTTTGAGCCTTTATCGCCGTATTCGTTTAGTAGTTCTTCAAACGATTTGTTTTTTTCGCGTTGTTTGCGCTCAAAGGCTAGCTTTGCTTGGTGCTCTTCTTCTGCGGCCTGCTCTTTCGCTGTTAAATCGTGCTTGGCAGCTTTTAATTTGGCAAGCACGTCACCGCCTAGCTGATCGGCTAATGTAACTGCCTCCTGCTTTGGTAGACTAGCTGTCACGCTACTTTCTACGCGTTGCTGCTGTTTTCGTTTCTTTCCCATTGCAATTCACCTTCTTATTTACTTCAAGGGCGCTTGACCACTGTTGCCACACCTTGCCCACCACCGATACATAGTGTTGCGAGACCTGTTTTTGCATCACGCTTTTCCATCTCATGTAAAAGCGTTACTAAAATACGTGCTCCGCTTGCACCAATTGGGTGGCCAAGGGCAATTGCGCCCCCGTTCACATTTAGTTTATCATGATTAAAGCCTAGTTCGCGATCTACAGCGATAGATTGAGCTGCAAAAGCTTCATTTGCTTCAATTAAATCTATATTATCTAACGTCACATCAGCCTTTGCCAATGCTTTCTTTACGGCCGTTACTGGGCCAGTTCCCATAATAGCTGGGTCAACACCCGCGCTTGCATTCGCTGTAATTAATGCCAATGGTCGAATGCCTAACTCGTCCGCTTTTTCTTTCGACATGACAACGACAGCCGCTGCACCATCATTAATGCCTGATGCGTTTGCTGCTGTTACGGAGCCATCCTTTTTAAAGGCAGGACGTAGTTTTGATAGAGACTCAGCTGTAACACCTTGACGCGGGAATTCATCTTTATCAAAAATAATAGGATCGCCCTTGTGTTGAGGAATTTCCACCGCTACGATTTCATCGTTAAACTTCCCTGTTGCCATTGCCGCTTCTGCACGCTGTTGTGAACGTGCTGCAAAGGCATCTTGTTCCTCTCGAGAAATCTCATAGGCATCACATAAATTTTCAGCTGTAACGCCCATATGATAGTCATTGAAGGCACACCATAATCCGTCATGAATCATCGTATCGACTACTTTTTGATCCCCCATGCGGAAGCCTTCGCGTGCATTTTTTAAGACATACGGTGCTTGGCTCATATTTTCAAAGCCACCTGCAACGATAATATCCGCATCACCTGCTAAAATGGCTTGTGTCGCTAAGTGAACTGCTTTTAGACCTGAGCCACAAACTTTATTAATCGTTAATGCAGATACTTCATGTGGTAAGCCTGCTGCAATTGCTGCTTGACGAGCTGGATTTTGACCAAGTCCAGCCGATAAGACATTCCCCATAATGACCTCGTCGACTTGTTCGCCTGCTACACCAGCACGTGCTAATGCATCTTTAATAACAATACTCCCTAACTTTGTCGCTGGTACGTCCTTTAATGTTCCTTGGAATGAACCAATAGCTGTTCGTACAGCACTTACTATTACTACCTCTTTCGTCATAAACATTCTCCCCTTTTCACCGTTCAAAAATGAACACTGCATGCATATGCTACTAGCAGATATATCTATTTTAACAAATATTTTGACGATTTTCGATAATAGAAATAATCGCAGTTTTGCCAAAGATATTGTAAAATGTTGACGTGTTTTAAACAATCTCAGTTGGGAACATTACAAATAAGAAGAGTGCATACATACGATGGATGTCGCTTGTATGCCTAGACAACAAAAGAAACAGGACGTGGAGGTGCTAATAATGAAAAAGAAAATGCTTTTATTTTCAGGTATAACAACGACGATTGCCGCAGCAGCAACTGGTCTATTCGGCTTCGCGCTCTCCAATAAATTAATGTACATTAAGCAAAAGGATCCTGAATTTGTTCGTGAACGTGAAACCACTGCTAAACGTTTTGACGAAGCTTGGTACAATAAAAATTTAAAATGTGAATTAAATATTGACTCTCCTAATGACTATACGATCCGCGGCATTATGTTTCAGCCATTGGAAACAAATAATACCATCATTATTTGCCATGGGGTAACAGAAAATAAAATCAACTCCGTCAAATATGCTCGACTTTTTGAACGACTTGGCTACAATTCGGTTATTTTTGATCATCGTAGACATGGAGAGACAGGTGGGAAAACAACTAGTTACGGCTATTATGAAAAAAATGACCTTGACGCAGTTATCAAAACTGTAAAGGCAATGATTGGTGAAGACGCCATTCTTGGTATACATGGTGAATCGATGGGTGCCGCAACAATGCTACTATATGCAGGAACTGTAGAGGATGGTGCGGATTTCTATATTTCTGATTGTGCATTTTCTGATTTTTCAATGCTGCTTAAACAGATTGCGAAGACAGAATTTAAATACGGCTCGATTATTCCAATTCGTTTTGCGGATTTCTTTGTCCGCTTGCGAGACGGTTATTCCTTTAAAAGTGTGACACCTTCTGAGGCTGTAACAAATATTGAAAAGCCAGTACTTTTTATCCATAGTATTCCTGACACATTTATCCCAGCTTCTATGTCACTGGATTTATACAATAAAAAAACTGGTCCTAAGAAGCTGAAGTTATTTGATAAAGGTGCTCATGCACAGTCCTTTAATGAAAATATGGCTGAATATGAGGATTTAATCCATGACTTTTTAGAAAATTTCATCTATCAAAAAATTAATCGTGATTCTTCTTCGTCTAATGTCATTCCATTTCATTTTTAGTTATGTCTAAAGAGTCATTTAAATAAATAAGTTCTTCTGCAAAATGTGGGGTTGATTTCCCATTTCGACTGGGCGCATTGTTGTTGTTGTTGCTGTCGCTACGCTTTCGCACAGATAAAACATTTGCTGTCGCTACGCTTTCGCACAGAGCAAAGCTTCCCGGGAGCGTCCGATGAGCCGCTTGGGGCAACAGGATGTTGGTCACGAAGGCGTTATCACAGGATGTGATGATTTTAGCCTTCGTTCCTCTATCGCTAATCCACAAGGAGTCGCCCAGTCTCCACTCCAATCAACCAATTCAAATATTCTGGCATGCTACTCTAATTTATAGTGATGAAGGAAAATAACTTCATATTGGTACAAAAGCGAAACGGCTTTATCCCAATCGAAAAAACGTCACAATCTTTATAAATATTTCCTTGACTATTTTTGTTTTTCGATACCACAGAAAAACCTTGCTGTACTTTACGCAAGGTTTCTAAATTTTTTATTCTGCAAAAACAATATGCCACTCATCACGTTTTGCTAAAAATTCTTTGGCTAACGCTTGTGCACCTTCTAGACTATGGCTAGCTGCCCAGCCGCATTGCACTACATTGCACGCAGGGACTGCAGTGGCCTGTGTTACATCCTCAAACGTTTTTTCTAAAATATTTAATAAGTCTTCGTAATCATTGTGATTGATTAACGATACATAGAAGCCTGTTTGGCATCCCATTGGACTGAAATCAACAATATGATCAGAGTAATTACGGATAATGTCTGCCGATAAATGCTCCAAGGAATGTAATGCAGGCATTTCCATATGCTCTTTATTTGGCTGTTTAAAACGAATATCGTACTTGTATACTTCATCGCCATTTTTTCCTGTTTTAACACCAGCTAAACGTACATATGGAGCTTTTACTTTCGTATGATCTAGATCAAAGCTTTCAACATTTGTTTTTTCTTTCTGCAATGCAAACAACTCCTTTATATAGAATATTTCTATTATACCTAGTTTCCCGATAGAATTATATATTTTTTTACGAATTATCTGAATATAATTCACACAAGTCAATTACACCTTGGCGAAATTGCATCCGGATTTTTAACTTATTTCAGCGGATGTTTAGACATCTGCTGAAATAAGTTAAAAAAACAACTAACCCAGGCTTGGACTAGTTGCTTTTTAAAAATTCCAATTATTTTTGGAATTTATTCATTTGTGACATCATTTGGCGTACTTGCTTTTCAGACGGCGTACGACCCATCTGCGCCATCATCATACGAATCATTTGCTCATTAATCGGTGGGTTTTCTTTTAAATATTTCATCATAGCTTGACGAGCTAAAAAGAACCCAAGTGCCGCACCCGCTGCTAATGCGATAATTACAATAATAATCCAGCCCCATGTAGGCATACAACCAACCTCCTCCACTACAATATATACCGAGAAAAAAACTCTCCACGCTCCATTATACACCAAATATTAGCGTGTTACTATATTTTGTAGTGAATTTTACTAATGCATTGTATACTTCATTGGCTTTAGCCACCCACACTCATTATCTTGTTTATTAAATGCAATAAACCTCTCGCTCATCTTCGCAAGCATTTGGAATAGATCCAAATCAAGCATCCGTGAACCCTCACAATAAACACAAATTTTGCGTTCCACTAAATAAATTGCCATTTTTCCTTTTATAGGATGTTCTAAAAATAGAGCATTACGAGCTCTTTCTAAATGTGCATATTTGGAATCTAGTTGCGCCTCTAGCATCGTAGCTATCTCATCAAAGCGAACGGTTTCACATATATATGCAAGCTCTTTTAAGGATTTCTCGTTAGCGTCTTCACAGCCTTGCATCATTTCTAATAACTTGCGCTCTCTGCCGAAAATAAACGTTAAATGCTCTTCTTTTATTTTATATATAGAATAGGTTCTCACTAGAAATCCTCCTTCGCTCATTTCTTTTTCATAAGTATAGCTCATCCAAACTCTTTAATTTGTCAAACGAAGGAGGGATTCATCTTCTATTTTTGTCGAAAACTTTCTACTTTCGGTTCTATCAAATATTTTATGGCTATTCGAGTTTTTACAAATTTGAGCTTCTTCTAAAAATACTTAGAATATTCTCGGCCTCAAGTCCTAGAGTAAAATCAATTTCCAGTCCGTTTTAGCAAAGCTTTCTAATAGGTAATATAAAGGTATCAACGAAAGGAGCTAAAACATATGAGAAAATTTTTTCTACTAATAGGAGGCTTTATCGCAGGATGTGTTGCACTCTCTCTAACTGGACCGCTTGCAGGTCTACTATTTTCCGGATTGTTTGTAGCACTCGGCATGCACTTCTACACTTCAAGTAAATCGACATTCGGCAAAATCTTATGGTTTACAGTGGGTCTGATAGGTGTTCTATCAGCAGTATCTAATATCCCAGCAATGGTTGGTTTAGCAGCAATCGCTGTCATCTATGTTATCTATAAAAAATGGAATGGCGAAGATGTAAAAATCCCAACGATTGAAGCTAAAGAAGAAGATCCGTTTACAAACTTTGAAAAAGAATGGTCTAACTTAACAAAATAAAGGGAGCGAATTTAAATGAACTTATTTAAACGTTTTAAATATACAATTGAGGCTGATTTACATCATGCATTTGATAAGAAAGAACAAAAAAATCCAATTGCGATGTTAAATCAATACATTCGTGAGGCAGAAAAACAAACAGAGCAGACTGGTAAATTATTAGAGCGTCAAGGTCAATTAAAGGAAAAACTAGAGCAAGAATTTAAGCAAAATGCAGATTTACTAGCTAAACGTGAGGCTCAACTAAAATTAGCTACTACTAGCGGTGAGCAAGATTTAATCGATTTTGCTTCTGATGAAGTTGCTGCTTACACAGCACGTAACAATACATTACAAGCTAGTATTGAGGCAAGTACACGTGAATACTTCGAGCTTGAACGCAAATTTGAAACGATGAAACACAAAATTAAAGATATGAAAGTGCGTCAATTACAGCTTATGGGTAAAGAAAACGTCACACGCGCTCACCATCAAATGGACGGAATGATTGCTAAAAATAATAAAACCAACTTTGAAGATTTAGAATCCTATATCGATAAGCTCGCTTACCAAATCGACAAAGATCATGAAGTTACATCTTTCGAGTCTCGTCTTGCACAGCTAGAAAAAAATGTCACAGAAGACACACCAGTGCTAATTGAAAACAAATAAGAAGTTAGGGATGCCTCAATAATTGAAGCATCCTTTTTCTTTGAAAAGAGATAGAGAAAATAATATTTATGAAAAAAGTGTAAACAGAAAGTGATTTAGTCCAAATGATTAAAATATGTCTTTTTGTTTTAGGCTGTTTTCGTAAAGATTGTTGCTCTTCAACTAACGTGGCAGTTTAGCTGAAGATTAAACTTTCAGAACGATATAAAACCGCTATAGAAGAATTACACTCTCTAGCGGTTTCTTGTTTCTAAACTTAATTCAATTATAGAATTTTACTCCCTATAGATGGCTATCGGAAATTAACTAGCTACATTCCATTCATTCAACACAAAAAAGTTCAATCATTCTTTTTACATTTGCGATCAGAAGCGGAAATCGCAATAAAAGCACCTGTGAGAACAGTAATCCATAAATATAAATCCATTTTTATTTGCTCCAATCGTTAGTTTAATGAAAATATACGCTAGAGAATGATAAAAAATCTAGAAGTTGAAAGCAGCAATGATAAACAAAAAAATATGCACATTGGATTTCCTCGTAACGTATTTTATGAGGAAAGAAAGAATTTTAGTGGGAAAATACCCACCAAACTTTATAAATTATTCAATACATAAAAAGCCGCAACGTTGTCACACGATACAGCGAACTAATAAACAATATGAGGGAAGTAATAAATAAGTAATGCCATTACGTATTAAGAAAATCGGGGATTCAAACTAACGAGGCAGGTTAGTGCTTATTTATAGTAAGATATCGTATTCCAGCAGATAGATGGTTAAGCTTGTTATCGAAAACCGATTCTAGTTCTCACGTTTTTTTCTTTGGTCGTATTATAATATTATTTTATTAATAAAATATTTTTAAAGGAGTATTTATATGAAAAAATTTCTATTATATTTTAGTGTCTTATTCTGTTTGGTTTCAGTAGTAGGATGTAACGAGCAGGACAAGGCTGTAAACGGTGAATTTCTTTTAGGTAACTTTGGCGCTGATTGGAAGAAAGAAACTTATTATTTGGTTGTTCCAATTAATTGGTCAGGAAAATCACATGTCACAATAGAATCTATAAAGTTGATAAAAAAAGATGAAAAGCCTATTACATACGAGGAAGATGGTATAAAATATGAATTCTTTGGTGCGGACCCATTAAAGTCATCAGGGATATATGGTGAGTCAGATGTTGGAGAATTGAAAAATATAAAAGATTTAGAAATAGATGGTGATGGTAAAATTGTGCTTAAATTAGTATTAGGAGAAGAGGTAAATGAAGACAGTGAACGAAGAATAAAAATTAGTTTTAGTATCAACGGAAAAGAATATGAAAAAATTGTTGAATGGAAAACCCTAGAACAAGTAACTACGGTGTCAAAAAACAACTCAGTTATACCCTACAAACAATAATACAATGGTAATAAACGGTCATACGTTAGATGTGCCAAATGATAAATTTGATTTTAAAAATCAATGATACTGGCCCTTTTCTTCAAATAACGATCTTCCACGATTGTGGAAGAAGCGTCTCTGTTCTTATTAAACTAACGGGGTGCTTTAGTTAAATATTCGATTTACGAAATATCAAACATAAAAACAGAGTTGATTCTACACATTTTGTAGATTAACTCTGTTTTTATGTTTTAACAGCAACAATCTTTTAGAAAACAGCCTTGGTTTATTATCCTTATAAATCAAAAGTGCTGAAATTATTAAAAATGGTGGTATTAGCAAGTTAAAGGAAATCATATACTTTGCGTTTTTATCAATTTGAGCTTCTTCTATAGTGCTTAGAATACTCTCAGCCTCAAGACCTAGAGTAAAATCAATTCCCAGTCCGTTTTAGCAAAGCTTTCTAATAGGTAATATAAAGGTATCAACGAAAGGAGCTAAAACATATGAGAAAATTCTTTCTACTAATCGGAGGCTTTATCGCAGGATGTGTTGCACTTGCTTTAACCGGACCGCTTGTAGGTCTACTATTTTCTGGATTGTTTGTAGCACTCGGTATGCACTTCTACACTGCGAGTAAATCGACATTCGGCAAAATTCTATGGGTTACAGTGGGTCTGATTGGAGTTCTATCAGCAGTATCTAATATCCCTGCAATGGTTGGTTTAGCAGCAATCGCTGTCATCTATGTTATCTATAAAAAATGGAATGGCGAAGATGTAAAAATCCCAACGATTGAAGCTAAAGAAGAAGATCCGTTTACAAACTTTGAAAAAGAATGGTCTAACTTAACAAAATAAAGGGAGCGAATTTAAATGAACTTATTTAAACGTTTTAAATATACAATTGAGGCTGATTTACATCATGCATTTGATAAGAAAGAACAAAAAAATCCAATTGCGATGTTAAATCAATACATTCGTGAGGCAGAAAAACAAACAGAGCAGACTGGTAAATTATTAGAGCGTCAAGGTCAATTAAAGGAAAAACTAGAGCAAGAATTTAAGCAAAATGCAGATTTACTAGCTAAACGTGAGGCTCAACTTAAATTAGCTACTACTAGTGGAGAGCAAGATTTAATCGATTTTGCCTCTGACGAAGTAGCTGCTTATACAGCACGTAACAATACATTGCAAGCTAGTATTGAGGCAAGTACACGTGAATACTTCGAGCTTGAACGCAAATTTGAAACGATGAAACACAAAATTAAAGATATGAAAGTGCGTCAATTACAGCTTATGGGTAAAGAAAACGTCACACGCGCTCACCATCAAATGGACGGAATGATTGCTAAAAATAATAAAACAAACTTTGAAGATTTAGAATCCTATATCGATAAGCTTGCTTACCAAATCGACAAAGATCATGAAGTTACATCTTTCGAGTCTCGTCTTGCACAGCTAGAAAAAAATGTCACAGAAGATAACGCACCACTGCTAATTGAAAACAAATAACATGTTATAATGAAAGAAATGCGCCATGTTTAGAGGCGCATTCTTTCACGTTTTGAAATAGAGGGACCCATTCCCTCTCTTATACTCTTAGTAGAAAGAAGGGTGACCCTCTTGCAAAATTTCACAACTAATAAGCTCACATTTTGGGTACTATGCTTCTTTTTACTCGTTTTTGTGGAGCTCACAATTTTTAATAACGGTGGCGCCTTTTGTCTTTTGATTGGGGTAGGACTTCTTTATTTAAGTTTCTCGAAAAAAAAGCGTTTCTTTAAATGGACAGGAATTTTCTTTATCTCGATTGCACTCTTTACGATGTGGAGTTTACGCTTATTTATCGTCATCATTCTTTTATATATGCTCTATCAATACTTACAAAGAGAAAATGCAACCAAAGTTGTTGGTGTGGAGCTTTTCGAAAAGCTTCCCGCTACAAAGAATGAAATATTCGGTACATTGTCTGCACCAGTGGAAGCTTATAAATGGCAAGATGTCCAAATACAGCGACTTGTAGGCGACATTACGATTGATACAACACAAACAATTTTACCTGCCGGCACAAGTATTATTACGATTCGACAAGGGATTGGTAAGGTACAAATTAATATCCCATATGAAATTCCATTCCGTTTACACTATACGACCTTATTTGGTGAATTAAAGTGCCTAAATGTTGGTCCACAACGTATACTCAATGAAAGTGTAAGTTTCTCAGATGGAAACCCTGAGGATGCAAAGCGTACTCTTGTAATACATGTTGCAACATGGCTTGGGGATTTGGAGGTGCTACGTAAATGATAGCCTTTATCTCAAGAATATTTACCTTACTTTTTATTTTGATGAGCGCTGCATTCGGTCTCCTTGTCGTTGTTTGGGGAGAGCCAAACGAAAAAACATGGGAGCCCTTATGGCAACAGAATTATAATAATATCCCACTCGGTGGTTTTATTGTCGTCATTCTTTTTGCGCTTAGTTTACTGATTGCAAGCTGGATTAGTATGACTGCCCGTGCAAGAGAGGCTCAGGCAACCCGCATCGTAAAACAGCTAGTTGAACCTGATTTTGTATTACCTAAAAAACAGCCTTTACCAAAACCTTTGAAAAAAGCTTTAGTTCAAACAAGTGAGTTAATTGATACTCAACGAAAAAGCTTACAGCGCTTATCCAATGAACGTGCAGAAGCTAATGATAAAATTATTCAAGAACGCATAATTGCTGAGCGTCAACGTCTTGCTCGTGAGCTCCATGATTCTGTATCACAGCAATTATTCGCAGCTTCTATGTTACTATCCGCATTAACCGAAACCGATGAAAATGCTACAAGCTTAAAGCAGGTTGAAAAGGTTGTGCAACAGGCACAGCTTGAAATGCGCGCATTATTATTACATTTACGTCCAGTAGCTCTGCACAATAAAACACTTGCACAAGGGCTTGAGGAGCTAATTATTGAGCTGCAGCAAAAAGTATTTTTTCATATTGAATATGAGCTTGAAGAAATGTCATTATCCAAAGCGGAGGAGGACCATTTATTCCGTATTGCACAGGAAGCGTTATCGAATACGCTACGCCATGCAAAAGCTAGCGATGTTGAATTACTGCTCGTTGCCCGCGATGATTTAGCCATTTTACGTATTCAGGATAATGGCCTCGGCTTTGATGTCGAAGCCGATAAATCTACTTCTTATGGACTGCAAAATATTGCTGAACGCGCTGTAGAGATAGGCTGTACGTACAAAATTGTATCTGTGCCTGGAGAAGGTACAATTGTAGAGGTTAAAGTTCCGCTACAAAAGGAGGTTGAAGTGAATGATTCAAGTGTTAATAGTGGATGACCACGAAATGGTGCGTATCGGTGTTTCTGCCTATTTGTCAGCACAACCAGATATCACCGTTGTAGGTGAAGCTGAAAATGGTAAAGAGGCAGTGGAACGTGCTCTTGAGCTGCGTCCAGACATTATTTTAATGGATAATGTAATGCCAGTCATGACAGGAGCTGAGGCAACAGCTGAAATTTTAGCTGCATGGCCAGAAGCAAAAATTATGATGGTGACAAGTTTTTTAGATGATGACAAAGTTTATCCTGCATTAGAGGCTGGTGCAGTCAGCTATATTTTAAAAACATCTAATGCGAAGCAAATCGCTGATGCCATTCGTAAAACAATGGGCGGCGAAACTGTTTTAGAGCCAGAAGTAACATCAAAAATGATGCATCGCATGCGTCACGGCAATAGTACCCCACTGTATGAGCAACTTACCGAACGTGAAATGGAAGTATTATTGCTAATGGCTAAAGGCAAGGCAAATCAGGAAATCGCCGACGATTTATACATTGCATTAAAAACTGTAAAAACTCATGTCAGCAACATTCTAGCAAAGCTCGATGTTCAAGATCGCACACAAGCAGTTGTCTACGCCTTTCAAAACGGGCTTGCGAAGTAATTTTTTCTTGGGTCATTTGATTTATCAGTGATTATAGCTGTTTTCACAAAAAAAATACGAAACTGCATTGGTAGAAATGCAGTTTCGTATTTTTTAACCTAATCTAATCAGAAGTTCTTGAAGCTCATTTACACTGTTAACTATGTATGTTGCTTGCGCATCCGTTAATTCTTCAAGTGAGCCATAGCCATAAGTAACACCGATGGAATCCATTTGATTTTCATGTGCCCCAACAATATCGTATTTACGATCTCCAATCATTATAAATTGATCGATATTTACTCCACTAAAATGTTCACGTGCAAATGTGATGACTTCCCCTTTTGCTGAACGTGTACCATCTAAATTGCTACCTGCGACAAAGTCAAAAAAATGTTCAAGGTTGAAATGTTGCAAAATTTGTTCTGCAAATACAGTTGGTTTAGATGTCGCAATTGCTAATATGTATCCCTGATGCTTTAAATTGGCTAACAAAGCTGGAATGTTTTCGTACAGTTTATTCTCAAACATCCCTTTTTCAGTAAATCGTTCCCGGTAATCGTTAATAGCTTGCTCAATTTGCATATCATTAAATCTATAAATTTCCCGAAAAGATACTTGTAATGGTGGCCCTATAAAGCTTTCAAGTTCATCTAAATTACTTACTTCGATACGAGCCTTTTGTAATGCATATTGAACTGATTTCGTTATGCCAATTTTAGGATCAGATAATGTGCCATCTAAATCAAATAAAACTACACGATACTTTTTCATAACTAGCTCTCCTTTAAACTATTGATTGATATACGGTTGAACCAAAATCATGAATATCCTTAATGTAATCAAACCCTTCAGGTGAACCAAAGCTGTTAAATCCACGGACTGCCACAATATTTTCTTTTGGAATTACCAATAAAGCAACACTTGTATAACCAAGTAGTTGAAAGCTTCCTTGTGGTACTATTGGGCTTAACTCAGTAATTCCTTCACTCTGTTGTGGCTGAACAAACCAGAAAAAGCCGTTAGTTGGCAAGCTCTTTGGTTTAGTATTCGGGGATTGTATTGTCGTTAATAACTGTATGATTTCTTCTGGTATCATTTGTTTTCCATGTAACCTCCCTTTATCAAGATGCGCCTGCCATCACATTTATCACTTTCATACCAAAATGGACTATCATTATGTATTACATCTATATGTTGTTCGTTTTTTTCACTAAACCAATTCGTTTCAGTTAAAGACAATGTCTGAAATACTTGCTCATCCACAATTTCAGCAATTGTTTTTCCTGTGACTTTAAAAATGATTTTGGCAAGTAGTTCTACATTAATATCTCGATATGCCCAGTTATAGCCTGCTTTGAATTCCTTTATTACTTTTTCGTTTTGCCGACGTAAACCGTGAGTATGTGTTAGAAGATGTCTAATCGACACATTTGCATAGACTTTTTCATCTTTTAAATAATCACTTAGTCTATCATCTATTGAGACTATATAGTTATGATAAATCGCATATGCTACAGCAAATCCTACATAGGTTTTGCGAACTGAAGCGAGATGAAAAAGAGTATGTGGATCTACCTTCTTCGCGTCTTGTTGTTGTCCTTGCACACCAAAATATTCTTCTAGTATGGTGTGACCATGTTTATTAATAATAACTCCGCCACCTGTACAATCTAATTGTGAGAAAGTTCCCTTTACTTGAGTAAGTATAGTTTGTAGCTTCATTTAAATACCCCTTTTGCGATCATCCATCCTTTGATGGCTAAAATATTCTAAAAGCTCATACTATCATTGTATATCAAATGGGAAATAATACTAACAAAAGTCTCTATACACCCACCAGAAACCTTTTATTACCAAAATCGTTAATGTTTTTAAGGAGGTGTCATATGGATACTCGATTCACTTATAAGCATTTCGTCAATGATAATGTGTTTTCACTACTGGATCCGATTTTTGAAGTTACCCTACTTTTTGCTGTTTTACTACTCATTATTGTGATTATAAAAAAAGTATCTATTTGGTTTTGTTTACTTTTTGCAGGCCTCTCTGTCATTGTCACAGGTCAACTGCTTTGGTTTAGTGGCATTATTGCAGATGAGCTAAATTTAGGAGGAAGTACCAAGGGCTTTTTCTGTTTTGTCGTTATGCTTCTAATTCATTGTGCAGCTATTTGGATTTCTTTAGTGAAGTCCTCTAAACATGAAAAAATACCGCAGTACTCAGAGGAGATTTAACCTACTGAGTATTGCGGTATTTTATTAATTATAGCGCTTTTACCTTCGCTACAACATTTTCTACTGTGAAGCCGTATTTTTCCATTACTATTTCACCTGGAGCAGAAGCGCCGAACTTGTCAATTGCAAGAACGTCCCCATCAAAACCAGTGTATTTATGCCAGCCGAATGATGAGCCCATTTCGATTGCAAGACGTTTTGTTACAGCTTTTGGAAGAACAGATTCTTTGTAAGCTGCGTCTTGTTTTTCGAAGCGATCCATAGATGGCATTGAAACAACTGCTACATCCATACCATCAGCTTTTAGAGCTTTTTGTGCTTCGATTGCAAGTGAAACCTCAGAACCTGTTGCAATTAAAATGGCATCTGCCACTTCTTTTGTAGCAGGAGACACTGTATAAGCACCTTTAGTAACACCTTCACGTACTGTATCAATAGATGCGTCAAGTACAGGTAAGTTTTGACGAGATAATACTAAAACTGTTGGTGTTTTTTCAGATGCTACTGCTAGCTCCCATGCAACTGCTGATTCATTTGCATCAGCTGGACGAACAACAGATAAGTTTGGCATTGCACGTAAAGATGAAAGATGCTCGATTGGTTCATGTGTCGGACCATCTTCCCCTACAGCGATTGAGTCATGTGTAAATACATAAGTAACAGGAAGACCCATTAATGCAGAAAGACGTACCGCTGGACGAACATAATCAGAGAATACGAAGAATGTACCACCGAATACGTTAAGACCACCGTGAAGTGCCATACCGTTCATAGCTGCACCCATAGCAAATTCACGTACACCAAACCAAATATTACGGCCAGCATAATCGTCTGCAGAGAAATCTCCAGCATCTTTCATCGTAGTTTTATTTGACCCAGCAAGGTCAGCTGAACCACCGAAGAATGATGGTGTTTTCTTCGCAATGGCATTAATTGCATCTCCAGAAGAAGAACGAGTAGCTACTGATTTACCTGCTTCATAAACTGGTAATTCTGAAGCGAAATCCTCTGGTAATTGACCATTCATAGCATTTTCAAATTGTACTGCTAATTCTGGGAACTCTTGCTTATATGCTTCAAACTTAGCATTCCAAGCTTCTTCAGGTTGTGCCCCTTGAACTTTAGCAGCTGCTGCGAATGTATCATATGCTTCAGCAGGAATTTGGAATGGCTCGTGTGCCCATTCATAAGCTGCTTTTGTTAAAACGACCTCTTCTTGACCAAGTGGTGCACCGTGAGAAGCAGCTTTACCTGATTTGTTTGGTGAACCAAAACCGATAACAGTTTTCACTTCGATAAGTGTTGGTTTGCCAGTTGATTTTTTAGCTTCTTCGATACCTGTGTTAATTGCTTCAACATCTGTACCATCCGCAACTTTTAAATAGTTCCAGCCATAAGATTCAAAACGCTTTTGGACATTTTCTGAGAATGATTTTTCTAAATCACCATCTAAAGAAATATCGTTTGAATCGTATAAAACGATTAACTTTTCAAGTTTTAAGTGACCAGCTAATGAGATAGCTTCAGCTGCTACACCTTCCATTAAATCGCCATCGCCACAAAGTGCAAATGTATAGTGATCAACGATGTCATGTCCTGGTTTATTGTAAGTAGCTGCTAAATGGCGTTCAGCCATTGCCATACCAACTGTCATAGCAATACCTTGACCTAGAGGACCTGTCGTTGCCTCTACCCCAACAGTATGACCATATTCAGGATGTCCTGGAGTTAATGAATCCCATTGACGGAAGTTTTGAATTTCTTCCATTGGTAAGCCGTAGCCCCCAAGGTGAAGTAGGCTGTATAAAAGCATAGAGCCATGACCTGCAGAAAGTACAAAACGATCGCGGTTATACCATTTTGGATTAGCCGGATTATGGCGAAGTTGTTTTGTCCAAAGCGTATAAGCCATTGGCGCAGCCCCCATCGGTAAACCTGGGTGACCTGAGTTTGCTTTTTCAATTGCATCGATTGACAAAGTTCGGATAGCATTAATCGCTAGTTGATCCGCATGTTGAGTCATTATTTTGTGACATCCTTTCTCGTCCTATATATTGTTCTTATACAGTTTAGTCAACATTGCTTCAGAAAACAATATTTTTGTTATACTATTAACGTTTTGTTACATACTTTATAGAAATGTGTCACATTAATTTAGAAATTTATTTTTTTTCGCTTGTTTAGCTTGTTTAACTTTTTCTGGTGTTACATCATTTCCTTCAGCATCTACCACTTTTACGTTTTCAATTGTATCACGCATCGTTGCTCTAAATGTATCTAGATACTCCTTACGAAGCGCTGTTCGTTCCTTAGCTTCTGCCTCGGTTAATGTACCACTTTTAGACTTAGCAGAAAGTTCATTGATTCGGTTAATTTTTTCTTTTGATAACATAGTTACACACCTTTCAATACATATCTTAATGAATATGGTATGCAAAGTATAGCATGTTTCCCCTTAAAATGCAGTTATACCAACCTTTCTAGTACCCTTAATTTTTTGAAATAAATACCATAAATTACATGACTTTAGGAAAATACAAGTGTATAACTAATTTATAGGGTTCCAAAACTATAATCGATTTATGCTTGGAGGAATATAAATTGTTTATCAAAACGAAAAGACTATTAATAAGAGAATTTGAAATTCAAGATTGGCAAGCAGTCTATGAATATACTTCAAACCCTACTGTAATGGAGTATATTCCCGAGGGCGTTTTTAATGAGGAAGAAGCAAAAAAATTTGTTTCAGAAAATAGCGGTGAAAAAGCAAAATACTTCCCTATTATTTTACTAAGCGAAAATATTGTTATTGGTCATATTACTTTCCATCAATATTTTGGGGACCATACGTATGAGATTGGCTGGGTATTGAATCCGAACTATTACAATAATGGATATGCCTCTGAAGCAGCAAGGGCTGTACTGGACTACGGATTTAAAGAAATGAAACTTCATAGAATTATTGCAACATGCCAGCCAGAAAATATCCCATCCTATCGAGTGATGGAGAAAATCGGCATGAGACGCGAGGGTTATTTTAAAAAGTGCATCCCAAATGGAGATGAGTGGTGGGACGAATACTACTATGCTGTTTTAGATGAGGAATGGGCATAAGATACTTTCACTAGATTGCTATGTCGAGTTCTAAATCTTCGTTTTAAAATAGATGGGAGAATGATATGAAAAAGACCGCTATATTATTGTATTCCCAATTTAGTGAATATGAGTTGAGCGTAGCATTATCTATATTAATGCAAGGAAATAAACCCACTATTACTGTTGGGTTAAACGATGAAAAAATTAAAGGGGAATCTGGGTTATCTTGTATAGCCGATACACAAATAAGTGAAGTTAATCTTGACGAAATCGATAGCTTGTTGCTACCAGGGTGTATGGATATAGCGTTACTAATAAATGAGCAAGAATTAATTGATTTTATTAGGAATGCGAATGCCAAAGGAGTAATCATTGCAAGTATCTCTAGCTCTCCATCTCTTTTAGCGAAAGCTGAAGTATTAAAGAACAAAAAATATACTGTAGGATTATCACCGGAAGGTATAAATAAGTTAGGCTTCTTTGATCTTAGTCATTTCTCTGAAGACCTAGTTGTACAAGATGGCAACATAATCACTGCAAGAGGTAGAGGTTTTATACAATTTGGCATTACTTTTGGAAAAGCCCTGCATCTCTCTTTTGATGAGAATTGGTACAGAGAATAACAAAATTGCGCTAATTAATATGAAACCTTAGTTACAGTAATAGATGATATAAATGTTTTTCAACATTATAGAGAATTTATGAGGAAGAGAGGTAGAAATCGCTACTTCTCTTATTTTTTTTTGGCTACTGGATATAGTTCACTCTTAATCAAACATGGTAAATGGATTTTAGTGATTCATTCTATTCGTCGATTGGGTTCTATCCGTCACTTCGGGAGCTTACCATCACTTCTTGGTCTTTCGTCTCCATCTAGAACCTTTAAAAATTAAAAAATCAGCGGGACGACATACTCCCACTGATTAAAACGTCACTTTATTTGCCCGCTTCCCTCTTGATGTTCCCGATATCTCCTATGGACAGTGGCTTTGCTTACATCAAAGCCTAGACCTCTAAGAGTCATGGCGATTTCCTCAAAGGTGAAGCCTCGATTACGTAGCTTTACAATTTCTTCTACAGGTACATCTTTACGTTCTTGACCGTTTGGATTTCCACGATTGGATAAATTTTTTTCAGGACGATAGCCATTTTCAACTGCACGACGCATGCCACGGCGTATTTTAGCATTATGGATTCTGCGCTGGTACTCCTCTACAATTGCTAAAATTTCTAGAAGCATCGTATCCATTTCATTTAATTGTAAAGGTCCCTCGTCTCGCATAGAAAAAACATCCGTTTCAGTTTTCTGCAATAGATGCAACACTGCCATTCGAGCATTTCCACGTCCTAAGCGTGTTTCATCCTGCACGAATAATGCTTCTATTTCTTTTTCTTTAATGAAATCGAGCATTTCTAATAATCCTTCACGTTCCACATCATAGCCGCTATGCTTATCCTTAAAAACAAGCTTCACTTCGTAGCCCTGTTCTTTAGCATAGCGCATCAACTCCTCTTGCTGACGTTCTAACGAGGAACTTTGTGTCTCTTTTTCTGTACTCACACGGCAATAGACAACAGCCGATTGTTGATTATTAATCATTTTACATTTCTCGCAATTTCAATTGAATTTATAGGGTTGGGTTGGTCACCCACTACTGGAATCACTAGAGATTTACCTGCAATAATTTGTATGTTCGATAATTCATTTTCTGTTTTCACAAGCTTAATCCATTCATCCGTTTTCATTTTACCACGGTATTGATCGGCTAACGACCATAAGCTATCACCATGTGCGATTTCAATTTCTGTGTACGTTACATCGCCTGGGTCTGTTATAAAAAGGTATGCTGCAAAAAGTAGACAAGCTCCTAATAAAGTTGTAATATGTGGATTTTTCTTTAACCAGTTCATGTTTAAAACCCCTTTTCAAGAATGTTTGTTCGGAATATATGTTCTTATAATAATGCGAACAAACGTTTTTGTCAAACACTTTTCGAACCTATGTTTGCTTAAGTGTTCGCATTCTGTTATACTACTAATAAGTAGAATGATTAGAAAAAAAGAGGTGAGCAATCATGAAAAAAGTTTCGAAAAGACAAGAGGCCATATTAGAGTTCATTAAAGAAGAAGTGCGCGCAAAGGGGTATCCACCTTCTGTACGTGAGATTGGTGAAGCAGTTGGACTTGCTTCAAGCTCCACAGTTCATGGACATTTATCTCGTTTAGAGCAAAAAGGCTTGATTCGACGCGATCCAACTAAACCACGTGCCATTGAAATTCTAGAGCCAGAGGATTCTATTCAAAAGCAACATGTTATACATGTCCCACTTGTTGGGAAGGTTACTGCAGGTTCTCCGATAACGGCTATTGAAAATATCGATGAATATTTCCCACTACCAGATACTTATGGTACTAGTGAAGATCAATTATTTATGCTAGAAATTATGGGTGAATCAATGATTGAAGCTGGTATTTTAGACGGAGATTTAGTTATTGTTAAACAAAAAGCAACAGCTGATAATGGTGATATTGTCGTAGCAATGACTGAAGAAGATGAAGCTACTGTAAAGCGTTTCTTCAAGGAAAAAAATCATTTCCGTTTACAACCTGAAAACTCAACAATGGAGCCAATTATCGTAGACCAAGTTTCTATTTTGGGGCAAGTTGTAGGTCTATATCGTCGTGTACATTAAAAGTATCTCAATATTAAAATATAAAAAGAGGATTTTATGTTCACGTAAGAGCATATACCTCTTTTTCTTATCTTTTCCACTTTATTCACTAAAAAAGAACCCACTTTAAAATGGATTCTTATACTTAGCACTTGCCCTTGATAAAAAAATCTATGCTTATAAAATTTTATGCCTCTACCTTAAATTTCAAACTTGCCTTTACAAATGCAGTAAATAGTTTCTTTGATACTTCATCTCCTGCAATAGCTAACTCCTCAGGATGCCACTGTACTGCTAGACAAAATGGTAAATCTTCGTGTACTACCGCTTCAACGATACCATCACTTGATTTTGCTACCACTTCCAATTTTTCTGCTACTACGTTTATTGCCTGATGATGAAATGAATTCACAGCAATTTTTTCTTCCTCAATAATCGTTTTTAATAATGTATCAGGTGTTAGATTAACATGATGTGTAGTAACGCCTCGTGCCGCTTGTTGCATGTGCTTTATTAATTTTCGACTATGGTACTCGCTTTCAATATCCTGATAGACTGTGCCTCCAAACGCAACATTCAGTATTTGAAGCCCTCGGCAAATTCCGAGAATCGGCATTTGCCGAATATAAGCCGCTTTAATTAATGCAAGCTCTACTGTATCTCTTTCAGGATGAACCTTCCCTAATTTTGGTGTAGGTTCTGCATCAAAGAGGAATGGATGTACATCATAGCCACCCGATAGTAATAATCCGTCCGTCAACGATAAAATTTGTGCTACATCCTCTTCAACTCCAAGCGGAATTATAAGTGGAACACCCCCAGCATCAATTATACTTTTGCTATAAGCAGCATTTAATCTTGAGGACAAATCATCCTCCGCAAAAGCCGTTATACCGATAATTGGTTTCATCTTATCCCCTCCATGATCTACCAGATTCTCTCATTAACTACTTGTAAAAGCACGCTTGGTGAAGACTATTAATCATTGAAGGACTCCTCCACTGATTAATTACCAAAACCCGAGATACCAATCCATCAACGCATCCCCATAGAGATAGATGATAATAGCTGCTAGAGCAATAGAAGGTCCGAATGGTATAGGCGTTTTTCTTCCCTGCCTGCGTACCTTTAATACAACTATGCCAACAATCATGCCAATCACTGCCGCTACAAATAGCGTCAGAATTGTATGTATTGTCCCGAGTACGAGACCAAGTAAAAAGAATAATTTAATATCGCCTCCACCCATTCCACCTCTTGATAGAACAGCTATACAATATAATATGCCAAAGCCTACGACAGCACCAACTATACTGTCCCACCACGGAGACAAAGGAGATATCACGCGTCCTAAAACTAGTAATGGCAAAAAGAATAGTAGTACCTTATCGGGAATAAGCATATAAGCAAAATCCGATACAACAATAATGACTAATAATGAAATTAATAATAGCGCTACAAAAAACTCTGCACTAAAGCCTAATTTCCAATAAGAAAAAGCAAATAATACGCCTGTTATAAGTTCCATCAATGGATAAATCCAAGAAATTTTTTGCCCACAACTACGGCATTTTCCTCCTAAAAATACATAAGACAAAACAGGCATCAAATCAAGCGCCGTCAACTGTCTCTTGCAAGAAGTGCAATGCGAGGGTGGACGCACAATGGACTCCTTCAAAGGAACACGTAAGCCAACTACATTAAAAAATGAGCCAAGAACGAGCCCAACAATTAAAACTGTAATTGTATAAGCAATTTCCATTTTTATGTCCTCCTATACTAATAGATGCCCATACATTTGAAGTATGGCGCAAATCAATGATACTTGTGCTTGTACAAAGAACTCCTTTCCGATTCCGTGACATCCATCGGAGACTTTATGAGCTTTCTTTCGCATCCACTTCTTCTAATTCAGGTGTTAATATATAGTAATATAGCGTAAATAAAGCAAAAAATTTAAAATCAATTCCTAATTTAATAGTTGCCGAATAATGTGGTATTTCTTTAAACCTATCGTTAGAACCTTCTTCCTTTTGGTTTCCAATGTATGGTTTCGCTTTCCGATTTAAATTCATTTCACCTCAGTTTCTGAACTGAAGTCTGATATTGGTTTCTATTAAAATTTGCTAATCAAGGATAAAGAAAGTCTTTCATTGGAGGCCTTCCTTTATATTATCAAAAAAATCAACATGTAACTTAACAGAGCAAATCAATAAAGAGTTATTTAGAGTACCGTATTTGTAATGATACTCTAAATAACTCTTTTTTTATTTCCGCAACAACCTACCCGACAACAGCAACCCTATCCCACCGATCGTGATAAACAAGACTGCTCGTATTAATAAGTCTAGCGCTGACAAATCAAAGAATATAAGCTTAATAAACGCAATGACTAAGATGACAAAACCCGTCATGCGTACTGTTCGTAAGTTGCGTACGGTGCTAATCCATAGTGCAATACTCGCTGTTAGGAATAATGTAATCGTTGAGAAGGCAATGCTTAGCTTCCAATCAAGCAAACTGTTGTAGGTAAGCTGGGATATGAGTCCCCAAACAGATATCAATGTAAGCACAACGCCTGCACTTACAATCGGGTCCAAGAGTTTCTCTATTTGCTCTTGATAGATTTGACAAATGCGCCCATTCATCAGTAAATCAATCACAATTGCTACGATAACAGCGATATATATTATTCTCGTTACTATATTTAACCACTCGACACCTTGCATATTGTACGGAATAACTTCAAGCATTAGTGTGAAGAGAATGAAAAATACACTAAGGACTGGCGTTAATGCACGCCCTTTATATTTTGTTGGTACTAAAAGTGATCCAGCAAAAAGTAAAGCAAGGATGATACACATCAGATGTGGAATATTACCAACACCTGCAAAGAACGTTCCATCCAGCTTTCCGATATAGGCTAAAAAATAGCCAGTCGTGATAACTGCTAAAAAATCAATCACATATAGATCCTGCATTAACTTTTCAAATACAGTCAGTTTCTCTTTTGGATGTCTTGCGTATAGATAAATAATCAGGAGATATATTCCCGGCATGATCAAGCTAGCATGATCTATGCTGACAAGTGGTGTTGGCTCATGAATTATAAAGCTTAACGCGAGTGTAATCATCAATGAAAATGAGCTGACAACCTTCATCATACTAATTCGTAAACGTAAACTCATCATAACGCCTGCAAAGGTGATGAATGGGATGAGCAAATGATCCACTTTCTCTGGAAAATTCATAACTAGTAGCGTATTACATAGTGTAATAAATGCGAGTGTTACAGCACTATCAAATGCCTCCTGCCATTTTTGCTTATAGCCATAACCCGCTAAAGCTGCGAACAAGCAAACTAATATGAGTAAGAGTGCTTCGCTATATTCAATTGGACTAATAATAAAGTTCAAGAGCAATAAACTAAAGACTCCTAGGCTAAATTGAAGCCCAACATGAATATATTTCAATTTAGACTCTGCATTATATAAACGGCACCAACTCGTGTAAAAAATAGTTAGAACAACTAGGAAACCTATTGCAAAAACAACTCGATTGTCATGGTTCATAAACGCTATAATGCTGACAGCTAGCTCTGAGAAAAAGGTTGCTATATAGAGAGCTAATTTCTGCTGGTGTTGTTGAATGACAAATTGCAGCATCGTAAACAGGACAACCACATAGATTAAAATAATAATCGGACTAAAATCCATATATTCTAGTAAATAAGGTAGTAATAATGAAGTAAACGCTACAAATATTGTTAGTACTTCGTTTTTCTTTAAATAACTAATAGCAATACCATAACCGATATAAATGACGGCAATAACAAGTGCCATCGTTAAACCGATGATTTCATACAATATCGCACTAGCGGCTGTTGTTAATATTCCAACAATAAATGCCCCACCGTATAAAGAAATTGTGATGGCTGAGGATCCTATTTTTTTATGCTCCAACACATAAGCTATTGCAACTAAGGCAATCGATAATGCGTAGGCGAGGATGATTTTAACCTCATTCGATAAATAGCCATAATCACTCACAAGCTTAAGACCCCAAAGCACCCCCATCACTAAAATTACCATAAATAATTTTGGAAGTGCCCACATAATACGCTCTTCCAACGTTCGCTGTGGCTCCATCTTTTTTTCTGAAGCTGTTATTGTTGGCTTTGGTTTTAGGTTTTGCGCTGGTTTTGGCGTAGATTGTTCAATAATGGATTTTCTAGGGCTCAATGTACTTGTTTTTTCAACAGATTCCTGACGCTTTAAGCCCACTAATTCCTGCCGTAAATCCATCATTTCCTGCTCGAGCTTGGCAACCCTCCGCTCCATTTCAAGCGACATTCAATCATCCTCCCCACTTTACCAATTTTTTAACATTATAACACATTTATTATTGTTGTAAAATTACACTTTTAATTTATTTTTACTCCATTATTTATCTAGGTCTTCTATACATTAAAGCACGTTCACTATCACTGGTTCCCCGTGTAGTTGGATCTACTACAACTCCTATTAAAACCAAAATTGATAATACTGTATTTAAGATGTGCGTTGCCTGCTCACTCATTGCACTCGTTAAGTCATAACCAAATATAGTTGCTACTTGCTGTGCCAGTAACAAAATCAACGAAAATAGCGCAAATAAAAATGGTTTATGCTGAAAACGGATCATCCAGTTAATTCTCATAAATACTCACCTCCCTCCTTCTCATTCACAGTATATGCTTCGCCGTAACATGACACATATGCAAAAATGGAGCTACAAACGTGGAATAAGAAGGATTCTTATATTTGCATGGCGAGATGAGTTATTAAAAATTTTGAAACCTATATATCAATATGTTTTACTTCGAATGCTTTACTCCTATAAATAGTTAGGGTGCATCTTGTTGATGAATGCCTTCAAGCTTGCGTAAATGTGGGTGATTGAAATGGTGTATGAGTAGAGTTTTTTGAGGGCGATTAATAATATTTGCGGCAACCCATTGATAATAAATTACAAGAGTTAACGAACACGATTATCGTTCTCTACAATAAAATCAACATTCAGTCGAGCTTGATCGTCTGTATGTTCTTTATAAAAATCATAAAAACCATCTCATTACTGAGATGGCTTTTTGATGTTAAAAATCTAATATGTTAATGAAATAAAGTATAGCTTTTCGGCAAAATGAGGGTTGATTTCTCCTGGGGGCGTCAAAGGAGTCTGATAAAGATTTTGTTCCGATAAATCTTCATATCTCAGTTATGAGATGGTTCAAAGCCTTTACGTTTATCAAATTTTCGCGCAATGAAAACTAGTCCATAAACAAGTGGTGTTGCTACAATGGACGCCAAAAATTTAAATAAATACTGTGTAATAAATAATGTCAGTAACACTTTCATTGGCATTATTCCATAAAAGGCTATCGAAATAAATATTGCCGTATCGATGAGTTGACTTAACATCGTAGACGCATTGTTTCGAAGCCAAAGCTTACCGTTTCCATGCTTTTCTTTAAACTTACTAAATATGACTACATCTAAATTAACACTGACCGAATAGGCTACAAGACTTGCAATAATAACACGCATACTGCCACCAAGAATTGTCTCAAACTCCTGTTGATGAACAAAGGCTTGTGCAGGTGGTAGTGCAATGGCAATAGCAATAAAGCATGCCGCAAATACTTGTGCCATAAGGCCTGTTCTTACCGTGCGACCCCCCGCTTCCTTGCCATATACCTCACAAATTACATCTATAAGAGGGTACGTGAAAATAATTAAAATCGCTGCTGCCGGAAGCATCATCCATTCACCTATACTAAACACTTTTACAGCTAAAACATTTGCTAAAATTAAAAAGCCAACAAACAATCCATTTAAATAGTAAAGCATCAGCGATTATCCACCTTTTCAGGATACATATCGTGGTTCATCAAACGATGCTCCGCCATTTTTTCATATTTCGTGCCTGGTCGACCATAGTTACACCAAGGATCAATGGACAAGCCTCCACGCGGTGTAAACTTGCCCCATACTTCAATATAGCGTGGCTCGATCAGCTTAATTAAATCATTCATGATGATGTTAACACAATCCTCATGAAAGTCCCCGTGATTACGGAAGCTAAATAAATAGAGCTTTAAAGATTTACTCTCTACTAGCTTTTTATCCGGAATAAAAGAAATATACATTGTCGCAAAGTCAGGCTGCCCTGTCATAGGACATAGACTTGTGAATTCTGGGCAATTAAATTTTACAAAAAAATCGTTTTTGGTATGTAAATTATCGACTGCTTCGAGTATTTCCGGTGAATACTCAAATAAATACTTTGTATTTTGGTTGCCAAGGAGTGTTAAATCCTGTAATCCTTGTTCTTCATTTCTTCCTGCCATAAAAATGCCTCCTCAAATTGTGAGAAGTTCATTATGCGTGAATCCTAATAAAAAAAAGCCATATCCGCATTTTTGGGATATGGCGTAGATGACGTCATCCATAGTTTTTTATAGAGGGTATGCGCTATGAACCTCTTTCTTATTCGCTAGTTATATTAACTTAAAGAATGCATTCAGTCAACTAATTTTTTCATAATATGGCATTGACAAAAATATCCTTACGTTATATGGTTAGTTACATAAGTAATTAACCAATCAACACAAGGAGGTGGATTGTGATTCACTCTTTAAACAATGAAAAGCCCATTTTCCAACAAATTCGCGAGCGAATAGAGGATGGAATTTTAGATGGACACCTACAACCCGAAGATCGCATTCCATCCACAAATGAATTTGCAAAGGAATATCAAATTAATCCTGCAACAGCCGGAAAGGGAGTGAACGAATTAGTGGACAAAGGCGTAATTTATAAAAAACGCGGTGTCGGCATGTTTGTTAGTACTGACGCTCGTGAGATATTAATTGCGGAGCGTAAGGAAAATTTTTTCAAGCACCATATTGAGCCATTGAAAAAAGAAGCAATAAGATTAGGTATTTCGGATGAAGAATTACAAAATATGTTTCAAAGGAGTTAACCTATGAAAATTGAAGTGAAAAATGTTAGTAAATCATATAAACATAAGGAAGCTTTAAAAAATATAACTTTTACAATTGAAGGACCTAAAATCATTGGGTTTTTGGGCCATAATGGCGCTGGCAAAACTACATTCTTAAATTTATTATCAGGACTTATTACTACAACTAACGGGAACATCACTGTCAATGGAGAAAATGTATTTAATGTACCTTTAACTCTACGTGATATTTGTTTTGTTGCTGAGAGTGGAAACTTTCAAGAGGAAATGACCATTGCACAAACGTTAAAGGCGAATAGCTTCTTTTATCCTAAATGGGATGAGAATCTTGCAATGGAGCTACTAGAAGTTTTTGCTCTAAATCCAAAAGATAAGGTTCGCAGTTTATCAAAAGGAATGGTGTCTGCGTTAGGCATTATCACAGGCTTTGCGAGCCATGCAGGAATTACGATCTTTGATGAACCTTATATTGGACTTGATGTAGCTGGCCGAAATACTTTTTATGATTTATTGATTGAACAACAAACCGAAAATCCAAGACTTTTTATTTTGTCTACACATTTAATTGATGAGGCAAGCGAGCTATTTGAAGAAATACTTATTTTACACGAAGGACAATTACTGCTTCAGAAAACAGCGGAGGAATGGCATGAGCATATTGTTGCAGTAAAAGGTAGTCCTTCTGAAGTTGAGCAAGCAATTAATGGTCTAAAGAGTATTTATAAGCATACGTTTATGCAGGAGCTAACTGCAATTGTCTTCACTGATGGCCAATCCATTGAAGGACAGAATATTATGCTTGAACGTGTTTCATTACAAGATATGTTGGTGTATTTAAGTAAACAGCAGAAAGCGAGGGCTATTAAATGAATACAGTAAAGGGTAGTTTGTATGTATTATTTCAAAGCTATAAAAAACAAATTATAACTTTTTGGTGCATTTTATTTTCAATCGTCCTATTTTCGCTTTTCATAGATACTTTTTTTGAACTGCATATTTATTCTTTTTCCATCATGATTTCTATACCTGTTTACATCTTTTCCAGTGTCATGACAGCAAAGTTACTAAATAAAACCTTGTCTTATTTTTTAAGGCTTGGTTTATGTCGCTTGCAATTTATGTTCAATGTGGGGCTCTTTTTCATCTGTTGGAGCTTAGTAGGTGCCTTCATAATTGGTTGTACACAAAAAATAATTACTTTCGTTTCTAACATATTCATTATTCATCCTATTTTATTTTTTACTAATTCCCCATCATTTTTACAAACGATGGCATTGGATACTATTTTACTGCTTTTCTTCCTAACAGCCGGCCTTTTGCTGAATGTTGTCTTTTATCGCTTAGGAACTCTTGGTGGTTACAGTTTTATAGGGTTACTAGTCATAATTTCAATTGTTACAATCATTTTCAAGTGGTATTCTTCTTTATTTGACCTACTATCAAATATATCTACCTTTACTCTTTTAAGTAGTTTATTTGTTTTTAGTGCATTACTCTACTTTATCACAACAATGGCGATTCGAAATGCTTCTGTCAATGCAGCATAATTCTAGAGGCTATTCGGAATACTTTCAAAAAGAAAATAATGCCAAGCCCACATTAAAGGACTTGGCATTTTTATATTAACCCTGTTCATCCTCTTGCGTTGTGTAGTCAATAGAATTGGCTATGTCAACTAAAACTTCAGGTGTTACCTTATTTGAAACCCTTTTGTCAATCCACAGCATATATTGCCAATCTTCCCTTTCAAAAGCAAGTACATTGAAACCTGATATTTCCATATAAATTGAAGTCGTTCCGTTTTTCAATTCAAATGTCTTTACTATACTTTCAGATGGGTACTTAAACTGAATAGGTCGAACCGTTATTTTATAATGATGCTCAGGGAGTTGATTATTAATAAATGTAACTTCAAAAAAATCGTTCATGTCACCATCAAGATTATTAAACCGACCAAAATGATGTGTAAAACTAATAGGCGGTACTCGAAGTGGTAGCTTTAGTCCTTGATGATAGTGCCGTTCAAAATCGGAGGCAGCTGTTTCAACCGTTTTATAGCCTATTTCAGGATAAATTTCTTCATAAGGACTGAGCGAATCATTGATATAGGCATCACTTGGTTGAGAAAATAATAAATAACAGGAACTTAAGCAGATAGAAAAAATTCTGTCCATTTCATCACCTCAGTATCACTTTAAGTGTAGTTTTTCCCAACTCAATGAAATTATGTGTCAAGTTGTATTATGTTCACAGTTATTTATTCTTTTTTCCACGGATATTCTCCACTAACGCGCGATTTTGATAAAGAAAAAAGCAATTGTTCGCGTTAGTAAATGCGAACAATTGCCTTTTTAATCTAAAAGAGTATATGTGCAACTAATGCTGCGATTGGTAGTGAAATAATCGTACGCATTAAGAAAATAACAACTAGATCTAAAAATTTCAGTGGAATTTTTGTACCTAAAATAAGTCCACCGACCTCAGACATATAGATAAGTTGTGTCACAGAAACGACAGCAATCACAAATCGTGTAGTGTCAGCTTCAATTCCTGCTCCTAATATTGAAGGTAGAAACATGTCAGCAAAGCCAACCACCATCGTTTGTGCTGCCTCAGCTGCTTCTGGTAAACCAAGCACTGTTAAAATAGGTTCAAACGGCTTTCCTAAAAATGCAAAAACATTAGTGAATTCAGCAAGCATTAATGCAACCGTACCAAATGCCATAACAACCGGTGCTACTCCAATCCATAAATCCAAGACATTTCTAGTTCCATCTTTCAAAAATTGACGTGGATCACGATTTTCATGCGCAACCGCTAAAGCATTTTCTAAGCCATGGGACACAGAATTATAGCCTTCTGGTAATTCCTCACGCGATAAATCTAGTGGTGTACCGTCGATATAAGTATCTTCTTTGTTAGCAAGTGGAAAAATTCGTGGCATAATTACCGCTAACACAAGACCACAAAGGACCACTGTTAAATAATATGGAATAAAATAGCGTGACAAATGCACTGTATCTAATACTACGATACAGAATGTGATGGATACTACAGAGAAGCTCGTTGCAATAATGGCAGACTCTTTTTTCGTGTAGTTCCCCATTTCATATTGCTTACTCGTCATAAGAACACCAATTGTTCCATCTCCAACCCACGATGTAAGTGCATCAACCGATGAACGACCAGGGCTTTTAAAAAGAGGACGCATGATTTTTACCATCATCGTTCCGAAAAATTCAAGCAAGCCGAAGTTTGTTAAAAATGGTAATAGTAGGCCTGCAAATAAGAAAATCGTAAATAAAAATGTTACTAAACCATCGTCTGGGTTCATTAATAATCCACCAGTATTTTCATTATTAATCGCAGATGGTCCAAAATCAAAGACAACCATAGAGGCAAATACTAAACCGATGACTCTTATAATTGTCCAAAACCAATTTACATAAAATAATGTATCTAAAATACTAGGCTCTTTTGTATTATTTCGAGGAATTAATTTGGCAATGAGTGAACCAATTGCCGAAATCGCAAACAGGATTATAGTAAAATAACTAATAACCGGAGCAACAGAACCAGCTAGTAAATTTGCTAAAATAGCAATCGGAACTTTCCATCCATCTTCCGTTAAGACTGGTGTCATGAATAACAGGACACCAATAAGAGACGGAATTATGAAGAAAAAGTATGAAGAAGTAGGATATTTTTTCACAATTTAAAGCCTCATTTCTCTAGGTTTTTTCGAAGTTTTATACATCAAGCTTGTTAGTTATGGACTGATCAATTATGCCTCGGCATAATTGCGTCCGGAATCGGCTTTGTGCTTAGGCCTGCACGACGCAGGTCAGTTAGCCGTTATCGCATGGATGCGATGAATTTAGGCTAACATCCTTTATGAACTCCTTTCCGATCCCGTGACATCCGCCGGGGCTTTAACTTCTTTCAGCGGATGTTTGGACACCCGCTGAAAGAAGTTAAACTGCCAAGAAATGTATATCTGTACTTTAATCAGTGGGAATTTCTTTATTCCTTACTGATTATTATTCTTTACCAATTAGGCATTTACGAGCCGTTAATCTCCCGCCTAACTTTATTACTTTCGCTGAATTTCGAGGCGGGAGTATTGTACCTGACGCTTCCGTTTCGGTACAGATAAATTACTGTTCGTTAATGCGAGATAAAAATGGAATACGGATAAAATAAAAAAACATCCCTCTAAAAAGTAATAAAGGAACGTCCAAACATACTTTTTTATAATTAACATCCGCAATGCAAAATTTCTATTCATTAAATCATAGCTATAAAATATCGTAAACCAACAATACATCGGTTAATTCTACAACAAAATGAATTTTTATTCAATCCAAAAAAATGTTATTGTTATAATTCTCTTCTAGTTTTTCGCACTTCTTCTTTGTATCATTACCCTTCAACAAAACTCCATTTTACAGTGGCTGAAATGTTAATCATACCTATTTTGTTTGCCTAAGAGATTTAACTAGCCCTTAATAGGCATACAAATAGACCATACTGTCTTTCATCTCATATGTTAATTATGAACCACAACTTATCAAAACAGGAGGTTTTACCATGCATAGACATATGCAACATCATCATCATGCAGGTCCACATTGTTGTCCACCACAAATGGGCCCAACTCAATTTGAGCCACCACATTGTTGTCCACCAGAGGAATATGTACGCACTAATTACATCCATACGGTCGTACCTCATATACAACCAGCACATATTACAACCGTTAACAAACATATGATTGATCATCAATATCATTTCCCTTGCACTGAATGTGTAGTGGAAGAATGTTGCGAAACTCATACACTTTGCGAAATGCCACCTGAGCCTTGCCATATGCCGCATCATCATCATATGGGACACCATCGCCATCACATGGGCCACCATCACATGGGCCATCATCCTATTGGGCATCATATGTGCCATCCTATGGGCCATCATATGGGGCACCATATGGGGCATCATCATATGGGCTGTTAATAGAAGAAAGCGATGGGGCTTGTCTTCCCTATCGCTTTCTTACTATTAGTGTAGATTAGAATCTCGTCATTAGTCCATTCTTGAATTGATACAAAGTTTTGGGTCGCTTAAAAATTTATTACCCCCCGCTATACATTGTTACTACATATGCGCCGCCAAGTCCAAGGTTATACTGAAGGATAATTCTAGTGGCCCATTCGGTAATAGGTGCACACAAAAAGCGTTGGAGCCTCACGGCACCAACGCTTTTAATTAGTACATTTTTAAATATTGATCGCGTTCCCATTGGTGTACTGTTGTACGATACATGTCAAACTCGATTTCTTTTGCCTCTTTAAAGTTTGCATAGATATGCTCACCTAAAGCTGCTTGAGCTACTTCATCCTTAGCAAGTAATCCTAAAGCATCGTCAAGTGCTGCTGGTAAGTTTGCGATACCATTCGCTTTACGCTCTTCATCAGACATCACATAGATGTTACGGTTAATAGCAGCTGGAGGTGTTAAGTTGCGGCGAATACCTTCAAGACCAGCTTCTAAAATAACAGCCATTGCTAAATATGGATTAGCAGATGGGTCCACAGAACGTACTTCTACACGAGTTGAAAGACCGCGTGCTGATGGGATACGGATAAGTGGTGAACGGTTTTGAGCTGACCATGCTACATAACATGGTGCTTCATAACCCGGTACAAGACGTTTATAAGAGTTAACTGTTGGGTTTGTCACAGCTGTGAAGCCTTGAACGTGGGCAAGAACACCTGCCATGAATTGCATTGCTGTTTCAGAAAGACCCAGTTCAGTAGATTCATCGTAGAATGCATTCTCTTTACCTTTAAATAATGAAACGTTGAAGTGCATACCAGAGCCAGCTTCACCGAATAATGGTTTTGGCATAAATGTAGCATGTAAACCGTGTTTACGAGCAATTGTTTTAACAACTAATTTAAACGTTTGGATATTGTCACAAGCTGTAATTGCGTTTGCATATTTAAAGTCAATTTCGTGTTGTCCTGGAGCTACCTCATGGTGAGATGCTTCAATTTCGAAGCCCATTTCTTCTAGCTCTAATACGATATCACGACGGCAGTTTTCGCCAAGATCAGTTGGAGCTAAGTCGAAGTAACCACCGTGGTCATTTACTTCTAATGTTGGTTCACCTTTTGCATCTAATTTAAATAAGAAAAATTCTGGCTCAGGCCCTAAATTGAAGCTTGTGAAGCCCATTTCTTCCATTTTCTTAAGGATACGTTTTAAGTTATTTCGTGGGTCACCAGCAAACGGCTCGCCTTTAGCAGTGTATACATCACAGATGAATCTTGCTACTTTCCCTTTTTCTGAAGTCCAAGGGAACACTACGAAAGAATCTAAGTCAGGATATAAATACATATCTGATTCTTCAATACGTACGAAGCCTTCAATGGATGAGCCATCAAACATCATTTTGTTTTCTAGAGCTTTGTCTAATTGGCTTACAGGAATCTCAACATTTTTGATTGTGCCAAGAATATCCGTAAATTGTAGACGTATAAAGCTTACATTTTTTTCTTCGATTAGACGTTTAATGTCCTCTTTTGTGTATTTACCCACAGTTTTCCACACTCCTATAAATTGTCTAGCTTTTTTATCATTACCCTACCCTATTAATATAGTAATTAATGATGTTGCCTTTTATTAATAGAATCGAGATAAATCCCCACGACGGATGGATGATTTTTGCATGCGCTGCGCTTGACGCATTTCCTCACGCATGACGCGACGTAATTCTGAGTCACTTAAATTAGGTTCATCTGTTGAAACAGGTTCATTCTTTTTAGCGAACAGCTTTTTAATTTTTGCCATGTTCATGCCCTGTTCCAAGTAATCTTTAATTTCCAGCAATATATCGACGTCATTTAATGAAAACATTCGACGGTTGCCTTCTGTTCGGTGCGGCTCAATTAAATGGTGTTCTTCATAATAACGAATCTGACGTGCCGAAAGCTCGGTCAATTGCATTACGATATTCATAGATAATAACGGCATAGTTCGTCTAATTTCACGACTCATTTAAGTCCCCTCCAATACCTGCTAATAATATAACGAAAAAATTACACTGTCAACCGCTCATGTAAGGTTTCCTAACATGATATAAAATAATTTTTTTGAACTGACGAAAAATTGTAAAAAACTAAGTTTACGATCCTAACGTAGGGGTGATTTCTGCTACGCCTAATATACGTTTTAACAAAGGTCACCTTCAACTTTTCGTCCATAAATAAAAAAACTATTCAAAATGGAAGTTTTGAATAGTTTCACGTTACCTATTTTTGGATTTTCTGAACAGCACTACAAATAGCAAATTTTACGTGTTCGTATGTTAAACCACCTTGAATAAATGCTGTAAACGGCGGACGAATAGGACCGTCTGCTGTGAGCTCGATACTTGAACCTTGAATAAATGTTCCAGCTGCCATGATGACATCATCCTCATAGCCAGGCATATACGCTGGCTCTGGTGCATAATGCGCATTAATTGGTGAGTTCGCTTGAATTTCACGACAAAAAGCAATCATTTGTTCCGCGGTTTGGAAAGAAACCGATTGAATTAAATCCGTACGATTAGCATCATAGCTTGGTGATGTATTCATGCCAATTTCCCCTAGCATAGCAGCTGTGAAAATGGCACCTTTTAACGCTTGAGATACAACATGTGGTGCAAGGAAAAATCCTTGATAGAAGTCACTGAGCGTATTTAATGTTGCTCCTGCTTCAGCACCAATACCTGGTGATGTCATACGATAAGCACATTTTTCTACTAAATCTGCACGACCAGCAATATAACCACCAATTTTCGCTAAGCCTCCACCAGGATTTTTAATGAGCGAGCCTGCCATTAAATCAGCACCAACCTCGGTCGGTTCCTGTGCCTCAACAAATTCACCATAGCAATTATCAACGAAAATAACTGCATTTGGTGCTAATTCACGGATTTTTGCACACATTTCTGTAATTTGTGAAATGGTAAAGGATGGGCGTGTTGCATACCCCTTCGAACGTTGTATCGCAATCATTTTAGTGCTTGGTGTAATTGCAGCTGCAACACCTTCCCAATCAATCGCTTGATTATCGATTAAATCCACATGGCGATAACCGATTTTATAATCTTTTAACGAGCCAGTATCCTTGTCGCCACCATCGACTATTGATTGCAATGTATCATACGGCTGACCCGAAATATAAAGTAATTCATCACCAGGACGTAGCACGCCGAATAAGCTAAGTGTGATTGCATGTGTACCAGAAATAATTTGCGGACGTACAATGGCAGCCTCCGCTCCAAAGACCTCTGCATAAACACGTTCTAGATTGTCACGCCCCTCATCATCATAGCCATAACCATTAGACGGGTGCAGATGATAATCACTTACTTGATGCTTTCGGAACGCAGCAAGCACTTTTTGTTGATTGAAGAACGCCATGTCTTCTACCTTTGCATGAAAAGAGCGTACCTTTTCTTCTATTTTAGCAGCTAATGCTAGTGTTTCTTCTGTTAAATTGGTTGTAAAAGTCATTATATTCTTCTCCATTTCACATTTGTTCAAATCTTATCTTAACAATTTGTGAGCTTGCCTGCAAAACTTGCAATAGGCGCTAAACTTAATTACGAACTAAATCTATTTAATTCTGCTATAATAAGATATTTGATATCTGATAATTCCAAACTATAAGTCGATGCTTTACTATGCAAAAATTTTAGATACAAAAAGGAGACTTTAATGTTTTCTAGTATGTAATCTACAACAACATGAAATGATTTATTCACATAAGGGGTGACAGGGTTGGCTTGGGAGTTTTTTAGTATTATTGGAACAATTGCCTTCGCTATTTCCGGGGCAATAATTGCAATGGAGGAAGAATACGATTTATTCGGTGTATATATACTCGGTATCGTAACCGCTTTCGGTGGTGGAGCTATACGAAACTTACTTATAGGTTTACCTGTAACAACACTGTGGGGTCAGGACATGATGTTCCAAATTGCCATTGCAGCCATTACAATTTTTTTCATATTTCCCCATCGGCTCATTCAGCATTGGCATCGTTGGGGCAATTTCACTGATGCTATTGGGTTATCGGCATTTGCGATTCAAGGTGCCCTTTATGCTGTCAAGCTTGATATGCCTATTAGTGCCGTTATTGTTGCTGCTGTCTTAACAGGATCTGGTGGTGGAATTGTTCGCGATTTATTAGCTAGACGACAACCATTAGTCCTCCGTGATGAAGTCTATGGTGTTTGGGCAGCACTTGCCGGGCTTATCATCGGACTTCAACTATTTTCAGGGGATCTCTTTTTATATGTATTATTTGGTGTGATCACAGTACTAAGAGTACTTTCATATATGAAGAAATGGCGGTTACCGTTGCGGAGGTTGAATCGAGCATAGCTATACTGTTGCATAATAACAAGCCCAATTATCAAATTTGGGCTTGTTTTAAATTTTTAAATTTAATTTCTTATTTATCACAAACACCGCTCAATAAGCACCTGAAGATTAATAAAGTTACTTTTTCAACAGCAGCATAGATTCCTCTAATGTAGCCATGTTTTTCATCATAGAGCAAGCTGCGTCCAAAATAGGAAAGGCTAAAGCTGCACCAGAGCCCTCGCCTAATCGCATATTCATCTGTAGCATCGGTTCAATTTCGAGCATTTCAGCAGCAATTTTTGCACCTGGTTCTTCAGAAGCATGAGAAGGAATGATATAGTCTTTGACGTTTGGCTCGAGTTCGTATGCAATAAGAGCAGCAACAGTAGAAATAAAGCCATCAATAACAACAGGTTTGTGATGTGCGGCAGCTGCAAGTATCACCCCAGCCATAGCTCCTATTTCTAACCCACCGACCTTTGCAAGAATATCAATAGCATCATCGCGGTTTGGTTTATTTAATGCAATAGCATCATGAATGACTTCTACTTTATGCGCTATCCCCCCTGGTCCAACACCTGCACCGAAGCCTGTCACTTCATTCGGATGACATTCACGAAGAACCGATAATATGGCAGCACTCGGTGTTGTATTACCAATCCCCATTTCACCTGTCCCGAGTACATTTATCCCCTTGCTTATTTCTTCCGTAGCTACTTCAATTCCTACTTCAATGGATTGAATGGCTTCTTCCCTTGACATAGCAGGACCTTTTGCCATATTGTCCGTTCCATATTTAATTTTTTTTATGATGACACCAGCATTATGCGGAATGTCCTCTTTTACGCCAACGTCTACTGTGACAATTTTTGCATCTGTAATTTTTGCGATCGCACAGACACCAGTTCCTCCTCTAGGGAAATTTAATGTTTGAAAGACCGTCACATTTTGCGGATTAGATGTCACCCCTTCATCACAAACACCATGATCTGCAGCACAGACAATAATTGCTTTATTATCAATCGCAGGGAATAGGTCTCCTGTAATACCGGATAGTTGCACAGCAAGGGTCTCCAATTTCCCTAAGCTTCTAGGAGGCTTGCAAAGTGCATCTATGCGTTCTCTTGCCTTCTCCATCATTTTGTGGTCGGCACTTTGAATGTTTTGAATCGTCTGTTGTAATAATTGCATGAAAATTTCCCCTTTCTTTTTTGCCCTTATTACTCGAAGAATGATTTAGAGAAAAAAATAAAAAGCCTGTAGTTTATTCCATAACAAATAAACTACAGACTTTTCCATCGTCTATATAATCGAAGCAATAGGCAGGTCTCCTGGCTCAATTTCAACATTTCATAGAACCTTCCCAGAACGATGCTAGTGGTTATTCTCTATGAAACTCCCTTTTACAGTGGTGGGACCGCTAAAGCTTTTCACTTTATTCCCTATTCTCCCGCAATGGGCACCTAATGCTTTTATGCAATTATTTTAAATTTACGACAAAGTGGTTTTTGTGTCAATATATTAGTGAAATTGTATATTTCTTTCCAACGTTTCTGAGTTACATATAGATACTGAACTTACGTGTTCAATTAGAGCAATCACTTCTTATGCATATGTTTTTAGAATAAACACAATGATTTATCGGTGTTAGGAACCATGTTGACAATCCGAATTTTTTTTATTATCATATTAAAAATCGTTAATGATTTCAATAGTATTTCGTATAACCCCAATAATATGGTTTGGGGGTCTCTACCAGGAACCTAAATTCCTGATTACGAAGAAAGTACAAAATTTGTATTTTCTTTGTAGTCAGGAATTTTTTTTTTGTATTTTAATCTAATAATTTATTTCAGGAGGTCAAAAATGAACTTTTTAGCATTGCCTAAAATTGAACTACACTGTCATTTGGATGGAAGCTTAAGGGCTGAAACTATTATCGATATTGCACAGAAGGAAGGTATTCCGTTACCCTCTTTTGATAAGGATGAACTGCAAAAGGAGCTGATTGCTCCGTTAGAATGTGAATCCCTTGATGAATATTTAAAAAGATTTTCTCTTCCTAATTTGGTCATGCAGTCAAAGGAGAACTTAAGAAGAATTACTTTTGAGCTATTTGAGAATGCAACAAGAGAAAATGTGAAATATTTAGAAGTCAGATTTGCCCCGTTACTTCACACATTACAAGGTCTTGGTGTTGAAGAAGTTATTCAATCTGTTATAGAGGGGATGAGGGATGCTGAAAGCTGTTACGAAATAAAGGGAAATATAATCTTGTCTTGCATGAGGACGATGTCTGTAGAAAGCGCATTTGAGGTGGTTGAAAAGGGGAAAAAGTTCCTTGGTAAAGGTGTGGTGGCAATTGACCTATGCGCATCCGAAGAAGAAGGCTTCTGTGAAAGATTCGTAGATCCAATAGCATTAGCCAAAGAATATGGCTACAGAGTCACTATTCATGCCGGTGAAACGGGAATTGGTAAAAACGTTCTAGAGGCTGTAGAACTGTTGGGTGCTGAAAGAATAGGACATGGAGTATTTATTAAAGATTGTGCCGAGGCTTATAAAATTGTGAAAGAAAGACAAGTAGTACTTGAAATGTGTCCAACAAGTAATGTCCAGACGAAAGCTGTTTATAATTACTCTGAACATCCAATTTATAAGTTTCATAAAGATGGAATAAAAGTGACATTTAATACAGATAATCGAACAGTATCAGATACTACAATGGCAAAAGAAATCCATTTAGTGAACAACGAATTTAATCTAAGTGAAGAAGATTATCGGCAAATTTATTTAAATAGTGTAGAAGCATCTTTTGCCGACCAAGAAACTAAAGAATGGTGCTTGGCACAATATTAAAGAAAATTAGATTGTAGGAGCAATTGCTTTTATTACAGAAGAAAGATCAACTCAAGAGCTAATATTCATTATTAGTATATTCAGGTTACAAACGGTTTCCCAAAATTGAAGAAAATAAAATAAATAGAATGCTTTCTTCAAAAGAGTTTGAAATATTTAAACGGATTTTAGAGGATAAAACTAATTCTATTCCTCTTTGCTAGAAAAGCTCCCTAATGCCAAAAAGGCTTTCGGGAGCTTCCTGTCCGTTTATTGCTGTGATATCAACTTTGTTTTATCTATTTCACTCAGAAATGTTGCACCGAGTAAAAGAATAGCGCCTAGTATGTGCTTGTTTCGATTGTTTATTAAATTCTTTTTTCATGGATGGACGCCCCTTTTTCTTTGATTGAAGGGCATCTAATCCTTGAGTTTCATATTGCTTTCTCCAAACACTAATTGTTGAAGGGGCAGGTATCTTAAAAATCGCTGCCGTTTCGTTTAAGGACGTACCATTTTCAATCATAAAATTTAGTACATCCATTTTAAACGTTAGTGTAATTTGTACATGGCTGAATAAAAGCTTCCACACCATTGTATTCATATTGCTTAGCCCATTTAAGAATTGCTTTATTATCAGTCCCCATAGATTTAGCTAAATCATAGGAACTTTCCTTTCCACTTAAATAACGCTCAACAGCTTGTAATTTATCTTCGGCAGTATATTTGACCATAAAAAAACTGCACCTCCAATTGTTAGATGTGTCTAACAATTGGGGAGCAGTTCAAAACGAGGGTTTTAATCGATAATTATTTAAATTCTAACTCTCCATCATAAGCAAGCATGCCGCCTTCAAGGTTTGTTACGTCAAAGCCTTGCGCTTCTAAGTATGCACAAGCATTTGCTGAACGACCGCCTGCTTTGCAAACGATAATGTATGGCTTTGAAGCGTCTAATTCACCTAAGCGCTCAGGGATTGTCCCAAGAGCAATGTGTTGAGCACCAGGGATCATGCCTTGTGCTACCTCATCATCTTCACGAACATCAATAATGTATAGGTCTTCGTTCGCATCTAATAGTTCTAATACTTCTGTTGTATCCATAGTTTTCATCTGTGTAGTCCTCCAATATGTCGATTATATCGATTTCCTCTTACATTATAGCCTGAAGGCAAAAAAACAGCTAGTGTCATGAACACTAACTGTTTTACTCTATTGTTTCTATTCGTCTGTCTCTAAAAAATCTACTTGCTTTGCTGGAACAAATGTAGAAATAGCGTGTTTGTAAATGAGATGTTGCTTGCTTTCAGCATCTAGTAATAATACTGTAAAATTATCATAGGATTTCACAGTTCCTTTTAACTGAAATCCGTTTAATAAAAACACAGTTACAAAAACATTGTTTTTACGTAGATGGTTTAAGAATGTATCTTGCAAGTTAATTGATTTCATCAAAATGCCTCCCTATACTCTCTTTCTACCTCTTCATTCCTATAGTAGCATATTCTACCAATTTAGCAATTAGTGATTTTTAAGAATTAATTAAAGTTTTTCGTCATTATTAACAAAATATACATCCATTTTGTTACGGAAGTATGTTAGCTGTCTTTTCGCATAGCGGCGAGAATTTTGCTTTAAACTGTCAATGGCTTCTTCTAAAGAGCATTTTCCATCTAGGTAATCATATAATTCCTTGTAGCCGATTGCTTGGATTGACTGCACACCTCGTATATTTTGCTGCCATAAGCCTTTTACTTCTTCAAAAAGCCCTTTTTCCATCATTATATCAACACGGCGGTTAATACGATCATAGAGCTCTTCACGTGACATATTTTGCCCAAGCCCTAAAATCACATGATTGTAAAGTGGAACTTCTCCACGATTGTGTGCTTCGGATGCCTTTGAAACGCCACTAAGCTCAATCATCTCTAACGCTCGTATAACACGGCGCGTATTATTTGGATGAATGGTCTCAGCTGTTTGTGGATCAAGTTTTTTAAGCTTAGCATGCATTGCCTCTGGACCTAATTTCTCCAGTTCTGCATAATAGGCTTTTCGTGCCGCCTCATCTACCTGCTCCTCTGTAAATTGAAAATCATAGAGTACTGCCTGCACATATAAACCTGAGCCCCCTACGATAATCGGTAGCTTGCCTCGCGCTTGAATTTCCGCAATTTTAGCTCGCACTAATTTTTGATAGTCTGCTACTGAAAAGGACTCTGTGGGCTCTTTGAAGCTTAGTAAATGATGGGGTACACCCTCCATCTCTTCCTCGGTAATTTTCGCTGTACCAATATCTAAGCCTCGATAGATTTGCATGGAGTCACCATTGATGATTTCGCCATTATATTTTTTTGCTAACTCAATGCTTAGTGCCGTTTTCCCAGAAGCAGTAGGCCCTACAATTGCTACGACCTCTGCCTGCTGTAATTTATCTTGTATCATATTTTTCTAACCACCGTAATAAAACTTGATAGACTGCCTCTTGATTGTCCTCGTTTAGGATTTCATGGCGCTTATCCTCAAATAAGTAAACCGTTACATCCTGTATACCCGCTGCTGCAAATTGTTCTGCAACGGAGTATACTCCTTGGCCTTGTTCTCCTACTGGATCCTTACTACCACTTATCAATAATATAGGTAAGTCTTTTTTTGTTTTTGCTATCTCTTTTTTACGATTTAACGACATAAAACCAGTTGTTAAATCCACAAAAAATTGATTTGTTGGAATAAAGCCGCAATACGGATCATCTATATATTTTTGTACCTCGTCCTCTGCTGAACATAACCAATCATACGTAGTCTTGGAATTTGGGAACTGTTTATTAAAGCTACCAAAGCTCAGCTTATTTAACAACTTGCTCTCCGTCTCTTTACCAAGTTGTTTGGCCAATACTTTTGCTACTAAATTCCCCATCGTATGCAATGCTGTAACGTTTCCTGTTCCACAAAGAATCACATTATCTACTTGATCGCTGTACAATTGAATATATCTTCTAGTAATGAATGATCCCATACTATGACCAAATATAATCAAAGGTACATCTGCAAATTGTTCATGCAATAATGTTACTACTTCATGTGCATCCTCTACAACGCGATCAAACCCATTTTGTTCAGCAAAAAAACCTAGTGTGCCATTATAGGCTGCTGTTTCTCCATGCCCACGATGATCATGCATTGTCACTGCATAGCCAGCTTCATTTAGGCTATTGGCAAATTTAACATAACGTCCACTATGCTCCGCCATACCATGTAGAATATGAATATGACCAATACATGGCTTCGATGGCTTTAATGTTCGAGTAAACAGAAAATGGCCATCTGACATTTCTATATAACGCATTGCCTACACTCCTTCCTCCGCAAAATTTGTTGCATCTAAAATAGCTTGCTCTAGTTGAGCTACATAAGTATTTCTTTGTGACTCTGTATAGTTAAAATGTTGTTGCATAACTTGAATGACCTGCTGTTTATAACGTTTTACCGCATCAATATCAAAGTATAATAAACCTGTTCGACGGATAAAGAAATCACTTGGTGTGTATACCATTTCCGCTTCTATACCATAAAGTAGCATTGCATGTAGGACCAGGGGCATCGTACTGCCATATTCATGCAAATATTTTACCTGGTTATATAATGCATCGACATTTGTGCCATATTTTTGTACAAGCTGTTTTGCTTCATCATAATTTAGGCCATACTGAACGCCCTCTTTAGCTTTATAAGTACTATAATCAGTGAAATTGATGGCATTAATGCCTTTTGCACCAGAAAGTGATAACTCACGTGTTACACATGGACTTGCGTGCTTATATTTATGAGTTTTCACAATTTTATCAACGATTGTTTCTGCCATTTGACGGTAGCCCGTTAGTTTGCCACCCGCAATCGTCATTAGTCCACTTGGAGCCGTCCATAGCTCATCTTTGCGTGAAATTTCGGATGGATCCTTCCCTTTTTCAAAAATAAGTGGACGCACGCCTGCCCACGACGATTCAATCGTATCTCTTGAAATATTTGCAGTTGGAAAGACAGTTCTTGCAGCAGCAATTAAATAATCAACATCCTCTTGGGTAGCGACAGGATGTACAGGGTCTCCCTCGTAAACTGTATCTGTTGTCCCTACATAGGCTTTACCATCACGCGGAATTGCAAAGGCCATACGCCCATCCACTATATCAAAGTACACTGCTTGCCGTAATGGAAAATCCTTTTGATCAAGGACAATATGGACCCCTTTTGTGAGACGCAATTGTTTTTTATCTACTACTTTATCCTTTTGGCGGACCTCATCTACCCATGGTCCAGTAGCATTGACGATTTGCGCAGCATGTACTTCGATCATTTTCCCTGTAACATGATCCTTCACTTGTACCCCAACAAGCTTTTTCTTCTCATATAAAAATTCTGTCATCTCAGCATAATTTAAACAAAGCGCTCCATATTCCACAGCTTTTTTCAGCACTTCAATTGTCAGACGGGCATCATCTGTACGATATTCAACGTAATAGCCACCACCAATAAGCTCATCTCGATTGAGTAAAGGCTCGAGCGCTGCCGTTTCCTGAGCATTTAACATTGTTCTACGTTCATGCTTTTTAACACCTGCTAATCGATCATATACCTTCAATGCCATTGAAGTTGTAAATGGTCCAAGTGAGCCCTTTTTATATAAAGGTAGTAGCATTTTTTCAGGCGTTGTCACGTGAACGGCATTGTCATAAACAATTTCACGCTCACGCCCAACCTCAGCTACTACACCTACATCAAGTTGCTTTAAATAACGAAGTCCACCATGAATAAGCTTTGTTGAACGGCTTGATGTGCCAGCAGAAAAATCCTGCTTCTCAATCAAAGCGACTGATAACCCTCTAGATGCTGCATCAAGTGCAATGCCAGCACCAGTAATGCCACCACCAATGACTAAAACGTCAAAGCTATATTGCTCTAAAAACTGCATGATTTTAGGACGATGCTCAAATGAAAACATACCTTTCTCCCCCATTAGCTATAATTTGAAAATACGTGTAACCTCTATTGCGTATGCCAGCCGGTATAGCTAGTAATAACTTTATGCATAGAAACTTTAACTTCATTTGTATTATGTTCTAATTTCCTTTTATGCAGCATGGACTGTTCATGTTGCTCTTGATTATTCTTATAATAAATTGTTAGGCATTACAACTACATTACCCGTTTAAACATTTTTTCCACTTCATAAGTTGTAAAATGAATAAGTACTGGACGTCCGTGTGGGCATGTAAATGGATTGTCTGCATTGCGTAAATCTTGCAATAAAGTGTCCATTTGTTCTTTCGTTAAATAATGATTGGCCTTTATCGACTTTTTACAGCTCATCATAATCGCTGCCGTCTCACGTAACTTTTTGACGTCTGCTTTTTTGGTTGTCAGCACCTGTTCAATTAAGTCCTCAATAATTTCTTGTTCTTCTCCCTTAGGGAACCAACTAGGATACTCTCTCACGACAAATGAAGCCTGTCCAAAGTCCTCTAAAAATACGCCAACAGCTTCTAATTCCTGTCTATTTTCTCTTAATATAAGAGCCTCGTCAGCAGCATAATGGAAGGTCAATGGAAGCAATAAAGCCTGACGCTCATTTGGGTTAACCTGACCGACCTTTTCACGGAAAAATTCATATTTAATACGCTCCTGAGCAGCGTGCTGATCAATTAAATAAAAACCATCTTCCATTTGTGCAACGATATACGTGCCGTGAATTTGTCCTACCACTTCAAGAGCAGGGAATGGTTCTTTAGCTGGCTCATCTTCTAGAATTTCCACTACTGGCTCCTCTAGCTTCACTTCTTCAGGAGGATTTACTTCTATCACTGGTGTCGGTTGCCAGCTATTTTCAATAACAGTAGGAACGGATTTAGGTTCTGGCACTATAGGCTCTAATGTGTTCGACTCCTGAACAGTTTGCACATCATAAAGCTTTTCTACAATGGCATTCATTTTCTCCACATTAAGCTTTGGTGCTGGTTTCCAAATATTTAACTGCTCCGTTGCAGGCTTTACCACTTTCTCCTTCTTTTCCATTAGCGGTACTCGAATAACATGGCGGATTTTCTCTCGTATTGTTTCCTCAATTAACTTTAGAAGCTCAGGCTCCTTACTTAAACGTATTTGATGTTTGGCAGGATGAACATTGACATCTGTTAAATAAGGATCACCCTCTATAAAGAGTGCGACAATTGGAAAACGTTCAATAGGCAAATACGTATGATAGGCATCTACAATCGCTTTTTGTACTAAATAATGCTTTACCCAGCGACCATTTACAAACAACGACATATAGTTTTTCGAAGCACGGGTCACCTCAGGTAATGATACGAAGCCAGATATTTTATAATCATGTGACTCTCCAGAGAATGCCACCATTTTCTTAGCATTATGCACACCGTAAATGGCAGCTAATACTTGTTGTACGTCACCTCGTCCATTTGTTTGTAACAATTGCTGACCGTTATGCAGTAATCTAAACGCAATTTGTGGATTACCGAGTGCAAGACGGTTCATCAAATCAATAGTATGTCCAAGCTCGGTCTGTATTGTTTTCATATATTTTAATCGAGCAGGTGTATTAAAAAATAGCTGTGCCACTGTAATATCTGTTCCCTTGCGCAAAGGGCCAGGTTTATGTGTAGCGACATGCCCACCCTCAAGCTCTAAATACGTTCCTGATTCACCATTAGATGTAATGAGTGTCATTTTCGATACTGATGCAATTGAAGCTAATGCCTCACCACGGAAGCCAAGTGTACGAATTCGAAATAAATCATGCTCCTGATGAATTTTACTTGTGGCATGGCGAGAGTATGATATTAATGCATCCTCTTCATCCATACCACTACCATTATCAATGACTTGAATTGAAGTGAGGCCCGCTTCTAGTAAAAAAACATCAATAGACGTACTTCCTGCATCAATGGCGTTTTCAACAAGCTCTTTAACTACAGAGGCTGGTCTTTCAACTACTTCCCCTGCCGCGATTTTATTGGACAGCCACTCGTCCATAATTTGTATTTTTCCCATAGCGCATCACTCCTTTACTTTTTTGCGTTTACTAGTTGCTGCTGTAGTTCGTATAAAATATTCATCGCTTGCATTGGTGAAGTGCCCAGAATATTTACTTTTTCTAGGTTTTTAAGTACCTCTGTCTCTGCTGGAGAAACTGGTTCTTCTTCCGTAAATAGTGACATTTGCACTGGCTTTTCAACAACCTCCTGTACCACGGTTACTTCATTTCCAGCCTCGAAGTTTTCAAGTAGCATTTGTGCTCTTGTTAAAATTTCCTCTGGCAATTGTGCAAGCTGTGCTACATGAATGCCGTAAGATTTATCGGCAGCTCCTTTTTTCACCTTATGCAAAAAGACAACCGTGCCATTTTTTTCAGTAGCAGATACGTGTACATTTTGCAGTCGAGGAAGCTCCGTTTCCAGTGCCGTTAATTCATGATAGTGAGTTGAAAACAGTGTATTTGCTCCAATTTTGTCATGGATGTATTCCATCATAGATTGAGCAAGACTCATGCCATCATAAGTAGATGTCCCACGACCAATTTCATCAAACAGCATTAAACTATTTTTTGTAGCATGCGTAATCGCGTGCTGAGATTCTAACATTTCCACCATAAATGTTGATTGTCCCGCAGCTAAATCATCCGCTGCACCGATGCGTGTAAAGATCTGATCTGTAATTGGTAATCTAGCTTTTTCAGCAGGCACATAACAGCCCATCTGTGCCATGACAACAATTAGTGCAACCTGACGCATATACGTACTTTTACCGGACATATTCGGCCCAGTAATAAGCATCATATTGTTATTTTCCTCAAGTACACAATCGTTTGGTACATACATTTGCTTATTGAGCATTTTCTCTACAACCGGATGGCGCCCTTCAATAATTTCTAACGAACGTCCTCCATGAAACTCAGGCTTTGTAAAACGATATTTCTCCGAAACACTTGCAAAGCTTAATAGCACATCTAGCTCACTAATGCTTGCCGCTAACGCTTGGACACGTGGAATAAACACCTTTAATTCTTCACGTATTTCCACAAATAAGTTATATTCTAACGTTAAACTTTCTTCCTCAGCATTTAAAATTAATGCTTCTTTTTCCTTAAGCTCCTGAGTAATGTAACGCTCGGCATTTGCCAAAGTTTGTTTACGTTCATAGCGTGTTAAATCAGCTAAATGGATATTAGATTTCGTAATTTCAATATAGTAGCCGAAAATTCGATTGTAGCCGATTTTTAAGTTTTTAATGCCTGTTTTTATACGTTCCTCTTGCTCGAGCTGTGCAATCCAATCTTTCCCATTACGAGAAGCATAGCGAAGTTCATCTAAGCGCTCATTATAGCCATCGCGAATGACGTCACCCTCTTTAATCGTAATTGGTGGATTGTCTGTAATAGCACGAGCTAACAGCGCCTCTACATCCGCACACATATCAAGCGCTGCGCCAAGCTTTTGCAACGTTTCTTTATTGACACCAAGTAATTGTTGCTGAATAGCAGGTACTTGACGTAATGAATCACGTAGCTGCGCTAAATCACGTCCACCAACATTACCAAAAGCTACACGCCCAGCTAAACGCTCTAAATCATATACTTGTTTTAAAGAGGCTTGGAGTTCTGACCTTACAAAATATTCCTCCAATAAATCAGTGACAGTTGCTAGTCTTTCTTCAATGGCAGCACGTGAAGCAAGAGGTTGGTGTAACCTTTGCTTTAACTTTCGCCCTCCCATTGCAGTGACAGTGTCATCTAACAACCATAAAAGTGTGCCCTTTTGATCGCCTCCGCGAATAGACTGAATAAGCTCTAAATTACGCTTTGAGCTAGAGTCAATACGTAAATAATTTTTCATTTCATTGTAAGTAAATGCTTGAATATGTGATAAAGAGCGCATTTGTGTTTTATCGATATAAGCCAGTAAACGAAGGCAAGCAATCTGTAAATCATTTGGCACCGCTTCTAAATAATGTGCAGCTTTATCTAATGTCATTTCACCTGTTTCAATAGAAAGGACGATACCTGCATTTACTGCATGCTCTGCTAATAGAAGTTGCAAACTTTCCGTTACAATTAATTCACGAATACCGTATGCTTGCATTTGCAATAAAAGTGCTTTACCGTCGCCCTCAATCGAGGAGGCTACTGCTTCACCTGTAGATAAGTCTAAATAAGCGTAGCCAAATGTCGTATCGTCGAATTGCTCCGCAGCACCAATAAAATGATTGGTTTTACCATCAAGCGACTTACCTTCCATGATCGTACCCGGTGTAATAAGCTGTACAACTTCACGCCTCACTACACCCTTTGCTTGCTTTGGATCTTCTGTTTGCTCACAAACAGCAACCTTATAGCCCTTTTGCACAAGCGTTTCAATATAATTTTTTGCCGAATGATGCGGAACACCACACATTGGGATACGCTCTTTTGCACCAGCATCTCGGCTCGTTAATGTAATTTCTAAAAGTTGAGAGGCATTAATAGCATCCTCAAAAAACATCTCGTAAAAATCGCCTAATCTAAAAAATAAAAAGGCATCCTTGTAATCTTCCTTTACCTGCAAATACTGTTGCATCATTGGTGTATATGTTGTCATTTTAAAAATTCCCTCACTCTAACCATATAGATATTTTTATTATAACAAAAGATACATGCGAAACGCTTAATTCACCTTTTTTAAGATGCTAGCGCTTCGCATGTATAAAATCTTTAGTATTATCTTTGTCTTTCATCAGGAAACGATGAGGACTCTAAAACATACCTGCCTTCTTCACTTGAGCTAGACGATGAGCTGGAACTGGAGCTAGATGAAGACGAGGATGAGCTCTCATCAAAGTTCCATTCCTCTTCGAAATCTAGTGGATGCACACTAATACAAATCGTCGTTTCTCCCATTACCTCTACAACGACCTCACGTTCTACTACGATTTCAAACTTCGTACCACATGGAGAGATGATTGCCTCTATGCAGTTTGGCTCTTGAACAACACGTACACGAACATCATCACCAACACTCACTTCGCCTTCTCTAAAAGAAAGCTTCACTTTGTCTTTATAGTGCACCGTTTCAGAAAACACTGCTGTTTTCGAATGACTACTATAGGCATACCATACATTGACATCAAATTTCCCTGATACTTCTACAAATTTACCGACTTTTTTCGCGGAGCAAGTATGATTGATAACCCAGCAACCAAGAATACTCGTCGGTTTATTTGATGGACTTAATGTTACACGTTCTTCCGTTCTCTTCTTCCCTTTGGCAACTACTGCTCTCGTCACGATTTGTCGTAAACGTTTCAGCGCAATTCCTCCTTTGACTCTTTTCACTCCATCATATGCAGGTAGCGCCTATTGGGTGAACATATATTTTATAGAATCGAATTACTGACTTTTTTCATACTATGTTGTCTGAATTGCGCTAATTTCTACGAGTATTGATTAATCAATTATGCCCCGGCATAATTGCGTCCGGAATCTGCTTTGTGCTTAGGTCAGCAGATGTTTTTTGTGCGAAAGCGCAGCGGCAGCAACAGATGTTTTTTGTGCGAAAGCGCAGCGGCAGCAACAGATGTTTTTTGTGCGAAAGCGCAGCGGCAGCAACAGATGTTTTTTGCGTGAAAGCGCAGATAAATTGCCACAGGACGTGGCGTTCTTAGACTGAGTTCCTCTATTTCAGCGAATGTCTTTGTGCCGAAAGCGTAGCGACAGGTACAGATGTTTTGACACCCGCTGAAAGAAGTTAAACACATAAAAATAGCCCGAATGCTAGCATTCGAGCTATTACTTCTATTATGTTTATGAGCAGCTGCCTGGTGTTGTATTGGCTACATATGAGCCAGTTTCTCCACGAAGTAAATCCCCACCAGTTGAGCGAACAATCTCATTTGTAACATTGTTAGCAATTGTGTTTGAAACTAATTGCAATAAATCATTTACATCACCTTGAGATTCTTTAAATTGTTGAACCACAGGGATCGCGTTGATTTCTTCTTCGATTTTTTCGATTTTATCTTCAATTAATTTAAGCGCTTTTTCTTTCCCTAAGTGTTGGAAGTTAACAGCTTGCTTTTGTAGGCTTTTTAGACTTGCAATACGCTCACGTACTTGTTGGTTTTCATTAATTTGTGCTTCTGCCTTTTTGAAAAATTCAACTTCTGGCGTATTGGCAATCATATGCGCAATTTCGTGTGACTTCTTGATTAAATCATCTTTTGTATATAATACTTGTGACATTTACGCTTCCACCTTTTCATTTTTTACTACTTCTACGAACTCACCACTTAGTGAATAAGAAGTAGCCTCAACTATTTTTACCTTCACTAATTGACCAATTAAATCTGCTGGTGCTTTAAAGTTTACAAGACGATTTTTACGAGTATAGCCAGCTAACACATCCTCGCGTTTTTTACTTGTACCTTCGACTAATACTTCTACTATTTCACCCTTCAAGACCTCTAATGCTTTTCGAGAGTATTCCCCTACAACCTCATTTAAACGGTGAAGACGTTCTTTTTTCACTTCTTCAGGTACATTATCCACCATTTTGGCAGCAGGTGTACCCTCACGAGGAGAATAAATATAAGTAAAGGCCATTTCAAAACCTACTTCCCGGTACAAGGATAATGTCTCTTCAAATTGCTCTTCTGTTTCATTAGGATAGCCTACGATAATATCAGTCGTTAGTGTTACTTCCGGAATAGCCGCTTTAATTTTCGCTACTAATCCAAGGAAATGCTCACGTGTATACTTTCGCGCCATAATTTTCAGCACATCATTTGAACCAGATTGTACTGGTAAATGAATATGTTCAACTAAGTTACCACGTTTTGCAAGAACTTCGATTAAATGATCATCGAAGTCACGTGGATGACTCGTTGTAAAACGAATGCGTGGAATATCAATTTTTCGTAATTCATCCATTAAATCACCAAGGCGATATTCAATATCCTCAAAATCCTTACCGTAAGCGTTGACATTTTGCCCCAGCAGCATAATTTCTTTATAGCCCGCAGCCGCTAGTTCACGAACTTCAGCAATAATTTCCTCCGGACGGCGACTACGCTCCTTACCACGCGTATAAGGTACAATACAATACGTACAGAATTTATCACAGCCGTACATAATATTTACCCAAGCTTTGATGGAGCCAAGACGTTTTTTCGGCAGATTCTCGAGAACATCGCCTTCTTTAGACCAAACCTCAATGACCATTTCCTTAGACATATATGCTTCTTTTAAAATGTTCGGTAAACGGTGAATATTATGTGTACCAAACACCATATCGACATGTGGATAACTTCTTAAAATTTTATTTACAACGGATTCTTCCTGTGACATACAGCCACAAACTCCGATCAGCATTTCTGGATTTTTACGTTTATATTTTAGTAGGAAGCCAAGCTCTCCAAATACTTTGTTTTCCGCATTTTCACGAATGGCACACGTATTCAGTAGCACGACATCTGCCTCATCAATTACATCTGTAGGCGTATAACCTAGCTGCATAAAAATCCCAGCCATAACTTCCGTATCGTGCTCATTCATTTGACAGCCATACGTACGAATATAAAAAGTACGCCCTGAGCCCATTCCTGCAAACTCTTCTGCAATGTTAAAGTCCTTATGGTACTTAACTTCTTCTTTCCCACGTTTTTTAGCATCTTTTAATGAAGGTGCCGTAAAGATCGTTTCAAAATATTTACTATAATCCTTTTCAGGCTTGTCTTCTTTTTTTGGTTGATTGACTTGTTGATTAGCTAAACGTTGTTCCTCATTCATCGCAATCAGGTAACTCCTTTCAAACGAAATCCATGCATTTGAATTCCCATTTTACTATTATACTGAATAATTGCAACATCCTACAAGGTTTGCGTACTAAATGTCGCGGTTTAGACTTAATTACTCTTAGCTAGATGAATATTTTCGTTAGATTGAGGGGTGGCGGGAGGGGGCTATCCGTCACATTGAGGGTTCTTTCCGTCGCCTTAAATTCTATCTATCATTTCGATGGTTCTATCCACGACTTTGCCTATTCTTTCCGTCACTTCGACGGTTCTATCCGTCGCTTTGAATTCTTTCCGTCACTTTGCCGATTCTATCCGTCACTTTGACATTTCATACCGTCGCTTTGTCAGTTCTATCCGTCGCTTCGACGTTTATTTCCGTCGCTTTGAATTCTTTCCGTCACTTTGACCATTCTTTCCGTCACTTTGCCGGTTCTATCCGTCACTTCGACGTTTATTTCCGTCGCTTTGGCTTTTCTCTCCATCTCTTCAACGTTTATTTCCGTCGCTTTGCTCAACCCATCCATCACTCTTTCTAACATAAAAAATCACCGAAGACATCCATCAACGGCGACATTTATTATAGTTCTATATATTGTTTTTTGCGTTGATCAAACCCAATAATTGTTTGAACGCCATAGCTTTTTAATAACTCTGTATTCGCTAATGTGTATTTGCCTAAATCATCTGGGAAATGCGCATCTGAGGAAACTGTAAAGGCTACACCATGTGCAATTAAAATTTGCAAGAAACGGGGGCCAGGGCACATTTCCTTTACTGGATAGCGATAATATAAACCAGCATTTATTTCAGTGGCAGTTTGTGTGGTCACGAGTGCCTTTGCAATTCTTTCATACCAAGAGTCAAGAAAAGCCGTGTCCTTCACTTGATAGTCAAACACTTTAAAGTTGTCCAAATGTGCCACAAAATCAAACATATTCGAGAGGATCATTTTTTCTACCGTAGTAAAAAATCGTGCAAAGTTTTCCTGTAAAGCTGCGTCGTCCATATCCTCAAAAATATATTGTGTTTGAGGGTTATCGAAACCCCAGCCTTCCACAAAATGGACAGATCCGATGACATAATCCCACGAATACCCTTCTAGTAATGATGCTAATTCTTCCTCACCACCGATAAAATAATCCGCCTCGATGCCTAGCTTTAAGGAGATACCATGACGACTCCACTTTTCCTTTGCTCGATTAATAGCTAACACAAAATCATCCATGCTATCCGTCATCACACAATCAAGCCAGTAACGCTGAGCTCTACCAACTTCACTGTCATCTAACTGCATATAACGCTCAAAATATGCTCGCGTCTCCTTGAAACGATAGAGATGGTCCACAATTCCAACCTCGCGCAAACCGAGCTGCTTTGCCTGTTGTAAATATAAATCTAACCATTCCTCACTATAACAGCCATTCTGTAATCGCTTTGATAATTGCTGCATTTGCAACTCTATAAATGCTTTAGAACCTTTTGCTGTTCCTTCATCTTCATTAAAAAGTCTAATTGCCTGAGAAGTACGCTCTAGCCAACGAAATGAGTATGGGCCCTCCTCTAAATGTACATGATAATCAATCATCCGCATTTCCCTCCATTGCATACTGTCCACTTTTCCTCATACGCTTGCCACTCCAATGGGCAAGCTATATCACAAAGAATTTCTGAGCACTCTTCTATGTGACATATTTGATAAAAGGACGTACCGTTTATTTTAGATGCATCCGCTAATAAAAAGTTCACCTTGCTACGGTCACGCATTTTTTTAGAAATTAACGATTCATCCAAATCATAATCGTATACGATACCTTCACTTATACCACCACACGATATAAATGCTTTATCAAAATTCATATTCCCTAATAATTCCAACGTCATTGCTCCTGTTATTGAGGATTGCCTTGGATTTGTCGTTCCTCCAAGTAATATGACCTTCCCCGTCATCCGCCGCTCTTCTATAGCCAAATTAAATTGTACAGCTGCAGCGATCGAATTGGTTACGACAGTTATATCATTGACTGCCAATAAAAAATCTGCAATATGCACCGTCGTTGTGCCTGTATCAACCGCAATTGTATCCCCGTCACATATACGTCTAGCTGCTAAACGAGCTATATTGCGTTTAGCCTCTTTTTGCATTTGAAGCTTCCGCAAAAATGCTGGTTCATTTCTAACGTGCGTATACTTTACAGCTCCTCCGTGTACTCTCGTTAATAAATGCTGTTGTTCTAGCTCATCAAAATCTCTACGAATCGTTTCTGGTGCCACTTGTAACTCTTCCGCAATATGGGCAACAACAATTTTCCCATCAACCTCTAACTGTTTTAAAATAAATTCGAAACGTTCAATTTTTGCATAGGTCATGATAATGCAATCACATCTTCTTTCGCTACATAACACATATATTTCTTACCCAGCTCAAACGAATGCCCTCGTTGGTGTAGCTGCTCCATCGTAAAGAGACCTTCTCCCTCTAACGTTGTTCGAATAACATTGCCGCTCATTAGTGACTGCTTCGCCTCTCCAGTAATACAAACATCCCCCCGTCTCTGATCGAGATGAATGGCTTCTGGTCGAATCGCAAATTTTGAGTATTGTTTTGGCAATGTCTCGCCAATCATTTTCTCTAGAGCTTGACGCGTAAAAACATTGTAATGTCCGATAAAATTAGCGATAAATTCACTTTCAGGGCTTGTATAAATCTCAGTAGGTGTTCCACTTTGTGCAATCATCCCATTATTCATAACAAATATTCTGTCAGAAACAGCCATCGCTTCCTCTTGATCATGCGTAACTAAAATCATCGTGATACCTAGCTTTTGTTGGATGTCTCGTAAATCCGCTTGTAGTTTCTTACGAATTTGGGCATCGAGCGCACTGAGCGGCTCATCTAACAGCAATACCTTTGGACGTACAATTAAAGCACGAGCAAGGGCAACACGTTGCTGCTGACCGCCAGATAATTCTTTCGGATATGAGTTGGCTTTTTCACTTAAATGCACGATCGCAAGCATTTCTTGAACACGTTGGTCCACTTCAGCAGTATTTACTTTTTGCATGCGTAAACCAAAGGCTACATTTTCTTTCACCGTCATATTTGGGAATAGTGCATATGATTGAAACACCATACCAACCTGACGATCCTTTGATTGAACACCAATCATATCCTTACCTTCAATGATAATTTTTCCTGCAGATGCATCTGTTAAGCCTGCTAAAATACGTAAAATGGTACTCTTACCACAGCCACTTGGACCTAAAAGAGTTATAAATTCACCTTTTTCAATCTTCATATCTATATTTGATAAAACTGTCGTTAATCCATACTTTTTATGAAGTCCTTCAATCACAATATAGCTCATAGATTTGTAGCACCTTTCGATCGTTTCGTTAATGTTGCAATAGCAAACGTTAATAAGCCCATAAGAACGATATAAATAAAGACAACTGCACTGGCAATATGTCCACTTGTACTAAGCTTCTTCATTAAATAAATTTGCACTGTTTCAAAGCGAGAACCGACCACAAGATTAATCAGTACAAACTCTCCAAAAAGCACGGAAAACGATAATAATGCACCTGCAAATAAGCCTGGGTAAACAGTAGGTAATAATATTTTAGTAAATGCCTGCAATTTTGATGCTCCCAGTAATTGCGCTGCATCTAAAAGCTGCCGTGCATCGACATTTCGTAAACTATTGCGTGTCCCTTGGTAAATGTATGGTAGAATACCGATAACATATGCCCCTAAAACTACTAAAATCATCGGCACACCAAATTTACTGTAAACACGAATGAGTCCGACTGCTAAAATAATTCCTGGAAATGAATACACCATCACAACAGCCATCTGAATCCATTTTTCGTATTTTGGAAAATACAACACGATTACGAATATGGCTGGTACGATAACGAGCAATGCGATCATTACAGCTCCACCCGACAACAAAACAGAACGTCCAAACGCCTGTATAAATTCGACATCCTGAAATAATGTAGCAAGCCATTTAAATGTTAATCCTTCTGGCAAAATGGTTTTATTCCAATTCGTCGCAAAAGCATAAAGCATTGTTGCAACAACTGGCAACGCTAAATACACCACTAACAGGAGGAAAAATAAATCTGCAAAGCCTCTTTTTTTCACTATAACTTCCTCCTTGTTTTTGAAATGCTCCATTCACTTAATAGCATCGCCGTCACCATCGTTACTGCTAGAATTACTGCAATTGCACTTGCCAGCTCTGGTTGAGCAAAAATATCTCCCTTAATAAGAGAACCAATACGAATGGCCACTAAATTGTAATTACTACTAGTTAGTGCGTAGGCAGAGGCATACGCTCCCATTGCATTGGCAAACAATACGCTAAATGTTCCAACAATCCCAGGTAGCATAACAGGGATCCCAATCTTCATCCAAAACTGCCACGTAGAAGCTCCAAGTAGTGCCGCAGCTTCCTTCCATTGTTGCTGAATTCCATCATAAATTGGGTATAAAAGCATTAATGCTAATGGTAGCTGAAAATAAATATAAATCAGTAACAAACCACCCCAGCTATAGAGAGAAAAGGACGATAATGTGCCAATACCCCATTTATCAAATAGCAATGTAAAGAGCCCACTATTACCAAGTAATACGATAAACGCAAATGCTAACGGAATACCTGAAAAATTTGATGTTAAGTTTGTCAGAATTAAAATCTTTTCACGCACTGGCTCAGAAAATCTCATAATCGCATAAACCGCAAATAAGGTAACGATTAAGGCAATGACTGCCGAAATAACAGACAGAGTAATACTATTTGTAAAGCCTTGTAAAATGTAATCATTCGTTAGTACAGATTGATATTGTGCAAGTGTAAAACCCTCACTATTTTGAAAGCTTGTGATTAGCATATACAGTAACGGTACTAAGAAAAATAACAAGACAAGTACTAGAAAAGGAGAAAGCCAGGCAACTGTTTGCCGCTTCGAAATCAAAACAATCACTTCTTTCTATAGTTAATAGCGGCCATATAGATTAATGCTGATTTAATCACTTTTATCAATTAGAAGACTCATCACCATAGCGTAGGGTTGATTTCCGTTCCGCCTGGGCGCTTTCCTGCTGCCGCTACGCTTTCGCACAGATAAAACATTTGCCGCTGACGCTTCGCTTTCGCGCAGAGCTTCCTGGGGGCGTCCGATGAGCCGCTTGGGCCAACACGATGTTGGTCACGAAGGCGTTATCACAGGATGTGATGGTTTTAGCCTTCGTTCCTCTACCGCTAATCCCCAAGGAGTCGCCCAGCCTCCACTTCAATTAACTAATACATGGTATACGTTTTAAAATGTTATCCCCAACCCTTAGTGATGAGCCAATTACACGCCTGAGTTAATATTGATAATTAAACATTTTTTAGAGTATGCATCCCCTCTAATAACAGAGGAACCATTTCATCAGAGGGTTCGATATTCAATAAATGACAGCACAGCGGAGCAATTTGTAACTGTGATACAATCTCATCCTTAATGCCTGCTTTAACGTGATTCGAAAAAACAAACATGGGCACATGGCGATCCTCAGCTGTTGTGCCTCCATGATTACCATCACTCGTCATCCCATGATCAGCTGTCACGATAACTTCATAGCCCTGCGCAAGGCATTTTGGGATAAATAAAGATAATAAAGCATCAACTGCTAAAACACGATTTCGATATTGTGCCGAGTCAGCTGTAAATTTATGACCATCATCATCTACATTCATCGGGTGAATATATAAAAAGTCCGGTTGCTTATTATCCATAAGCCAAGCTGCCTCAGCAAATAAATGACTGTCTGGATAGTGATCCTCAAAGTAGAATAATCCATTCTCAATCGGCAATTGAGTATCTAATTGTAGCCTGTCCTCCATATGCACAAATGGTGCACGATTGTATAGCTCACTAACCCAATAATAGGCAGCCGCTGCTGTAGAAAGACCGTTTTCTTTTGCTAAATGAAATAGACTATTTTGCGTGGATAAACGCACTGTCCTATTACTCGTTACTCCATGTACAATGGGAGGTGTCCCCGTTAAAATCGTTTCATATAAAGGCCTTGATAGTGACGGGACCTCTGAGCAAACCTTGTAGCGTGCTGCAATCTTACGTTCAACTAAATGGTGCATAAATCCCATATGGGTACAGGCTGTATCAAAGCGAAGTGCATCTACGACAATTAAGACAACCTTATTATTTCCCATGAATTAATACCTGCTCTTGATATAGTTGTGGAATTTGTTTTGTTGTTTCTTCCCATTTCTTTTGGTCTTTTACTGGCTGTGCATTTTTGTACATTTCCGCAGGTAATAATAGCTTCTGAACATCTTGAGACAATTGAACCTTGTCACGAATTGGACGAGCATAACCCTTCGCTAAATTTTCTTGCCCTGCATCTGATAAAATGTATTCACGAGTAAGCATTGCTGCATGAGGATTTTTGGCGTATTTATTAATGATCGTTGCATAGCCTGATGTTACAGAGCCTTCTGATGGAATGACGACATCAAAACGTTTCTCATCAATTTGGTGTCGATAGCCAAGTGAATTAAAATCCCATAGGATGGCTACGTCAATTTCGCCTTTTTCTAAATTAGCTACCGTTGGATCTCCTTTTAAACGCCCTTGTTTTGCTAAGTCTGCAAAAAAGTCTATTCCCGGTTGAATATTCGATTCATCGCCACCAAATGCCATAGCAGCTGCTAAAATAGCAAACTGTGCTTGATTCGCTGTTAAAGCATCACCAATGCTGACAGTGTAATTTCCGTTTTTAATGTCCTCCCAAGATTTCGGGGCATTTTTGACGTTGTTTTTATCAGTTAAAAATGAAATGGTTCCAGTATAACCCACGATCCAATGTCCTTCATCATCCTTTGCCCAGTCAGGTATTTCATCCCAATAAGATGTTTTGTATGGTAATGTTAAACCTTTGTCCTTGGCAATCGGCCCAAAAGCAATTCCGACGTCACCTATATCCGCAGTGGCATCATCCTTTTCTGCCTCAAACTTTGCTAGCTCCTCAGCGCTCGACATGTCTGTATCCTTATGTTTGAGGCTATATTCAGTACCAAGATCTCCCCAAGTCTCTACCCAGTTAGCCCATGTATCTGGCATACCGACAGAATTTACAGTTCCTTCTTCTTTTGCTTTTTTCGTGATCTCTTCAAGAGTCAAATCACTTTTCACTTCATTCGAACTAGATGAGCCGTCAGAACAAGCTGCCAACATTGAAATTGCTAATGCTCCGATTAGACCTTTCTTCCACAACTTTTGAATTGCCATGAGTTGGAACCTCCATTTGTTTATGTTTGTTTTCATTTGCCTTACAACACTTATGTTAGAAAACAAACATTAAGCAAGTATGGAGGACGTTAAAATATTCAGTAAAAATTATTAAGGAATTATGAAAATCTATGAACGATTATTAATTGAAGGGGGATTGTAAAAGTTTTTGAGGAATAAGTAGGAATCTAGTTCTGTATGCGCACGTTTATGTAGCTTTCCAAGACGTGCACACACTCTAGATTAATTTTATAAACCAAGAAAATCTGCATATGTATGCGGCTCGTTTTCCTTTAAAATTGTTAAAAATGTAAATGCAAGCTGTACAACTGACCACCATCTCATATTGTAGGACATTTCAAAGCGAGCAGGTTCTAATGTAAATACATCCTGAAAAATATCAAGTGGATCGATTTTTTCATCTTTTAATATCGAGAGAAAACCTAAAAACAACGTATGTTCCTTGACCTCAATCACTTTTCCGTCAACAAGTGCATCAATATTTTCTGGTTGCTGAAAATTACATTGTGTCGCAACATACCTTTCTAATTCTTGGGCACGTTGTCTTTCTTCACGTTCTCTTTTCTTTGCAATAAAATCAATGACGTTATCCACGTGCATCGCCTCTTCTTTTTTCTTTTATTGTAGCATTTTTTACAATACTATTGCCCGAACACACTCCCCATTTTTTCCATTTACCAAAACAAAAAGAATGATATTAGCAAATTTGCCATAATCATTCTTTTCTCAAGATATTTTATCAGGTGTGTTAACCAACCATTTTTATTAGTTAAAGGCTCGTCATCATAGCGTGGGGTTGATTTCCGTTCTGGCTGGGCGCTTCTTTGATTGGGATTGTAATGGTCACTTTTCCTCCACCAGCTGTTAAATCATTGCCAATTAGCAGTGTGCCACCATGACTCTGAACAATGGATTGGGCAATATAAAGTCCCATCCCATGATGATTTCCTGCATTTCTGCTTGGATCTCCGCGATAAAATTGTTTGGTAGCCTCATTTAAATCTCTCGGAGAAAATCCACTGCCGCTATCAATAACGGTAAATTGAATAAAATCAGCGGCATCTTGAACAATTAATGTCACCTTTCCATTTTCAGGAGTGTGCTCTACAGCATTTGCAATGACATTTAAAATCGCTCGATAGAACTGCTCTTCATCGATAAATATAAGTGCAGGTAGCATTTCCTTTTGGACATCTACTTGAAGCTTTTTTTCCATCGAAAGAGCTCTCATTTGATGTTCTACTTCCGTCATAACTTTATCCATTTTAACATTCGTTTTTTTACGAACGATATTTTTCTCCATTTTCGATAAATCGATTAGCTCTTTCGTAAATTTTTCTATTTCCATTGTATTTTTCAGAATATAGTCATTATATTCTCTTTGTATATCATCTTGAACAGTATCCTGTAAAAGCTCTGCATTCCCTCGAATAATTGTAAGAGGTGTTTTCAGATCGTGGGCAAGAGCAGAAATTTGTTCTCTACGGGTCTGTTCTGATTCCCATTGCTGTTTTAACGAGTTGTTTAATGCCTCTTTCATCTGTTCAAGAGAAATCGATATTTCATCTATTTCACGAATTCCAGAATGGTTAATCTTAAAATCCAAATTTTGATTTTGTATTTTTTCAATCGCTTCCTGCAAGCCAAACATTTTTTTCTTAAGACTTCTACCAAAGTAGATAGCAAGGACAGTTGCATAAGATACTATCCCTATAATAAACAATAGAAATTCTAATAGTTGTGGATTAGGCAAATATTTTCTTAAAATTTCTGAACGATACTGAGGTACTAAATAATATCGTAATATACAAATCTCATTTTCTCGCTCTATAAACGAGTAAAATTGGGAACCATTTGAAGTTTCTCCTTTTTTCATTACATTCCATGCCTTAAAAGCTTCCTTTTCTGAAAGATTCCCTGCAAGAAATTGTCCATCTTTAGAAAAAACAGCGTAGTCAACAAGGTCTGGAATAATATCAGCTGTAATCGAACTACTAGACGCAATGCGTTCCTTTGATAATGAAATCTGAGTTTCTGCATAATTTGCGGGCAAAACGATATTGGCAGAAAAAGTGAATAAAAATATACTAAACAGTAGTACTACTAATAAAATTGTGCCTATACATAGGAAAAAGAGATATCGAAGAAAAAAAGTATGTAAACGTGTTCCTTTATTAGGCTTTATTGTCTCCATTTATATCCGATCCCCCAAACAGTGTCAATGGCGTCAACATGAAAGGCATGTAGCTTTGAACGAATATTTTTAATATGCTCAGTAATAGCCGTACTATCACTCTTCCCATCAAAACCAAAAATCGTTTCATAAATCTTTTCTTTAGAAAACACTTGTCCTCGATTTCGTGCTAGAAATTCGCATATTTCATATTCACTTTTTGTCAGCATTACCTTCTCCTCATTTACAAACAGCTCTTTGCCAGATAGATTGAAGTGAATGTTATCTACAAATAGAATACTACGTCTCTCTCTTTTTTCGCGTCTCAAATGTGCGTTCACTCTCGCACGTAGCTCTCCAATGCCAAAAGGCTTAATAATATAATCATCAGCGCCAAGACCTAGACCATACATTAGATCTTCCTCCAATGATTTAGCCGTTAAAAAAAGGATAGGACAATCTACAGCATGACGGATTTGGCCACATAATGTAAACCCATCTAATTCGGGCATCATCACATCCAATAAAATTAAATCGAAGGCACCCAGATCCATTTTACTGACTTCTGTCGCATCTGAGACTGCCGTTACTAAATGTTCGTCTTTTAGTAATGCGTTTTTTATCAATACTAAAATACCTTTTTCATCATCTACTGCTAATATTTTTGCCATATATCTACCCTCATCATTTCTTCATACCCTAATTATCAGACTTTCTTCCTTCCCATTTCCAAAACCACAAACAAGATAGGAATAATGCTAGCAATGTTCCACAAACTGAAGCAATAATACCTTCCTGTAGTCCTATTTCCACCGTTGATAGGTCAAGCCCCGACGCCTTCATTGCCCATAATGAAACAAAGTGACCACCCCAACCATAAGGTATAAATGACCAAATACCATCACCTAGTCCAGTGAGTAGTAAGGCTACTATTAGTGATCCCACAATACCTAATCCGATTGAGGCGCCTTTACCAAAATGAAGACTAACAAAAAAATGTAAAATATATAAAAATGCAAAGCTTACAAATAGAATACATCCAGCTATGAAATAAAATTGAAAACTAAAGGTATCCTCATGTAAAAGCTCAATAAAACCAACACTAAAAATACCGATGGACAGTAATATTGCTCCAAAACTAAATAATAATAACAGTAGCAACTTGCTTAAATAGGCCACTATTTTTGTTTTAGAAGCTGTCAGCATCTCCTGAAAATGTCCTGCATTTGCTTCTTGCTCCGCTGCCATTGCACAAACTAATCCAATTATAATTGGAAATCCACATGCGAGAGCCTGAAAATAAGCTGATACTTTCCCATTGAAATCCCATGGCGAATATGTGTAGTATGCTAAAAACAGCCCAGAAATAATAATAGGTACAAGGAGATGAATTAGTAAAAATGGCGTTCTTTTTATTTTAAGAAACTCTGCTCTAAGTAATCTTAACATTACCATACACTATTTTGCCTCCCTTTTCTGAAAACAACGTGCAGTAAAGTAGCTAATTAACGCAAACCAAGCTAAAGCAATCAGTAAGCCCGGAACTATAACCGACATACTCAATAATGGACTTCCTTCAGGCACTAGCAGACCATTTGGTAATATCCCTAGTGTTGGACAAATTAATCTTGCTGTAATGGCATAAGGTACGCTATACCAAAACTCTCCATCAGCAAATGCAACCACGCCAAAAATATTGCCAACTAAATTAATTAAAATAGCCATATAAGTTCCTAATTTTGTCGCAAGAAATAGACAAAATGGAATTTGCCATAATAACGTTAAGAAAATTAAAGAGCTACCTGTAAGACTACTTGTTAAAGAATAGCTAGTGCCAAAAAGTATTCCACTAGCAGTTATACTTACAAAGAAAATAAGCGTAGTTAATAACAACCAGGCACTACATGCTAGTATTTTGCCAAACCAAATCTTCTTCAGGTCAATCGGCATTGCGAGAATACTATGATATTTCAATTTGGCATCTTTTTCCACCACTAATGTACAACATATCGTCAGAGCACCTGGTAGGAGCATTGTATACCAAAAGTTATAAGCACCACTTTGGAAAAACTTTCCTCCCATTAATACTGCAGTTAGTAATATCGCCACAATGGGTGCTAGCCAAACTAATTTAGGAATAAAAGTCTTTTTCCATTTTAATCTTTCTGCCTTCATTATTGAAATCATGTTACATGCCTGCCTTTCTATTAGCAGACACTACTTGCATAAATAATGATTCTAATTCCTGACCTTGTGGGGCAACTCCCTGATAGCCTAATTTTCCTCCTGCAATGATGCCAATTTCATCAACAACCTGCTCTACCTCTGACAGGATGTGGCTAGATAAAATGACTGTAATCCCTTGCTCTGGAAAAGATCGAATCAGTTTTCGAAACTCTTGAATGCCGATTGGATCGAGACCATTTGTCGGCTCATCAAGAATTAAAAGCTTTGGGTAGTTTAATAGAGCAATAGCAATTCCTAGACGCTGTTTCATCCCTAAGGAAAATTGTCCTGCTCGTTTTTTTCCTGTATTGGTCAAGTCTACGATTCTTAATACTTCATCAATACGTGACTGTGGCAATCCGAGGGCAATCGTTCGAACCTTGAGATTTTCTCTTGCCGTTAAATTTTCATAAAGCGGTGGTGTTTCAATTAATACACCAAGGTCATTTAAATCATTACGATTCCATTCACGTCCATTAAAAAGTATCTTTCCTGCATTCGGACGCAGCATACCTGTTATCATTTTTAACGTTGTAGATTTCCCCGCACCATTTGGTCCGAGCAAACCATAAACAGTATTGCGAGGTATCGTTAACGACAGATCCTCTACAATTTTTTGTCCTTTAAAACTTTTACTAAGATTTTCTGTTTGTAAAATAATATCTTCCATCTGATAATCATCTTCCTTTCGATGATTATAGTGTAGAAAATGATTATAAGGATTTTATAAGGATTTCGAAATCTCTTGTGGAGAATGAAAATCAATGATAAAGTAGCTCTTTTATAATTTTTTTATTTCAAAAGTAACGCTATGGCCACTCACCGTAATCGAACAGGTAGCTTATAACAGTGATGTGATTTTCATCAGCTGTTCTATTGCTGTAGAAGCCGCTTTGCTTTTGCACAAAAACATCTTGCTGAAGTTTCGTTTTCACACTACAAATGACCAGTAGATACATGCGACGTGAAGTGGTTGATTGGAGTGGAGACTGAGCGACTCCTTGGGGATTAGCGTCACAGATGAGACCCTGGAGCGAGCAGCGCGAGTGAAGCGGCTCATCGGACGCCCCCAGGAAAGCGCTCAGTCGGAACGGAAATCAACCCCTCGTTTTGCCGAAGAACCATACTTTATTTAATATGAGATCTTTAGTTTCATTAACATAACAGTCTATAAAAAACACGAAAAGCATTTGGAGGAATTCCAAATGCTTTTATCATGCTAGATAAAATTTGATTTACATAAATTCTTTCACTAAATCATTAAAATCATTTTCACTCATTTTAATATCAATATCCGTTAATGGTAGCTCTGAATAGCCTGGTACTTTTTCTTGATATGATGCTGTTTCAGTATCTTGATAAATAATACCTGTTACTAAACCTTCATGCTCCATCACTGTACGCATTGCCATACCACGGTCAGAATTATCATAGCCTTCAATATCAGCAAGCTTCGTTATGTTTTCTTTAAACCAATCGTACGTGTTCACTTTGTTATAAGTAACACAAGGTGAGAATACGTTGATGAATGAGAAGCCTTTATGATTAATGCCCGCTTCAATTATAGCTGTTAACTCTTTAATATCTGTTGAGAAACCTTGTGCTACAAATGTAGCTCCGCTTGTTAAAGCCACTTCTAATGGTTTTAATGATGGTTCAATCGCACCACCTGGCGTAGATTTTGTAATAAATCCTGCCGCAGAGCGTGGAGATGTTTGCCCTTTTGTTAAACCATAAATTTGGTTATCCATAACAACGTACGTGATGTCAATATTTCGACGGATAGAATGAATTGTATGACCCATACCAATCGCAAAGCCATCCCCGTCACCGCCAGAAGCAATAACGTTTAAATCACGGTTAGCCATTTTTAAGCCTTGCGCAATCGGTAATGCACGACCATGAATACCGTGGAAACCGTATGAATTAATGTAACCTGAAATACGACCAGAACAGCCAATCCCTGAGATAACAGCTAGTTCGTTTGGTTCAATACCAACGTTAGCCGCGGCGCGCTGAATCGCTGCTTGTACAGAGAAGTCACCACAGCCTGGGCACCAGTTTGGTTTCACTGTATTACGAAAATCCTTAAATGTTGCCATTAGCGAGTCAACTCCTTCACACGATTTTCTAATTCACCTGGCAAGAATGGTGTACCATTATATTTTGTAATAGTCTCGATTTTATCGTGACCACCAATATTCATCTTCATAATATTTGCTAATTGACCTGTGTAGTTATTTTCTACAACGATTACTTTTTTCGCTTTTGCTACAAGTGGTGCCACCTCAGCAGATGGGAATGGGTGAATTAAACGAATATGTGCATGGTTCACCTTCATACCTTGAGCATTCAATCGTTCTTGTACTTCTTCAATTGCTCCACGTGTTGAGTTAAAGCCCACTAATAAAATATCGGCTTCTTCGTGTGGCGCATTTGAATATACTGGACTTTCAAATTTCAATGCCTCTAGCTTACGGAAACGTTTATCCATTTGTACTTGACGGTTACCAGTTGCTTCAGATGGTTTACCTGTTTCATCGTGCTCAACCCCTGTTACATGGTGAATACCATTCAACGTACCAGGTAGCACACGCGGCGAAATACCGTCTTCCGTATTTTCATAACGTTTGAAGTATGCTTTATCAGCCGCTTCTTCAATGTCGCCTGTAACAATTTTACCGCGACGAATTTCAATTTTATTGTAATCGAATGGCTCTACAGATTGTTTACCAAGAGATAATTGCAAGTCCGTCATTAAAATAACTGGTAATTGTAATTCCTCTGCAATGTTAAATGCTTGGATTGTGTCAAAGAATGCTTCCTCCATTGTAGAAGGTGCAATTACTACTTTTGGAATTTCACCATGCGTACCATATAACATCGCCATTAAATCTGATTGCTCTTGTTTTGTTGGTAACCCTGTTGATGGACCACCACGTTGTGTATCAACAACAACTAGTGGCTGCTCTGTCATACCTGAAAGGCCAAGTGCTTCCATCATTAATGAAAGACCAGGACCAGCAGAAGCTGTAAAGGAACGAACACCACCAAAGTTTGCCCCAATTGCCATTGTTGCTGCAGCAATTTCGTCTTCTGTTTGAATAACCGTACCACCGAATTTCGGTAATTTTTTAATAAGGTATTCCATAATCTCAGAAGCTGGTGTAATTGGGTAGGCTGCCATAAAGCGTGTCCCAGCTGCAAGTGCACCCAGTGCTACTGCCTCGTTCCCTATCATGAACATACGGCGTTTACCATCTGCTGGTGCTAAAGCCCATTCACCTACACGATCGCCTAAAAGCTCATTCATTAATTCATGACCACGAGCAATGGCCTCCATATTTTTCTGAACAACTTCTTCACCTTTTTTGCCAAAAATATCATCTACAACATTTTGGAACACTTCGTCCTCTAAATTTAGCAATGAAGCAGTTGCTCCGATTGCCACCATATTTTTCATCAACGAAGTGCCAAGCTCTGCCGCTACCTCTGTAAAAGGTACCGCAAATAATGGCGCTTTTGAATCTTCTGGCTTCACTGGATCAAATTTTGAATCCGCTAAAATAACGCCTTTTTCTGTTAGTTCTTTATAATTGACGTCGATTGTTTCTTGGTCGAACGCTACTAAAATATCTAAATCATCCGCAATTGAACGTACTTCTGTTGGACGAACTGTAATTTTATTATTCGTATGGCCACCTTTAATTCGAGAAGAGAAATGACGATAACCGTATAGGAAGTAACCTAAACGATTCATTGCCATTGAGAAAATTTCGCCTGTACTTTCAATCCCTTCACCCTGTTGCCCACCGACTTTCCATGAAAGCTGATGTAACATGTCAACAACTCCTTAGATCCAATGTGTATACTATTATTTTTCCTTCATAAGTTTAACACGAAGAAACGGTCTGCACTATTGTTATTCCCCGATTTACACGAAAATCAGACCTTTGACTGAAAATCCCGTTCAAAAAGTTGTAATTTTCAAACAGCTAAGCAACAAAAACAGTTGCTAAATAGATTAAAAATTCCAAGGAGTCATCAGTCTTCACAACTTCTATACATAACATATGTTTTACAAACATTGGTCCTAACTTTTCGGTTATAAATCATTAACATGTGAATATGTAAAGCACGAACTACGCAACCTAATCAATTATGCCACGGCATAATTGCGTCCGAAATCGGCTTTGTGCTTAGGCCTGCAGATGTTTTTTGCTGAAAGAAGTTAAAACGAAAAAAATGCCTTGCAGCTTATTATGTGCAAGGCATTTTACTTCATTACTTTTTATCGAACACGTTTTTCCACAAGAAGTTTTAAAGCTGTACGTTCCTCACCAGCAATTAAAATATCGGCAAACGCCGGTGCGCAAATTAAATCTGTGCCACTTGGCGCTACAAATCCGCGTGCAATGGCCACTGCTTTCACGGCTTGGTTAAGTGCCCCTGCCCCAACTGCCTGCATTTCTGCTTGCCCTTTTTCTCTGATTACCGCGACTAATGCACCTGCAACTGAATTTGGATTAGAGCGTGATGATACTTTTAATGAATCCACAATTATTCCTCCCCGTTTCGCGAATAGTGTTTACGCTCAACAACTCATGTCCCCCTTGTTTGGACCTCAAGTTATTGTCGATAGGTCATTTTATGCTCGGCGAGAAGAAAATAGACTATTTTCATTTCTTATATATTGAAAGAATCAAAAAAGACTGAAAATTCCTGTTAGAAAATTACTTTGTCAATGAAATAAAGGTGCCATTTTAACTAACTCGGGCTCCTTTGCAGAACGAGGGGATGATTTCCGTTCCAGGCTACTCGCTTTCCTGTGGACGAGCGTCGAGCCGCTTCCTCCGCTACGCTGCTGTCGCTTGGCTTTCGCACGGAAGCGGGCAACGCGAGTGAAGCGGGCAAGGGGAACGAAGGCTAAAACCATCACGTCCTGTGATAACGCCTTCGTGACCAACATCCTGTTGCCCCGACGCCCCCAGGAAAGCGCCCAGTCGGAGCGGAAATCAACCCCTCGTTTTGCCGAAGAGTCATATTTATTTAATACGATAGTTTATTTTTATTGACACAACAATTATTAAACAAAAAAACTATTGTGCATTTTTTAATACACAATAGTTTCTCTTCTTACGCTTGGAACGGATAATCTTCGTTTATATAAATTCGCTCACAATGTCGAGCTTTTCCTGTTTTATCATCAATCTCTACAAAGAAACCACTTAACACATCGCGTCCTTTTTTAGGCACTTCAAAACGAGATGGCATGTTTGTTTGGAATTTATAAATGACACTTTCCTTCGTCATCCCTAAAATTTCATCGTATGGACCTGTCATACCAACGTCCGTAATATAGGCTGTTCCATTTGGATAAATACGTGCATCGGCTGTTTGCACATGTGTATGTGTACCAACGACTGCCGAGGCCTTTCCATCTAAATGCCATCCAAGGGCAATTTTCTCACTTGTCGCTTCAGCATGGAAATCCACGAATACAAGCGGGGACGTTTTATGTGCTTCTTCGATTAATTTCTCTGCCATCGCAAATGGATCCTCATGAGGAGGTAAAAATACTCGACCATGCAAATTAATAACAGATAATGTAACGCCATTTTTTGAAATTTGCATCATACCTTTACCTGGGGCCTCACTTGAAAAGTTCGCCGGACGTATTAAATACTCTGCATCATCAATAAAATCAAAAATATCTTTATTATCCCAAGTGTGATTGCCCATCGTAATAACATCCACACCCATTTGTAGTAAATCATTATAAATATTTCTTGTTATACCACGACCTGCTGCTGCATTTTCACCATTCGCAATCACAACATCCGGGCTAAATTTTTTCTTTAAACGTGGTAAATATTTTTCCACTGCATCGCGGCCAATCGAACCGACGATATCTCCAATAAATAGTACTTTCATTTGGCAAGACCACTCTTTCTTTAATTAGCACCTTTTAGTTTACCACCTACTCCTAGTAAATCGCAAAATAAAACGCAAATCCATCCTGGATTTGCGACTAAGAAAGTTATTAAACTTCAATTATCTGTTTATTGATAATAATATTGACTTTTCGGCATTCTATATTTATTTAACACTACACCAATAATGTTGGCTTTCGAAGCAGTTAAAAGTGTTTTCGCTTTTCTTACTTCCTCTTTTTCTACAACACCCGCACTCACGATTAATAAGGAACCATCGCATTTATTAGATAAAATTTGAGCATCAGCTACAGGTAATAGCGGGGGGCCATCGAAGATGATAAGATCAAATTTCTGATTCACCTCTTCTAAAAATCTATCCATAGTAGTGGATAACAGTAATTCCGCTGGATTCGATGGGATTGGTCCACTTGTAATGATAAACAACCCTTCCACAGATGTTTCCTGTAATACTTCATCATACTGACATTTTCTTTCTAATATTGATGATAACCCAAATAAATTGATAATATTAAATATATTATGCAACATCGGTTTACGCATATCAGCATCTACGAGCAATACCCGTTTTCCTTCTTGTGCAAAAACAACACTAAGATTGGCAGCATTTGTTGACTTTCCTTCACCTGGTATAGAAGACGTAACTAATATCGTTTTAAGACCTTGCTTTGGCATAGCAAACATAATATTCGTACGAACGGTCTTAAATTGCTCAGAAATCATTGATTTTGCATCCGAAACTGTAATAAGTTGACGCGGTTTTGTTAATAGTTTCTGGTTCTTTTTCTTTTTGGAACGAAGCATTTCTATGTCCTCCTAGCTTTACGGGATTTATTATTTTTTTCGGTGGGAAAAGCACCAACCAACCCCATAACAGGCAATGCTAAATCTTCAATATCCGACTCCGTCTTTATTGTTGTATCTAAAAACTCCAACAATAGAGCAAACCCTACACTAATTACAAACCCAATTACGGCACCCATGACGATATTTAGTAATTTATTTGGTTTCACGGGGCTAGCATCTTTACTTATTTTTGCCACTGATAAAATATTTATATTATCAACACTCATTAGTTTGGGTATTTCTTCTTTAAATACAGTGGCAACTGTATTCGAGATGGTAACTGCTTTTTCTGAATCTGTATCTAAAACTTTAATATTAACCACTTTAGAGTTACTTTCGCTAGATACGATTAATTGCTCTGCCAACATTTCTGTTGTAATGTTTAGATCAAGCTTATCAATAACTTTGTTTAAAATGGCAGGACTCTTAATGATGACATTATACGTATTGATTAATTGTAAATCCGTTTCTAGCTGTTGTGCCTGTGCATACCCTTCTTGATCATTAACTTTTTGATTCACTAAAATTTGTGTTTGTGCTTGATAGATAGGAGTAATTACAAAGTAACTTAGAGAAGCTGTAATGCCAATCGTAACAATAGTTAGACTTAGAATAAGGTATATACGTTTACGCAATATTTTATATAGTTTTTTCAAGTCAATTACTTCTTCCACCTAAATGCCCTCCCTCGTCAAACCATTGTCGATGAATCAACTAAATGATTATATTTATTCGTATTGTTCTGCACACCACTTTAATAGCTCCATTTACTTTGAACTTTTCACCAAAACATATGCTTGACCGTACATTCCGCTACGGATGTACGTTATTCTTGGCCACTGCTTCAAACATCGTCACTCCATCCTTGGGGTCAGCTTGTACGACTGACGCTACACTTAGTCGGAGAAAAACATTGCTGTCCAGCTGGAATTCTTTGCTCTGTATTGAAAGGCGCAGCCGCACTCACGATCTTTCGCTCCATGTACTTTTTTATGTTAAGAATAGATTTCGATGTTGAACCTTTACTTTTTATATGAAAATTATCACTAAAGCGCATTTAATCATATTTTTCAATAGATTATTCATTTGCATTTCCCAATAAATATTCATTTCGAATATAAACGCTACTTTTTGGTAGTTCCATGCCTAATGAATCTATCTTGATGGAATTATTATACGTTTGTAATAGTTCTAACATCTTTCGTTTATACGCTTCTACACCTGGTTGATCAAACGGATTTACTCCTAGTAGACTTGCACTCATTGCACATGCCTTCATAAAAAAATAAATTAAATAACCTATGTGATAGGCATCTAGTTTTGGGAGCACCAACTGAATGACAGGTACACCACCCTCTGCATGAGCCAGTGCTGTCCCATTCATGGAAACCCCATTAATTTCATTGAATGTTCGTTTCGATAAGTAATTCAAACCATCCTCATCTCGCACATCATATGGCACTTTACAATCATTATCTATTTCGTTAAAATGCAGTAACGTTTCAAATAGGATTGGACTTCCTTCTTGAATAAACTGACCTATAGCATGTAAATCAGTCGAATAATTAACTGTCGCAGGAAATAGACCTTTTCGCTGTTTCCCTTCACTTTCGCCAAACAACTGCATCCACCATTCATGGAACTTACATAATGCAGGTTCAAATGAAGCAAGTAACTCCACTTTATACCCTCGTTCAAACATCACACGTCGCAACACTGCATATTGATAAGCCTCATTACGCTCCAGCGCTGCATCTTGCAATGTTAACGCAGCATCCCTAGCACCTGCCATAAGCATCCGAATATCAACACCTGCAACAGCTGCTGGTAATAACCCCACCGAAGTTAACACCGAATAGCGACCACCAATATCGGCTGGAATGGTAAATTGTCTATAACCTGTGCGATCTGCTATCTGTTTCAAACGCCCGTTTTCCGCATCTGTCGTTACAATAATTCTGTCAACGGCCTCTTCCCCGTAACGTTTTTCCATAAACTGTCGCAACACACGAAATGCGAGTGCTGGTTCCATCGTTTCCCCAGACTTTGAAATGACATTCACATATACACTTTTATTTGCTAAATATTGAAGCAAACTATCAATATAGGAACCACTCATATTTTGTCCAACATACATCACTTCAATACCATCAGTAGGAAGAGTAAAATAAGGTGATAACGCATCTTGGATGGCACGTGCCCCTAAAAATGATCCCCCCACGCCAATAACAACAAGTACATCTGCATACTTATGAATTTCTCGCTTAGTATCCTCAATACGCTGCAATAAAGCACGCTGATCTTCAAGAGGTACATGTAACCAACCCGTTAACATCTCGCTACTCTCTGCTAAATGATGGTGAATCCACCCTACCTCAGCCTCATATATTGACCAATCCTGCTCAGTCATTTCAAAATTGAAAACGCTCATTTGAATAGTACGAATCATCAAATCATAACCTCTTCCATTCTAATAATTTGGAATTCCTACTGGCGTAAATTATTTTAATGAATTCCTTTCTAGTTCGAAGTGGCTCTTCCTAAGTTGCTTCACTTTATTCAACAGTAAACTGGTAATCGCTTCATGTAACTCATCACGATCCAACGCAAAATCAATAATTGTATTAATAAAGCCAATATGCTCACCAACGTCATAGCGGCTTCCTTCTATTTCAAATGCAAATACACGCTGAGAACCATTTAATGCTTCAATCGCATCTGTTAATTGAATTTCACCGCCCTTACCTATTTTTTGTTCATCTAAAAAAGTGAAGATTTCTGGTGTTAAAATATACCTTCCTATGATCGCAAAATTTGAGGGGGCATCTCCGAAAGCAGGCTTCTCGATAAACTCCCTTACTTCCATCAAACGATTTTCTGTAGAAATCGGGTCAATGATTCCATAACGATGAACATCTTCATCCGGAACCTTATGCACACCTATAACACTCGAATACGTTCGATCATATTGCTCGATTAATTGTTTCAGACATGGAATCTCATTTTTCACAATATCATCCCCTAAAAGGACCGCAAAAGGCTCATTCCCAATAAACTTACGTGCACACCATATCGCATGACCTAGACCAAGAGGTTCCTTCTGACGTATATAGTGTATATCTACTTTAGAGGAGGCCTTTACTTTCTCAAGCATATCGAACTTTTCTTTTTCTAGTAAATTTGCTTCAAGCTCAAACGCATTATCAAAATGATCCTCAATTGCCCTTTTATTTTTACCTGTAACAATAATGATATCCTCAATACCTGAAGCTACTGCCTCTTCAACGATATATTGAATAGTCGGTTTATCGACAATCGGCAACATTTCCTTCGGCATTGCCTTGGTAGCTGGCAAAAAACGCGTGCCTAATCCTGCTGCAGGTATAATGGCTTTTCGTATTCTTTCCATTTAATCTCCCTTCGTATAAGGCAGTCCACTTCTACGGCATATTGTTTATTTATTAATTCGCAAGTTAATTTACTTCTCAATATATTAATAACGATTACTTTTTATTCAAATATGTAATTATCTTTTCCAATAAGATAGTTAGTAATTATAAAAGTGCTACCTTATGCAGTAAATATTACAAAAGATAGCACTTTTCACTTTTCGTTCTCACTAATACTTGTTCGTCATCCGAAGTCGAGGATGTCATTTGGCTAAGAGATATTTTAATTTATTTCTATTGGCCATCTAGCGATACTACGACGAACGAGCTACGCCTAAATGAAGGCGAATTTCACCAATCGGTATGATTTCTTTTAACTCCTCTACTAGCTCAACTACAACTTTTGGGACCATTTCCTCTCCAACTCTGCGTACTTTTTTAAAACTTCAATCTGTTGCTTTAATAACGATTCTCAGCTTGCAACTTAGCGGTTTCACTTTCAAATTCAGGTCCTTTGCCAAAGGTATATTGTTTTCCTACAGGCTGTTCAAGACAATGTAATTCGCAACTTCATCCATTTTTTCAGTTGAGAACAATTACGAATATTTAACTCCACTACTACTTGTTTTATAGGAATCCCCGCTAAAGTTCTACTGGATAATTCACTCTTGTCCCCATAGAAAAACACCTCCACGTTGATTTGATAAGGTACAATACCCATTTTTCAACGAAAGGTGTTTTATTTATTTTTATTTATCTCATTTTTTAAATCAGTGCGTAAGCCTTTTATAACTGTTCAATAGCCTTTTCACCATTCTTAACCTGTCAATCTAGTTGAAACGTATTTTATAGAAATGTTAAGCAAGAAAATACACATCCGGTAGACAGTTTGAACCGTTGTCATGCCAAGGTGATTTTTATAAATTTTCCAGTTCCACGTTATACCTTTGAATTTATTTCTGCTTATGGAACCTGGTGTAATTCGATAATAGGCTAGTACTTCATTCATTCCGTAAGCATTGATCTCATAATCTTTTAAAATATCTAGCCAAAGAGCATAATCTTCATGCTTAGTCTTCTTGAAAAGTGGTTTAGCAATTTTACGTGTATCTAATACAACTGTTAAACATCCAAAGTAATTAGCACGCAATAATTTTTTATAATCCACTGGTTCTTTGCATATCTTAACGATTTTCCGTGTTCGTTTATTACTTTCTGTTATTTCTTGATATTGTGTATAGGAAAATGCCACATCAAGTTCCAGCATAAAGTCGAGTTGTTTGGATAATTTTTCAGGATGCCACAAATCATCACTATCAAGAAAAGCTAAAAATTGTCCTTTTGCTTTTTCAATTCCAGCATTTCTGGCATTCGCAACACCACCGTTTTGTGTCAAATTAATAATCTTTATTCGACTATCCTTATATCCTAGTAGTATTTGCTGACTATTGTCTGTTGACTTGTCATTAATAATTATCAATTCCCAATTTTTGTGCGTTTGATTTAGAACAGATTCAATGGATTGGCCAACATACTTTTCCGCATTATAAACAGGCATAATAATTGATACTAGCAAATTATTTTTATGCAATACACCATCCTATTTCATAATATTTTTAAATGTATAGGCGAGTATCAAATTAAATTTTAATGTATAACAAACTGCATATATTTTGACGAATAAAGGTGTCAATAATTTTGTTCGATTACTCTGACAGTATGCTATTACTTCTTTATCGGTCTTCAAATTAGCCATGAATTGCATGATATCTCTATTCTGCGTTTTATCAATAGCCGCAGTTATTTGTGAAATGCCTGCACCCGATTTGACGTAGTTTTTTAGTGAACTATTAAACAAATGAAATACTAAGATAGAATATATACTTGTCATATTCGAATTATTCCTTTTTAAATAATCAATGTACTTTTCTGCTAAATTTAGGTACTGTTCTATAATTTCAGGTTTAGGTTGTTTCATGAGCGATCCATTTCGTTGCAAATAATAATAAAAAGATGAATTGGTACTTATTATTTTTTTTATATGCACTAAGTAATATAGATTAAATAGCTTATCTTCTGAGAATATCTCACTATTTGGTTCAAATCGTATATGATGTTCTTTAATAATCACATTTTTATACAATTTATTACAAACTTCATCCCCATGTTTGTAGTTAAAAAAATATTCATATAGGTATCCTTTTAATCCTAATTTCCCAATCTCAATCTTCTCTTGCTTAATTTTTAAAAAATCCTTCTCTATTTTATCTTCGTACACTTTCGTATAATCACATACTACTAATTCTGCTTCGTGCTGTTCCATTTCATGTACCATAGATTCAATCATATCCAACTCTATCCAATCATCGGCGTCCACGAATAGTATGTATGCTCCACTGGCCTTATCTAATGCAGCATTTCTAGCAGAAGACAGACCCCCGTTCGGCTTATGAATTACTTTAATCCGTGAATCTTGGACAGCTAATTCATCCACCATCTTTCCACATTTATCTGTTGAACCATCATTGACTAAAAATATTTCTAGATTTGTATACGTTTGATTTTGAACTGATTGTACACATTTTTGTAAGTATTGCTCTACATTATAAATTGGAATAATGACACTGACTAACTTCATAGTTTCCCCCAATCTTAATTTTATAATCTTATTTTCATTCTAACTTAATCTGTTCACGGTACAGATATTCTTTTTCTGTCATACTGTATCGCCAAATAAGCGCTAGAAATAAAAATAAATATTCACTCGCAATTAGTGAAAGGAACATTAAAGAAATTGAAATTGAAACATAAGTCCCTAGGAGAAAAGCCTTTGATTTATCCATCCATACAATTGACATTATTCTAAAAAATAATAGAGCCCAAAATACAAAGAATAATACTGATCCAATTACACCCGACTCAACTAATATTTCTAAAAAAGTATTGTGCATATAAATTCCCTGACCAAAAAAATCTGCACTATAATCCCTAAAATTATATATACCAATTCCTTGTACAGGATTGTTTAAAAAGAGCGACAGACCATTGTTCCATATTTCAATTCTGCCACTACCGCCATCCTTACTAACAGATTCCATTCTTTTTATCAAAATCTGATAGATATCGATATGCATAACTTTTAATACGGAAAAGTAACTTATCCATGTAATTATAGGTACGACAAAAAAAATTTTTACTTTTGTTTTTACACTAAAAAAAGCGATAGTAATAACAATCCCTACTAAGGTTGCTAATATGCCCCCCCTTGAAAAAGTTAGTATCGTTGTTATTAAAGCTAAAACAAATCCAATCTTTCCTTTTTTGTCTTTCATATTTGCTAGGAAAAAGAACAAGAAGATCGAGTTGGATACAACAAATATATTAGGGTCTGATAATATACCGATTAATCGAGGCATATTTCTATCTAGCATTAAGCCATAAAATCTAATGCCATTCCCATAAAAATTAAATTTATTAGAAATTAAACCAAATAGATAAAACAATAATGAAATTACGTTATATAATATCCCTACTGTCCCAATTATTCGCTCAAATTCTTTTAATGTAATATTAGAAAATAGAAATTTATATATAAAGTAAGAAAAAAGGCCGATTAAAATAGCAATAGTCAAACGAATACTTGCTATCGGATATGTAGAAAATACTCCAGTAAGACAGTAGAAAACATAGAAGAAAATCATAAAAGTTTCATGACTTTGAGGCTTATGAAAAGCAAATTTACTAAGGGTAAGCATAAAAATTACTACCATTAATACCATATGTGGTTTTAACGCAAAACCAATGTTTACATTCAGGTTACCTAAAAAAACACTGAATACTAAAATAAATATTAGAAAATAATTATTTGAAACTTTTTTTTCGCAAATCATTTTTCTCTCCCCTTACTACCCCTCTTTAAGAGCAAACTAATAGTGCTTTTTTAGGTCAAGAATCTGCGCCATTTCTTTATAGAAAATGGCTTTATTGGTGAAAAAGTGTTCAAATGAAATGAGCAAAATCTGTTGATTTTATTTTAGCGTTTATCGCAGGAGTCGCAGCCTTCCACAATTAATTAATAGAATGCACGGATTTTAAATTAACTCAATTGTAAAAAATTTACTACTTAACTTTAATGATTGTTTCGTTCAAAACATGGCTCTTTGATATTGTTTTATCTGTCGGTATAAAAACAATAATTCTTCGGGTGATTTTCCTTGAATTTTTGACAATGGTGTCATTTCAAGTACTGCATAAGCTATCTTGCCAAATTACTTAAAGATAGACATAAATTCAGGGAAGAAACGATCAAGCCAGCAAATCAATCGATTCTAAAGCGCATTTAAATCTTCTTGGATTTTCACACGCAAAGTTGCGCCGTTCGCAATTCAACTTCCATGCCTTCTAGAATAAGTAGGTAATTAAATCGTCCATCACTTTTTAACGTGCAATGACGAGCTCATCCTTTTGGTCGTTCTTCGTTTAAAAATTGTCATCTAGCTCTTTGGAACGATTTACATGATGAGGATTCACCATGATAAACGGAATTCCACGTACACTAAGATAAACAGCGAAATTCATCCAATAATGCCAGCAGGTTCAAAACTGACTAACACGTCGCTTTTTTCATGCGCAGTACGTAAAGCAATTAATATTTTATAAAAAGTATCGAAACCTGGTCTTGATTGCGAGAAAGGGAATGATTTTTAGAGCACTCGTCCTCTCTCACCAACCGTGCATGTGTAATGTGTACGGCTGGTAATAATAAATAAGTATTACTAATCCTCTTAAATAAAATAAAATATATAACCTAAACTTTTCAGCAGTAATTACTATCACCTTTTACCAGTCTAATAGTTCTAGTAGATAACATATTTTTACACCTTACGAGGGAATATTTCGAAACTTTTAATGCGAGAATTAAATTTAATACCATTTTAAAGAATTCGCCTTTTTCTTTATAAACTAATGCTTCCTTAAAATAGAGTTGTGCTTTATCAAAATTTTCTTCCGTATTTAGTGTAGTCCTCTTATTTATATACATATCGATTTCTGATTGGTTAATTAAATCAATATTTTTATAGTTTTTTTGTAAATACTTCGCTGATAAAAGTTGTTTTAGGGCATTCGATCTTGAAATACTAATAGAATTGAGCCTATAAGTAAGCGTTACATCATTACAATTACCAATCCGATATTTTGGGGAGCACCTCAATAAAAAATCATAATCTTCACAAGTGTGTAAATTCCGATATCCATTTAAGTCAGTATACACTTTTCTCTTGACAAACCATGTTGGATGAGGAACACAATTATCATATTTCAAAATACTATTAATAATATTATTAGAAACAGGATGATTAGATGATTTTTGTATAACATTTCCACTCTCATCAATTATTCTAACTTTAGATCCAATTAAGTCATAGTTATGCTTTTCCAAGTAAAACAATTGCTTATCTAGTCTGTTATTATCTGAGATATCATCCGCATCCATTCTTGCTATATATTCACCCTTACAATATTCTAAAGCTTTATTTAAACTGTTTGTTAGTCCTATGTTTTTATCATTTTCAACCACGATTATACGCTCATCTCTATTTGCATAATCAGATACAACTCTTTTAATCATAGTATTATCTGGATTATCTAATACAATAATAAATTCAATTTTTGAATATGTTTGATTCAAAATAGATTCAATACTCGCTTTTAACCATTCCATCTTTTCATTATAAGTACTCATTATTACTGAAATTAAATCTTTCATTATACACATCCCCATTAGTTAATAATGTCAGCATTTGAATAGAGAACGTGACGAATGACTGCATCGCGATAAGCTTAGTTTGTATTGCTATTTACTACTTATATGAAGGTGAATTTCTCTTTATACATGGTGAAGAATTTTCAATTGTTATTCAAAAAAGAAAGCAAACAAATTGACTAATTGGGGAAAAATATAAAAGTGCTAACTTTTACACCTGGTTTTAGGTAAAATTCAGCACTTTTATAATAACGAGGAATATTTTAGTCAGTCACATTTCAAATTAAGTTTTAATCCGTTCAGTATCTTTGATTGCTATGCCATTTCCAAGCATCTTCAATAATTTCCACTAAGCTTTTTTCTGCCTTCCACCCAAGTTCATCAAAAATCTTTTTAGATGAAGCAATTAGTCTTGCAGGATCTCCTTCACGTCTTTCAGAGAGTTCGACATATGCCTTTTTACCTGTTACCGCCTCGCAAGTTTCTATTACTTCTTTTACTGTATAGCCGAGACCATTCCCTAAGTTATATATTGCCTCTTTTGCTTTGTTCTCAAGTAATAAATTCAAGGCAAATATATGTGCTATTGCTAAATCTGTAACATGTATATAATCACGAATGCATGTCCCATCGGGTGTTTCATAGTCTGTACCATAAATACACACCTTTTCCCTATCACCAACTAAATGTTGCAATACTATTGGAATAAGATGAGTTTCTGGGTTATGGCTTTCGCCAATTTCCGCTGTTTCATAGGCCCCGGCTGCGTTAAAATATCTTAAAATTACGTAACGTAAATCATAGGCTGTCGCATAATCCATGAGAACTTGTTCAATCATGAGCTTTGATCTTCCATAAGGGTTTATTGGATTTGGCACAATTGTTTCATCAATCATGTTTAGGTTAGGAACCCCATAAGTCGCAGCAGTTGACGAAAATATAATATTTTTCACGTTATACGTTAACATTACACTTAATAAAGTTAACGTAGATATAACGTTGTTCTCATAATATTTCTGTGGATTTACGACAGATTCACCGACTAGGCTACTCGCAGCAAAGTGCATTACTGCTTTAATGGAATATTGCGAAAAAACACGCTCCAAATCGCCTTTTTTTCCTAAATCACCCTGCACAAAAATCGCTTTTTCATCAATCGACTCCTGGTGACCAGTTGAAAGATTATCCAATACAACAACAGCTTCTTTCTTTACTAACTCTTTTACAAGATGACTACCTATATATCCCGCTCCACCGATAACTAATATCAAATGGTTGTCTCCCTTTATTTCACATTTTCATTTTTCTTTTACTAATAATAAGCGCTTTGAAAAATCGCGGTAGTTGCGCGAAAGCCAATTATTTTACACAAAAGCTAGGAGTACTATTTACATTTACATGCTAGTTTCTTGAATAGCTACCATTCTAGAACGGAGAATATATGATTTATATATCTTGTTATTTTCGTCTGAGCTTTTCTAGCTTCCATCATCCTAAATATTGCTTTTCAAAATACTGTTGATATTGTCCACTTATTATTTGATCCCACCAAGTGTTGTTTTCAACATACCATTGAATCGTTTGCGCAATGCCAGTTTCAAATGTGTATATGGGCTTCCAACCTAATGATCGCTCTATTTTAGTAGGGTCAATGGCATAGCGTTTATCATGAGCTAAACGATCTGTTACATACTTTATAAGTTTTTCCGATTTCCCTAATGTCTTGATAATCGTTTGAACAACTTCTAAATTGGTGTGTTCATTATGCCCACCAATATTGTATATTTCTCCGTTGACACCTTCATGTAACACCAAATCAATGGCCGTACAATGATCAAAAACATGTAACCAATCTCGTATGTTTTGTCCGTCACCATATATAGGGATTTTTTCATCCTTTAACACACGAGAAATAGTTAAAGGAATTAATTTTTCTGGAAACTGATATGGTCCATAGTTATTCGAACAACGCGTAATATTCATTGGTAATCCATATGTTTTATAATAAGCACGAACTAAACAATCAGAAGAAGCTTTACTTGCACTATAAGGGCTATTTGGTAGTAATGATGTCTCTTCTGTAAAAAAAGTAGATAGTTCAAAATCCAGTTCCCCATAAACTTCATCCGTAGATACATGGACGAATTTTGAAATGCCTACTTGCATCGCTGCTTCTAATAATACTTGTGTCCCTAATACATTTGTTCGAACAAATACCGATGGATCTGTAATTGAGCGGTCCACATGACTTTCTGCTGCAAAATGAACCACATAATCGAATTGTTCCTTCTTAAAAAAAGTCATAACCAGCTCACGATTTACAATATCGCCTTTTACAAATGTATAGTTATCATTTGTTTCGAATGCTCGATGTTTACCTAGATCACCTGCATACGTCAATAAATCTAAATTATAAATTTCATAGGCAGGATACTTACAAATTAAATATTGGATAAAATTACCTCCAATAAATCCTGCACCGCCAGTAATTAATATTTTTTTCTTTACCATCATTCCAACCTCTTTCAATGTATTGTTATAAGTGAATGATCCAAGGTATTAGGTACTTCCAGCAAATACTTACCATATTCTGTTTTCATAAGAGGTTGAGCAAGTTCTAACAATTGCTTATTTGTAATATATCCGCTTCTAAAAGCAATTTCTTCAATACATGCGATATAAAGCCCCTGTCTCTTTTGAATCGCCTCAACAAAATTAGAAGCTTCAAGTAAAGACTCATGTGTTCCTGTATCTAGCCAAGCTAAACCACGTCCCGCAATTTTGACCTTTAATTCGCCCATTCGTAAATATTCTTCAAGAATAGAGGTGATTTCTACTTCTCCGCGCACTGATGGCTTTACATTTTTGGCAATCTCAACGACTTTATGATCAAAAAAGTATAAGCCTGGCACTGCGTATGAGGATTTCGGTCTTTCCGGTTTTTCTTCTATTGAAATAGCATTCATATGCTCATCTATTTCAACTACACCATATGCACGTGGATCTTTGACATAACAGCCAAATACAATACTACCTCTAGTTAAAGAAGCGGCTTCTTTTAGTCGATTACTCAAATTTGAGCCGTAAAAAATATTATCCCCTAATACTAATACTACAGGGGAATTATCAATAAATTTTTCTCCTATAATAAAAGCTTCGGCAAGACCATTGGGATATTCTTGAACAGCATATTCGAAATGCATTCCTAAATGACGTCCATCACCTAATAGCTCTTTAAATCCTTCAAGATCTCGAGGTGTAGATATTATTAATATCTCTCTAATACTCGCAAGCATTAAGACAGAAAGTGGGTAATAAATCATCGGTTTATCGTAAACCGGTAACATTTGCTTTGAAATCGATTTTGTTAACGGATAAAGTCGAGTCCCTGAACCCCCTGCTAAAATAATACCTTTCACCAAATTTCGCCTCTTTCGTTTTTAATTGCTCAATATTTTATCAATATCTTTATCTTTCGTTTTTATCATCTAACTAATTCATGAATATCTAACATTGCTTTAATTTTACTAATATCGTTAAACATCATGACATCAATTATTGAAAGACCATGCATAAAATCATTTGAGTATTGTTTGTATGGTGTCAGTATTGGTTGAATAAATTGAATTTCCAAATCATTGTCTATATATTTTTGCTGATTGTAAAAATCCTTGCCGCCAATCGCATTAATATAGGTAGTCGCATTTAAAGCCCTAGTTACTTTAATTCCCCATTCATCTGCTGCATTAGCCTCTTTAATAGTAGGGAATTTTTGCGACATAATAGTAATACTCGTTTCTATACCTAATAATGCGCAAGTTTTTCTTAGAATTACAGTAATGAATTGACTTAAATTGCTGCTACTATTTGTTAAACAATCCGTTACGAATTCCATAACATTCATAAAATACGGTGCGTTTTTATAAAATATTAATTGATTGAGAATTTTTTCTTGCCAATTCATATTACTATTTATGACAATGTCTTTAATTATAGTTTCTCTAGGAGCTTTACATACTGGAACATTGAAATATATACTTTTTCCATGCTCACTCAAGATTCGGTTCCTATTTATCCAACTTCTTCTCGTATATTGAGCATGATCAAAAATGACAAATTCATCTACCGAGTGTATCAGTTGGAAATATCCTAGATACGGAAAAAAATAAGGTTGCATTAAGGCTATCCTCATTCTAAGTGTCCCTTCATAGGTTAATAAAACTACTAATAAGTATCTTGATAAACATGGAATTCTAACTCCATGTAAATTTCCCCGTGTCTACAAAATACAACATAAAGATCATCTTTTTTAACCTTTCCCTTTTTCCCATCGTGAGCTAACTTCTTTTATATCGTAATGCAATATATGCCATTTAGATACTTCTCCTGATTCGAGTAACGAAGTAAAGAATTTGTTCACTTCCATTTCAATGATGATAATTCCCTGCTTCTAATTTCGTTTTAAAGTTAACTTTTACACTATTCTTTTAAAAGTATACAAATTTTATCTACATCTTCTAGCATGAGATCCCCATACAATGGTAATGTTAAAACTCTTTCTGCAATATATTTTGCGACAGGTGTATCTTCAGCATTGAACTTTTCTCTGAAACAATCAAAGCTATTCGTTAAAGGATAAAAATACTTTCGGGAAAAAATATTATGTTTCATTAATTTCTCATACACTTCATCCCGCGAAAGTTGGAAACCATCAAATACAACAGGGAGGTATGCATAATTACTCGACACATCTTTTGGAGGAGGCAATAATTTAATACCTCTGATACCACTGAGATGTTCAACATATCTCTCAAATACTTTCTTTCGCTTCCCTATTTCCTCATCTATATTTCGGAGGTTGCACAAACCCATAGCTGCCTGAAATTCATTCATCTTAGCATTACCACCTGTATACTCAATTGTTTCAGGTCCAGTAATACCAAAATTTTTATAAATATTTAATAAGTCTTTTATGTTAGAATCTTTAATGGTTAGTGCTCCACCCTCAATAGTGTGAAAAACTTTAGTTGCATGGAAACTAAACATGGAAGCATCACCAAAGTTTGCAACACTTTCACCACCTACCGTTACCCCGAAAGCATGAGCAGCATCAAATATGATCTTAAGATTATATTTACTTGCTATTCTTTCAATCTCTTTTATATTACATATATTTCCGTATACATGAACGGCTATAATAGCGGATGTTTTATCTGTTATTAACCTTTCAATATTATCTGTTTCTAAGGTGTAATCATTAAGATTAATGTCAGCAAAAACTGGTGTTAAACCTTTTCGTACGATTGCATGCGTTGTAGATGCAAATGTAAAAGGTGTGGTGATGACTTCGCCAGTTAATTGAAAAGCTTCAATCGCGTATTCTAATGCTAGGTGCCCGTTAGAAAATAGTGTAATATTTTTTGTATTTAAATACCGTTTCAATTCAGCTTCTAAAGCATTATGCTTTACACCCATATTGGTCAACCAGCGACTATCCCAAAGATCTCTAATTTCTTCAGAGAATTCCATAAAACCAGGCATTGATGTTTGTGTTACTTGAATAGGCTTCATATATTCACCTTCTTGACGTTATTTACTTTCACAAATGAATACTCAACATTTACCTTCACGAAGTTTGTGATATGCTCCATTTTCTCTAACATGTCATCTTCTGAAGGAAATTTTAGTATCATAGTGCCCAATTTTTCATTAGATCCTGAAAATGCTTTAATATGACTTTTTGATTTAACTAACAATTCATATTCAACAATGCCATTTTCTATTTCATCATGCATTTCCACATTTATAAATACTCCGCTAGTTTCACTATTCAATACATACACCGACCAATATCCTTGTGGTTCAACCATAGTCAAATCATTACAATCCTCACCTAAAGCCGCCTTAATTGTATATTCGATCATATCTACACCAGTTGCATATTTTGTTACTTGCGGAATCCAATCGCCACCATTCCTGGCAGCTATCTCAATAAGATAAACATTTTCTTGTTCGTCCACTCGAATATCAAAATTATAGGCACCTGTTTTCATATTGAGTAAAGTCAACGCTCTTTGAATCTCTTTATGAATTTTTTGTTGAATATGCTCAGACATTTTGCATGGCCAGCTTGAACCAACTGGAACAAATGGATTTGGTGATGCTACTGTCGGAAAATGCTCATTCGTAAAACTACGAAAAACAAGCTTTCCATTTACAGAAAAACCGTCCCCCCCAACATGATAACCATGCTTTTCTATATACTCTTCCACAATAAAACGTTTCGCTTTCGAAAAACTTAAAGCATACTCTATTTTTCCCTGCAAAATGTCAATGGAATCTATTTTCGAGACTCCTCTACTGCCTGAAGAATCAACAGGTTTTATCATTACAGGCATTTTAAAATTATGAAAATCAGCATTAGCTTCTTCCACTGCTCGATAGCCCTTTGCTCTTGGAACGTTAAAATTATTTTTCTTCTGAAACTCCCGAAACAAATCCTTATTTGACAATATCTCTACAGATTCATAAGGATGTGACGGTAGTCCCAGCCTTTCAGCAACATAAGCTGCAGTAGGTGCTGCAGGATCAGATGCATAACTAACTATGCCATCAATGTTTAACGATTTTGCTAATGATAAGACACCTTCCTTATCTGTAGTGCTGACATTATAGTAATCGTGCGCATATTGATGCCCTGGATTTTCTTTTATATAATCACAAGTAATAACATAGTGACCCATTTCTCTTGCTTTTTTTATTGCTGGGATTTGAGAATGTGCACCACCAAGCATTAATAATTTTTTCATTCTGTGGCCTCCTCATTTACAACAATTTTAGTAGTTGTATTCCTTCTAAACAGACCTTTTATAATCGATAGTAAATAAGTAAAGGCATCAAAATTAAATACTTTTGCTAACCCTACATATAAAACGATCCCTACAATTATTTGAATAACGAGCGTTACAATCTCAGTCAACCCAATCAAGTGGATTGGATAAACAATAGCCCCCATCACTAAAGATGTCAGCAAAGATGGTTTTATATCCCTCCACTGTTCTTGAATGCTATAGTTTAGTAATTGTAAATTTGGATATGCGTTAATAAAAGTCGATAAAATTCCAACTCCGAGGACTCCTAAAGCCATCATATGAACACCGAATGGGATACTGACAGCTAAAATAATCAATCCTAATATAGTTTTCACAATTTCTAGTTTTAAAAAAATGTCACTACGTCCCAAAGCGTTAATTGCTTGTAAATTTGCAGTATGTATAGGCCATAATGCATAACTAATACAAAAAATTTGTAAGAATGGCACGGAAGGTAGCCATTTTTCTGTTAACAAAATTTTAACTAAAGGCTCAGCAATAGCTACCAGTCCGAACATCATCGGAAAAATTACAAATGAGCTCATAATGATTGAACGACGTACCATAACCTTAACTCTTTCTGTATTATCTTGATGGAAGGATAAAGTAGGAAACATTACAGATTGTATGGAGCCATTAATGTTGTTAATAATTACGCTAGGAAATTGCTCACCCCGATTATAAAAACCTAATAATGCAGGGCTAAACATTTTACCAATTAGTAGATTTCGAATGTTCGAATTAAGGGTATCAATCAATGATGAAGCTAATAATTTCCATCCAAACACAAATAGACTTCCGAGCCTCTCCATTGAAAAGATAAGCTTCGGCCGCCAAGTTACTGTAAACCATAAAATGACCGTTACTATAAGCTGGTTTGTAATTTGATGTCCAATTAAAGCCCAAACACCATATCCTGCATAGGCCATCGTTATACCAACAACACCAGATATAATGACGGCTCCCAAACTACTAAAGAACAGTTTTTTAAACTGCATATTGCGCGCAATAACTGCATGTTGAATTGAATTAAACGCACCGAAAAACAATGTTAAGGAAAGAATTCTTAAGACAGATAGTAGTTGGGGTTCTGCAAAAAATGAGGCTATGAAAGGGGCTGCAAAAAAGAGTATGACATACAGGTTAATGGCAACAAACAAGTTTAAATAAAATACAGATGAATAATCCACTTCATCCACTTTTTTCTTTTGTATCAATGCTGTGTTAAATCCACTCTGCAATATCACACTAGCTATTGTTATGAAAATGGTGACTAGAACGAGTAACCCAAAGTCCTCTGGAAGAAGTAGACGGGCTAGTACAATCAACACAATAAATTGAATTCCCTGCGTCCCTCCACGTTCTAACAGCTTCCATAATAGAGAAGAAAGGACTTTAGATTTTGTTATATCATCGTCCAATTAATGATCCTCCTTTTAACAAATCTAAGAAGCTTTGAGATGCTTGGACTATATTGATCTATAAATAATATTGTTTTTTTCTTTAATCCTAATTTTAAATATAGCTCTCTATATTCTCCTGTTTTTGCTTCTTTAAATCTCCCCTGTTCAAGTAAAAGAAAAAACTGAGTACTATTCTTTCTCCTATCAATAGCATCCTTAAATATATTGTTCGTATATAGATTTATTTCATCCAACATATCTTCTATTTCACGATAATGCTGCTTCTTTGTTTCTATATCAGAAAAGGTTCTGCCTGTCCAAGAAGTACTATCTCCTATTCGATACGAAGACATCAACTCATCCATATAGTACACCGTACCTAGCAATGATAAATAAATAACTAAAGGGTAATCGCCAACAGGGGCATTTACAAGAAAGTCTGGTCTCTCTTTTCTAAGATTTAGTGGATAAAACATGGAATTTGTTAAAAAAAGACCTCCTCCTCCTTCAATTACTTCTTCAACTGAGAATTCCTTATCTCCTTTATTTAGACGGTTAAATAATACACATTTCTTATCAGAAGCATTTACTACATTTCCACCATGAACACATAGGCTACATTCAGGATGCTTCTCCATATAATCGAATTGTTTTTGCAATTTATAAGGATCTATCCAATAATCATCCCCCTCACAAATAGCAATATATTTCCCGCTTGCTCTGCTAATATTAATTGCACTTACCGAAACACCTTTGGAATACTGATTTTCTGTTTGATAGATAGGCTTTATCAAATTAGGGTATTTCTTCTCATACTCTCTAATAATGTCTGCAGTTCTATCTGTCGAAGCATCCTCATGTATTAATATTTCAAATTTGAAATTTGTTTTTTGCATTAAAAAACTATCAATCGCATCCGCTATATATTGTTCGTGATTATACGTGAGACAGTGAATACTGACCAAGATATTCCCCACCTGATTTTCTCCCCCTGATTGTAGAACTGACTGTTTTTTTCTCAATCTATACGTCTCTTACTAAGGGATTAGCTTATGCCATATCCCTTTACCGTCATTTACCTTTTCGGGCTCATTATTTTTGAATTACCTGTTTCCATTGAATCGGATACTACCCGAAGTTAACTTTAACTTTTAGCTCTGTTCCCGATGGGCGAAGGCAAAGCCATGAACCATCACCTAACTTTTGCAGCCGCACCGTTCGTAACAATATACTTGGCTAATCTTTCTGACGCTCGGCGCACCGTGTATACATTCATACGATTCGAACCAGCTCCTAGCTCACCACGCATTCCACCTGCACCAAATTCAAGATGCTTATAAAAGGCATCCTCTAATTCGTTAATCTAACATCGCAGATAACTGTATCCTTATAGTTTCATCAATTTGAAAATCTTCTTTCGTAATAATTTGTTTATTATTTAATCAATTCTGCATTATAGCTATTAATCGTTAATAAAACCAAAAACAGGAATGTATACTCGATATTTATCCTAATATACGAATTAAGTTTATACTTTATTCCACTAGCGTCTCATTAAAATAATTCAACACGTTTCTGGAAACGAAATTTCTGCAATATTATCTAGACATAAAAAAAGCCTTTATAATGGTTGGGTGGTAGTAAATCATCTAGATCCAAAATAAAGGAAATAAGCATGGATAAGTTTACACGAAAAACATCTGCTCCCTCTCTGTTAATTCTAAACACCTATTATTTCGTTTGGTGCTTTAAACATAATCCTTTCATATTTCATCATTAAAATACCATCACTGTAGTTACCAATATCCTTCACATTCGTTTTACCATTTATATTGTTTATTAATAATTCGAGGAAGTTTACACCGCACCCGTAAGCACATATATAGTTCGCACCAAACCTTGGATTGATTTCCCCTATATAATATTCTCCATTAACCTTGAACACATCTACATCAATAGGACCAGTAATATTGAGTTTATTAGATAAATCTTCAATAAAGTCAAATAGCTTCTGATCCTTATATGAAATGACTTTATCAGCACCACCTATAGTCAATGAGAGTTTTTCCTTTGCAAATATTGATACCATTTTTTGTGAATAAATATCAATATATGCATCTATATCATACTCAGTACCATTTAAAAACTCCTGTATTATATTTTTATGTCCATTATGAAAACTCTTTTCTAGTTCTTTCATATTAGTACATTTAATAACTCCCCTACTACCATCAGCACTATTTGGTTTGACTATTACAGGGAACGAGATTTTATTTTTACTATAATCTTCTTCAAAAGTTTCTAAATCATTGTATGACTTTGCACAACGAATCCCATTTGTTGTCAAAAATTCATACGTTAAATACTTGTCATCACAAGTCTCTGCAATACTTAAATTAGGTAAGATTGGAATAACCCCAATTCCTTTAAATTTATCAATATTTTTAGAGAGAACCATTATATCTTTATCTAACATAGTTAGAATTGCTTTAACATTATTCTCATTACAAATTTCCAATAGTTCTTCAACATAATTATCATCTTCTAGCGATGGTACTATATATGAATTTTCCACCGAATATAGGGCTGGTAGTATATTTGAATTACCTGTAGCTATTATCCCCATGTTAAATTTCGCAAATTCACGATTAAACACTTCTAACATTTCTACTCTTCTTCCAGGACAGCTAATAAGAATATTCATCCGGCATTTCTCCTTTTAGGCTAATTATAGGAACTTTTTTTCATCTTGCCCTATAAACAAAGGCATATTAACATCTTTTGGTCTATTTACTCCTTTTCTTAAAAGTACAGATTTTATAGTCATAAAAAATATTTTTAAATCAAGCCAAAAACTAATATTTCTACATACTATATATCTAGCTTATTTTTTTCTCCCTAACTTATAGAATTTCTTCCTTTAACCTACGCCCATCCAGAAATACCTGGGGTAACATCATGTCTTCTCATTTGCTCAACACTAGAGTGTTCTAAATATTATACAAGTAAAGACCTTGGACCAATAAAACTCATTTCTCCCTTTAATATGTTAATTAGTTGTGGGAGTTCATTATTCAATAACTAGATTAGTAATATATACTTTACTAAAGATCATTTGAAAATAAATTCTGAAAAAACGAATTTCCCAACCTAGAACAAAATTAATTGCCTCTTTCGATAAAGGTAAAGGAGGCATTATTCAATTAAAGAATTTTTCATTAAAAATTAGCATTTACGATTTAACTTTTAAATTCTCTACGATTTCCACCAGATACACACTCATCATCTTTAATCTCATCATTTTCCAACGTCATGACGTTTACCTTCAAAGTCATAAGCATATACATTTTGTCTTTCATTAAGGTTTTGAATGGCATCTGTTAACTGAATTACTCCACCAGCCCCTGTTTCTTGTAAGTCAAGAAACTCAAAAATGTCAGGTGTTAGAACTTAGCGCCCCATGATTGCTAAGTTGGAAGGTGCGGTTCCTTGCTTTGGTTTTTCTACAAAGTTTCTTACTTCATAGAGTCTTCCACTTGAAGTGACTGGATCGATAATGCCATAGCGATGTGTTTCATTGTCTGCTACTGTTTGAACACCGATGATTGAAGAGCCTGTTGCTTCGTACTGTTCAATCAGTTGTTTTGTGCAAGGTTGTTCTGCACGAACAATATCGTCACCTAGTAGTACGGCAAAAGGTTCTTCACCAATGAATTACGAGCACACCAAACTGCGTGACCCAACCCTTTTGGTTCTTTTTGACGAATGTAGTGAATTTCTACATTCGATGATTGATTTTGTTTAGGAAATATAGTTTTCCTTTTGAAGCTAAATTTTCTTCTAGTTCAAAATTTCGATTGAAATGATCTTCAATAGCTCATTTACCTTTACCTGTTACGATAATAATATCTTCTATACCCGATGCAATGGCTTCTTCCACAATGTATTCAATCGTTGTTTTATCAACGTTTGGTAGCATTTCCTTCGGCATAGCCTTTATCGCTGGTAAAAAGCGTGTGCCTAGCCCTGCTGCTGGGATGATTACTTTTTTGACTTTCTTCATCTTTCTCTGTACTTCAATTACTTGTTTGTCATAAAGCCTACCTGTAATTGTTTTAGCTTACGTTGTGCTTGCTCCCTCGTTCTAGCTACTGTACCAAAGTAAAACTTACATTTTGGCTCTGTTCCTGAAGGGCGAATCGCTATCCATGATTGATCTTCTAATATGAACTTCAAGACATTTTCTTTTGGTAAATTAAGTTTTGTAATGGAACCATCTAGATAAATGGCTTGTTGCGTTAAGTAATCTTCTATTACCATTACTTTTTGACCTGCAATGTCAATGATTCTATTTTCTCTAAAGTATTGTAGTAAAGCTTGCATTTCCTTCTGACCTGTAATGCCTTCAAATGTTTGTGACTGTAATGCTTCTTGATAATAGCCATATTTATTAAATAAACTGTCTAGAACATCTAATAAAGTTTGTTGTTTTGTTGCGTAGTAAGCCGCCATTTCTGCTACTACCAATGCAACTTGGACGGCATCTTTATCACGTACAAAGCTTTGGACTAAATAGCCATAACTTTCTTCATAACCGAATAAAAATGTTTTTGCTTGTGTTTGGTCGTACTCAGCAATCTTTTCTGCAATGTATTTAAAGCCTGTTAGGGTATTCACAGTTTCAATTCCATATTGCTTAGCAATTACAGCACCTAGTTCAGAAGTAACAATTGTTTTGAGCAAAACTCCATTTTCAGGTAGCTCATTTTTTTCTTTTTTCGCCTCAAGTAAATACTGTAAGATGAGTGCACCTAACTGGTTACCTGTTAATAATTGATAGCTACGCTCTGTTTTTACTGCCACACCTAATCGATCTGCGTCAGGATCGGTTGCTAATAGTATTTGCGCACCTGTTTCTTTCCCTTTTTGTATGGCATACGTAAAGGCTGCCGCTTCCTCTGGGTTTGGATATGGTACCGTTGGAAAATCGCCATCTTGCACAGCTTGTTGTTCTACAATATGGACGTTTGTAAAACCAAATGCTTGTAAACCTTGTTGTACCGGTACTAGCCCTACACCATGTAGAGGTGAGTAAACAATTGGGATAGTGAAGTCAATATTTGTGCGTTGTTTTAAACCGTGTAATTTTTCTTGATAGGCTTGGTCAATATTAAGTAAAATCCATTCTACAGTTCGATGCTGCTCTAATGTGTGCCATGATGTTGTTGGAATGTCAAAAACATTTTGGACATCATCGAATTTTTCAACGATGGTTTGAATAGCAGACGGTGTCAGTTGTGCCCCGTCCTCCCCATAAACTTTAAAACCATTATATTGTTTTGGATTGTGACTAGCGGTAATGACCACGCCTGCAAAAGCGTTTAAATACCTTACTGCAAAAGATAATTCAGGTGTTGGTCGCGCTTCGCGAAATACAAATACTTTCACTCCTAATGCTCCCAGCACTTGAGCTGTTTCAATAGCGAAATCCTTTGAGAAATGCCGTGTATCATAGGCAATGACAACACCCCGCTGTTTAGCTACTTCCCCGTTTTCTGTGATATACTGCGCTAATCCGTATGCAGCTCTACGAATAGTGTAAATATTCATACGATTTGTACCTGCACCTAACACACCACGCATACCCGCTGTGCCAAATTGTAGATATTGATAAAATCGATCTTCAATTTGTGATGCATCATTTACAACGGCTAGTAATTCTTCTTTTAAATAGGAAGGAACAGTTTCCTTTATCCATTGCCTGTAATGATCTTCTACTATACTCAATATGACACCTTCTGTTCATTCAATAATTCAAGCATTTTTTTCTTATACGCCTCGACACCTGGTTGATCAAATGGATTTACATTTAATAGATAAGCACTCATTGCGCAAACTTTCATATAGAATAAATGAGATAGCCGAGATGGTAACCATCGAGCCGTGCCAATTCGAACTGGATGATAGGCACGCCTCTCTCTGCATGGGCAAGGGCTGGTCCTTGCTTAGAGATCACATTACGTTGAATGTGCGTGAGCTTAAGTAATGAAGCTGGTCCTCATTTTTTTCTTCATTTGGGACACGACAATCGTCCGTAATATCATGAAAATAAAGTAATGTTTCAAAGATGATTGGGCTTCCTTCTTGAATGAATTGTCTAATGGCATGTAAATCAGTAGAGAAGTTTACGGTTGTCGGATGTAAGCCCTTTTTGTTTTTTCCTTCACTTCCACCGAACAACCGTTTTCACCAATCGTAGAAATTTGCAAGAGCTGGTTCAAATGATGTCAGCATTTCAATTTGATAACCATTTGAATAGAGAACATGACGAATGACTGCATTGCGATAAGCTTCGTTTGTACAAACATTTTGCTATTTACTACTTATATGAAGGTGAATTTCTCTTTATACTTGGTGAAGAATTTTCAATTGTTATTCAAAAGAGAAAGTAAACAAATTGACTAATTGGTGAAAAATATAAAAGTGCTAACTTTTACACCTGGTTTTAGGTAAAATTCAGCACTTTTATAATAACGAGGAATATTTTAGTCAGTCACATTTCAAATTAAGTTTTAACCTAATGTATTCATTGCTTTATTTACCGTCAACGATTTCAATAATGACATTAAAGCTTTCCGCATTTTTCACTTACATATTTACACTTCTTTTCTCTTAATCCTAAAAAATCTTCCACCATTTCCCCACTTCGATTTTACAAGGTTCTTGTATAATAAAAGGCTGATTTTCAATTATTCTTGCATTATTTTCGAGTAATATATCGACGGTATCTAACTCTTTTTTCTTTTCTAAATAACAGAGCCCTGCATCAAAAAAAAATGGTCGAGATGATAGATTGTGAACATCCGATCCATACGTATGAACTAAATTAGCCCTTACTAGCTCAAGTGAGAACTTTTGTATTGTGCGACCAAAATAACCAGCTAAGCTTCCAGCAGTTATTTGTGCTTTTGCTCCTTCGCAAATTAATCGTTCTAAGTATACAGGCCTTTCAACAATGGCTTTATTTCGTTCTGGATGCGCAATAATTGGGATAATTCCTTCAGACAGTAATGCACGAATAATTTTTATTGTATAAGTCGGTACAGTATAGGACGGTAATTCTAATAACATATAATTAGAGCATGCTAATGTGTGGATTTGATTTGTTTTATAGAGTGGAATGATTTTTTCTGATAATCGTACTTCATGTCCGCTAAAAAGTGTTAGAGGAATACTTTTTTTTATGAGTTCAGATTGTAATAAGTGAATTTGATTTTTCACTGCGCTATAATTTGCATGATATTGTGGGTGATGGCAATGGGGAGTGGCTATTATTTCTTTAATTCCTTCTTTAACCGCTTGTTCAAACAATCGCATAGTATCTGCCATCGTTTTTGGTCCATCATCTACATTCCATAAGATATGACTATGCATATCAACCATCAATATCCTCCTCTCTAATATTTATTTAGAAAAGGTCCATTGCTTTTATTATGCTCAATCTATAAATATTATGAGTACTATTAAGGAAGTGGTTATTGGCTAACTAAAGAGCAAATAGAAATAGGCAACTCTTTGTTCGAAACCGAACAAGAAGTTGCCTATTTTTTCGCGAAATTAACTTATTTTTATAATTGCTAAAGTTTTCAGTGTCCTCATTAATAAGAAAAACATTTCGAGCCCGCAATTCGCGACAAGGTTTTCCTGTGATTATTGGCGCAAATATCCACCTAGCATATCGACTCGAAAATTCTATTCTTTCTTATGAAATAAAATCTTTTAATGATTTTATTTCGCGTATTCCACTGCACGTGTTTCACGAATAACCGTTACTTTAATATGACCTGGATAATCAAGTTCTTCTTCAATACGCTTACGTATATCACGCGCTAGGCGATGAGAAGCTAGATCATCAATTTTTTCAGGTTGTACTATAATACGAATTTCACGACCAGCTTGAATCGCAAAGGATTTTTCTACACCATCATAACTTTCGGAAATTTCCTCTAACTTTTCAAGTCTACGGATATAGTTTTCAAGCGTCTCACTTCGAGCACCTGGACGAGCTGCTGATAATGCATCAGCTGCTGCTACTAATACGGCAATAACAGATGTTGCTTCTGTATCGCCATGGTGAGAAGCGATACTGTTGATAACGACCGGATGTTCTTTGTATTTTGTTGCTAATTCCACACCGATTTCGACGTGGCTACCTTCAACTTCATGGTCGATAGCCTTACCAATATCATGTAATAAGCCTGCACGGCGAGCTAATGCTACATCTTCACCAAGTTCAGCAGCGAGTAAGCCTGCTAAATATGCGACCTCAACTGAATGTTTTAGGACGTTTTGTCCATAGCTTGTACGATATTTCATGCGGCCTAATATCTTCATTAAATCTGGATGTAAGTTATGAATGCCAATTTCAAATGTTGTTTGCTCACCGGTTTCGCGGATTTGTTCATCCACCTCACGACGAGATTTTTCCACCATTTCCTCAATTCGAGCAGGGTGAATGCGACCATCCTGTACAAGTTTTTCAAGTGCAAGTCGAGCCGTTTCACGACGAATTGGATCAAAGCCTGATAAAATAACCGCCTCTGGAGTATCATCAATAATTAAATCTATACCTGTTAACGTTTCCAAAGTTCGGATGTTACGACCTTCACGACCAATAATACGACCTTTCATTTCATCATTTGGCAAGTTCACGACAGATACTGTTGTTTCAGCAACATGATCTGCTGCAAAACGCTGTAGTGCCAGTGATAAAATTTCACGTGCTTTTTTATCTGATTCTTCTTTCGCACGTGTTTCAGCTTCCTTCGTCATCACAGCAATATCAGTTGCTAGCTCTTTTTCTACTTCTCCTAAGATAATAGCTTTTGCTTCATCTCTAGTTAAGGCAGAAATTCGTTCTAGCTCCGCTTTTTGCATGGCAACGAGCTCATCCACTTTGCTTTCCATCTGTTCAATATGCTGTTGTTTTTCGCTAAGAGCTTGTTCTTTACGCTCTAAGCCTGCTTCTCTCTTATTTAGAGCATCATCTTTGCGATCAAGATTCTCTTCTCTTTGCAATAAACGGTTCTCTTGTTTCTGAAGTTCTGAACGACGTTCACGAATGTCATTTTCTGCTTCAGTACGAAATTTGTGAGTTTCATCTTTGGCTTCAAGTAGTGCTTCTTTCTTCAATGCCTCCGCTTCTCGTTTTCCTTCTTCAACGATTGTTTCAGCGACATGTTTAGCACCAGTGATTTTTGAGTCATTCACTTTTTTCATGTAGATATAGCTAACAGCGGCACCAACGATGAGTCCAAGCAAAGCGGAGATGATAGTAATTCCATCCATATGAACACCTCCTCTTGCTATTTGGGTATTACAGTTTCAGTCGGCGCATACATCAATTTCGCCTTGGCGTAATAACTGCGTCCCGGATTTTGAATTGTGTTCAGGTCTGCACGAGGGCCGATACGATGTCGGTCATTCGGTAAAGTCACAGGACGTGCGTTTTTACCGATGCAGATTTGTTAGCCATTTTCGCAGGATACGAAGATTTTAGGCCAACATTCTTATATTCAGTTCTTTCAAAATCCATGACATCCGCCAGGGCCCAATCTTTATTTAATAGTTCTTAAAAGCCTCTACTAAATGAAGACAGAATGTACTGCCTATTTAAAGTCATAATTCAGAAATTATACATATTTAATTGTATAGCTAGCCTCAAGCTCTGTCAAGGATAGTCGGGCACATGTTCGCCCTTCTACGAAAAAAAGTCAGTCATATCCATTAAGAGAATTAATTACCTAATGCTTTTACACTAACGCTTATTGTAACTTATTAAATTTATACGTAGAAGCAGTACTTAGGAAGTATTTTTACGAACTAGTTACTTTTGGTGAAATGATCGGGACATTTGCCTTCGCTACTAAATATATGGATACCCTAATAAATATTATAAAACCACATTCCCTAGTATGTGTAAATAAAAAAATGCATTGCTCTCACTATAAAGAGTGGGAACAATGCATTTATATTATTTATCTTCAAGAAGAAGCTTTAATTCCTCATCCATATCTTCCTCTTCATCATGCGCAGCAATTGTGTAAGATGAAGATGCAATACCGTAAGAAGCACGGATTTTATTTGCGATGTCGTCAAGTACTGCTGGATTTTCTTTTAAATACTGTTTAGCATTTTCACGACCTTGACCTAGGCGCTCATCACCGTAAGCATACCAAGAGCCACTTTTTTGAACGATGTCTAGTTCAACACCTAAATCGACTGTTTCGCCCTCTTTTGAAATTCCTTCACCGTACATAATATCAACTTCAGCTGTACGGAATGGTGGTGCTACTTTGTTTTTCACAATTTTAATTTTTGTACGGTTACCCATAATGTCATTGCCTTGTTTAATAGCTTCTGCACGACGTACTTCTAAGCGAACGGAGCTATAGAATTTAAGTGCACGTCCACCAGGTGTTGTTTCTGGGTTTCCGAACATAACACCAATTTTTTCACGTATTTGGTTAATGAAAATAGCAATTGTTTTTGATTTATTGATAGCACCTGAAAGCTTACGTAAGGCCTGAGACATTAAACGCGCTTGTAAACCAACATGCGAATCACCCATATCTCCTTCGATTTCCGCTTTCGGAACTAATGCTGCTACTGAGTCAATAACGATGATATCGATAGCACCACTACGTACTAATGCTTCTGCGATTTCAAGCGCCTGTTCTCCTGTATCTGGTTGAGATAATAAAAGCTCATCAATATCGACGCCCAATTTTTGTGCATAGATTGGATCTAACGCATGCTCAGCATCGATAAACGCTGCTTGTCCGCCATTTGCCTGAACCTCTGCAATGGCATGAAGAGCAACCGTTGTTTTACCTGATGATTCAGGGCCGTATACTTCAATAATACGTCCACGTGGATATCCACCAACACCTAATGCAGCATCAAGTGCTAACGAACCACTTGAAGATGTAGCGATTTCTAAATCGGTCTTTTCGCCAAGTTTCATGATAGAACCTTTGCCAAAATTCTTTTCAATTTGTTTTAACGCCTGTTCTAAGGCAGCTTTACGATCACTCATTCATTTTCCTCCTTCGAAAACTGTTCACTGTTTTTTCTATATCTCTACTATACTTGTTTTTAAGAGAAGACGCAAGAAAAAAGCGAACATTTATTCGTTTTTCTTCAAAATAAAAATTTGGGTAACTTTCCATTACCCAAATTTCTATTTTCAAATATATTTAATAACGTTTTTCAAAGCCTCTTTCTTCCAAAAGCTGCATTAAATAATGACAAGTAAATTTCGCCGCGCGAAGACGATTTGTATTACGCATACCCGATAAATGAAGTAAATACGTTATCGGTTTTTCATCGCCAATGGCAATACCAATCCAAACCGTCCCTACTGGTTGATGATCATGGGCTGTAGGACCTGCCGCGCCTGTTAATCCAATACCAATATCCGTATCAAACTTTTTACGTACAGCACTAGCCATAGCCGCTGCACATTCACTGCTTACAATCCCATGTGTATTTAATAATTCTTTCGCAATACCAAGCTGCTTAATCTTAGCCTCTTCTGTATACGTAACAACGCCACCAACAAGGGCATCCCCTACACCTGGTATTTCAGCAAGCTCTGACTGAAATAATCCCGCTGTTAAACTTTCTGCTGCAGAAATTGTTAACTTATTATCTAGTAACATCTCTACTGTTTTAGAGGCAAGTGAATCATCATCTCTACCGTATTGATAGTCCCCAACAAGCGCTTGAATCTCTGCTACCTTCGAGGCAATAAGCTGCTGCGCTTCTAGCTCCGTTTCTGCTTTGGCAGTTACACGTAATGTAACCTCACCGTCAGAAGCAAGTGGAGCAACAGTTGGGTTTGTTTGCGAATCTAAAATATCTTGGACACGTACTTCAAGTTCCGCCTCTCCAATTCCATAAAAACGCATAACATGCGATGTAATTACCCCTCCAGCATTTAACATCGCACCGAGCTTTGGCTTTGCTTCAAACTGGAACATTGGCTCAAGCTCTTTAGGTGGCCCTGGAAGCAACATATACGTTCGCCCACCCTTTGTTAATATCATGCCAGGCGCCATACCGTGATGGTTTACAAGCACCTCACTACCTGCTAATATTAAAGCCTGCTTACGATTATTATCCGTCATTGGACGTCCTCGTTTTGCAAAAAATTGTTCAATGTTTGCCAGTGCGCTATCATCAAATTCGAGAGGTACGTCAAGATGGCGAGCAATTGTTTCCTTTGTTAAATCATCCTTTGTAGGACCAAGCCCACCAGAGAAAATGATTAAATCAGCACGAGTCTCTGCAATGGAAATAGCCTCTTCTAAACGTTTTGCATTATCTCCAACAACAGTGTGATAATACACATTTATCCCTAACTCGGACAACTGACTAGAAATAAATCTCGCATTTGTGTTCGAAATCTGACCAAGCAATAACTCTGAGCCAACTGCAAGAATTTCAGCATTCATGATCCTCAAGACCTCTCTTATTTAGACTCAAGTAAGACACGTCGATTTAGATAGAAATAATCCCATCCAGACCACAGTGTAAAGAACAATGCGATATATAGCATGATTGTATCAAATGGAATACCAATAAGTGTAAAGATTGTATTGTGTAAAAGCGCTGCTCCGATGGCCATAATTTGAGCCCACGTTTTAATTTTACCAAGCTGGTTCGCTGCAACAACTTCTCCTTCACCTGCCAATATCAAACGAAGGCCAGTTACTGCAAACTCACGGCTAATAATAATAATAATTATCCATGCAGGCGCCATTTTAAGCTCTACCATTAAAATAAAAGCTGCTGAAACTAGCAATTTGTCAGCAAGAGGGTCTAAGAATTTCCCAAATGTTGTCACAAGATTATATTTACGTGCATAAAAACCATCCACCCAATCAGTCGTTGAAGCAATAATAAAAATGAGTGCACCTACAAAATGATGAACAGGCATCTCCGCACCGAATAGTGACATTGTTCCCCAGCCAAAATCAAACATCATAACAATGACAAAGAACGGAATAAGTAAAATTCGAGAGATGGTAATTTTATTTGGAATGTTCATTTTTCTAACACCTTTCATGATGAAAGAAAGTAGTCATCACTAGATGACTACTATTCTTTATTGAAATTGATGACGATGTTTTGCGTTACAATTTGCTGTGTATACGTTAAAGGCTCGTCATTAATGTATACTTTAGCTTGCGTTGAATTACCTAAGCGGATACGAGCGTAATTTTGAGATGTTGCGTCGAATTCTACTACTTCTCCAGCATTATATACACGAGTATCTGTTAGTAATTCTTGTTGCTGTTGGTTTCGAATACCGATAAATGTAGGACCAGATACTTCAATACGTATTTTTAATGTATTAGCATCTTTTAACGTATATGAAGTTGTAGCACCATCCGCTTCAATAGTCCCCGCTGAAATCGATTGCTTAACCTCTTCAGTTTGCTTTTCGTCAGGTGTTTCCTTTGTTGAATCTTTTGAATCTGTTGACTCTTGTTTGTCATTTGTTTGAGCTTTTTTATGCTCTTTTTCTTTATCTTTTTCTGTATCTATTGGTTTTACTTTTGTATCATATTCTATTTCTGATGGAACTGAATCGTCTGTAGCATTTGGTCCTGCACTATTTCTAGACTGCATAAGCACCCAGATTACCACAATAATGACAATGATAAATAAACCAACGATTATTTTGGGCATTGCCTCCATCATTTTATTAGAAGGGCCCTTTGATACTTTTCTTCTACTTGGGCTAGTCGTCATCGATTGACTTACTTGATTGTTTGGAGTACCTGGTAGTTCGCTTTTATACGTTTCTAAAAGTTCCTCTGCGTTCAAACCGACAGCGTCAGCATATTGTTTAATAAAAGCTCGTACATAAAACGAACCAGGCATAATCGAATAATTGCCCTCTTCAATACCTATTAAATAACGCTTTTGAATTTTCGTTATTTCTTGTAAATCGTCTAAACTGTAGCCTTTAGACAGTCTCGCCTCTTTCAGTCGAGTCCCTAATTCTGCCACTAATAACACCTACTTTAACATCAAATTAAAAATTAAATCCTCCAAATGAATTGGATTCGGACATCATATGATTTTTTTCCATTACTTCATACGTAATTTCTTCATCAGGGTGATGACGTAATTCAATAATATAATCAAAATCCTCTATCTTATATTCTGAATGCTGAACAAACATGTCTGGATGCTCGACGACCTTAATGGAAGGCATACTCATCATTTCACGCACTAGTTGCAAATGCCGCTCATCCGATGAACGACGTGTCACAATGCCATCTAATATAAAAATATTATTGTCACTGAATTCATCACCAGCGAGCTTATTGCGAACAGTCTGCTTAATCATTGTAGATGATAAAAAAATCCATTTTTTATTGGCACATACACTAGCCGCCACGATCGATTCTGTTTTTCCAACACGAGGCATTCCACGTATCCCGATGAGCTTATGACCTTCTTTTTTAAAGAGTTCAGCCATAAAGTCAACTAAAATACCAAGTTCATCTCGTACGAAGCGAAAGGTGTTTTTTTCATCTGCATCTCGAGGAATATAATGACCGTGCCTAATAGCTAAACGATCACGGAGTTTAGGTTGTCGAAATTTGGTCACGTTAATATGTTCCATTGTCGAAACAATTGTACGAAAACGCTCAATTGTCTCATCGTTGTCTGTATGCACTAACATACCACGTCGATCCTCATCGACACCGCTTATTGAAATAATATTGACACGAAGCATCCCTAAAAGTGAAGCAATATCTCCTAATAATCCAGGGCGATTCACCTGAATTTCATATTCAAAGTACCAATCGCTCAAACACATTCGTTCCCTTCCTATTAGTTAACGTAAAAAATCCTTTATAAGTTCCATCATAGCTGATTTTTTATGTAATGGAAAGTTAGAATACGTGGAATTATGGCGTTATTTTTAAAAACTTACTATTTTTTTTTTGAACATACAAAATAGGCTTACATACGTTCCCTTTTCAATGCAAAAAATTCCTTTTTAAACAGAAAAAAGAGGAGATAGTTCTCCTCTTTTTTTTACTGCACATGCTTATCTTGTACAAGTTTAATGACACAATTCGCCAATGCATGTTTTTCATCTTCAGAGGCAACGCTCCATAAATCCGACAGCACTCGTTCTTGTTCATTTTTAGGATCGACATTTGTCGCCAAATATTCCCCAATTTGTACAGCAGCCGATTGAATCATTTTCTTTGGCATGCCGCTTGATTCTGCTTGCATAACATTTTGACCTAAAAACGATGTCCATTTTTGCCAGTTTTCTAAAATGGTCATATGTTCCTCCTCCTTTACACATGTAGTATGTGCGAAAAAGAACATTATATGTACCAGCCACCGTTTAATCGAATTATTTGTCCCGTTACATAATCTGCTTTTCCAGAAAGGTAAAAACGTACCATTTCAGCAACATCCGTTGTTTGTCCAACTATACCTAGCGGAATGTCCTCTAAAATATATTCAAGCTCTTCTTCACATAAATGATTGTTCATCGAGGTATTAATAAAGCCAGGTGCAATGGCATTAACACGAATGCGTGATAGTGCCGCTTCTTTCGCATATGACTTCACAAAAGCATGTTGGGCGCCCTTCACGGCGGCGTAAAGTGCTTCGCCAGCCGATCCAGCCTCTCCCCAAATCGAACCGATAAAAAGCACATAGCTGACATCATGAGTGCGAAGCTTTGATGACAGCAATGCCGTCAGACGCATTGGATTTTGCACATGAACACGCCATAATGCATCCATATCCTCCACTGCAGTATCTTCAAGCAGAGAATAATGCGCTTGACCATTTGCAAAGACAATCGCTTGCACATTAAAAATTTGCGATGCTAGCAATTGTGCCCCGGATGCTTTCGAAAAATCTCCCTGTACAAGCATAAATTCCTGTGCAGGGAAATTTTCTGAAAGAGAGCGGTATAAAGCTTGTGCTGCTGTTTCATTGTTTGAAAAGTGTATGTAGATGGACCAACCGTCCTCTGCCAGACTCTGACAAATAGCACGGCCAATTCCACCCGATGCACCTAACACAAGGGCAAACTTTTTCACTGTATGCCCTTCTCTGTAGGTAAAATTTTAAAGACAGTTTGTTGAGATTCACCTTGAATTGAAGTAAATGCTTTTTTCAAATCTTCAATCTTTAGTTCCTCTAGTACAGGCACCACATCGAACAAATTCATATCATTAAACGAATAACGTGTAAATTGGTTGGCGATAAATTCAATAGAATTAAGTGCACGTAGGAAGAAACCTATTTTTTTACGTTTCACTCGTTCTAAATCTGCACTTTCAAATTGTGCATCTCCATCATATTTTGCTAATTCTTCCTTAATTGCTTTTTCTAATGCAGCCGGTTCTGTAGAATCTGAGCCAATCATAGCAAAACCAAAGCCATTTTCCAACGTGAAATCAAATGCATACGTTTCATCAATTAAGCCATCTTCGTAGACACTCTCATAAAATTTAGATGTACGTCCAAAAATAAGTTCAAGTGCAATTTGAACAGACAGCTCATGTTTTAACATGTCACGACCAGAAAGATTTGTTTCTTTTGCTTTTAAGCCGATATAGACCTTAGGCTTTTGTACATCCATATGCAACTCACGTTCTTTGATAGCAACCTCAGCCGGCTCTTTATCAAAGAAGCGTTGAATTGGTGTTGGTTCAGGGAATTCTTTTTTGTTTTGATTGTCACGAATAAACGTCATCATTTCATTAGGATCTACTGCGCCTATGACAAACAATAACATATTGGACGGATGATAAAATGTATTGTAGCACGTGTATAAATGGTCCGCTGTAATGCCATCAATCGTCTCTATTGTACCGGCGATATCAATTTTTACTGGGTGATTATGATACATATTTTCGATTGTACCAAAATAGAGCCGCCAATCTGGTTGATCGTCATACATCGTAATTTCCTGACCAATAATGCCTTTTTCCTTATTGACTGTTGCTTCTGTAAAGTAAGGCTCTTGAACAAAATTTAATAATGTTTCTGTGCTGTTATAAATATTGTTCGTCGAAGAAAATAAATACGCCGTACGTGTAAATGATGTAAAGGCATTGGCTGAAGCACCGAATTCACTAAACTTTTGGAAGACATCGCCATCTTCTTTTTCAAACATTTTATGCTCTAAAAAGTGAGCAATGCCATCTGGTACTGTAATGCTATCCGTCTCACCCATCGGCACAAATGTACGATCAACAGAACCGTACTTAGTTGTAAACGTCACAAACGTTTTTGAAAAGCCTTTTTTCGGTAAAATATAGACATCTAAGCCATTCTCTAATTTTTCATAATACAATGTTTCATCTAATTGCTTGAATTCAATTGTTTTCATTGTGCGGCTTGCTCCTTTCCACATAAGAAATAGACCGCTTCTAGCTGTACTTGCTTCGCCATTTCAACAATATCTTCCTTGGTCACGGCTTTCCATTTATTTGCCCAAGCTGCAACAGAAAACTCCTCGGGTAAATCTTTATATTGGTCAAAAATTTCTATTTGTCCTCGAGCAGAATCCAATGCTTCTTTTAGCTGATTTGTCAGCATTGCCTTTGTTTGCTCTATTTCCAAATCTGTAATATCGCCTGCTTGCATAACAGTAAGTTGTTCCTTAATTAGTGAGAGCGCTTTTTCTTCATTCTTTGGTTCAATCCCAGACACAACAAAGACTAAGCCATAATGTGACGCATATGAGCTAGACGCATAGTAAGCTAAACTTTCCTTTTCACGAACATTCATAAATAATTTGGCATGAGGATAACCACCGAACACGCCGTTAAAGATTTGCATTTTAGTGAAATCAGGGTCACCAAATCGTACTGGTGTACTAAAGCCAATATGCAGCTTTCCTTGCTTCATCTCTTGTTGTTCACGTACATAATCATTTTGTGGATGCTGTTGCGGAAGCACAGCTGGAATTTTTTCAGGTGTACGATCAGTAAATGGTAGCGCCTTTTTTAGGTTCGCAACGATTTCGTCTTCATTGATATCACCTGCGACATAGATGTCGATTTTATCATTAGCAAGCATGGATTGATATGCTTCAAATAATGATGTAGGGGTTATTTTTTGAATGTCCTCGACAGTTCCGTTAGCAGAAATAGAGGCTGGTTCATTTGGACGTAAAATTTGTTGAAGACGTTGCTGCGCAAAACGAGATTTATCGTCAAAAATAGACTCAATACGCTGAATGACCGTTTTCTTTTCACGCTCTACAACAGATTCCTTAAATACACCGTTTTCTAAATTCGGTTCAAATATTGCTGTGTGCAATAAACCGAGTACCTCATTTAAAACACTTGTATTTGCCAAATAATGATCATTAACGGCTTCTACATTCATCAGTACTGTATGTTCATTACCACGTTTAGATGTGTCAAAATACAACACTGTGCCATACAAGTCATCCAAGAAACCGCGGAATGCAGCTGTTGTCTTATATTTTTCATTACTGTGTTGCAATACATTTGTTAACACAGTGCGTTCAGACGCATTTGTGGCCGTTAATGCTCTTCTCCATTTAATTGAAAAATTCACGGTTTTAAATTGGGTCGTTTGTCGGATATGCAAATTGACACCTTTTGCAAAAGGTATTGTTTTAAACATATATAGAACCCTCCTTATCTTTCTTAATATAACAAAGTACTACACATACTATACATGTCTATTGTCTATAATTGCAAAAAGAATCCAAAGTATGTATATGAAAAGTGAGAAATTACATTTGGTGATTAATTAATCTATTCATACTAGCAAGTAAAGGTTAACCTCTAACCATTATTTTCCCAAACACTTGAGATATGTACAAGGAAAAAGACTGAGCATTTTCGCCCAGTCTTTACTGTAGACAATTGTCTGTTTTTTAGCGTTTCCCCTTAATATAAGGTTGGCCACTAGCTTTTGGTGCATTTGCTTTACCGATAAATCCTGCTAATGCAAAAATCGTTAAGACATAAGGTAAAATTTGCAAGTATACAGCAGGAACGTCTTGAACATAAGGAATTCCGCTCCCTGCAATACTTAACGTTTGCGCTACTCCAAAGAATAATGCTGCACCTAAAGCGCCAATTGGATGCCATTTCCCGAAAATCATTGCGGCAATGGCCATAAAGCCTTGACCAGCAATTGTTGCATGTGAGAAATTAAGTGTAATTGATTGTGCGTAAACTGCACCACCAAGACCACCTAATGCCCCAGAGATAACAACAGCAATATAGCGCATTCTATTAACATTTACGCCCATCGTATCTGCAGCCATTGGATGTTCACCGACAGCGCGTAAGCGTAATCCAAAAGGTGTTTTATAAATGATAAACCATGCCCCAATAGCTACTGCAAAAGCTAAAATTGACGTACTATAGACATCACGGAATAATAATGGACCAAGGAACGGTATATCCTGTAAATAAGGGATGCCAAAACGGTCTATTGATCGAGTAATCATATCCGTTTGACCTTTATCATAAATCATTTTCACCAAGAATACAGATACCGCTAAACCTAGTAAATTGATGGCAACCCCCGATACCGTTTGATCGGCACGGAAGGAAATAGACGCAACTGCATGGAGAAGTGAGAAGATTCCCCCAATAATGACAGCTGCCAGCATTGCCACCCAAACTGTTGCTGCACCAAATGTTGAAGCATATTCTAAGTTTACATAAATACCAACAAATGCACCAACAATCATTAAACCTTCTAGTCCGATGTTTACTACACCAGAACGTTCAGAGAATACGCCACCGATTGCCGTAAAAATTAAAGGTGTTGCATAAAGAATTGCAGAAGGGATGATGAAATATAACATTTCTAAAAAGCTCATGTTATTGCCCCTCCTTTTTCTTGCTTAATTTTTGTAATGCTACTCGTATGATATAGCCTGATGCTACAAAGAAAATAATTAACGCAATAATAATAGATACGATTTCCTCTGGAATGCCCGCAGCATTTGGCATATTTAGCGCTCCGTATTTTAGTGAGCCGAATAATGAAGCTCCAAATACAACCCCTAGTGGTGTGTTGGCACCAAGTAAGGCAACGGCGATACCATCGAAACCTATACCAGTAAAGCCTGGTTTAATAGAGGCGTTTCCGAAAGTACCTAGTGCCTCCATTGCACCACCAAGACCAGCGAACATACCTGAAATCGTCATAGCTAAAATAATGTTTTTGTTAACGTTCATACCAGCATAGTCTGCAGCATGCTTATTAAAACCTACCGCTTTCAGCTCATATCCTCGTGTTGTTTTTTCTAAAATGAACCACATCACTACTACCATTAATAGTGCAATTATGATCCCATAGTGAAGACTTGAATTGTCTGTAAGCTCTCTTAAAAACGGAGAACGCAAAGATGCTGATTCATGAACGCGTTCTGTTTTAAAGCTACCGTCAGACAATTTTTTAATCACTGCATTCGCAATATAAAGCGCAGTGTAGTTTAACATAATTGTCGCAATAACTTCGTGAACTTTAAATTTCGCTTTTAAGAAACCTGCAATAAAGGCCCAAAATGCACCTGCAGCAGCTGCCGCAAGCAATGCTAATGGTAAGTGAATGATTTTAGGTAGATCAAATGCATATCCTACCCAAGCTGCTGCTAGCCAACCTAAAATTAGCTGACCTTCAACACCGATGTTGAATAATCCTGTGCGGAAGGCAAATGCTACCGCAAGACCCGCCAATAGGTACGGTGTTATTTGACGGATTGTGTTCCCAATAGAATATGAATCTCCAAAAATACCTGTCCAAAGGGCGCTATAACCTTGTACTGGGTCATAGCCGCTGACTAACATTACGATAGCACCAACAATTAAACCGATAATAATAGAGATGATAGGAACGAGTATATTAATGACACGATTTGACATTAGTCGTTCCCCTCCTTCGCATCATTCATGTTATTTTTACTACTTTGTCCTGCCATTAATAGACCAAGCTCTTGTTCTGTTGTTTCTTTTGGATTTAACTCATCAACAATTTGGCCATCATAAATAACTGCGATACGGTCAGAAACATTCATGACTTCATCTAATTCAAATGAAATTAACAGTACTGCTTTTCCTTTATCACGTTGCTCGATAAGGCGAGAGTGAATAAATTCAATAGCACCTACGTCAAGGCCACGTGTCGGTAAAGCAGCAATCAATAAATCTGGATTACGATCAATTTCACGACCGATAATCGCTTTTTGCTGGTTACCACCTGAAAGGGCACGTGCCGGAGTCATTTCACCATTACCAGTACGCACATCATATTCCTCAATGATTTGGCGTGCTTTTTCAGACACTTTCTTGTAGTCCATGACAAAGCCCTTAGCGATTGGAGACTGATAATATGTTTGTAGTGCGATATTATGACCGATTGGGAAATCTAATACTAAACCATGCTTATGGCGATCTTGTGGGATATGCCCAACGCCTTCCTCAGTAATTTTTCGAGGTTTCATATTTGTAATATCTTTGCCATTTAATTTAACCGTACCACTCTTTATTTTTCGTAGACCAGTTATGGCTTCGATTAACTCAGATTGTCCGTTACCATCGATACCTGCAATACCAACAATTTCACCTTTGCGTACTTTTAAGTTCAGGCCTTTTACTTTATCGATATTACGGTAGTCTGTAACAACCAAATTGTCGATTGTAAGTACTTCATCAGTTGGTTTTGCTTCTGTTTTTTCTGTTTTAAATTCGACTTGACGACCAACCATCATTTCAGCTAATTGGTTAGGATTTGTGTCAGCAGTTATAACTGTTCCAATCCCTTCCCCTTTTCGGATAATCGTCACACGGTCAGAGACTTCCATAATTTCTTTTAGTTTATGGGTAATTAAAATAATGGATTTACCTTCTGCAATTAAGCGGCGCATTATTTGAATAAGCTCTGTAATCTCCTGTGGTGTTAAAGATGCAGTAGGTTCGTCAAAGATTAAAATTTCTGCACCACGGTATAGTGTTTTTAAAATTTCAACACGCTGTTGCATCCCCACAGTAATATCCTCGATTTTGGCATATGGATCAACATCTAAACCATATTTTTCAGAAAGTACTTGTACTTTCTTCGCCGCATCTTTAATGTTAACAATCCCCATTTTTGTAGGTTCAGAACCTAAAATAATGTTCTCTGTCACTGTAAAATTTTCCACTAACATAAAGTGTTGATGGACCATACCAATCCCTAAATCATTGGCCACATTTGGGTTTGTAATTTTAACAGCCTTCCCACGAACTCGAATTTCGCCACCCTCTGGTTGATACAAACCAAAAAGGACGTTCATTAAAGTCGATTTACCTGCACCATTTTCACCTAGCAATGCATGGATTTCGCCTTTTTTCAGTTGGAGGGTGATGTTATTATTCGCCACGAAATTACCGAATTCTTTTCGGATTCCTAGCATCTCAATCACGTGTTCCAATTTCGTCACTCCCTTAATAGGCACTTTTATCATTTTCACCTTGTGGCTGTTACTTCGCTTTAGCCACAGAAAATATGTGTTGCTGTCGCTTTGTTTTCGCTACAGAAAACATGTGTTGCTGACGCTTCGTTAACACTCCGCTTTCGCACAGATAAACAATACGTCCTGTTAATAATACTAGCTATAGTCACTGTTAGTTCAACGTTTTTCACATAGCACAGCAATGACTTCAGCCTAATGTTCCATCTTCGTTCAGCGGCATCATGTACCCTATTAACAAAAAATACATGCATATCTTGTCCCACTAATAGAGGTAGATATTCTTCTGAATGAAGATAAATTAATACAGGAAAGGTCATCGTTAGAAACCTTTCTTCTATTAACTTGTTACCATCATTACTATTCTTACGATAAACTCATAGAAAAATTACTACCTCTATGGTAAATAAATAGAATCAAATAGAGTATTGCAAATAGTCAAAATATAACGATAGATTGAAAAATCATCATAAGGGCCTTCTAAAAGTCCCTTATGATGATCAAAAGATGAATTATTTTTTCACTTTTTCTGGAACTTTAATTTCACCTTTAGCAATTTTCTCTTTATATTCGTCAATGACAGCTTGAACATCTGCTGGGATTGCACCACGAGAATCTGCAAGTTTCACTCCGTCTTCAGCTAAACCATAAGTAAGCGTTTTGCCGCCTGGGAATTCACCGTTTTTCGCTTTATTTGAAATATCTACAACTGCTGTATTAACACCTTTTAACATAGAAGTTAAAGTTACATTTGTTTTATCGTCTATTTTACCTTCTGCGTATTGGTCAGCGTCTACTCCAATTACCCATACATTTGCATTAGGGTCTTTTTTCTTACGTTCCTTTGCCTCAGAGAATACACCGTTACCAGTTGCACCAGCAGCGTGGAAGATTACATCTACACCTGAAGAGTACATGCTGTTTGCAGTAATTTTACCAAGGTCAGCTTTATCGAATGCACCAGTGTATTTTGATTTGATTTCGATTTTTGGATTTACAGCTTTTGCACCTTCAACGAATCCAGCCTCGAAGCGGTTAATAACTGGAATATCTACGCCACCCACGAATCCGATTTTACCTGATTTAGACATTTTCGCAGCAGCTACACCAGCTAAGAAAGCACCTTCTTGCTCTTTGAAAAGAACATTAACAACGTTGTCTGCTTTTACTTCAGCATCGATTAATGCAAAATGTTTTTCTGGGTTGTCTGAAGCAACAGCTTCAACTGCGTCAGCCATCATGAAACCGATTCCATAAACTAAATCGAAGTTACGACGTATTAAGCTGTTTAAGTTTGTTTCATAGTCTGCGTCTGTTTTTGATTGTAAGTAGTCGAAGCCTTCACCTTTTTTTAGGTCATTTTCTTTACCGTAAGCTTGAACACCTTCCCAAGCAGATTGGTTGAATGATTTATCATCAACGCCACCTACGTCAGTAACCATCGCTACTGAGAATGCTTTTTCTTTGTTGCTTTCGCCAGATGATGCATTTTCATTTTCTTTTGCAGGTTTTTCTTCGTCTTTCGCACCACATGCACCTAAGATTGCACTTGCAGCTAAAACTGATGATAATACTAAGCCAAATTTACGTTTTTTCATTTGATTAACCCCCCAAAGGTATTGTAATTAGCAGGAAAAAATTAGAAATGTTCTACACCCGTTTACGAACTACATGGAAGCTGAATTTATCAGCTCGGAAATAATTTTTTGAATACAGCACTACTTGATCATGATCATCGTAATGCAACTGCTTTAATACTAAAAGAGCTGTTTCACGCCCGCAATTTAAAATCGGTGAAGCTTGTTCATGATACCCGATTGGATCAATATACGTAACAGCATAGGCAACATGAATTTTACCGGATTGTTCAAGTGCAGAGAAAAGTGAAACTTCCTTTTTTTCTACAAAGTCAGTTGGCAGGAAGCTTGCAGGTAATCTGTCTATGCAGTATACTACCGGCTCACCATCCGCTGTTCTGACACGTTCAATTGTGAGTATTTTATCTTCGCCATCACATTGGAAGCGTTTTAAATCTTCCTCAGAAGGTATGCTTTCCGTCGCCTTTAAAAAGCGGGAACCGGGTTCCATACCTGCTGCCTCGATCATAGAAGAAATGCTCGATAAATGCTCGATACCCGATGTAAACACCGGCTTAGGGTTGACAAATGTCCCCACCCCATGTCGACGCACTATAACATTTTCCTCTTCCAACAGTCGTAGCGCTTCTCTAAGTGTTGCTCGACTGACTCCTAGTGATTTTGATAATTCAAACTCTGAAGGCAGTTTTTCATTTTCTTTAAAAACGCCTATTTCAATGTCAGACTTTAAACGATCAATTACTTGAAGATAGAGATGACGATGATCTGCTTTAATAGTCATATATATCACCACCAAAATCAGAGATCAGACATCTGATGTACAACATTCCTACTAATCGTTCATAAATATAACATTTTTATAGACTGAAAGCAATTACACCTTAGCGTAATTGCTTTCGAATTTTGAAATGAATTTGGGCCTACTTAATGTATTCAACATTATTCATTTTTTTGTCGTTGTTTTGGCACTAATTATCGTATTGATGAATGAGTACTTGTCGAGGCTTACTACCCTCTGGAGGCCCGACAATACCGCGTTGCTCCATTTGATCGACAATACGAGCAGCTCTCGAATAACCGATACGGAAGCGGCGCTGCAACATCGAAACAGAGGCCGTTTGCATACTTACAACTAACTGTACAGCCTCATCAAATAATTCATCCGTTTCCTCTAAAATTGCCTCTTCTTCGGTCGGAATCATTTCCTCCTGATACTGTGCCTTTTGCTGTTCTATAACAAAGTTAACAACTGACTCAACTTCTTGATCTGATAAAAAGGCACCTTGCACACGTTTTGGTTTAGATGCACCAGCTGGTAAAAATAACATATCTCCTCGACCGAGTAAACGTTCTGCTCCACCCATATCTAATATCGTTCTAGAATCGATTGCTGATGACACCGCAAAGGCTATGCGCGAAGGAATATTTGCTTTAATAACACCTGTCAACACATCTACACTTGGTCGTTGGGTTGCAATGATTAAATGAATCCCTGCTGCACGTGCCATTTGTGCTAAACGTGTAATAGAATCCTCTACATCACTTGAGGCAACCATCATTAAGTCCGCTAACTCGTCTACAATTACCACAATATAAGGTAATTTCGGTTGTTTTTCACCCGTTTGTTCATTGACTTTTTGTACTTGGCCATTGTAACCTTCGATATTACGAGTACCTGTATGAGAAAATAGATCATAGCGGCGTTCCATTTCTGACACAACTTTTTTTAGAGCCTGAGACGCTTTACGCGCATCTGTAACAACTGGAGCCAGTAGATGAGGAATTCCATTATAAACATTTAACTCCACCATTTTCGGGTCAATCATCATCAGCTTTACCTCATGTGGTTTTGTACGCATTAGGATTGATACGACAATACCATTTATACACACACTTTTCCCACTCCCTGTTGAACCTGCAACAAGTAAATGTGGCATTTTATTGAGTTCAGCGAGGACTGCTTGTCCAGTAATATCACGGCCTAATGCGACTTGTAATAATGCTTCTGGCTTCGCACCATCTTTAGACTCTAACACTTCCCGTAGTGTAACAATAGCTACCTCGCTATTTGGTACTTCAATGCCAATTGCTGATTTCCCAGGAATAGGTGCTTCCATACGAATATCCTTCGCAGCAAGTGCTAAGGCAAGATCATCCTGTAAGTTTACAATTTTACTTACTTTCACGCCTATGTCTGGTAATATTTCGTATTTCGTTACAGCTGGGCCTAAATGAACCTGCGTTACTTTTGCCTTTACACCAAAGCTTTGCAAAGTTTGTTCAAGCTTTTTCGCATTTGCCTGAATGACAGAATACTCCCCACTTTGGTCATGCTGTGGCGGTAATTGTAATAGATTATAAGATGGAAGTTGATAATCTGCATTTTCTACAGCATCTGCCCCTTCGATATGGACATCATCAACAATCTCCCCATGTTCAATATCTTCATTTTCAGCTGCTGCAAATCCTTCTCGTTCATGAGACACATTTTGAGTAAAGGCAGAGATAATTGGTTCATGAGAAGTCTCTTCTTCCTCTTGTACCTCGGGCGCCTGCTCGACAGCAGCAATTTCATCCTTGCTTTCTACTTTTGAACGGCGATTATTAGGTTTTTTCGGCACATTTTTTTTCTTTTCACGATGTTTCTTTTGCCATTTACCAAAAAGGTCGGGCATTTTTCCAGCTAAATATGGTACAAGTGCCTTTCCTGTTACTAAAATTAGTCCGATAAAGAAAATAACCCATGCGACGACCTTCGCACCTGTTGCCTCAAATAATACGTGTAGAGCACTAAATAACAGTGCACCAATCATACCTCCGCCAAGTGCATTACTCCGATGGATAATACCCTCTGAATTAATTAAAATTCGCCAAGATTCTCGCAAAACAGAGTCTGATAATAAACCACCAGATTTTGATAATTGTTCAAACAGAATACCGTGGCTAAAAATTGTTAAACTCATAACAATGAGGAGCATGCCTATTATTAGACGATCATAAATGCTTACTTTTTTCTGCCCAATCATCAGTAACAACGCAACAAATATAAGCATAAATGGCACAGCAAAATATAAATTCCCTAAAAGAAACATTGCTATCGTTTGTAAAATACGTCCAGTCATACCATATTCAAAAATCATGATAACCGCTAATGCAATTAAGATAAGCCCTAAAATTTCATACATAAGCGGATGCATTTCTTTTTTTTCTGTAGTCGCTTTTCCTTTCGTGACTTTTCTTTTTTTACTAGTCGCCATCTATTTCACCTTCTTTTGTAATCCATTCTTTATATGTAGCGAATAATAACATGTAGAACTTGATTATTTCAAAAAAAAGACTCATCACCATAAAGTGTGGTTGATCTCCGTTCCGGCCGGGCGCTTTCCTGGGGGCGTCCGATGAGCCGCCGATCCCCAAGGAGTCGCCCAGCCTTCACTCCAATCAACTTTATATACATGACATATGTTTCAACATATGTCATTCCCAACTTTTGAGATTGAGCGAAAAAAAGGATTTTCCACCGTTCACATTCGGCTAGAAAATCCTTTTTCATTTAACGATGAGCTTTCATTTTTAATATTCCATAATGATCGGGATAATCATTGGGCGGCGCTTCGTTTTTTGGAATAAATACGTATTCAGTGTATCTCGAATTTCTTGTTTAATGTTTGTCCATTCAAATGTATCTTTACCAACGTATTTTTCAATAACATTTCTCGCAATATCAGAAGCTTCCACCATTAATTCTTCTGATTCGCGTACATATACGAAACCACGTGATAAAATTTCTGGACCAGATGCAATTTTCTTCTGAGCACGGTTTAATGTTACGACAACAATGAAAATACCATCCTGCGATAATAACTTACGATCGCGAAGTACTATGTTACCTACATCGCCAATACCAATGCCGTCTATTAATACATTACCAGCTTGTACACGGCCACTCATTCGCATTTTACCATTTTTATATTCTACAATATCCCCTTTATCGGCGATAAAAATTTGTGATTTTTGCATACCTAGCTGTTGAGCAAGCTTAGAGTGAGCAATAAGCATGCGATACTCACCTTGTACAGGGATAAAGTACTTTGGTTGCATTAAGTTTAGCATTAATTTTAAATCCTCTTGGCTACCGTGACCCGACACATGTACATTTTTGCTAGATGTTAGAATTTCAGCACCTGCTTTTGCGATAGAGTTCATCGTATTAGCCATCTGTACTTCCATACCTGGAGAAGGTGTAAATGTAATTAATACTGTATCATCTTTCTTCATTTTAATGTCTCGGTGATGTTTGCGGACGATTTTTTCTAATGCATCAAGTGGTTCCCCTTTATTACCTGTAGCAATAATAATAATCTCATCATCTTGATATTTTTGCATTTCTGAGATAGGGATGATTGTTTCTTCCTCTACCGCTAAGTGGCCTAGCTGTACACCTAAATCCACAGCTTTTTCTAAAGGTTTTCCTACAATGACTACTTTACGGAACGACTTTTGAGCTTGTGTAAATACTTGTTGAATACGAATAAAATTCGATGCATATACAGCAACTAAAATACGACCTGGTGCTGAATGGAATGTTTTTGATAATTGCTCTTCAATCACAATCTCAGATGTCGTATAACCTGGTCGCTCAGCTTCACACGACTCAGATAACAGAATAAATACGCCTTCTTCCCCTAGCTGAGCCATTTTTGCTAAATCAGGTTTAAATTTACCTGTCGCAGATTGATCGAATTTAAACTCACCTGTATGAACAATTGCTCCTTCAGATGTATGGAACACTACCCCTAACGAATCGGGAATACTATGTGTTGTATGGAAGAATGTCACATACGTTGAGTTAAAATTCATACGACTACGGTTCGTAACCTCAAAGAATTTCACCTGATGTGGTGCAGGCAATTCTTTTAAATGCTCCTTTGCAAGTGCAATTGTTAATTTTGATCCGTACACCGGCGCTTTTATTTTTTTAAGTACATAAGCAATCGAGCCAATTGCATCTTCATGACCATGTGTTAAGAATATCCCTTTCACACGATCTTTATTTTCTTCTAAATACGTAATATCAGGAATTACGATATCAATGCCCAGCATTTCGTCTTCAGGGAACATCAAGCCGCTATCCACTACAAATAGCTCTTCGTCAATTTCTACTACGTACATTGCTTTCCCAATTTCGCCCACGCCACCAAGTGGAATGATGCGAATTAATTCATTTTTCTTTTTTGTCAATTTATTTCCTCCTAAAAAATATCCCGAACAGCAACCACTTAAGATTCATTATACGGTTTGCAAAGCTTTTGCACAAATTAAAAATACATCTTTCATGGTTGAAACAGAAATTTTTTACAAAACAACTCATGTGTGCTAATAGAGCGAGATAAAAAGTATTCCGATAAACTATGAAAATGATCCGATAAATTCAGAAATGATGCTGATATTTCACGAAAAGGTTCCGACATTCTTATTGAATATTTGTCTACGAATTACCCGAATTGGGAAAGTAACTACCTTATTCTTCTATATAATCAAAAAAGACCGTAAACAAACTAAAAAATCTCGAGTTTGTTTACGGTCTGAAGGTTTAAATTAACTAAAGGTACTTATTTTTCTAAAACTTCTCGCTTTTTCTTGATACGTATCCCAAATTCGATCGAAGTTTGCTTTTTCTTCATCTGTCATTTCCATCATAGGCAGACGGACATTAAGTGTATCAAAGCCTAATTTCGTCATCGCGTATTTTACAGGCGATGGGTTTGGCTGTGCGAACAACGCACGTACAAGTGGTAATAATGCTCGATGAATTTTGGCTGCTAGCTCGTGATTTCCTTCTTCAAACGCTTTAATCATTAATTGCATATCATTTCCAACAACATGAGCAGCAACTGAAATAATTCCTGCTCCGCCGATTGCTAGTAGTGGAAGTGTTAAACCATCATCCCCACTATACACTAAAAAGTTATCATCTGAATCAACATTCTCAATAATATCGCCCATTTGATCTAAATTGCCACTCGCTTCTTTAATCCATGAAATATTAGGAATTTTACTTAAAGCAACGGAAGTTTCATAGGCTACATTGATGCCTGTACGTCCTGGCACGTTATAAAGCATGACAGGTAATCTAGTTTCTTTTGCAATTGTTTCAAAATGCGCAAAAATACCGCGTTGATTTGGCTTATTATAATATGGTGCTACAAGCATAATACCATCTGCACCATTTTCTTCAGCCTTGTGCGTCATTGCAATAGAGTAAGCAGTTTCGTTATCCCCTGTACCTGCAATAACTGGTACACGACCTGCTACTTTTTCTACTGTAAAGCGTACAACTTCAATTTTTTCTTCTGTGGACATAGTTGGATTTTCAGAGGTTGTGCCACATGCGACAATACAATCTGTACCATTATCAATCAAATGATTAATAATACGTTCTAGTTCTGGATAATTAATCGTGCCATCTTCTTTGAACGGCGTAATCATCGCCGTTCCAATTCGCCCTAAATTCATCCTTACACCCCTCTTATAGTAAGTTATCCTCCAGCATTGCTTCTGCAATTTGAATAGAGTTTAATGCAGCGCCTTTTAAAAGATTGTCAGAAACGATCCATAGGTGGAATCCTTTTTTGTTGTCTAAATCTTGACGGATACGCCCTACAAAAGTAGCATCTTCCCCTTCTGCATAGATAGGCATTGGGTAAGTTTGTGTTGCGATATCATCTTGTAATACCACACCTGGTGCACTGCGTAATACTTCAAAAATCTCCTGTACCGTTGCATCTTTTTCTACTTCAATATAAACAGATTCAGAGTGTCCTGAAACAACTGGCACGCGAACACAAGTTGCAGCTACGTTTAGCTCTGGTGCATGCATGATTTTCTTCGTTTCATTAATCATTTTCATTTCTTCATATGTAAAGCCATTGTCTGTAAATTTATCAATTTGTGGAATGACATTACGAGCGATTGGATAATGACGTTTGTCGCTACCAGAAGGTAAAATATTTGCTTCTACATCCTTACCTGCATCCCAATTTGCACTTTGTGCCTTTAATTCCTGAATAGCAGAAATACCTGCACCTGAAACTGCTTGGTATGTCGATACAATAATTTTTGTTAAGCCAAATGTATTACGTATAGGTTCAAGTGCAGACATCATTTGAATTGTTGAGCAGTTTGGATTCGCAATAATCCCTTTATGCTTAGCAAGATCGCCTCGATTTACTTCCGGAACAACTAGTGGTACTTCTGGATCCATGCGGAAATGGCTCGTATTATCGATAACTACTGCACCACGTTTTGCCGCTTCTGGCGCCAACACCGCTGATACAGAACCACCAGCTGAGAATAAAGCGACATTGACGCCTTCAAAAGCTTCAGGTGTCGCTTCTTCAATTGTATATGTCTTACCATTAAATTCGATTGGTTTTCCTGCTGAACGTGCAGATGCTAAGAACTTAATATCTCCGATAGGAAAATTCCGTTTAATTAGCTGCTCCATCATTTTTGTGCCTACTGCCCCTGTTGCTCCAACAACCGCAACTGTTAACTGCTTTGTCATCTGTCATCTCTCCTTGAATACATGTTCCATAATGTGTGCTATTGTATCACAAAAATACTGAAAATTGTGTGTAATTCGTGAATTATTTGAAATATTGTATAAACAGTGGTTGTAATTGCTTTTTCTCCGTAATCGCTTCATGTACAGTTGCGACCATTTGATCAAAATCAGCAATCAAGGAATTTGGCTTGGAATGTGGTGAATCCTGCCCGAATGGAATAAAGTAAATGTTTTTAGCATTTAGCAGCCTCATAATATTCATTCCATTTAAGCCAAGAGCATCATTTGTTGAGATGCCCAGGACAACAGGCGAACCGTTACGCAATGTTGCCTTAGCAGCCATCAATACCGGACTATCTGTTGCTGCATTAGCAAATCTACTAATACTATTCCCTGTCATCGGTGCTATAACCATCGCATCCAATGGATTGGATGGTCCGAATGGTTCTGCCTCTTTAATAGAGGAAATTACCTTTTCTCCAGTCAATTCCTCTATTTTTGCAATCCACTCCTCTCCAGTACCAAAACGCGTAGCCGCATGTAACACGGAATGCGTAATAATTGGAATAACTGTTGCTCCTGCATCTATAAAGTTTTGAATTTTAGGTACTACATCCTCATACGTACAGTGAGAGGCTGTAATACCTAAACCAATTCGTTTACCCGTTAGCAATTTTCTTCCTCCTCTATTGCCTTGCACAATATTGTAGCAGCATCATGTGCAAAGTATTTCCCAGGTAATGAGGGCAATAGTACGTACGTTTGTAATTGCTCAGTGTCTATATCCAAACATCCAGGCTCTGAAGCCAAATCATATAGGACAGCTGGGACATGATCTTGGAATGATTCTGTAATCCATTTAGCTGGAATCGTATTGATAAAAATCCCATCATTAATTGACCATTTGCGGTCATCTAAATCTGTAGCTTTATAACCATAAGCCTTAGCTTCACTCACTTGTACAACTGAACGCGCTACAATATGGACATTAGCGCCCATCTTGACGAGTAAAGAAGCGAGCATTTTGGCTGTGCGTCCAAAACCTGCGATGGTAAAGTTTTGTCCGTAAATACATTTTTGCTCGAGTCCGTAAAACGTGGCGATAAATCCTTCCGCTGTTAATCTTGCGTTTTGCCAAATAAAAGATTCTTGTTGTAAATAGCAATTTGTTTCATTTTTCTCAAGCAACTGCTTCCAATGCATAGTCAAACGCCCTGTATAAAACTTAACTTGGGATATCCCATAAAGCTGTTCCACTTCAATTTTAAGTGGAAGAATGGGAAGAATAATTCTATTTGGTTGGAATTCTAATACAAGCTTATTTAACTCTTCGTTCCAAACTGATGTTCTTTTATAAAATACCGTTCTCGATGGACTTCTTAGCATTGTAGCTAATTCCTTTAATCTTAGATCCTCACCGATAACAAGCCATTTTTCATTTTCCAAAAGCTCACCTCACTGTAAAAATTCTGACTGTACCGTCGTTGTTTTGTTAAATAAAATACGATCTTCTCCAATTAGTATAATTTCATGCCAAGGTATCATTTCACTAACTTTTACTTTCTTTTTTTGGAATGGCAATTTATCTTTAACAATCTCAAAACCATGAATCTTTCCTGTTTGCACATCTAATAGACATTCTGTATGTGCCAATATACCAAAATGTACGCCGCCCTCAATTTGAATTAACTCTTTATCCACCATCTCTGATAGTAGCATGCCTCATCTCCCTCCTTGAACCGTTACCCCAATATATGCCGAGTTTTTGCAATTCGTGACCCTTACCCAAAGTAGGAAAATGTTGCATTTAACCAAATAACTGTGTATAGTGTGTATATACAGTTGTGCGAGGTGAAGAATTTGTGCATATCCATTTAAGCAACGCCAGTGACAAACCCATTTATGAGCAAATAACTGTACAGCTTAAGGAAGCGATACTAGCCAATAAATTACAAGCAGGTGACGCACTACCATCAATTCGTGCACTTGCAAAGGATTTAAAAATTAGCGTTATGACAACGAAGCGTGCTTATGCTGATTTAGAGCGAGATGGATTTATCGAAACGGTAGCTGGAAAAGGAAGCTTTGTTACAGAACGAAATCAAGATTTTCTACGCGAGGAATTATTACGTCAAGTTGAAGAGCATATGCAGAAAGCGGTTAGAACGGCCAAAACAGCAGGCCTAACAAAAGAGGACATACAGGAGTTACTTTCATTAATTTTGGAGGAGGACAACTAAATGAATGCGATTGAAATTCATGATTTGCATAAAAGCTTTGAAGGGTTTTCTCTTAATGATGTAAGTTTTTCAGTACCTCAAGGCACTGTTATGGGCTTTGTAGGAGAAAATGGTGCCGGAAAATCTACTACAATTAAATGCATACTCAATTTACTAAAAAAAGAATATGGCGAAATTTTGTTATTCGGCAAAGATATTGTCGAACATGAATTATCGATAAAAAACGACATCGGTGTGGTTTTTGACGATTTACATGTACCTGAAACGCTTAATGCGACGCAACTCGACAAAATCATGAAAAAAGTATTTAAAACATGGAATTCAAGCTATTATTTTGAGCGATTAGCACAATTTAAAATTCCAGAGAGGAAGAAGGTAAAAAACTTCTCCCGAGGAATGAGGATGAAGCTGTCCATTGCTTTAGCTATGTCACATCATCCAAAGCTGTTAATTTTAGATGAACCAACGAGTGGGCTAGATCCGATTATACGTGATGAAATTCTCGATTTATTTTCAACGTTTATGCAGGATGAAACACATAGCATTCTATTTTCTTCTCATATAACAAGTGATTTAGAAAAGATTGCTGACTATATTACATTCATTCATAATGGGGAAATTTTATTTAGCGAAAGCAAGGATGTGCTTGTCTATGAGTACGGCATATTTAAAGGAAGTAATGAGGAAGTAAGCGATATACCTGAGAATGCCATTATAAAAAAGCGTAATGGAGCATTCGGTATAGAGGTACTAGTTCATAAAAATAAAGTAAACAAAGTATTTTCACTTGAAAAACCTTCGATTGAGGACATTATGCTATTTTATGTGAAAGGTAATGTTCTATAATGACTGCTCTTCTAATAAAAGATTTCATGACGATTCAGCGTCAAATGAAATCACAGGCATCTTTTTTAATTATCATCCTTTTTACGGCATTTTTCATGCAACAAGGTTCATTGCTCTTAGCTGTTGTTGTATTTATCGTGACCATTCAAGCGACAACTGCAATTACCTACGACGAACACAGCAACTGGGATAAATACGCAAACACCTTACCGATCTCTAAAGGAGATATTGTGCTTAGTAAATACATGCTAAGTTTCCTACTCATGATCATCGGGCTTGTCATTGCTCTACCTATTGTCTTTCTTATGAATTACTTCACGAATAACTTGGCTTCAACTGAATTTTTTCTAACTTTTAATATTACCGTGACATTGTCATTTTGTATACTTGCATTAATAATACCTATCTACATTAAATTTGGCTCCATCAAGGGAAGAATTGCCCTAGTTGCTCTTTGCTTTATACCTGGCTTCTTATTTGGTCTTTTAAAAGAGTATTTCCCAGATATGACATTATCATTATCCAACTTAAAACAGTATATGTTTTTAGCTCCGCTTGCCGGACTTTTAATCTTATGGCTGTCCTCTCTCATTTCAACCGCTATATATCAACACAAAGAATTCTAGGAGGGAAAGACAATGCAGGCTTTACTTTTGCAAAGAATAATGGTGCAAAAATGGTCCATCTTTTTTGCAGTTATTATTTGTATAATCATTAGTTACATGGAAATACCTTTTTTAAATACTCCCTCAATAGGAATATTTGTTGTAGTTTTTTCCGCTTCCATTGTTGGAGGGATCTATGAGGAAGATCAAAAAGTAAATTGGGAATTATCTGTCAATAGTCTACCTTTGACGAGAAAAACACAGCTACAGACTGATTTTCTATATAGTCACGGTATCGTGATACTACTTTTTGTTCTAATAGCACCTGCTTATTTTTCACAAACTGCAGCTGACGATAATTTTTCAGAGCATTTTGCTATGTACTTCGCCTATATTAGCAGTTCTTCTTTACTCATCTCCATCCAATTTTATATCCATCATCTAGTCGAGACAAAGCAGATGCGTTATTTTAGAATGATGACAGCCATAATCCTTATTTTTGCAATAAATTTCCCTATCCATTACTATTTATCACAAGTAGTAGCAAATTTATTAGTAATGTTGATCCCTACAATTATAAGTATACTCATTACTCTATTAATTTTCCGTCAAAGCCTTTCATTGTATATAGCAAGAGAGGTTAATTGAATAGGAAAAATATTATGTCAACGAGATTAAGGTGTCCTAATCGGCGGGAGGCTTTAGGGCCACAGATGTTTTTGCGCGAAAGCGAAGCGGCAGCGGCAGATGTTTTTGCGCGAAAGCGAAGCGGCAGCGGCAGATGTTTTTGCGCGAAAGCGAAGCGGCAGCGGCAGCAACAGATATTTTTTTGCGAAAGTGAAGCAACAATTTAAGCGAAGGAAGCGGCTCGACGCTCGCCCACAGAAGAAGCCTGACACGGAAATCCCCTTCATCTAATCGCCACAACATTCACAAAGATTACCTTGATTATTTTGTTTCAACACTATAAAAAATAGGCTGCCTTAAATGGGCAACCTACTTTACTTTTAAGCTTCTGGGCCGATAATTGAAATAGCTGGCTCAGCTTTTAAGATTTTTGCTATTAAACGATTGATCGATTCCATTGATACGGCATCGATAGACGCTAATACTTCGTCTACTGAGCGATGATTACGATGCACTAACTCACTTGTACCGTTGCGATTCATACGAGCGCCTGTCCCCTCTAGACCGAGTACAAAACTACCCTTGAGCTGCTCTTTCGCATTATCAAGTTCTTCCTCTGTCACGCCACCTGCTACGACATCAAGTAATGTCGCATCAATTGTATGTTGAAGCTGTGATAATTGCTGACGACTCGTACTACCATAAATCGTAAATGCTCCAACATCAGCATAGCAAGATTGGTAAGAAAATATTGAATATGCTAAACCACGTTCTTCGCGTACTTCTTGGAACAAACGAGAGCTCATATTACCACCAATAATATTATTAAGTGCAATAAAGCTATACATATCTGGATCTTTTACACCAATTGCTGGATAGGAAATGGCTAAATGCGCTTGCTCTGTATCGCGAGTTTTTGAAATCTCTCCCGGATAAAAATAAGGATTCGATAGTACCGGTTCAACCACAAGTGGAGATGGTTGATATTGGCCAAATAAGTCTTCAATTGTTTGCATAAGCTTTGTAGAAATATTTCCCGCTATTGAAATAACAACTGATTCTGGACCATAATGTTTAGCCATATAGTTACGTATAATATCAGCTGTAAATGTTTTTAAAGTAGTCGCAGTTCCTAGAATTGGACGACCGAGTGCATCATTTGGATACATGACTCCCCATAGTTTTTCATGAACATCGTCATCAGGTGCGTCTTCACTCATTAATATTTCCTCTAGTACAACTTGTCTTTCCTTCTCTAATTCTTCCTCTGCAAACGTAGAATTAAAGAACATATCCGCTAATATTGCAACTGCAAGCTCAGCATGATGGTCTAAAACCTTTGCATAATAACAAGTGTTTTCCTTGGATGTAAAGGCATTTAACTCTCCACCAATTCGGTCAAATTCTTCAGCAATTTGGCGAGCTGTTCGAGTTTTTGTCCCTTTAAAAAGCATATGTTCTATAAAATGCGTAATGCCATTTTCCTCAGGAAGCTCATAACGAGATCCTGCATTAACAAAAATGCCTAGCGCAACAGACCTTACATGATCGATTTGCTCAGACACAATACGCACACCATTCTGACATGTATGTACTTGTACCAAAAAATCTCCCCCAATTATATTTCTGGTTCTATATCTAAGGGTGAGTCACAATGTGAAGCTTCCACACAAATATTATAGAACCATATTCCTTAACTGATTTAAAAAAGGCTGCGCATTATACGCAGCCTTTTCTACAACTTATTATTTATCTTGCTCAGCGCGTTCTTTTTCTTCTTGGATCACTACTTTACGAGATAAATTCACACGACCTTGCTTGTCAATTTCAATAACTTTTACAAGTAATTGATCGCCAAGTTTTAAGACATCTTCAACTTGTTTTGTACGTTCCTCTTGAATTTCAGAGATGTGAAGTAAGCCATCTTTACCTGGGAATATTTCACAAAACGCACCGAATTTTTCAATACGTTTAACTGTTGATAAGTAATACTCGCCAACTTTTGCTTCACGTACGATGTCTTCGATAATTTGTTTTGCACGAGCGTTCATTTCTTCATCTGCAGAAGAGATGTAAATTGTACCATCTTGCTCAGTATCAATTTTTACGCCAGTTTCTTCAATAATTTTGTTAATTTGTTTACCACCAGGTCCGATAACATCGCGAATTTTATCAGGATTAATCTTCACGATCACAATTTTCGGTGCAAATGTAGATAATTTTTCACGTGGTTCTGCAAGAGTAGCAAGCATTGATTCTAAAATGTGCATACGACCAATTTTAGCTTGTGTTAATGCTTCCTCTAAAATATTGCGTGATAAACCATCAATTTTAATGTCCATTTGAAGTGCTGTTACACCTTTAGCTGTACCTGCAACTTTAAAGTCCATATCTCCAAGGTGGTCTTCCATACCCTGAATATCAGTTAAAATAGAGTAATGTTCGCCTTTTTTAACAAGACCCATTGCAATACCTGCTACAGGTGCTTTTAATGGAACACCAGCATCCATCATCGCTAACGTTGAAGCACAGATAGAAGCTTGAGATGTAGAACCGTTTGACTCAAGTACTTCCGATACACAACGGATTGTATATGGGAATACAGATTCATCTGGAATAACCGCATCAAGAGCACGCTCTCCTAATGCACCATGACCGATTTCACGACGACCTGGTCCACGAATTGGGCCAGTTTCCCCTACAGAGAATTGCGGGAAGTTATAGTGATGCATAAAGCGTTTCGATTCTTCTACGCCTAAACCGTCGATAATTTGCACATCACCAAGTGCACCTAATGTACAAATAGAAAGGGCCTGTGTTTGTCCACGCGTAAATAATGCTGAACCGTGAGTACGTTGCAATAAGCCTGTTTCAGAAGAAAGTGGACGGATTTCGTCTAACTTACGACCATCTGGACGAACTTTATCTTCTGTAATCTGACGACGTACTTCGTCTTTAACCATTTTATCTAGAATTGTATAAACTTGCTTCATTGTTACTTCATCCGCTTCTTGCTCTTCATAAGAAGCAATAATACGATCTTTTACCGCTTTAATAGCCTCATCACGTGCATGTTTTTCAGCAGTTTGAATAGCATCATGCATGTCAGTCTCACAAGCTGCTTTTATATCTGCTTGAATCGCTTCATCAATTTCAAATAATGTTACAGGTAATTTTTCTTTCCCTACTTCTGCAACAATTTGCTCTTGGAAAGCAATAATTTTTTTGATTTCTTCATGACCGAACATAATGGCTTCGAGCATTACTTCTTCCGGTACTTCTAGTGCACCAGCTTCAACCATGTTGATAGCATCCTTGTTACCTGCTACAGATAAATGGATTGTTGATTGATTAGATTGTTCCACTGTTGGGTTCACGATAAATTTACCATCAATATATCCAACTTGTACACCTGCAATCGGTCCATCAAATGGAATATCCGAAATAGCTAACGCTAATGATGAACCAACCATTGCAGCCATTTCAGACGTGCAATCCGGATCATTAGACATGACCATTGAAATCGCTTGTACTTCATTACGGAAACCGTCTGGGAACATCGGACGAATTGGACGGTCGATTAAACGGCTTGCTAGTATTGCTTTTTCAGATGGACGTCCCTCACGTTTAATAAAGCCACCAGGAATTTTACCTGCTGCGTATAAACGTTCTTCATAGTTTACTGTTAATGGGAAGAAATCAAGTGGTTTCGGTGATTTTGACATTGTTGCTGTTGAAAGTACTGATGTATCACCATAGCGTACTAATACGGCCCCATTTGCTTGTTTTGCTAACTGTCCAACTTCGATTACTAGTGGACGGCCAGCCCATTCATAGGAATAGACTTTCTTTTCGTTCATTCAATGAACCCCTCTCTATTATAAAAACACTTACTTCGTCTGTATGTACTAATAGTAAGTGTACCAAAAATGCTTGTTCTATGCTAAATATTTCATTAAATAATCATACATTTAAATTCAGTTATTGCCAATTTATTTAGGATTTATTTCTATCTTTGATTGAAACAATGTTTTTTTGCTTGAAATTCATGTCATATATGCTTTTTTTCTCAATAGTAAAGCTTACTGTCTTCTTAATGTTTATAAACATAAAGAAAAAGCGGGATTAATCCCGCTTTTCGATTGACAATTAGCGACGTAAGCCTAAACGAGTGATTAGTTCACGGTAACGTTGTACGTCAGTCTCACGAAGATATTTTAATAAGTGACGACGACGACCTACCATTTTAAGAAGACCACGCTCAGAGTGGAAATCTTTTTTGTGTGTACGTAAGTGAGCATTTAGAGCGTTAATATCCTCTGTTAATACTGCAACTTGTACTTCTGGAGAACCAGTGTCACTTTCGTGAGTGCGGTACTCAGCAATAATTTCGTTTTTACGTTCTTTTGAAATAGCCATTTGTATGGACCTCCTAAATAATTGTTAATCCCCATTAGCACAGTAAACGTTGGAGTCATCGATATACCGAGCTAAGGTTAAGCATATTATGCACTTATGAATGTTACCATAAATCAAAAGGTCAAGCAAGCGTTAACGTAAGCCTATTCAAATGCTAACGCATATTTAATTTGCATTTACCCGATAAAATCTGGTTCATCACCATAAAGTGGGGTTGATTTCCGTTCCAGCTGGGCGCTTACCTGGGGGCGTCGGGGCAACAGGATGTTGGTCACGAAGGCGTTATCACAGGACGTGATGTATTTAGCCTTCGTTCCCCTACCCGCTTCGCTTCGCTCCAGGGTCTTGGGCCCACGATGTTGGTCACGAAGGCGTTATCACAGGATGTGATGGTTTTAGCCTTCGTTCCTCTATCGCTGATCCAATCAACTTATATTCATGGTATACATTTTAACTTTTGGTAATAACCTTAAAATATTCAATTGCTTCTTGTTTATCCTTTTCGATTTGTGCTTTCAAAGCTTCGATACCATCGAATTTTCGTTCACTTCTTATACGTTTATACCAAGCGACATGTACTTCTTCACCGTAGATATTTTTTTCGAAGTTTAATATATGGACTTCGATGGATAATTGCTTGTCATTTGGGTCTTTAAATGTTGGTTTATAGCCTACATTACATACACCATCATACCAGTTATTTTGAACAAGTAATCGAACCGCATATACACCGCTTGCTGGAATATAAGTCCCCTCCAACGCTTGGATATTTGCAGTTGGGAAACCTATTGTGCGTCCTCGCTTATCACCATGTACAACGATACCCGTAATTTCAAATGGTCGTCCAAGGAGCAATCTTGCTGCTTCCATATCTCCTTCTTGCAAAAGCTTACGGATACGTGTAGAGCTAATTTTTTCGATATCGTCGGTTTTCTTTTCAACAACCGTTACGCCGTAATCTCCATTACTCAATGCACGCATATCTTCCATTGTGCCTTTACCAAATGCACCAAAAGAATAATCAAAGCCTGCTGTAACATGTTGAATGTTCAACCCACGAATAAATGTATCAATAAATGCAGCAGGTGAAAGCTTTGCAAAATCAGATGTGAAATGTACAACAAATGCTTTATCAACACCTTGTTCTTCAAAAAGCTGCAATTTTTGCTGTAATAACGTTATATAAAATACTTTTTCGTTACGTCCGCCAAGCACTAAAGAAGGATGTGGATCGAATGTCATAACAGCCGTTGGAATTTGACGTTTGTCTCCCTCTTCCTTCGCTGCCCTAATAACTTCCTGATGCCCTCTATGTACACCATCAAAAAAACCAAGTGCCAATGAATATGGCTGCATGCTTTCTCGTTGCTGTAGTTGGTGTGGGTATTTTAAATGAATAACCTCCATACTAAAAATCCTCCTACTCTATCGTCGGAAACATCTTATGTGGCTTCATAAACCCTTCCTTTGTAGGATGGGCATGATAAACCGCAATTGCTTTCCCACTGATTCCAAAAACAATTTTATCATGTATCTTTAATAATGCATCTGCGGGAAGCACTTGTCCATTGAAAATTTCTTTTTCGTTTGCAGAAGTGATCTCAATATATGGATAATCTGTTAATGCATACTCAACTGGTAAAATGCAAGTATCCATTTGTTCAGCTTCCATCAGCTCAGCAACTTGTGCCAATGTAAAGCAATTTTCTTGTGTAAATGTACCTGAGGCTGTACGTACGAGCTCTTTCATATGTGCTGGATAGCCAAGTGCCGCTCCGATTTGCACAGCTAGTGTTCGAATATACGTCCCTTTACTACACGCTATACGAACAGGGAATGTAATTTCTTGTCCTTCATATATTGCTGTATCATCTAGTAGTTCTAATGCATAAATATTGACTTGACGTGTAGGTCTTTCGACAATTTCGCCTTTTCGAGCATATTCATAGAGACGTTTACCATTTACTTTAACTGCTGAAAACATCGGTGGCGTTTGTTGAATAACACCTGTTAGCGAGGTTAAAACCTCAAGCAATTGAGTACGTGTGAACTTTTTATTGGTACTATTTTGCTCAACCGTTTCTCCTTCTGCATCCTCAGTTGTCGTTGTACGGCCAATAGAAATAACGGCTTCATAGGTTTTTCCTGCATCAGTTAAGTATTCTGCGATGCGTGTTGCTTGACCAATACAAATGGGAAGAACTCCCTCAACACCCGGATCAAGTGTGCCTGTATGGCCAACTTTTTTGGTACGTAAAATTTTTCGTAATTTAAAGACGCAATCATGACTTGTCATGCCACGTTCCTTCCAAAGCGGTAAAATACCGTTCATAAATTCCCTCCTAAAATCAAGCAAAATATTCTGTTGCATTTCCGATGAATGTAAAAAGTCTGCCTGCATGAACATGCATATGGCAGACTTTTTTAGTTAAGCTTATTCTTCGTGTAAACCACGTAGCAATGAATCAATACGATTCCCATATTCAATCGATGAATCGAATTCAAAGATTAGTTCTGGTGTACGACGTAAACGGATTCGTGTACCGATTTCTGAGCGAATGAAACCAGAAGCCTTTAATAAAGCTTTTAGTGTTTCCTCTTTTTCACGTTCATTGCCTAGAGTTGTAATATAAATTGTCGCTTGTTGTAAATCACCTGTCACCTCAACACCAGTAACAGTAACGAAACCAACACGCGGATCTTTAATTTTACGTCCAATAATCTCGCCAAGCTCTTTTTTCATTTGCTCAGCGACACGGTTTGAGCGTAGAGACATAGTTTGTCACCTCAATTTCGATGTACAGAAAGTTGTGTCCTCACTTACACATCTATTTTCATGCAAGGTATGGTTAAATCAAACAACACAACTTCTAATGTTACTTATAGATAGTCTCGCCACACATTAAGCTGTTCCCAAGATGGATTTGACTGTAAGTAGTGGAGCGCGTGATTAATTTCACGCTCGGCTGCTTCTTTTGAAGAAGAAACAGCAACAAGCGCTAATTTCGTGCGCTGCCATACATTTTGATGGTCAATTTCAGCAATGGATACATTAAATTTTTGTTTCGTGCGGGTAAGCATACGCTGTAGGACAGCACGTTTTTCCTTCAACGAATGGGCAGTTTGAATCATGAATTCAACCTCTGCATAAACAATCATTATGCACGTTTAACTTCTTCCATAATATAGGCTTCGATAATGTCGCCTTCTTTAATATCGTTGAAGTTTGTAATTGTAATACCACATTCGTAACCACGGGCAACTTCTTTTACTTCATCTTTGAAACGTTTAAGTGTATCTAATTCACCTTCAAAAATTACTACATTATCGCGAATCACACGTACGCCTGAATCACGAGTTACTTTACCTTCTGTTACGTATGAACCAGCAATTGTACCAACTTTTGATACTTTAATTGTTTGTCGAACTTCTGCTTGACCAATAATTTTTTCTACGAATTCTGGATCAAGCATTCCTTTCATTGCTTGTTCAATTTCTTCGATTACTTTATAGATAATGCGGTGTAGACGAATATCTACGCCTTCTTCTTCTGCTGCACGTTTTGCATTGACATCTGGACGAACGTTGAAGCCGATAACAATTGCATTAGAAGCCGCAGCAAGAGAAATATCTGATTCTGTAATCGCTCCAGCGCCAGTGTGAATAATTTTCACGTTTACGCCTTCAACATCAATTTTCATTAATGATGCAGCCATAGCTTCCACAGTACCTTGAACGTCAGCTTTAACAATTAAGTTAAGCTCCTTCATTTCGCCTTGACTCATTTGTTCGAATAAGTTATCAAGCGTTACGCGTTGTTTTTCTGAACGTTGTGCTTGAATCGCTGTCATTGCACGAGTTTCTCCAACTTGACGTGCTGTTTTTTCGTCTTCAAAGACAACGAAACGGTCGCCAGCTTGTGGTACATCATTTAAACCTGTGAGTTCAACTGGCGTTGATGGTCCAGCTTCTTTCACACGACGGCCTTTGTCATTCACCATAGCACGTACACGTCCATAAGTATGGCCGACAACAATTGGGTCCCCTACTTTTAATGTTCCATCTTGTACTAAAAGCGTTGCAACAGAGCCTCGACCTTTATCTAGCTGTGCTTCAATTACTGTACCAAGTGCTAAGCGATTAGGGCTCGCTTTTAATTCTCCAACTTCAGCGATAAGTAAAATCATTTCAAGTAATGTGTCAATGCCTTCACCTTTTAATGCAGAGATTGGTACGAAAATAGTTTCGCCACCCCAAGCTTCGGGAACTAGGCCATGCTCTGTTAACTCTTGCATCACACGGTCTGGATTAGCTGAAGGTTTATCCATTTTATTGACTGCAACAATAATTGGTACTTCTGCTGCTTTTGCGTGGTTAATCGCTTCTACTGTTTGTGGCATAACACCATCATCCGCAGCTACTACTAAAATCGTTAAATCTGTTACTTTCGCACCACGCGCACGCATAGTTGTAAACGCAGCGTGTCCTGGTGTATCTAGGAACGTAATTTTTTTGTCGCCTTCAGTTACTTGATAAGCACCGATATGCTGAGTAATACCTCCAGCCTCTCCAGCTGTAACTTTAGTATTGCGAATAGAGTCTAACAATGTAGTTTTACCATGGTCAACGTGACCCATAATTGTTACTACAGGAGGACGTTCTGATAAGTCCGCCTCGTTAACTTCTTCTGTTTGTTCGAAGTGTGTTTCTAAATCCGTAATATCTACACGAATTTCTTCTTCAACTTCTACACCATAGTCTGCGCAAAGTAATTCAATTGCATCCTTATCTAATTCTTGGTTAATTGTTGCCATTACACCAAGCATAAATAATTTTTTAATAATTTCTGATGGCTCACGGTGTAATTTTTTTGCTAATTCCGCTACAGAAAGTGATTCAACAAAAGTAATTTTTTCTGGTAATTCCTTCTGTTTCACTGGTAGACTTGGTTGATGTGTTTTTGGATGGCGACGTTTTCCGCCATGAATTCCTGGTTTTGGACGTTGGTTGTAACCTCCGCCACCTCTGCGATTATTATTATTATTATTATTATTATTATTATTTGTCATATTTCGATTTTGACTACCTTTTGTATTCTTAGATTTTTCGTTAGACGAATTTGAGTTTTGATGCGTTTGTTGCTGATTATTGGCTTTAGGCTTAGAAGTAGCAGATTGCTGCTTTTGCCCGTCTTGCTTTTTCACCGATTGCTGTGATTTTTGCGATACGTTTTGAGTAGATTGCTTCACTTCTTTTATATTTTTAAATGTTTGGTTTAACTTTGCCACTATGTCTTTTTCTAACATTGACATATGGTTTGTTACGCTAACATTTATTTTATTTAGTGCTTCAATAACCTCTTTACTCGTTTTATTCACTTGTTTCGCATATTCATGAACTCTGATTTTGGTCATCTGCTCACCCCCGATTATTTTTCGTTGAGTAGACTAGACAATTTGCTTGCAAAACCTTTATCGGTAATAGCCAAAGCCACGCGGGCCTCCTTACCTGTAGCATGTCCTAGATCATAACGATCACCAATTACATGATACTCAACGTTGTAGTACGTGCATTTATCTTGAATTTTTTTGTTAGAGTTTTTAGAAGCATCGTTTGCAAGCAATACTAGCTTAGCATTACCATTACGGACTTCCTTTACTACTAACTCTTCTCCTGAAATCACTTTACGGGCTCTTGCCGCTATTCCAAGCAAATTATGCACTGCTTGATTGATCATATAATAGACTCCCTACGAATCAACAAAATAAGTTCATCGTAGATTTCTTCAGGGATTTTCATATCAAGTTGGTGCCCTAAAACATTTTTCTTACGGGCGATTTCAATCGCCTCCTCCGATTTAGAGACATAAGCACCACGTCCCGGTTTTTTTCCGGAGATATCAACACTTACCTCGCCCTCTTTCGAACGAACGACACGAACCATTTCTTTCTTTGGTAGCATTTCTCCAGTAGCTACACATTTTCGAAGAGGTACTTTTTTATTAATAGCCATAAGAATTACCTTTCCTCTCTGAAGCTTGTCGTAAGAGGTGGACTAGTCATGCCCTACATTGGTTATAAACTTGGATTTGAAATCAATACCGTAATATCTTCCATTGTAGGCTCTGCCATTATTCAGTGGGCGTTAGGCTACGCCCACTGAATAATGGCAGCCAACTAGTCACACGGGCTTTCTTACTTATTCTTCGTCGTCTTGATATAAGTCAACTGCCACATCATCAAAATCACTTTCTTCATCCTCAGCAGGTATGAAAGTGCTTGTAGCAGATGGATAAATACCTAACTCACGAGCATCTGTTTCACTCTTAATATCAATTTTCCAGCCAGTTAGCTTAGCAGCTAAACGAGCATTTTGACCACGTTTACCAATTGCTAGTGATAATTGATAGTCTGGAACAACAACAGTAGTAGATTTTTCTTCTTCATTGACTTGAACATCTAAAACTTTAGATGGGCTAAGAGCATTTGCTACAAATACAACTGGATCTTCTGACCATTCAACGATATCGATTTTTTCGCCGTGTAATTCATTTACAATTGTTTGCACACGAGCGCCTTTTGCTCCTACACATGAACCTACTGGATCTACCTCTTCGTTGTGTGCATAAACAGAGATTTTAGAACGATCCCCTGCTTCACGAGCTATTGATTTAATTTCTACAATACCTTCATAGATTTCAGGTACTTCCATTTCAAATAAGCGGCGTAATAAACCAGGATGTGTACGTGAAACAATTACTTGTGGTCCGCGAGTTGTACGTTCAACCTTTGTAATATAGACCTTGATGCGATCGTGTGGATGATATGTTTCACCTTGAATTTGTTCGTTTTGTGGTAATGCAGCCTCTACTTTTCCTAGACCTACGTAAATATTACGAGCATCTAGACGCTCAACTACACCAGTTACGATATCATCTTCACGGTCCACATATTGCTCGTAAATTAGGCCACGTTCTGCTTCGCGCACACGTTGTGTAACAACTTGTTTCGCTGTCTGTGCAGCAATACGGCCAAAGTTTCGAGGTGTCACTTCCTGCTCCACGATATCTTCTAATTGATATGCAGGATTGATCTCCTTGGCATCTTCTTCAGAGATTTGTAAACGATCATCCTCTACTTCTTCAACAACATCTTTACGTGAAAAGACACGAATTGAGCCCTTATCTAAATTTAAGTCAACACGGACATTTTGTGCTTGATTGAAGTTGCGTTTGTAAGCTGTAACTAATGCCGCTTCTATTGCTTCAATTAACACATCTCTTGAAATTCCTTTTTGTTCTTCTAGCGCATTTAGCGCATCTAACAAATCACTACTCATTTTTGTTTTCACTCCTAAATATGCAATATGCTTAAAAATCGATGGCAAGTCGTGCCAATGCGATTTTTTCTTGTTCAATTGTTACTGTAATTTTACGCGTTTTAATGCGTACTTCCATCACTAATGTATGTTCATCGTATGACGTTAAGTAGCCTTGGAATTCCTTCATGTCCTTGATGGGCTCATAGGTTTTTACATAAATAAATTTGCCAATCGCATTTTCAAAATCAGTATCTTTTTTTAATGGACGTTCTGCTCCAGGTGAAGAAACTTCTAAATAATAGTTTTGTGTAATTGGATCATTTTCATCCAATAGCAAACTTAGTCGTTCACTAACTTGGGCACATTGTTCAATGTCAATTCCACCCTCAGGTGTATCCACATAAACACGTAAAAACCAGTTACGTCCTTCTTTTACGAACTCGACATCTACAAGCTCAAGATTCAACTCTTCAACAATCGGTTTGGCGAGCTCCTCAATTAAAGATGGTACTTTGCTCATTGTTTCCTCCTGTATCTATCAAAATCTGGCGTAATAAAACAGAAATTCCACCAGTAGCTTTGGTGAAATTTAACGGTCTTACCTGCTGTTAGTCAAAAATTTGTTTTGCTACGGTATAACAACAGAAAAGAGCGGGAAGGCCCCACTCTTTTGCTGGAAAAATATCAACAAATTATTACCATAAGAATAGCATAGTTTACAGCACAATGCAAATCTCCTTTTTCTAGACATCTAATCAATTATGCCTCGGCATAATTGCGTCTGGAAATTGAAGTTTGTGCTTAAATTAGGCTCATCACCATAACATGGGGCTGATTTCCGTTCTGACTGGCCGCTTTCCGGGAGTAGTGTATCCTTCACTTCAATCAACTCATATACATAGTATACATTTTAACAAATGTCATTCCCAACTTTATAAGCCTTAATTTGAACATAAGGCAGATAAGTTATTCGTTTTTGCTGATGATGCCTTCAGACTAACCTTCCTATTTTAGAAAAGAGATAACTGATTAGCATCAGGCATTCCCTCTAAACAACCCAATTGATCCATGTATTCTATCAATGTCTTGGATACTCGACCTCGTTGCTGTAAATCTTCCTTCGATAAAAATTCTCCGTCCTCACGTGCTGTCACAATTTGTTTAGCAACGTTTGTACCAAGTCCAGGAATCGCATCAAATGGTGGGATTAAAGAGTTCCCATCAATTACAAATTCACTAGCCTGCGAACGATATAAGTCCACCTTTTGGAAGCTCATACCACGCTCACACATTTCAAGTGCTAGTTCCATCACCGTTAATAGGTTTTTTTCTTTTGTTGAAGCATCTAAGCCCTTTATATTGATTTCATCAATTTTTGCACGAATCATTTGCGAGCCCTGTACCATCGCAATTAAGTCAAAATCATCTGCACGTACTGTGAAATACGCTGCATAGTAAAGAATCGGGAAATGCACCTTAAACCAAGCGATACGAACTGCCATTAACACGTAAGCAGCAGCGTGGGCTTTCGGGAACATATATTTTATCTTTTTACATGATTCGATATACCAGCCTGGTACTTTATTCGCTAGCATCTCTGCTTCAAACTCTTCAGATAAACCTTTCCCTTTACGCACAGACTCCATTATTTTAAACGCCAGTGACGGTTCTAGACCTTGATAAATTAAATACACCATAATATCGTCACGACAGCCAATTACTTCTTTCAGCACACATGTACCGTTTTGAATTAACTCTTGTGCGTTACCAAGCCATACGTCTGTTCCGTGTGAAAGTCCTGAAATTTGCACAAGCTCTGAGAATGTTGACGGCTTTGTATCTTCAAGCATCTGGCGTACAAAACGGGTACCGAACTCAGGAATGCCAAGTGTTCCTGTCTTACAGCCAATTTGTTTTTCTGTTACACCTAAAGTTTCTGGAGAACTAAAGATATTCATAACAACTGGATCATCTGTTGGAACGGTTTTTGGATCTATCCCTGATAAATCCTGCAACATCCGAATCACAGTCGGATCATCGTGCCCAAGAATATCAAGCTTTAAAATATTATCGTGAATGGAATGGAAATCAAAGTGCGTTGTACGCCATTCTGCATCCTGTGCATCCGCAGGAAATTGCACTGGTGAGAAGTCATAAATATCCATATAATCTGGTACTACAATAATTCCTCCAGGGTGCTGTCCTGATGTACGTTTAACGCCTGTACAGCCTTGCACTAATCGATCTACCTCAGCACCGCGGAAATGTAGATTGTTATCATTTGCATAGCCCTTTACATAGCCATAAGCTGTTTTCTCCGCAACAGTACCAATTGTCCCGGCACGATATACATAATCTTCACCGAATAAAACCTTTGTATAGTTATGAGCCTGTGGTTGATATTCCCCCGAAAAATTCAAATCAATATCAGGTACCTTATCTCCCTTAAAGCCAAGGAACGTTTCGAATGGGATATCTTGCCCATCCTTTTTATATGGTGTTCCACATTCCGTACAATCTTTATTTGGTAAGTCAAAGCCTGAGCTTACTGAACCATCATTAAAAAACTCGGAATGCTTACAATCTGGACAAACATAATGAGGTGGAAGTGGATTTACTTCAGTAATCTCCATAAATGTCGCCACTAATGAAGACCCAACAGAACCACGGGAACCTACTAAATAGCCATCAGCTAATGATTTTTTCACAAGCTTCGCAGAAATTAAATAAATTACTCCGAAACCATGGCCTAAAATTGACTTTAGTTCCTTTTCAATTCGGGCCTTCACGATTTCCGGCAACTCTTCCCCGTATATACGATGAGCCATTTCATAGGTTAAATTTGTGACCTCATCATCTGAGCCTTCAATTTTTGGTGTATATAGATCATCTTTAATTGGCTTAACATCACCAATCATATCTGCGACTTTTTGAGAGTTGGTAACAACTACTTCCTTCGCAAGATCTGGTCCTAAAAAATCAAATTCTTTAAGCATTTCATCCGTCGTTCTAAAATGAACCTCAGGTAGCTTTGATCTATTTAATATGTTGGCACCACCTTGAGAGCCAATTAATATTTGTCTGAACATTCCATCTGTCGGATCTAAGTAATGCACATTACCAGTTGCTACAACAGGTTTATCGATTTTCTTCCCTAGCTTTACTAACTTGCGAATAATATCTTCAAGCGTCCATTCATCACGTACTACATTGCGCTCAATTAACGGTGCATACACTGCCTTAGGTTGAACCTCAATATAATCATAAAATCTTGCAACTTGCTCTGCTTCCTCTGGGGATTTATTCATCATGGTCTCAAATAATTCACCATTACTACAACCTGATCCAACTAATAACCCTTCTCTATATTGCTCTAGGACTGCCCGTGTTACACGAGGTACACGATAGAAAGTTTTTGTATGGGAGTGGGTGACTATTTTAAATAAATTTTTTAGACCAACATTATCTACTGCTAATATTGTGCAGTGCATTGGTCGTCCCTTTTTATAAGCATCCCCACCACCAATATGCTTATTAAAGTCGTCGTGGTATTTGATAGCTAATTCATCTGCATCTTTTAACAGCTGTAAAAGTAAGTAACCCGTTGCCTCTGTATCATATATAGCTCGGTGATGTTGGGTTAAATCAATATTGAATTTTTTACAAAGTGTATTTAAACGATGGTTTTTCATCGTTGGATAAAGCAATCTGGCAAGCTCTAACGTATCAATAACTGGATGAATTGTTTCCTCCAGCCCAAATTTTTTATAGCCTGTGTATAAAAAGCCCATATCAAACGATGCATTATGGGCTACTACTATGCCATCTCCGATAAATGCATGAAATTCCTTAATGACTTGCTCCACTTCTGGCGCATTTCGTACCATATCATCTGTAATGCCTGTCAGTTCAATGGTTGTTGCTGAAAGTAGGTGATGTGGATTGGCAAAGCTTTCGTATTTATCTATCACATTTCCATCTTTAATTTTCACCGCAGCAAGCTCAATTATAGTATCGTAAGCAGTTGATAGTCCTGTCGTCTCTACGTCAAACACGACATAGGTAGTATCAGCTAATAAGCGGTGCTCAGATGCATAAGCAATCGGTACACCATCATCTACTAAATTAGCTTCCAAGCCGTAAATAACCTTTATGCCATGCTTTTTCCCTGCTGCATAGGCCTCTGGGAAGGATTGCACAACAGCGTGGTCGGTAATAGCCACGGCTGGATGACCCCACTTTGCAGCCTGCTCAACAAGTCTACCAACTGGTGTCACAGCATCCATTTGACTCATTGGTGTATGAAGATGTAGCTCCACCCGTTTTTCGCCTTCTAGTGCGTGGTCCTGACGTGTTGCTTTTTTTATTTCATTAATATCATTTGCCATCACGATTAAATCACGGATAAACGTATCAGTTTGTACAGAACCACGAACTTTAACCCACATACCTTTTTTCAAATGCTGCATTAGCTCTGCATCATCATTATCGCGTGAGAACATTTTTACTACGATAGAATCCGTATAGTCGGTAATTTTAATTTGTAATAAAGAGCGACCACTTTTCAGCTCTCTAATTTCCGTATCAAAAACAAATCCTTCAATGATAACACGGCGTTCTTCCTCAACAATGCGTTTAATTTCCATTGTTTCATCGTCTTTAATTAACATACCCAGCTGGAATGGACGGTCACCAAGGTTCGCAAGAGCTGGATTTTCTTTCTTCTCTTGCTCACGTTTTTGGTAATCTTGTATCGCTTGCTGGGATAAAGCTGCCTCCTCTAAACGCTTCTGTTCCATGAAAGCTTCCTGTGCCGCAATCATTTCTTCCGATTGATCTTGAAGAACAAAATCTATCACAATATGTGGAAAGCCGAATTGACTATAGCTTTCGGAAAGCTTTTCTGCATACTTTGTTTTCAACATCATAAATTCCATTTCTTGCATGCAGGATAAAGTAATTTTTTGCCCATTCCACATAGGTATTTGCGATGCTAGGCAATGTTTTAAAGGTGGCGCCATCTCATCAATTTGCTCTACTACTGTTAACCAATATTGTTGGACAAGTTCCTCCGTAACATTTTGCTCTACCGTATCAAAAGTTGTGTGGATTTGAGCGATAGTTGAAAATTTTTCAGTCAAACGAGTACGAAAAAGTTGGTATAGTGGAAAAGGAAGTACATCTCGTAATTTAATGGAAAAATTCCATAGCCTATTCTTTTTGTGTACAGTTAACCGTGATAATTCACCTTCCTCAAAAAAGGACATATACACATCATCTGTTAACTCTAGTTGTTGCAAGAGCATTTGAAACCTCGTTCTTGCTTCTTGTTGCTGTTCCAATCTATTGACACCTACTTTCAGAAAGAGGCAGTCTTAAAGCCCCTTGTTTTATTTCCTCACCAACGTTTACGAATCAAAGAAAAAATTCGCTCCCTTTTCACGGGTGACCGTCAAGCCTCACAAATCCAAAAAATCTATGAATTCATGCTTGGCTCGCTGTCCCCGAGAAGTGGCGCGAATCTTTTATCTATTTAATGCCATTTACATCCTTTTTGGGACAAGCCATTCTAAAGGTTAATTTTTGCGAAAAAATTCATTTAAGCGATCAATGACCTCTTCTTTTTTCCATTCGAATGTTTCACCTGTTTGACGGAATTTTACTTCAACAACACCTTCAGTTGCTTTTTTACCTACTGTTACACGGACAGGTAAGCCAATTAAATCAGCATCTGCAAATTTAACCCCAGCACGCTCAGTACGATCATCTAATAGCACATCATAACGGTATGATTTCAATAAACCATAAAGCTCATCAGCTAAGGCAACCTGTGTTTCATCCTTTGTATTAACAGGTACAACATGGATATCATACGGAGCTAATTGTGTTGGCCAAACAAAACCATTTTCATCTTGGAAATGCTCTGCAACAGCAGCTAAAATACGTGATACACCAATACCATAGCATCCCATAATAAATGGCTGTGCCTTACCTTGTTCGTCTAAGAATGTACCATTCATTTTTGCAGAGTAAGTTGTTCCTAATTTGAAAATATGACCAACTTCGATACCTTCTGCAAATTTGATAGTACCTTGTCCATCAGGAGATGGATCACCCTCTTGAATAAAACGAATATCTACGTATTCATTCACTGCAAAATCACGCTCAGGATTAACGTTTACTAAGTGGAATCCATCTTCATTCGCACCAGCAACACCGTTACGAATAGATTTAATAGCATTATCAGCTACTACTTTTACGTCTACCGGTAATTTAACAGGACCGATTGAACCAACTCCACAGCCTAATAAATCACGGATTGCCGCTTCACTAGCAAGTTCAACAGAACCAGCTTCAAGCGCATTTTTCAGCTTAATATCATTAATTTCGTGATCTCCACGAGCAAGTACAACAACTAATTCACCGTCAACATCAAACACTAATGATTTAATGACATTTGAAGGCTCAACATTTAAGAAAGCTGATACTTCTTCGATTGTTTTTTGGTCTGGTGTTGCCACTTTTTCAAGCTCTTTTAATGCTTCATCTGATGGTTGGTAGTCTACAAGAACTTCTGCCATTTCGATGTTTGCCGCATAATTAGACGTGTCAGAGTATGCAATTGTATCTTCTCCAATTTCAGAAAGCACCATAAATTCATGTGTACCCTTCCCACCAATTGAGCCTGCATCTGCAATAACTGCACGATAGTTTAAACCAAGACGAGAGAAAATATTTGAATAGGCACGATACATATCATCATATGTTTCATCTAAACTTTCACGCGAAGCATGGAAAGAGTATGCATCTTTCATAATAAACTCTCTGCCTCGTAGTAAACCAAAGCGAGGACGCTTTTCATCACGGAATTTAGTTTGAATTTGATAAAGTGTTAATGGTAATTTTTTATATGATTTAATTTCATCGCGTACTAAAGTTGTAATCACTTCTTCATGTGTTGGCCCTAATGCGAAATCACGATCATGACGGTCTTTTAAACGCATTAATTCTGGACCATATTTTTCCCAGCGGCCAGATTCCTGCCAAAGTTCCGCAGATTGTAATGAAGGCATTAAAAGCTCAATTGAATTGATTGCTTCCATCTCTTCACGAATAATGTTTTCTATTTTTGTTAACACACGTTTTGCAAGCGGTAAATACGAGTATACCCCACTTGTATTTTGACGAATAAACCCTGCACGTAGTAATTGTTTATGTGATTTTACCTCTGCATCAGCAGGTACTTCACGTAGCGTTGGGATAAATGTTTTACTTTGCTTCATTCAGTGTTCCACCTTTTTAATAGATAAGTTTTTATACTCTAATTAGCATAAACAAATTTAGCTTTGAACGCAATGTTTCAAAAATATTGCGTTCAAAGCTATGTTTTTTCAATCAATTTTCACCTTGGCGTAATTGCACAGTCGCCAGGGCTTCTTCTAAATATGTTTTACTTGAAAAACTTAACTTAACTTTACTTCATTTAATTAAAAGAAAAATCGTTGTATATCGTTCCATGTAACTACGACCATTAAGATCATCAATAGTACGATACCTACAAAATGCACAAGACCCTCTTTTTGACGATCGATTGGTTTACCCCTTACTGCTTCGAAGCCAAAGAATAATAGACGACCACCGTCAAGTGCAGGAAGCGGTAGTAAGTTCATAATTCCAAGGTTAATACTTAACATCGCAGCCCAATTCATTAAATTGATGAATCCATATTGAGCTACCTGCTCTGTCGCTTTGTAAATTCCTACTGGACCTGATAGAGCATCTATCGTGAATTTACCGGTAATTAACATACCAAGCAATTCAAATATTCGAGCAGTCATATTATAAGTTTCTTGAGCGCCATAAACAACAGCCTTTAATGGATTAAATTCACGCGGGCTTTCATACTTAACCCCTATTTGACCATATTTTTCGCCATTTTGTTCTATTTTTTCTTTTACCTTCATATTTAGGTTAACTTGTTGACCATTTCGATCAACCGTTACAGTAATATCCTCACTTGGATGATCTTGTACAAAAGCAGCTAAATCTTGCCATTTATTAACTACTTGTCCATCGATTGCAGTTACTCTATCGCCTGCAAGCATTCCTGCTTGTGCGGCTGGATCATTTTCTACTACTTCTGTGATGATTGGTTCATACGTAGGCACACCATGAATCAATCCAATCAGCATATAAATAATAAAAGCTAATATAAAGTTAAATAACGGGCCTGCAAAAATTGTCATTGCTCGTTGACCGACTGTTTTAGCGTTAAATTGACGATCATATGGTGCTATTAACGTTTCTTTACCGTTTTCTACGAGAATACAATCTCTTGCAACATTATAACGAACTAATTTTTCTTCTTCATCATAGCCTTCTACAAACAAATCCTTTTCTAAATCGGCACGCTCAACTTCTAAAAATAACAGATCTGGTAATTGCTTATTATTTTGATTAAAAATAATTTTCTTTACCACATTATCTTCATCTACAATAAGCCCTACTCGATAGCCCGGCTGTAATTCAGTGCCATCCATGTCCTCACCAGCCATACGAACGTAACCACCAATCGGCAATAAACGTATCGTATAGATTGTTTCACCATGTGTTTTCCCATAAATTTTTGGTCCCATACCAATTGCAAATTCTCGAACCATAATTCCTGCTCGTTTTGCGAACAAGAAGTGACCAAATTCATGGAAGAATACAAGTAGGCCAAATATTAAAATAAAAGCAATAGCTGTTTGCATAATACCCCACCTTTAAAAGCGAATAGTTAACGATATCTTCTCTCTTTATTTTACCATGTCTAACACTGTTTTTCTTGTTTCACTGTCTGCATGCAAAATTGTTTGCAAATCTGGCACTAATATGTTGTTATGTGCTTGCATTACACGCTCAATCGTTTCGTCAATTTCAAGGAATGTTATTTTCCCTTGTAAAAATGCCGCAACTGCCGCTTCATTCGCTGCATTCATCGCTGTTAAAATTGTACCGCCTGTGCGCCCAGCCTCATATGCTAGTCGCAATGCTGGATAACGTTCAACATCCATTTCTTTAAAATGCAGCTGACCAATTTGTGCTAAATTAAGTCGTTGTCCGTTATGCAGCGGCATACGATCTGGGTAGCTTAATGCATATTGGATAGGTACACGCATGTCCGGCGTACCTAGCTGTGCAATGACACTAGTATCATGATACTCAACTAGGGAGTGAATAATACTTTCTCTATGCAAAAGTACATCAATTTTATCATAAGGCATATCAAATAAGACATGTGCTTCAATGACTTCTAGTCCTTTATTCATCATTGTAGCTGAATCTATCGTAATTTTCGCACCCATTGACCAGTTCGGGTGATTTAGTGCATCCGCAACCGTTACATGCTTCAATTCCTCACGTGTTTTGTCACGGAAGCTACCTCCAGAAGCTGTAATAATTAAACGTTCAATATTTTTCGGATTCTCACCATTCATCGATTGGAAAATCGCAGAATGCTCACTATCAACCGGCAAAATTGCTGCATTATATTTCTTGGCCTCAGCCATCACTAAATGTCCAGCGGTTACAAGTGTTTCTTTATTGGCGATGGCAATTGTTTTGCCCATGCGAATTGCAGCTAATGTCGATTCTAGTCCAACACTTCCAAGAACCGCGTTTACAAGCACCGTTGAATCAGGATGTGTAGCGACCTCTACAAGCCCTTTTGCACCAAACGTAAAGTGTACTTGTGGATATTCTTTAGCGAGAATAATTGCATCTTCTTCTAATTGAACAGATACAAGCTCAGGCTTTAAAGTTTCAATCATTTCACGAGTTTTTTCGATATTTTTTCCAGAAGAAAATGCCACTAAATGAAAGGCATCGCGTTGTTCTTTTAAAATATCATAGGTTTGCCAACCAATTGAACCAGTTGCACCAAGTAAACTAATTTTTTTCACGACAAATTGTCCCCTTTTTCTATCTCAGCAAATGATATAGCACGATTATTATCACTCTGTTTAGAGGAAAATGCTATTGTTATGGCACATCACCATAACGTAGAGTTGATTTCGGTTCCGACTGGACGCTTTCCTATAGGCGACCGATGAGCCGCTATTGTTCCTAGTTACCAAAAAGATGTAAAAAATGTAGTAAAGGCACGACGAACAATAGACTATCAAAGCGATCTAAAATACCGCCATGTCCAGGTAAAATTTTGCCTGAATCCTTTACGTCAAAATGACGCTTGATAGCTGATTCCACTAAATCGCCCATTTGACCAATAATTGACGCAAAGATTGTAATGAAAATAAGTGAGACATAACCATTCGCAAATGGATAAATTACCTGCATCCCAACAGCAAAGATTACTGCAATGACAATTCCACCTACAAAACCTTCCACGGTTTTCTTCGGTGAGATTTCAGGCCATAGCTTATTTTTGCCTATCTTTCTTCCAACAAAATATGCACCTGAATCAGTTGTCCAAACTACAAGTAAACAATATACAACAAACTCTAGACCATAGCTTCGTGTTTCGATTAAGTAATGGAAGCCTAACCCGACATAAAACGCACCTAATAAAATAAATGCAACTTCATCGAATGTAATTTTATTTTTCACAAGGACTACGTATATGAGCAATAGCATCATTAGACCATACACAACCATTAAATCGGAGGAATAGCCAATTGCATCTACTACCTTACTCGACCAGTCCTTTGGTATAACAAGTAGTATTAATGTTAGTAGCCCTAAAAAACCAGGCACTGTAAAAAGTGAAATACCTTTCATTTTTAGTATTTCATAAAAGCCGACAACAGCCATTGCAAGTACAAGTATTGTAAATGGCACTTTTCCATAGATAACAAATGGAATAAATAGCGCTGCTGCAATTATTGCCGTGATAATTCGTTGTTTCAAGTTGTTTCTTCTCCCTTCAACCCACCGTAACGGCGATTACGTTTCTGGTAGTTTTCCACCGCTTCCAGTAAGTTTTCCGCACTAAAATCTGGCCACAATGTATCTGTAAACCAAAATTCTGTATAGGCGAGCTGCCATAACATAAAATTACTTAATCGCACTTCACCGCTTGTACGAATTAATAAATCTGGCTCTGGCAGATGAGCCGTCATTAAATGAGATGTCAAGCATTCTTCCGTTATGTCTTGCATCGTTAATTGACCGTCCTGCACCTTTTGAAGCATTATTTTCATGGCGCTAACCATTTCCGAACGACTTCCATAATTCAGAGCAAAATTTAGAATTAATCCTGTATTATGCTTCGTCTCCTCCATTGCCTCGTACAACGCTTTTTGCGTATGTGCTGGTAACAAAGATGGATCGCCTATCATTTCAACACGTACATTGCGTTCCATCATTTCAGGTAAAAAGGAACCTAAAAATTCTACAGGTAAACGCATTAGAAAATCGACCTCTGTTTTTGGTCGCTTCCAATTTTCTGTAGAGAACGCATACACCGTTAAAACTTTAATACCTAGATCTGATGCAAATCTAGTTACCTTTCGTACCGTCTTCATACCTTCATGGTGCCCAGCAATACGTGGCATGGCACGCTTCTTCGCCCAACGTCCATTTCCGTCCATAATAATCGCTACATGGGCAGGAATCGGCTCGTTTTTAGCAAGGGCAACACGTTCCTCCAATGATAGTGAATCCATATTTATTTGTTTACCTAATAGCTTTTTAAACATGCTAACTCCCCCACTACAACTAATCGGACGTATACTAACCTATCATAACAAACAAAAGCGCTTTTTGTCTTTTTTTTCCCTCTAAATTGACTATGTATGAACTATCTTATTTTAGAACTACACACATTTTTGGATTCTCACCATAACGTGGGGTTGATTTCCGTTCCGACTGGGCGCTTTGTTGCTGACGCTACGCTTTCGCACAGAAAACATTTGTTGCTGACGCTTCGCTTTCGCACAGAAAACATTTGTTGCTGACGCTACGCTTTCGCACAGAAAACATTTGTTGCTGACGCTTCGCTTTCGCACAGAAAACATTTGCCGCTGAAGCTTCGCTTTCGCGCAGAGCAGAGCTTCCTGGGGGCGTCGGGGCAACAGGATGTTGGTCACGAAGGCATTATCACAGGACGTGATGGTTTTAGCCTTTGTTCCTCTATTGCTAATCCCCAAGGAGTCGCCCAGTCTCCACTCCAATCAACTTATCCTTATGACATACGTTTTAACAAAATGTCATCCCCAGCTTTTGGTGATGATCCCTTTATAAAGAAAGGCTAGAAAACATATTAAGAGGTGTTTCCCTTATTCGTTCAATCTTCAATAATGTATTTCGCTTAAGTAAAGAACAGTTCTTCTTAATCTTAAAAGAAAGCAAAAATAGATGAAAGGTATTTTCCCTAAAACAGTTAAAGTTTAATGTATAAGACTTTACTACATCTTTTACATAATAATTTAAAAGTAAAGAGAAAAGACGTCCTGATATTTATAGGACGCCTTTATCTCATCAAAAAGTTCCATCATAGATATGCAAAGCGAGTAATTGCTTACACTTCTAGAATTTCTTTTTCCTTATCTTTCATTACTTGGTCTACTTTAACAATGAATTCATCCGTTAATTTTTGAATATCTTCACCGTAGCCACGTAGATCATCTTCTGTGATTTCGCCAGCTTTTTCAAGTTTTTTTAGATCATCATTAGCATCGCGACGAACATTACGTACAGCGATTTTTGCATCCTCTGCTTCTTTTTTCACTTGCTTCACAAGATCTTTACGACGCTCTTCTGTTAAAGCAGGAATCATTAAACGAATAACAGATCCATCATTTGTTGGTGTAATACCAATATCTGATTTCATAATCGCTTTTTCGATTTCACCTAAAATTGTTTTATCGTAAGGTGTAATAACTAATAAACGTGCTTCTGGTACCGAAACACCACCAAGCTGATTTATTGGTGTTGGTGCACCATAATATTCAACCATAATACGATCTAATAGAGCAGCATTTGCACGGCCTGCACGGATTGAAGATAGTTCACGTGTAAAAGCAGCAATTGTTTTGTTCATTTTTTCTTTAGCTTGTTCTAAAACTTGTTTAGACATTATGCATTCCTCCTAACAACTGTTCCAATTTTCTCGCCTTGTACGGCACGTTTAATATTACCTGGTTCTGTAATTGAGAAGACAATTAACGGAATATCGTTATCCATACATAAAGTAGAAGCTGTTGAATCCATTACTTGTAAGCCCTGTTGAATAACGTCTAAGTATGTGAGTGTATCATATTTAACGGCAGTTGCATCTATTTTCGGATCTGCAGAATAAACACCATCTACATTATTTTTTGCCATTAAAATCGCATCTGCGTCGATTTCAGCTGCTCGTAACGCAGCTGTAGTATCAGTAGAGAAGAATGGGTTACCCGTACCTGCTGCAAAAATTACTACGCGTTTTTTCTCTAGATGGCGAACTGCTTTACGGCGAATATATGGCTCTGCTACTTGTGTCATTACAATGGAAGATTGCACACGTGTTTCAATGCCTAATTTCTCTAGTGCATCTTGTAACGCTAAAGAGTTCATAACCGTTGCTAGCATACCCATATAGTCGGCTGCAGCACGATCCATCCCCATTTCGCTACCGATTTTTCCACGCCATATATTACCGCCACCTACAACAACAGCAACTTCAACATCAAGATCTACTACTTCTTTTACTTCTTCTGCAACAGACTTGATTATTTTTGGTGATAAACCGAAGCCCGCTTCTCCAGCTAACGCTTCACCACTTAATTTTATAACTACTCGTTTATATTGTGGCACACTCATTGTAAACCTCCGTCAGACTTTATTTAATACATCTCTATTCTCTTTTCCATTATAGTATAAATAACAATAATTGCTAGTTATGAATAAGGCAGAATAGGAAATTATATGGCTCATCACCAATTTCATTCTCAACTATTGGTGGATGAACCAATTATATCTTTTTTTGCTCATTTCGGAAAAATAGGGAACACGCTATGTTGTGTTCCCCATTTTTTGTCTAGAAAATCTAGATATTATTTGGTTAGGATCAAACGCAAGCTAAATTAGTTACCTTTAACTTGGCTCATTACTTCTTCAGCAAAGTTATCTTCACGTTTTTCGATACCTTCACCTACAGCGTAACGTACGAAGCCGTTTACTGAACCGCCAGTTGAAGCAACGAAGTCACGTACTTTTTGATCTGAGTTTTTAACGAATGTTTGGTCAAGTAAGCAAACATCTTCGAAGTATTTACCAAGACGACCTTCAACCATTTTTGCTACGATGTTTTCTGGTTTACCTTCGTTAAGAGCTTGTTCAGTTAATACTTTACGCTCACGTTCAACTTCTTCAGCAGAAACTTCATCGCGAGAAACATAAGTAGGGTTAATAGCAGCGATATGCATAGCAACATCTTTTGCAGCAGAAGCATCTGTAGAACCTTCTAAAGCAACTAATACACCGATGCGGCCGCCCATGTGTAAGTAAGAACCGAATGCATCTGCATCAGTTTTTGTTTTCACTTCGAAACGACGAAGAGTGATTTTTTCACCGATTGTTGCAATTGCTGTTGAAATTTGGTCAACAACTTTTACACCTTCAGCATTTGCAAGCTCTAATGCAGCTTCAATTGATGCAGGTTTAGCAGCAAGTAATTGTTCAGCTAATGAAGCAACTAATACTTGGAATTTATCGTTTTTAGAAACGAAGTCAGTTTCAGCATTTACTTCTAGGATGATTGCTTCGTTACCATTTTCTAAAATGTAAGTTGTACCTTCTGCAGCGATACGGTCAGCTTTTTTAGCAGCTGAAGAAAGACCTTTTTCACGTAGGAAATCGATTGCAGCATCTATATCGCCATCAGTTTGTACTAACGCTTTTTTACAATCCATCATTCCAGCGCCAGTTTTTTCACGTAATTCTTTTACTAATTGTGCAGTAATGTTTGCCATTTAGTGTTTCCTCCTCAAATTGGTTGTACAAATTTTAGTGATAGGTTCTAAAAAAGGTGATAAGGGTCCTGAGCCACTTATCACCTTTTTGTAAACGTGAATTACTCAGCAGCAGCTTCTACAGCTGGAGCTTCTTCTTCACCTTGTTTTGACTCGATTAAAGCGTCAGCCATTTTAGCAGTTAAAAGTTTAACAGCGCGAATAGCATCATCATTAGCAGGAATTACGTAGTCGATTTCATCTGGATCACAGTTTGTATCAACAATACCTACTAGAGGGATGTTTAATTTAATAGCTTCTGCAACAGCAATGCGTTCTTTACGTGGGTCAACCACGAACATTACGTCTGGTAGAGCGTGCATATCACGGATACCGCCTAAGAATTTGATTAGACGTTCGTGTTCTTTTTTAAGTTGGATTACTTCTTTTTTAGGTAGAACTTCAAAAGTTCCGTCTTCTTCCATTTTTTCGATTGCTTTCATACGTGCAACACGTTTTTGAATTGTACCGAAGTTTGTAAGAGTACCACCTAACCAACGTTGGTTGATGTAGTAGTTGCCTGAACGTTCAGCTTCATCTTTGATCGCTTCTTGTGCTTGTTTTTTCGTACCAACGAAAAGAACTTTACCACCGTCTTGACCAACTTGACGCATGAAGTCATAAGCTTCCTCTAATTTTTTAACAGTTTTTTGTAAGTCGATGATGTAGATCCCGTTACGCTCAACGAAGATATATTTCTTCATTTTTGGGTTCCAACGACGAGTTTGGTGACCGAAATGTACACCAGCTTCAAGTAATTGTTTCATAGAAATTACTGACATGTGTATTTCCTCCTAGTATGTTTGGTTTTTATCCTCCGCATTTATCACTTGCAACAAGCTACCCTAAGCTTAGAGCACCACTTACTACATCAAAATGCGTGTGTATTAATAACACCATTTGCAACTATATCATAGCTTTAGCCCATTCGCAACTGTTTTAGTGATGAAATTTCAATAAAAGCTCGATTTCTGTTTTCCCTTTTTGCAGTTGCTTGGCAATTTCTTCTGCTGTTTTACCTTGTTTCGCTAATTCAACAGCCTGTTGTTCCACTGTTAATGGCTTAGCTTCTTGCTTTTTGGTTGCATCAGTTGCTTGTTGGTCCGAATGTACCACCTTCGCTTCAGCTTTAGCCCCAGTTTGCTGCTGACGTGAATAAGCATTGGCTACGATATTTTTGGGCACATAAATACGCTGTTCATCTAAACTAATAGAACCGTCTACTGTGCTTTCTTCCTTTGTCAAAGAAGGTGGTTGCACCTGCTCCTTTTGTCTCACAATCTGTTCTTCCTGTTTCACAGCATTCGTTTGAGTTTCAGACTTAGAAACTCTTTGCAGCTCTTGAATTAGGCGATCATTTTCATCTTTCATATCAGCTAAATAGACACTGATGGTATCATCCATTTCACGCATTAAGCGCTCCTGTTTCTTTTCTAAGTCCTTAAATTTTGCTAGCTTCGTATTTAATATAATAAGGAAATAAAATGAAATTAGCTGTAAAATAAATAGAACCGCAATTAGTATGATTGTCATAGTAAACTCCTATCCACTAAAATCCACGAAATTTCCTTTAAACGGATGCTGCGCCTGCTTTTCTCGCTTCTCGTCATCCTTATTTTTCTTTTTTCGAGTACCTTTTATATACTCGCCACCTGCTTCTTCATCTTCACTAATCCCATCCATACCTTCTGAAGTATTCACAACTTTTTGCTTGCGTTCTATTTCTTTTTTTAACGCTTCATTTGCATGCGCTTGCTGAGCCAAAGTTTGTTGTTGTGCCTGATCAGCCATTTTTCCTGCTTCAAACGTTTTTGGAATAGCTATTTGCAATTCGACACCCTTTAAACTCATGTGACTCCCTCCTTCAATGATATGTATATAAGGATTATTATGCATTAATCATTTCATTGGATAATAATTTCCGTAGCTTTAATAACGCCTTAGAGTGGATTTGTGAAATGCGTGATGTTGATAATTCAAGCATTTCTCCAATTTCTGTTAATGTTAATTCCTCAGAATAAAATAAACTAAGCACCAGCTGCTCCTTATCATTGAGCTTTTGGATATTTTCCGCTAAATCCCCAAGCAATTCTGACTTAACGACAGCTTGCTCAGGTGTTTTAGTCGTATCATCACGAATAACAAATGACTTTCCATCAGTCTCATCTTGATCTTGCTGCTCATTAATGGAAAGAACATTTGAAAAGAAATGCTCTTGTACAGTTTGGTAAACGTCCTCAACAGGTAAAGCCATATGTTCCGCAAGTTCCTCAGGCGTTATATGACGCATATATTTTTGTTCTAACTGTTCAATCTGTGCATCTAACTTTTTCGCCTTCTCACGTGCGGAGCGTGGCAACCAATCTTCCTTACGTAAACCATCAATAATTGCTCCTCTTACTCTAAAAGAGGCATATGTATCAAATTTCAAGTCTCTATTAATATCAAATTTATTCAACGCGTCAAAAAGACCTACCATACCTAAGCTCGTTAAATCGTCTCGCGATACATTCTTTGGTAAGCTCGCTCCAATGCGTTGTACATGATAAGATACTAGAGAAATATATTTTTTTATAAGTAAATCACCAGCGTCTGGATCACGTTCATTTATCCAGCGGTTCCACAGCTTTTGTTCATCGTTCAGAATTGGTTGTGTCATGTAATCCACCTCTCTAAGAAAAACGCATTTACGCGTCTGTTTGCCACTGTATTATATTACCTTGTTGTTTTTTAAATAGTTCATTCTGTAATTCTTTCCTATATTATAACAAAAATCGACTATAATTTCATTTGTTTCTCCTACTCTATCACAGATTCTTTACATTTATGTGTCGGGCATTTTTTAATGGATATAGTCAAAACTTACTAATGCAAAAGAATTAAGATAACTATAAAAAAGAGCCGCTACTCGCGACTCCTTTTTTAAGCATTATTTACTTGCGGATCATCCTCACGATTCATCATCGTTCGTACAACCTGAGCAATTTCATCTGAGCTTTCATCTTGAAACTCAACGGCAGAGTTGGCCGTTGGTGTTTCTTGATTTTCTTCCTCGTGATTGTCGGATTCATTTTCTTCATGCTCACCTTCAACGACTTCTTCATCGCCCTCTGGTGTAAATAAAACGTAGGCAATTAAAAACCTTACAATATACATGACGAAAAACACAAATATTCCCGCCACAAATGACCCTATGATAATACGTAGTGGTGTATAAGGTTTTAGAAATGTACTAAAAAAATATATAGAAAAGGCTATTAACGCTCCCCATAGGTTATAAAAAATAGAACCAAACATTATATTTCGCTCACTCCTTGGTTAACCGTTCGAATATGTAATGCCGAAGTCGCAGGATTAAATTCAATTGTTCTACCACTATTACCACCCGTGTCTTCGGCAACTAAACGAATTCCATGACGCTTTAGCTCATGCTTCACAGCTTCTACATTACGTGGCCCGATGCGCATCGAGTCTTTATCTGAAGTGAATTGAAACATCTGCGCACCACCCGCAATTTTTGCCTTTAGTTTGAATTTTTGAACGCCTTCTAACTTTAATAAGTCAATCATTGCCGCAATGCCTGTGTCAGCAAATTTAGCCACATTTATTGACTCTTGTCTACCTAAACTCGAATCCGGCAACATCACATGTATTAAACCAGCAATTTTTTTTGATTCATCATATAAGATAACACCTACACAAGATCCAAGACCTGATGTTCTTATCGTATTTGGTAACTTTACTACATCCATTTGTGCAATTCCAACTTTGATAACTTGCCCATTACTACTGTTTAGTATCATCTAAGAAACTCCTAATGCTTTAAAAATAGCATCAAATGAGTCTGGATCTGGTAATAAGAAGAAATGCCCTCTTACTGTTTCCTGATCCTCTACACCGTCTTCAAAAATGGATGTGTTTATTACGATAACATTATCGCTAACGTGTGATAATTCAATCAAGCCAATACTAATAATAGCACCAAACATGTCCACACTTAGTCCTGGCACAGTTGGGTAAATTTTTAAATTTGTAAAGTCAGATAACGCCGATAAATAAGAGCCAGATAAAATATTACCCATTTCCTGCATAGCTGATAAACCTAACTCTGAAACAGGCCGTTTTTTAAAGTCGAATGATTCATCAAATATGAGACGACGAATAAAACGATTTGCTTGTTCAATTGGCAGGATAAAGAACATACTACCTTCAGCATCACCTTCAATGCGTAGATAGATCCCAACTACGACATTTTCAGATCCTCCAGCAAGCTCCATCATGTCATTAAATGACACCATTTCAACCTTTGGTACTCGCATATCAATTTTTTTAGCAAGTAAATTGGAAAGTGCAGTCGCAGCATGTGCAGCACCTATATTACCAATTTCCTTCAATACATCTAAATGTAGTGATGTAATCTTTTGATTATATGTCATTATCGATCCCTACTTTAGTGGATTTAGTACTTTCTCTAAATGCAATAAAATTAATAATCGTTTATCTATTTTAGCCACTCCTGAAATAAACTCTTCTTCCAGTGAACCTACCACTTCGGGCTGTGGTTCAATTGAGTCAGCTGGGATGTCTAACACATCATTTGCAGAGTCTACGACGAAACCTACTTCCATATCTTCTAATGAAATAATGATAATACGTGTTGTTTCTTCATGCTCAGAGACAGGTAATTCAAATCGTTCACGTAAATCCACAATTGGCGTTACGACACCGCGTAGGTTAATAACACCTTTTACATATTTCGCCGTTTTCGGTACACGTGTAATATGCATTAGTTTTTCAATCCCTTGTACATGTGACACCGGAATCGCATATTCTTTATCTGCTAATTGAAAAACAATTACTTTAATACTTTCTTGTTCCACTACGTTTGTCATTGTTTACACCTCTCTTATTCATTCACCTTATTTAATAAGTGCGTTACAATCCACAATTAAGGCTACTTTCCCGTTACCTAAAATTGTTGCACCTGAAATTGCAAAGATATTCGTTAAGTAATTTCCTAATGATTTCAGCACAATTTCTTGTTGGCCAATGAATGAATCCACAACTAAACCAGCAAGCTTTTCACCTTTTCGAACGATGACCACTGAATGGAATTCGTCATCCTGTAGTTCTTTGCGTGGTACCTCAAAGATTTCTTCTAAGAATACTAGTGGTACTACTTTGCCACGGAAGTCGATTACTTTTTGATTATGCGCATTCATAATTTCTGATGAACGGATAATTGAAGTTTCAATAATTGATGAAAGTGGAATTGCATAAATTTCTTTTTCGATTTCTACTAGCATGACAGAAATAATCGATAATGTCAGTGGTAATTGAATGGAGAATACTGAGCCTACATCTTGTGTAGATTCAATTGAAATATTTCCACCCAATGATTCTATTGTTGTTTTAACAACGTCTAATCCAACGCCTCGGCCTGATACGTCAGAAATAACATCTGCCGTTGAGAAACCAGAAGCTAAAATAAGCTCATTGATTTGTTTATCTGACATTGCATATGATTGTTCTTGTGTAACAATGCCTTTAGAAATAGCTTTCGCAAGTACTTTTTCACGGTTAATACCTGCTCCATCATCTTCAATTTCAATAAAGACATAGTTACCACTATGATAAGCACGCAGTACAACTGTTCCTTCTTCTGGTTTACCTTTAGCAAGACGAGCCGTAGGATTTTCAATACCGTGGTCAACAGAATTACGAATTAAATGAACAAGAGGATCCCCAATTTCATCGATTACTGTACGATCTAGTTCTGTTTCAGCACCAATAATTTCGAGGTTAATTTTCTTGTTTAGATCACGAGATAACTGACGAATCATTTTCGGGAAGCGATTGAATACTGTTTCAACTGGAACCATACGCATCGTTAAAATAATCGTTTGTAAGTCACCCATGACACGGCTCATGCGTTCTACTGTTTCATTTAACTCTCCATGGTTAACCTCAGTTGCAATAGACTGTAGTCGTCCTCGATCTATAACAAGCTCTTCAAATAAGTTCATTAATATATCAAGTCGCTCGATATTCACACGAATTGTTTTATTACCAACAGGCGCATGGCTTTTATCAGCCTTAGCAGGAGCCGCTGCCTTTGCAGATGCAGGTGTAGGTGCTGCAGTATTTGTTTTAGGTGCAGTAGCAGGTTGAGCCCCAACTTCTACCGTTGCTGTTGCCACTACTTCTTGCATTGCTTGTTCTTTTTCACTATGTTGCTTTTGTTCGATCGTTGCGACAATCACTTCTTCGACTTCAGAAACTTTCATAATCTTTTTCTGCATATCTTCAGCAGATTCTTTTGTTACGAAGGCTACGTAAAATTGTTGATCGAACTGTTCGTCTTCAAGCTTTTCTACTGATGGATTTGATTTAATGACATCCCCATCTTTTTCCAATATTTCAAACACCATAAATACACGTGCTGCTTTCAAAAGACAGTCCTCACGTAATTTCACTGAAATTTCGAATGCATTGAAACCTTGTTCAGCTGATTGTGAAATAACGGTTTGTTCAAAGCCGTCATACTCTAAAACACTTGCTACAGCAGTAGTTGGTGTCTCAATAGTTGCGACAATCACTTCTTCAACTTCTGAAACTCTCATAATCTTTTTCTGCATATCTTCAGCAGATTCTTTTGTTACGAAAGCTACGTAAAATTGTTGGTCGAACTGTCCGTCTTCAAGCTTTTCTACTGATGGATTTGATTTAATAACTTCCCCATCTTTTTCTAAAATCTCGAACACCATAAATACTCGTGCTGCTTTTAAAAGACAGTCCTCACGTAATTTCACTGAAATTTCAAATGCATTGAAACCTTGCTCAGTAGATTGTGAAATAACTGTTTGTTCGAAGCCGTCATACTCTAACATACTTGCTACAGCAGTAGCTGGAGTCTCAGTAGTTCCTACTACTTCAGGAGCCGCTTCCTCACCTAATTCAATACGCTTTAATTGAGCAACAGTAGAAGATACATCACGTTTTCCATCTCCACCATTCGCAATGTCCATCACCATTTCTTCTAGATGGTCTACAGACTCAAAGACAACATCTAAAATTTCAGGAGAAACATGGATTTTCTCGTTTCGGATCGCATCCAACACATTTTCCATTTTATGAGTTAAGTCCGCTAAATCTTCAAAGCCCATTGTCGCAGACATACCTTTTAATGTATGTGCAGAGCGGAAAATTTCTCCAACAATCGCCAAATCATCTGGATTTTTTTCTAGTTCTAATAAATGTTCACTACATGCTTGTAAATGGTCTTTACTTTCTTCAATAAACATCTCTAAATATTGATTGACTTCCATAAGAGGACACCCCTTTAAGGCAAATATTTCATTATTGTTTGTGCAATATCATCTACATCTGCTACTTCATCGACAAGTTGCGTTTCCACTGCCGCTTTCGGCATACCATACACTATGCAAGTTTCAGCTGACTCAGCGATTGCAATCACATTTCCAGTACTTTTTAGTGCTTTTAGTCCGTTAGAGCCGTCATGGCCCATACCTGTCATAATAACTGCCACTTTATCAAAATCTGTAAATTGGCTCACATCTTCAAACATCACATCTACAGAAGGGCGATGTCCAAATCTAGGTGGTTCATTATTATCAAGGACTATGCCAAAGGAGGTACCTACTTTTCTAAGTTTTAAATGATACCCACCAGGTGCAATATACGCCACTCCGTTTTGGAGAATATCTCCTTGCTCAGCTTCCTTTACCGCAATCTCACTCAATTGATCCAGACGAGTAGCAAGAGATTTTGTAAATCCTGCTGGCATATGCTGGACAATTAAAATTGGTGCTTGAATTGATTTTGGGATTTTTGTAATTACTTCTTGTAATGCTCTAGGTCCGCCAGTGGAAGTACCTATCAGTACAATTTTCCGACCTACTTTACTCCATTCCACATGTGGCTTTGATAGTTCTGCCCTTGTCGGAAAAACATTGACTGGAGGAGCCACTCTGCCTTCACTAAGTGATTCTCTTCTAATGGTACTCGCTTTTAATGTCTGTTCTTGTTGTCTTTTACTACCAGAAGGTTTCTTTAATTTTGAAATAGGTACCAATGATGCTTGTTCAACCTTGTGGACAAGTTCGGTTTGGATTTTATGTAAATCAAGAGAAATCGTTCCACTAGGCTTCGCGACAAAATCTACTGCCCCAAATTCAATTGCTGATAAGGCATTTTCTGCTCCTCGTTGAGTAGTACTAGAGAGCATAACAACAGGTACTGGACATATCGTCATAATTTCTTTTAGAGCATCAAGCCCATTCATTTCAGGCATCTCAATATCCATTGTCACAACTGTTGGCTGCAATGATTGAATCTTTTTTATCGCATCTTTCCCATTTCGTGCTGTTCCAACTACTTCAACCTTCGAGTTGCCAACAAAAAAGTCACTAATTAGCTTTCTCATAAAAGCAGAATCATCAACAACTAATAGCTTGCTTTTATGTAAAAAGTCCAATTAATCACGTCCTTTCGAAAAAATACTTCTTAATTTAGTTAAGAATTTACCCGCTGACTGATCATGTGCATGAACTTCCTCCGCACGGTGTTCCATAAAACGCGCCACTATAAGTTGAAGTGTCTTTGTAATAAGTGCGTCTGGATAGGCAAGTGAAAAAGGTACTTGCTCACGCACAGCCTTACGCACAACAGAATCTTCAGGTAATGAGCCTAATATCGTAACCTCTTTGTCCAAAAAACGTTTCATCGTACGCTTTAGGCGTTCATTGGTTTCCAGTCCTTCTTCTTTACTATAAGCACGGTTACAGAGTATATAAAACTGCTTGTCCGGATCTCGCATATGAATGTATTTCATCATTGAATATGCATCTGTTATAGAAGTTGGCTCAGCTGTTGATAAAACAATGATTTCTTCTATTGAGGCTAGTAAATCTAATGACCAGCTAGTAGCCCCTGCTCCCATATCAAATAAGATGTAATCAAAGTTTTTTTGAAGCTGCTCAAATGCAAGAATGAGTCGTTCAAACAGTTCCTGTGACCATTCTAAGACGCCCGACATACCAGAACCACCTGAAATATACTGTAAATCGTAAGGACCTTCAAATATTACCTCATCTAGTAACTTATTTCCTTCCAAGTAATCTTTTAAACTATAAGAAACATTTTTTCCAATTAAAATATTGATATTGCCCATACCAATATCCATATCAACGATGACAACTTTTTTCCCTTTATTGGCCAATGTAGTTGCAAAATTCATAGTGAAGTTACTTTTACCAACCCCACCTTTGCCGCTTACAACCGCAATTGCCCTACCTAATTCGCCCTGCTGCCCCAACATTTTCAAGCGTAATGTTTCAGCTTGGTCTCTCATTTTTCTTCACCTTGAAAAAATAAATTTAGTACTGCTTCTAGATCAGCTTCTTCAATATCTTCTGGTACTTCTTGACCATTCGTGTAGTAAGCAAGTCCTTTATTATATTTAATCATTAAATTAATCATTGTGCCAATAGAATTTGTTTCATCAATCTTTGTAAAAATGAATTTTTCAACTGGTAATTGCTTAAATTGCTCTACTATGTTTGCCATGTCCTTTTCTTTCGTTGTCATAGCAAGTACTAAGAAGGACTCTGCTTGATCATCAAACTTTATGAGACGCTGTAAATCGTCTACATATTTTACCTCTTTATAATTGCGGCCTGCTGTATCTATAAACACTAAATCTAAATGGGCCAATCGGTGGATTGCTTGTTCAAAATCTGTTGCATTATAGGCAATTTCGACAGGAGCTTGTAACAGTCCAGCATACGTCTTTAATTGCTCAATTGCGGCAATACGGTAAGTATCTGTCGTGATAAATCCTATTTTTTTCTTTTTTTCTAAAACTGCTCTAGCTGCCATTTTAGCAATGGTCGTAGTCTTTCCGACACCTGTTGGACCTAAAACATTAATATATTTTTTTTCATAGGATAAGCCCCTGACTGGGAGATTCTCTAGTTCTTTGCGCAATAAATTTTTCGTAATCATCTTACATTGAGAAAAATTGATTTCTGACGCTTCTTTGAAATGAGTAAAAAGCTCATCACCAATCGTTGTGATGAGCTCCTCACTTAGCTCCTGCTGTCTTAAGTATTCAATGAAGGGTAAGAGTTCATCGGGATATTGATCTTGGATAGTCTTCTTATGCATGGAATGCATTAAAGATTTTAAATCTGCAATTTCCTTCCTCAAATCTTCAGAAATGCCAGTTTCCTCATGTAAGGGCACATCATTCTGTGGCTGTACTGGGTGTACTTTAGCTTGCACAGCATTCGTAATCTCTTGTAACCTTACATTTTCTTTTTTAGGTGTTGTTATAGGTAAAACTGCAGGTGTTGGAGCCGCATTACTTGGCTCCATTGAATCAATCCCTGCAACAACCTCAAAACTTTTCTTTTTAATGATTCCAAAAAACTTTTTTGTAATCACTACTTTTGAATTCAAAATGACAGCGTCCTCACCTAATTCAGCACGCACAAGCTTCATCGCTTCTGGTATGGAGGATGCATAATATTTTTTCATTTTCATTCAACATTCACCACCCCAACACTTTGAATTTCAACTGTAGCATCAAGTTCATTGTATGATAGAACTGGAATTTGCGGGAAATAACGCTCCGTTAGTTGACGTAAATACATACGAACTGCTGGAGAGCATAAGATAATAGCAGATTGCTCCATAAAGGAAACGCGTTCTACTTCTGCAGCAATAGTCTCCAAGACAGTTTGAGAATCTTGTGGATCCATCGCTAAGTAATTTCCGTGATCAGTTTGTTGAATACTATCAGCAATCATTTTCTCTACTTTACCCGAAACAGTTATGACCTTTAATGATGTGCTATCCCCTACGTATTGAGAAGTAATCTGACGTGCCAATGATTGACGGACATACTCAGTTAATATATCGGTATCGCTCGTTAACTTTGCATAGTCTGCTAGCGTCTCGAAAATAATTGGTAAGTTTCGGACTGAAACATTTTCTCGTAGAAGTTTACCCAGTACTTTTTGAATTTCCCCAGTCGATAACGGTGTAGGCGTCAATTCTTCGACTAAAATTGGATGCGTTTCACGTAAATGATCAATTAACTGCTTCGTCTCTTGACGACCGAGTAATTCATAAGCATTTGCACGAATCATTTCCGTTAAGTGAGTCGACACAACGCTCGGTGGGTCAACAACTGTGTAACCGAACATTTCGGCATCCTCTTTAACTTGCTCAGTAATCCATTTTGCAGGTAGGCCAAATGACGGTTCAACCGTGTCAATTCCTTCGATGGAATCATCATCTCCTGGACTCATTGCTAAATAATGATCAAGCAGAAGTTCACCACGCGCCATTTCATTACCCTTTATTTTAATTCGGTATTCATTTGGTTGTAATTGAATATTATCGCGAATACGGACAACCGGAATGACAATCCCTAATTCTAATGCTAACTGTCGACGTATCATAATGACTCGATCTAATAAATCGCCACCTTGAGCAGCATCTACTAACGGTATTAAACCATAGCCAAATTCAAACTCGATTGGGTCCACATTTAATAAATTCACAACGTTTTCAGGGCTCTTCATGCCGTCAGTTGCCACTTCTTCCTCAATTTCAAGTAATTCTTCTTCATCCTCTGGTTTTTTATGATCCATCATATAAGCACCAGCAATTAGTGAACCACCAATTGGAATTGTTATCCAGAGAGGTATAGGTGTGAAAAATCCAAGTAAAAGTATTGTTCCACCAGCTACATAAAGCAGTTTCGCTTGAGCAAAAAGCTGTCCTGTAATATCTTCACCAAGACTACCTTTAGAGGATGCACGTGTTACAACAATCCCTGTCGCTGTAGATATCAATAGTGCAGGAATTTGCGATACAATACCATCCCCAACCGTTAACTTAGAAAAACGATTTGCTGCATCTGCAAATGGAAGACCCATCTGCACAACACCGATGATGATACCAAATAATAAGTTGATAATAACCATGACCATTGAGGCAATGGCATCCCCTTTTACGAATTTTGTGGCACCATCCATCGCTCCGTAGAAGTCCGCTTCACCCGCTACTTTATCGCGTCGTTCACGTGCTTCCCGTTCAGAAATAACTCCTGCATTTAAGTCAGCATCAATACTCATTTGTTTACCCGGCATCGCATCAAGTGTAAAACGTGCTGCTACTTCTGCTACACGCTCCGCTCCTTTTGTAATAACGATAAACTGAATTAACACAAGAATTAAGAATACAACTAAACCTACTAGTACATTCCCACCGACTACAAAGTCACCAAACGTTTCAACAACAGCACCAGCATCACCTTTAGCTAAAATGGCACGTGTTGTAGAAACGCTCAGTCCGAGTCGGAACAAAGTTAACAATAAAATAACTGAGGGGAAAATAGAAAAGTCTAACGCTTCCTTCATACTCATTGCTGTTAACAGTACTATTAATCCTAATGTAATATTAATGACGATTAAGAAACTTAACATCCACGGAGGAAGAGGGATGATGAGCATCGCAACGATTAAAATAACCGCACCTAAAACCCCTATATCGCGAACTTTCATTTGTGTCCCTCCTACAAAAAGCTTTAAATTTTCCGCTTAATTCGATAAACATAAGCAAGCACTTCTGCTATTGCTTTGAAAAACTCTTCTGGTACTTGATCGCCGATTTCTACTTGATCGTACATTGCTCGTGCTAATGGCCTGTTTTCAACCATAATCACATCATGTTCTTTTGCAATCAGTTTAATTTTTTGAGCGATAAAGTCCGTACCCTTAGCAACGATGCGTGGGGCATCCATATTTTCCTCATCATATTTGAGGGCAATCGCATAGTGAGTTGGGTTTGTTATGACAACATCGGCGTTTGGAATCTCTGACATCATTCGACGCATCGCCATTTCGCGTTGGCGTTGCTTGATTTTCGATTTTATCAGCGGATCGCCCTCACTATTTTTATATTCATCTTTAATATCTTGCTTAGACATTTTAAGATTTTTTTCGTAATCATGTTTTTGATACATCCAGTCTAAAAGGGATACACAAAGTAGGACGAGAGAAGCAGCAATCCCCATGATACCAACAAGCTTACCCACTGTAATAAGAGTTATCCATGGGCTTTTAAAGGATAACGCCAAAACTTCTGGTAAATTCGTCCAAACTATAATTGTCGTAACGCCACCGATGAAGCCAATCTTTAATACTGACTTTAGAAGCTCTATAATGGCTTTAACAGAAAATATTTTTTTCAACCCTTTAATCGGGTCCATTTTTTTTAAATCAAACTTCATCGGCTCTAATGTAAATAGAAAACCGAATTGTAGAAAGTTCCCTGCCAATGCTCCAACAAATGCAATTCCCATAATTGGAACAATAACAAAAGCCATTTGCGCTAATGTTTCTGTAAATAGGCGCATCACACTATCAATTGTTAGCGATTCTACGCGTATGTTATGAATAAAAGTTTGCCTAAAAAAAGCTAAAAGATCGTCTCGCAGTGAACCTGCAAAGAAGTATAAAAAGATAAATACCATGAGCATGACAATCGCACTGGAAATATCTTGACTTTTGACAACCTGACCTTTTTTTCGAGCATCTTGTCGTTTTTTGGGCGTCGCCTTTTCCGTTTTTTCTCCCGCAAAATACTGTAAATCTAAATCCAGCAGTAGCAACATTTTATCCACCACCTAAAATAGCCATAAAGTCACGCATAGCATAAATCATAATGGTAATTAGCTTTTGTATCACTTGAACCATTACAGCCATCATTGTGAATAACACTAGAAAACTAACTCCAATTTTAATAGGAAAACCAACTACAAAAATATTTAATTGTGGTACAGTTTTCGCTGTGATTCCTAGCGCCAAATCGACTAAAAATAAAGTTGCTACAACAGGAGCAGCCATTTGAAAGGCAATCGCAAAAACAGCCGTAAATGTTGTCATGATAAACTCTATATAATTGTCATTTGCGAAATTAGGAAATCCTTGATTTATCGGTAAGAATTGATAACTATAATAAATTCCATCGAGAATCATATGATGTCCATTTATAGCTAGTAGAAAGAGTATTGCTAGCGTATTAAAAAATTGTCCTATCAATGGACTTTGTGCACCTGTTTGCGGGTCAATAATATTGGCAATGGCAAAACCCATTTGAAAATCTATAAAGCTTCCGGCAATTTGAATTGCCGACATGATGATATAGCCTACTAGACCGAGTAACAGTCCAATGAGCGCTTCTTTCATCACTAAAAGTATGTAATCACCATTAAATACAAATGGTTCGACGTCAATTGTATAATACATCATCCAAGCTAAAACTAATGCGAGAGTTATTTTAACTTGTGGCGGAATCGTTCTGTACGAGAAAAAAGGCACAGTGACAAAAAATGCCGATACGCGCACAAGTACTAATAAGAAAACAGTAAAATGCGGGATTAATTCATTCATCTACTCACCCTATATAACGCGTTAAATTCTCAAAAATGTCTCTCGCATAGCTAGTCACTTGTGATAACATCCAAGGACCGAAAAAAATGATAGCCGCTAATACAGCGATGATTTTTGGAACGAATGCTAATGTTTGCTCTTGAATCGATGTTGTTGCCTGAAAAATACTTACCGCTAAACCAGTGATTAAAGCAACTAATAGTAGCGGACCGCTTGTTAGAAGGATAATCATAATGGCACGCTCTGCAATTGAAATAACCAATTCACCTGTCATACTGTATCATCCCCTAAAAACTTTGTAGTAATGATTTCATCACTAGATACCAACCATCCACGAGTACAAATAATAAAATCTTAAACGGCAATGAAATCATAACCGGTGGTAACATCATCATCCCCATCGACATTAGAGTACTTGCGACAATCATGTCGATTACTAGGAATGGAATAAAAATCATAAAGCCAATTTGAAACGCTGTTTTAAGCTCACTCAATGCGTAAGCAGGTACTAGCATTGTAAGAGGAATTTCTTCTACAGATGCTGGCTTATCTGCCTTATTATACTTTAAAAATAAATCAAGATCCTTTTGCCTTGTATGCTTACTCATAAACTCTTTAAACGGCACACTGGCACGATCATACGCTTCTTCAATTCCGATTTTCTCAGAAAATAATGGCTGCAATGCCTCTTTATTGACCTCTTGAAATGTTGGAGCCATGATAAAGAAAGTTAAAAACAAGGCAAGACCTACAATGACCTGGTTTGGTGGCATTTGCTGTGTAGCCAACGCAGTACGAACAAACGATAGCACTATAACAATACGCGTAAACGATGTCATCAAAATTAAAATACTTGGTGCTAGTGATAGAACTGTTAACAACAAGAGAAGCTTAACAGCGCTAGAGACATTAGTAGGATCGCTGTTGGAAAAAACACTGAATACATCATTCATTTATCATCATTCTCCTTTTGCTTCCATTTCCCCAGTTCTTCACTGCGCTCCTGTTTAATTTCGGAAATCTTTTTTTCAAATAGCTCACCAAAAGAGCCTTGTTTTTGCTGTGCTGGTGAACTCTCATTATTTTTTCTCTTAAACTTAGAAAATACTTCTGCAATATACGGTGATGTTGTTGCAAGTTCTTGTCGTTCATTATAAAGTGCTAAAAGCGCTGCAACTTCCTCAGGATCAGTAATTTCACGTAATAGTTGGACATCCTCACCGATCCCCACTAAATAAAGTGTTTTACCTACTTGTAATAGTTGTACTGACTTTTGAGCACCTAACGATAAACCGCCTAAATTTTGTACTAATTGATTACGTTGAAAGTTTAAATTTCTCTTATTTAAAAACTTCATTAACCCATAAAATAAAGCTACAACAAAAATAAGCGCCAAAACCATTTTTATGTATTCCCACGCAGATATGTCTCCAGCCGCTTGTATATCTGAATCTTTCTTAGCAGCTGGAGTACTATCTTCTTTGCAATCTCCTTTGATGCAGTCGTTTACATAATTTGTGTTAGATTCTGCATACACAGGAGTCGTTGTAGGGTACAAAAACAGGAAGGATACAAGAAATGCGAAAATCATCGTTTGACGAAATGATTTTAACATTTTCATTCGATCATCCTAGAGCTTTTTGAATCGCTTCAATTACACGATCAGCTTGGAAAGGTTTAACAATAAAGTCTTTCGCACCAGCTTGAATTGCATCGATTACCATTGCTTGTTGTCCCATTGCTGAACACATGATTACAGTTGCATTTGGATGTGAACTCTTAATTGCTTTAAGAGCAGCAATACCGTCCATTTCTGGCATTGTAATATCCATTGTTACTAAATCTGGCTTTAATTCATTGTACTTTTCAACAGCCTGTAAACCATCAGCTGCTTCTCCAACAACTTCAAACCCATTTTTCGATAAAATATCCTTGATCATCATGCGCATGAATGCAGCATCGTCTACAATCAAAATTCTTTTAGACATGGTTAACTCCTCCAATTGAAACTATCTTAAATTATTTAAACGCTCTGCTTGACTTAAAACATCTGTAATACGGACACCGAAGTTTTCATCAATAACAACGACTTCACCCTTAGCGATTAAACGGCTATTAACTAAAATATCAACTGGTTCACCAGCTAATTTATCTAATTCAATAATCGAACCACTAGATAGTTCTAATATCTCTTTTACAGAACGCTTTGTACGTCCTAACTCTACAGTAACTTGCAATGGAATATCAAGTAGCATATTTAAATTTCTAGCTTCAGATTGCGAGATAACATTTGGATCAAAACTAGCAAACTGTGCTTGTTGAACATTGACCGGTTGAATAGGTCTTGTTGCTTGTGGAATCTGTTGTTGCTCTTGATACATTGGTTGCTGCACAGGTGCTGCCTGCTGTTGATATACTGGCTGCACAGGCGGTGGTGTTACAGGTGCTTGTGGTTGCATAGACGCCTGTGGTTGTACAGGCGTCGGTGCTACTGGCGCTTCAGGTGCTATTGTTGCAGCCACAGGTTCCTCGATTGATTCCGTTTCTCCTAATAGAGATTTTACAATGTTTTGGCTAAATTTCAGCGGTAATAATTGCATTAGATTCGAATCAATTAAATTACCAATTTTCAATCTGAAGGATACTTTTACGAGTAAATCATCTTCAGGAATATTTTCTCGTCCTTCATTTTGAGAAATATTCATTAAATCAATAGTAGGTGGAGAAATATCCACTTTTTTATTAAATACTGTCGACATTGAAGTGGCTGCAGAACCCATCATTTGATTCATAGCTTCTTGAACAGCACTTAGTTGAATTTCACCTAAGTCTGGTTTCGGATTTAAGCCATCTCCACCTAACATTAAATCAGCAATAATCGCTGCATCGGATTGCTTAATAACAAGTAAATTCATACCTGTTAACCCGATTGTATATTCAACCTGTACGGCTACATAAGGATGAGGAAATTCCTCTTCTAATTTATTACGGTTAATCATTGAAATACTTGGGGTAGTAATATCTACTTTTTGACCTAATAACGCTGAAAGGGCTGTGGCAGAGCTACCAAATGATATATTTCCTACCTCACCTAACGCATCTTGCGCAAACGAATCAAGGTAATCCTCTACTTTTAAATCATTAATATCCTCTTTTGTTGAAGCTTCAGTGTCGCTGTTTTTATCTTCCAGCGTCTCGCCCCTTAATAACGCTTCAATTTCTTCTTGGGAGAGCATTTCATCACTCATCTTCGTCTCCTCCTTTCAAAGGGTCGATAATCTGGATTGCTAATTTTTTGCCTTGCTTTCCTGGTTGAACTGTAAATTTCGGTAATGTTCCAACTTTTAATAGTAGTGGATCCTCAATTTTCTGTTCTAATTGAATGACATCCCCAACTTGCATTGTGAGGAAATCCTCAATGGTAATGTCTGTAATACCTAGTTCAACAGAAACCGGTAGTTTTGCTTGTTTCACACGTGTTTCAAGCATTTTTGTTTGCTCTGGAGACATCTCTTTTGTATTTGTCTGCATCCAGTAGCGAACAGAAAGATTTGGAACAATTGGCTCCAATACAACATGCGGAATACAAATATTAATCATACCGCTTGTCTCACCGATGATCGTGTTTAAGGAAATAACGACAACCGTTTCATTTGGTGAAATCATTTGTAAAAATTGAGGGTTGACCTCAAGCTCTACTAAAATTGGATCAATTTCCGCAACATTTTCCCACGCCTCGCGTAAATTGTCGAATGAACGTTCAAAAAGGTTTGTCATAATTTTAGTTTCAATTTCTGTTAAGTTATCTACATTACTATGACTCGCCCCACTACCGCCCATTAAACGATCTAACATCGAGTAGGCAATGTTCGGATTTATTTCCATCAATATATTACCATCTAATGGCGGCACTTCAAACACATTAATGAGTGTCATATTCGGAATCGAACGTACAAACTCTTCAAATGGTATTTGGTCTACTGATGCAACAGTAATCTGCACATAGCTTCTCAGCTGTGCAGAAAAGAAGGTTGTCAGTAATCGTGCAAAATTTTCATGTATTCGGGTCAAACTTCGGATTTGATCTTTTGAGAAACGTAGTGCTCGTTTAAAGTCATATACTTTAACCTTGCGCCCCTCGTCCTCTTTTTTTATGTCGTCTGCTGACATTTCCCCGGTTGATATTGCGGAAAGCAGCGCATCTATCTCGGATTGAGATAACACATCTCCTGCCATTTGCCCACCTCCATTTCAAGCAGTTTCTGTTTTATTGGGTAGTGATGAAGGAGGTAAAATAAACTTCCTGAACTTCTCCCTCTTGCATCAATTCATTAATTTTTGTTTTTAATGATTTTTGGAAAATTTGTTTCCCTTGCTTACCTTCTAAATCTTTTTGCTCCATTTCGGAAAGCTCTTCAATAACAATATTTTTCACTTGGAAATCACGCTTCGTTAATTCTGCAGCAGCATCTTTACTTGATGTTTGAATTTTTAACGAAAAGCGTACAATTTTGTTATCAGCTAGATTTGTTGTAATTTCCGGAATTTCAACAGAAGCTTCAACGATTTCATCAATGGTTGGTTCAAGAGATTTTGCCGGCTTATTAAATTGAGTAAACAACACAAAGCAAATACCCCCGATAAGTATGATTGCTACTAGTACGATGATAATCATCGTTAACATTTTGTTATTCTTCATCTTCTTCACCTCGTAGATGCGGGTTTGATAGTATTTGTATATTTTTATAAAAGGCTGTTACCTTTTGTCGCACCTCATCTTCACTTTGTAAAACAATGATTTTGGTTCCAGTCGTTAATGTAATGGTCGTATCTGGAAAAGATTCGACCGTTTCTATGTATAAAGCATTCAATGTAAATGCTTTGCCATTTAAACGTGTTAGTTCAATCATTGAAATAGGGCCGGGTCTAGCACGAGAGCCGGCCCGACCCTCCCTCATATGAAATTATGTTTTTGCAATCTGAACACTAGCCTCACTAGGATGATGTCCCAGTAATATATGCGTTTATGAAGCATTTTTAAATATTCTTAGCGACAGAACTAAAAATAATTCATTTAATCTAGCGTTTTAAGTTTACTAACTCTTGAAGAATTTCATCTGAAGTTGTAATTATACGCGTATTCGATTGGAAACCACGTTGTGCAACAATCATTTCTGTAAATTCTTCTGAAAGGTCTACGTTAGACATTTCTACAGCACCCGCAACAACTTGGCCCATACCTGCTACAGTAGCTACTTGTGCATATGCTACACCTGAGTTTGTAGTTTGTTGATAATAATTGCCCCCTGTTTTAGCAAGGCCACCAGCGTTCGGGAATTTAGCCATTACCAACTGTCCAGCCCACTGTAGATCACCATTTAAATCTTGATAAGTAATAGTACCATCAGGTCCAATATTTATCTCTTTAGCTGTTGTCGGGATGCGAATAGGTCCTACAGTACCATCATCAGGTGTTAATACTCCTTCATCATCAAATAAATTAGCACCTTCATCACCAGATGCATTTGGTGCATCATCCGGTAAAATACCTGTATCATCCTTCTCGGTAACAATATCACTACCAGCCGTTACACCAACTAAATATTTTCCATCTGCATTAACTAAGTAGCCATTGTTGTCCATGTAGAAAATACCATTACGTGTAAATAACGTGTTATTGAAACCTTCTTCATCAATAAAGCCAGTATCTGCGTCTGGAGCGCCATTAGCATTTGCTACCATAAAGAAACCATCGCCTTCAATAGCTAAATCTAGTCCACGTCCTGTACCCTGTAAGGATCCACCACCGTGGATAGTATCGATAGCAGCTAATTGTGAACCTAAACCTACTTGTTTTGGGTTGACACCTCCACGCGTTGCAGTAGATCCAGCTGCGCCTGCTGTTGTTTGAGACATTAAATCTTTAAAATTAACACGTCCTTTTTTAAAACCAACTGTATTAACGTTAGCAATATTATTACCAATAACGTCTAACTTTGTTTGGAAGTTTTTAAGACCTGAAATACCTGAATACATAGAACGTAACATAATGTCGTTCTCCCTTCATTTATATTGTGTGCATCTATCAATCAGCACACCCTAGGCTTCCTTTCAAAGGTCCAGCCCTTATAGCACGATTGTGCCATCAATATTTGTAAATATTTGCTGCTTTGCTTCCGTGCGGTCCATCGCTGTAATGACAGTTGCGTTTTTAGCACTGACAATTAAAGCTGCTTGTTCCATCAAGACTAATGGTTGTTTGACACCTTTTGAGTGCGCTTCAAATACCTTGTCCGATACAGCCTGCCATTCTTGTTCAGAAATCGCTATATTACGCTCGATAATACGTTCATGCGCATGCTTGCTCACTTTTAACTCTTGTTGATTGGTAGCTTCTTGTAAATGAGCTTTAAACGATTGCTGTGCGTTTATTGGCTTAGGTTGTGCCTGGCGAATAGATGGATGCAATGGTACACGATGAATTGAAAACTTATCCATCCTTCTTCACCACCTTTATTCGCTGATTACGGTAAATTCTTTATCTGTTAATTTTTTGTCATTGTCTAAGACATAATGCGTTACGCCATCTTTAGTTGTTACAGAAACGATACGTCCTTTTAGTTCTTGCTCGCCTTCCATATACGTAACATTTTTACCAATTAGTTTGCTTGCTTGTACAAGTGGAGATTCTGTTACTCCATTATCACTTGAACCTCCTAAAATAGCTGAGATATTACCAGGAGTTAATTCCTTACCATCAGTTAGTACAAACACCGCATCACCGTCGACAAACTTCACCGATTTAATTGTGCCTGTTCCTTCATTAATAACAGGTTTGCCTTTTTCATCTAGCTTATCTGTTAACTCATGCCATTTTACTTCCTTACCAACAAATGATGTATAATTCATAAGCTGTGTTTGCTTTTGTGAAGCAAGTAATGATTCCATCGCTTTTGTCATATTTTGCATTTGCTCTAAAGAAGAGAATTGTGCCATTTGAGAAATGAATTCTCGATCGTCCATTGGATTTGTTGGATCTTGGTGTTGTAATTGAGTAATTAATAATTTTAAGAAAGCATCCTTTCCTAGATCACTATTACCCGTCTGCTTCGTTGGCTTCTTATAATTGGAAAAATAAAGTTCATCCGTTACATTTGTATTTACTGGTTTTGTATTTACTGGTTTTGTATTCGTAATTGCATCTGCCATCCTTACACCTCCTCATTAATTAAATAGTCACTAAACGATTTACCTTCATCGTCATCGTCGCTTTTTTGCTCCTGCTCATCTTCCTGTTGTTGCTTAAAGAAATTATTGAAGAAGCTTTGATCGCGTTGTTGGCGATCAGCGTCTTGCAATGATTGAGCAATATCAAGACGATCAACTTGAATATTTTGCTGAACAAAGGCTTGCTTTAATTGATGTGCCTGACTATCAAGTAATTCACGTCCCTGAGCTGTTGAAGCTAGTAGACGGGCTGTGAGGACACCGTCATTTTGCACAAGCTCGATACGTATTGTTCCTAGATTCTCCGGATACAATTTCAATGTTAAGCGTGTAATACCTTGTGCATTAGAAATTTGGGCTCTATTGATGATTGCTTGCATCTCTTTTAAAAATGCCTCAGACTGTGCTGGTTTTGCCGCTGGCAGTGTTACTTGGAACGTGTCTGCTTTTGTTTGGACTGTATTAGGAGTCACTATTTCATTAGCACTTGTATCTGTCTGTTTTGTAACTTGGACTTGTTGGACTACTTTCTGAAAGCCTTGTAACGGAAGTGTCATTGTTGTTTTAGTTGTTACTTGCTGTTCAGATTGAATTGTCTCTACTTGTGTTTGCATCGTTGTCAAAAGACTCTTTATGTTAGTTAGCAATTTTTCTTGTGAAGCTGTTAAGTCCGTCTTTTGTCCAACTAGCTGTGCTAACTTTAACACTTGAAGCAATGGCGCTACTTCTTTCGGTGTCACTTGTCCTTCACCCTGTAAAGCTGCTACGATCTGAGTTTGAAGCATCGGTGCTTGAGCATCTACTAGTGCTAAAAGCTCCCATACATCTCTTGCTTCTTTATCCTCCCCTAGCAACTGTTGTACTAACTTTTGAAGTTGCTCGGTATCAATCCCTAATGCATCCATTAGGTTATCAAGATTTAACATTTCATCCATAGCAACAGCTTTGCCTTCATCACCAATTTGCAGCATTAACAAGCCATCGTCGTGTGGAATACCCAGTAAGTCTAGTACGTCTTCTATAGAATCAGCATTTAAAACTGCCGCCATATCAGAGGTATCTTTTGTATCTGTTGACTGTGTAGGCTGCTGCATTTGATTTGAAGAAGAAATAATTTGTCCAAAAACAGACCCAAACGTTGCTAAATTCTCTTTGTTCGACGATCCATTTGCTTTAACATTGGAATCGCCTTGTGTTGCAGGTTTTGTAGCCGCTGTTTTAGTTGGTATCGCCTTAGACATCATTTGCATCATCGCCACATCCATCCTGTTTCACCTCCTTTCAGATTTTCTTATTGCTTAGCCATCATTTCTGTATATTTCGCAGCATCTTGTGGACTCATTTTTTCGAGAATCGCTGCTAATTTATCTGGTTTTAAGTTTGTTAAAATACGGAGTGCTTCAGTATCGCTCATTTTAATAAGAACTGGCGCTGCTGCTTTAGGGGACATCTTATCAAATGTTTTTAGAATATCAGTAAAGTCACGCTTTACGTCACTTTGCTCCCTATTTAATTTTTCAATTTCAAATTTCAGCTGTTCATTTTCTGTTGTTAACTTTTCTTTTTCAGTTGTTGCCGTATCCATTTTCTTTTGCAGCTGAGCGATTTCCGCATCTTTTTCTTGTACTTCAGCTTGTAAATTTACAACCTTCGAATCATTATTAACTACAGCATCTTTTGCTTGTTGTTCTTCTGAAGGAACGAATGGTAAGCTTTGAACTGCCTTCTTCCCTAAATCAAAGACATTCGTATTCATAAGGGTTGCAACAACAAGTAGAACTGCCGCTACAAACATGATAGGTATTACAAACCACGTAAAAAACTTACGAAAGCCTCCTGATTTACGTTTAGGCGGTTGTTCTACTAATTCTGTTTTAAGTCGATTGTCTGTTTTTGCCATGAAATCACCTGATTTCTCTCTTGTTATACGTAAGCAATGAAATCTCATCTAAAAAAATGCTTTCGATACGATCCTGCTCTTGCTGAAATTCCTTAAAATCTTTTTCTCGCATTTTTTCAAATTTACGTACTTCCAAGTTTTTTTCTAATAATTTTTCTTCGTGCCAATTCATTTTTGCACGAGCTTGAACAACTTTCTGCTGTACATCAACAATTGTTTTTTCGAGGCTATCAATAAATCGTGCATAGTGATGAACCTCCTCTATTGATGAACCTACAGCTAAACGCTCCTGCTGAAACTCTATTAAATCTTCTTTCTTTTTTAACAAATCAAATAGCTTAGTTGCTACCTCTTCAAAAGAACGTACAGATTCTTTATAGGCAATTTCAGTTTCATTTTTTTCCTGTTCTCGAATGGTTAACACTTTTTCAAAACGATATATATAGCTGACCATCCTAGTTTCCACCACCGTTCGATAATGAAATTAACTCATTCATACTTTCCACAAGGGTCACTTTATCTAAATAGCCCTGCTTTAAATATGCGGTAATGAGAGGTTCATAGTAAATTGCTTCATCAATTTCTTTTGATGTACCTTTCTTATAAGCACCAATATTAATTAGATCCTCTGACTTGTCATATGTATAATAGAGCTCCCTTAACCGTTCTGCAGCCTTTTTGTGCTCCGGCTCTGCCACATGATTCATTAAACGGCTGACGCTTTTTAATACATTAATAGCTGGATATTGACCTTTATTGGCAAGGTTACGATCAAGGACTATATGACCATCTAAAATCCCTCGCACAGTATCTGCAATTGGCTCATTCATATCATCACCATCTACTAATACTGTATAAAAGGCAGTAATAGAGCCTTTCTCATTAGTACCTGTGCGTTCTAATAGTTTAGGTAAAATCGCAAATACAGATGGTGTGTATCCTTTTTGAGCTGGTGGTTCACCTGTTGCAAGACCGATTTCACGCTGTGCCATAGCAACACGGGTCACAGAGTCCATCATCAACATGACATTTAAGCCGCGGTTTCTAAAATATTCGGCAATTGCTGTTGCAGTAAAGGCTCCTTTAATTCGCATTAATGCAGGCTGATCAGAAGTGGCAGCAACAACTATAGATCGACTTAAACCCTCTGATCCTAAATCACGCTCTATAAACTCACGAACCTCACGACCACGCTCTCCAATTAGCGCGATTACGTTTAAATCCGCTTGGGTATTTCGCGCAATCATACCGAGCAATGTACTTTTCCCGACCCCAGAACCAGCGAAAATACCAACACGTTGTCCATTACCAACTGTTAACATGCCATCAATCGCTTTAACACCTACTTCAAGTCTTTCATTAATAGGTGGGCGTGTTAGCGGATTCGGTGGGTCCTGCTCAGTCGGAACTGTCAATAATCCTTTCGGTAATACAGTTCCATCTATTGGATTTCCCATGGAATCAAGTACTTTACCGATTAGCTCGGGACCTACTTTTACCTCAAGTGGTGCCCCTGTACCTTCGACTAGGCAGCCAATTGATATTTCTCGAAGAGAGGTAAAAGGCATTAAGACAACAATTTCATCTTTGAAGCCTACAACCTCTGCTAAGATGATTTGATGACCGTTTTTAGAAGTTTCTACATGAATTTTACAAACGTCACCAATAGAACTATCTGGACCTTGCGACTCAATCATCAAGCCGACAACTCTAGTTACTCTACCAAATTTTTTAAAGGTTGGTATTTGAGGAATTTGTTCGATTAATTGAGCCGTTTTCATCTAGATCATTCCTTACTTTCTAATATTTCATATAGCTTCAATCTTAGTTCGTTTAATTGCTCATCAATACTTACAACAATACGGCCATGATTTGTTTCAATATAGCAATCTGTTTCATTTTCTAAATCTTCATTTACAAAAATCATAAATGGTACGTCAGTTGGGAACATTTCAGCTAGTTCATCTCGATTGGCAGTAATTAATGCATAGTAGATCGGTGAAACGTAGATTTTTATTTCTTTCATTTCTCTCGCTTCTTTAAGTCCTCTACGAACGATTGAAACAAATAATTCATTGTCTCGCTCTAAAGATGCATCAATAATTCGCTCTGCAGCGGTTAAGCCTAGCTCTAAAATAATCGATTCTTGATCTTCAATATATTTTCGAGCATTCTCCCCCGCATGAATAATTATTTCATTGGCCGTTTGGAGAGATTGTGCCATCGCTACATTAGCTTTGTTTGTACCATCCTCATAGCCTTGACCAAATCCTTCATCATACGCTTCTTGCACTCGATTAGGTCGTTCTTCTTCCCAACCTTGCTTTAAATGTTCTATTTCCTGAAAGAACATTTGCTTCTCATGTTCATAAGCCTCACGTTCAGCCTGTATAGTAGCTCTAGCCTCTGCAAGTAAACGTTCGCGCTCTTCTAACACTTCTTCGATAGTAATTTGTTTTTGAGGTGGAACTTCTCCGTTTTCTACCTCTTGCATCTCAAACATGTCACGAATTTGAATCTTTTTGACATGATCGCCATTGGACTGTGTATATACAGAACGGATGATTCTAGACAATGACGTCATCTCCTCCACCACGTGCAATAATAATCTCACCTGCATCCTCTAAGCGACGAATAACCGCAACAATTCGAGATTGCGCTTCCTCTACATCACGCAGACGTACAGGTCCCATAATTTCCATTTCTTCCTTAAATGTCTCAGCCATACGTTGTGACATATTGCGGAAAATAATATCTTTTACTTCTTCGCTTGAAACTTTCATTGAAAGCAGTAAGTCTTCATTTTCACAATCACGAATAACACGTTGAATCGAGCGGTTGTCGAGCGTAACAATATCCTCGAATACAAACATACGTTTTTTGATTTCTTCTGCAAGCTCTGGATCTTGAATTTCGAGTGCATCGAGAATCGTTTTTTCCGTTTGTCGGTCTACACCATTTAACACTTCAACAACTGCATCAATGCCACCCGTTTCTGTGTAATCCTGTGTCACAGTTGATGATAATTTACGCTCTAAAACAGATTCAATTTCACTAATAACTTCTGGTGAAGTTGATTCCATTACAGCTATACGTTTAGCAATATCAGCCTGTACTTCTTGTGGCAATGAAGATAAAATAACGCCCGCTTGCCCTGCCTCTAAATAAGATAGAATAAGGGCAATTGTTTGTGGATGTTCATTTTGAATAAAGTTAAAAATTTGTGCTGGATCAGCTCTACGTGCAAAGTCAAAGGGACGCACTTGTAAAGAAGATGTTAGACGATTAATAATTGTTTGCGCCTGTTCTACACCAAGTGCTTTCTCCAATACTGTCTTCGCGTAACCAATACCACCCTGTGTAATATAATCTTGCGCAAGTGCAATATTGTGGAATTCTTCAATAATTTCCTCTTTAACATTTGCTTCTACTTTTTTAACGCTTGAAATCTCTAATGTTAAACGTTCAATTTCCTCTTCTGTTAAATGTTTATAGACAGAAGCTGAAACCTCAGGCCCTAATGAAATTAACAAGAGAGCGGCCTTTTGTTTTCCGGTTAATTCTTTATCTTTCTTGGACACAGTCGAACCTCCTAGTTAGTCTTCCGCAATCCAACTACGCAGTAACTTCGCAAAATCGTCTGGCTTATCTTTTGCCATTTTTTCAAGCTGTTTACGACGCATTGTAGCTTCCGTTTCAATTTCTTCATTAATATCTTCAATCATTAGTTCTTCTTGTTCATCTAGGATACTAAGTTCTTCTTCTTCCTGCGCACGTTTACGTGAACGGACAATGAAGAATGCAAGCAATAATATTACAGCTAGTAATATGCCGCCGATTACCCAAACCCACCATGGAATAACAGATTTTTCGCTAGCTACCTCTGTTGCTTTACCATTTAAAGGATGCACTGAAACTGCTACTTTTTCATCGATTTGTTGTTGAGTAAGTTCAGCTGTTACGTCTTTAGAAATCGTCGTACGAACAATAGTACTTAAAATTTTCTGAATATCCTCTTGAACCCCATTTGGTAACGTTCCCGCGTCAGCTCCTGTCGGTGGTTCAACAATTACTTGGATACCCATATCTTTAATTTTATATGGTGCCTCTTGGATATCTTTACGTATACGGTTTACTTCATTATTAACTGTGTCTTCAGCACGTTCGTAATCCCCATTACCATTTGCACCTTCGTTATAAGTTGTGAAGTTATCTGTCGTCGTTTCAGCTTCAGGCGTACCAGCAGCTGCAGCTCCTGTACCAGTATATTGCTCAGTAATATGTTGTGCACTAATCGCGATTCCTGCCATGTTCTCTTGGTCAACAGGTGTAACTAGGTTTTCTTCACGATTTTCTTTTTTGAAATCAATGTCTGTTGACACAGAAACTATTACTTTGTCTTGTCCCATAAGCGTACCTAGCATATTTTGAACTTGACGTTGTAGGTCACGCTCAATCAATTTCTTCGCTTGTAACTGGCCTTCAGCTGTCGTTGTTGAAGCTCCATCAGTAGTCGCAGCATGTAGATCAAAGAAATCAGAAAATTGGTTAGATATAACAATATTATCCGTGTTTAAATTCGGAACACTTTTTGCTACTAAATTGTACATAGTGGCAATTTGTTGCTCCGTAAATTTATAACCAGGATCCGTATTCAAAACAATAGATGCCGTCGCTTCATCTTTAACATCTTTTAAGAAAACGCCCTCTTCTGGAAGGTTAATCATTACCTTTGCATCTTTTACACCATCTAGATTTTTAATGAGCTTTGCAATTTCTGTTTCAGTTGCTGCTTTTTTTAATAGATTAAATTCATTATCTGTCATACCAAACCCAGAACTATTGGCAAAAGAGTAATCAATCGATCCTGTTTGTGGATATCCTTCCGATGCCAACTGCACTAACAATGAATCTACTTGATCTTCAGGTACTAAAATCGATGTCCCTCCTGGTGCAATTTCATATTTTACACCTTGAGAGTCCAACGCTTCCTTCACTTGACCGATTTCTCTTGTCGATAAATCTTTATAAAGTGGTACATATGTAATTTTTGTAGCAAAAAGTGTAATAACGGTAGCAAGTGCTATAACCCCTACTACTGAACCAAGCATTACGAATTTTTGTTTTCTACTACGACTTGTCCAAAATTGGCTGGTGTCGTTTTTTATTTTCGTCAATCGTTCATTCATTATGAATCCTCCGGTTATAGTGAATAACCTATCCATCTAATAATTCGCGAAAACAGTGATATCCCATAACATTCAATCATTATCATCACCATAACAGGTTGATTTTCGTTTTGACTAGGCTTTTTCCGATGAGCCACTTGGGGCCATCAGGATGTTGGCCACGAAAGTATTATCACAGGACGTGATACTTTTAACCTTCATTTCTTTATTGTCTCGCTCCTGAGTATTATCAGTAACATGACCCCAAAGAGAGTCACCTAGCCTCCACATCAATCGTTCAATTAAAAAAGTTTAAATTATGGGATATATTCTTTACTTCAATAGTGAATGTATCACTTGTTCAAATAAAGTTAGACACTCATTCGCATTATTTCTTGGTAAGCTTCAATCACCTTATTGCGAACTTCAATTGTTGCATTTAATGTAATGCTCGCCTTTTGTGATGCAATCATCACGTCGTGCAACTCTACATCTCCACCATTAATTAACTTTTGAGTAAGATTGTCAGAAGTAATTTGTTGATCATTAACTTTTGATATTGCTTCTTTTAACGAGTTCGCAAAGCTCTGTTGTGCTTCATAAGGTGTCGTGTTAAGTTTATTTGTTTCATTTACAACCTGCATAGGTGTCATTTGTGAAACGGACGAAATTGTCATTATGTATCTTCCTTTCTACTTATTTATTTTCCAAGCTCTAAAGCCTTTGTCAGCATTGATTTATTTGCATTCAATACAGTTACGTTTGCCTCGTAGGAACGAGTGGCTGACATTAAATCTACCATTTCTTTTAATGGATCTACATTTGGCATATTTACATAACCATCTGCATTTGCATCTGGATGAGTTGGATCATACACAAGTTTGAAAGGTGTTTCTCTATCTTCTTTTATTTGTGTAACTTTTACGCCGTTGCCAACGCCACTTTTTGCGTTTTTACCAAGTGCGACATTAAAGAACTTTGAAAACTGTCCCTCTTGCGCTGTAAGTGTCACAGACTTCCGGCGATATGGTTCCCACTGCCCATTCACTTGTTTAGCACGCGTTGAATCCATGTTTGCCATATTTGAAGAAATGACATCCATTCTTAAACGCTGTGCTGTTAAAGCTGAGGCAGTGGTATTCATTCCATGAAAAATAGACATCTATTACCTACCTCCTTTAATAACCGTATTTAGAGTATTTAACTTACCGTTCATACGTTCAATTAATGCGTTGTAATAAATTTGATTTTCCGCAAGCTTCGCCTGTTCAGCATCCATATCCACGGCATTACCGTTATTTCGATAACGTAAGCCATTAACATTATTCACGCCAGGCGTAGATTGTCGAATCTCGAAATCATAATGTCTACTATCAGTACGATATGCCGAAATTGACATTTGTTGTTCTTTCTCCAACATATCTTTAAAACTTACACTTTTCGCCTTATAGTTCGGCGTATCGACATTCGCAATGTTATTAGCGATTGTTTTATGATTCAAAGTTGCATAGGAAAGTCCGTTTTCCAGGCTACTAATAGTTCCTCCAAACAAATCCAAAACATTCACCTCATTTATGTACTTCTTATTTTATCCAATAATACAATTGTAATTAAGATGATACGTAGTGTCTATTGTCTTTTGTCATTTTCTAGTAGTATATATGCCCTATTTTTATTCACAAGTAACCAGGACAATACTTCCGTATCCCTTGTGCCGCATGGCTTCAAGCAACCAAGCTTGCTTCTAGTCAATTTACACTATTGTGGCAGTGTTTACGGTTTCGGGATCGATTTTTTTCCTTTTATTAACAAAACAGCAGTAGACACAGTGTCTAAATTAGAGTTCCTTTTTACTACTTATAGTGAGCTTGAAATGTGACAAAAAATTCTGAATAGAGATTCTAGACTGTCTTACAAGCAACAATAGGAGTATCTGTTTTTTTGATTTATGCAATAAGTACTTCGTATTCTAAAAATCTAATCTAGGGAGAAAGCAATAATGATAGCGTCTACGATTATTGAAATCTTACCTATAGGAGATGAGAAAAAAGATTAAAACATAGATGATTCTTCCCCCCTGTTTAGTACTATATCATAGTTTGACATAATTAGATGCAATGTCAATCAGCTGGAAATTTTGTCGAATCCTCGTCGAATTATGAAAAAGTTCAAAAAGGCAGCTGAAACACAAATATTCCAGCTGCCTACATGTTACCTATGAAATTTAGGGATCTTATTAAATAAAGTATAACCTTTCGCGCAAACGAAGGAGGAGATATCCGTACAGACTGAGCGCTTTTCTAGGGGTTTTACGTGTGAAAGCACAATGCTTACGTAGCGACAAAAATACGAGGAAGCTGCTCGGCGCTCGTCACAGGAAAGTGAGCAACCTGGAACGGAAATAAAATGGCCACAGTATTCATAAAGATTTCCTTTGCCATTTTGTTTTTCAACACACTATCAATTATGCCTCGGCATAATTGCGTCCGGAATCGGTTTTGTACTTAGGCCTGCGCGAGGGCCGACACGATGTCGGTCATTTCGGTAATGCCACAGGACGTGGCGTTATTACTGAGGGCCAACACGATGTTGGTCATTTCGGTAATGCCACAGGACGTGGCGTTATTACTGATGCAGGTCAGTTAGCCGTTATCGCATGGATGCGATGATTTTAGGCTAACATCCTTTAATCACTCCTTTCCGATTTCGTGACATCCGCCGGAGGCTTTAGGCAAACAGATGTTTATTGCGCGAAAGCGTAGCGTCAGCGGCATGAAGTTGGTCACTCTGTCGTTGCCACAGGACGTGGCGTTCTTAGACTGAGTTCCTATATTTCAGTGGATGTTTGGACAGCCGCTGAAATAAGTTAAAAGGCATCTGGAACAATTATTCCAGATGCCTTACACCGTTCCCAAAGGACGTTTTATATTATTTCATTTTAATTTCAGCTAATGCATTTAAGAACTTATCGTTTAGCACTTTAATGTAAGTACCTTTCATACCTAGAGAGCGAGATTCGATTACACCTGCTGATTCTAGTTTACGTAATGCGTTTACGATTACTGAACGTGTAATGCCAACTCGGTCTGCAATTTTAGAAGCAACAAGTAAGCCTTCATGTCCGTCAAGCTCTTCAAAGATATGTTCAATAGCCTCTAACTCACTGTATGAAAGAGAGTTAATTGCCATTTGTACAACAGCTTTGCTACGTGCTTCCTCTTCAATTTCCTCAGATTTCTCACGCAAAATTTCCATACCAACTACTGTTGCACCATACTCAGCTAAAATTAAGTCATCATCCTCGAATTGTGAAGATAAACGAGCAAGAATTAATGTACCTAGACGCTCACCACCACCAACAATTGGTACAATCGTTGTTAATGCATTTTGGAATAACTCTTTGTTTTCAACTGGGAAAGCAGTATGTTCGTCATGAATATCTAGGTTTGAAGATGTTTCAGAAATTGTAAACAAGCTATGTGTATATTCTTCTGGGAATTGACGCTCTTCGAACATCTTTTTCATACGTTCGTTTTCAATTTGTTGGTGAATTGAAATGCCTAAAAGCTTCCCTTTACGGCTTACAATATAAACATTACTGTCTATAATATCTCCTAATGTATCTGCCATTTCTTTAAAGTTTACTGGCTTACCAGCAGATGCTTGAAGCATCGAGTTAATTTTACGTGTTTTTTCTAATAAATTCATTATATGTTCCTCCTATAAATAATCCGATGAGTATTTACTTAATATTCTAAAGTTTTTTACAACTGAATGAAACTATTCAGCCTTATCTTACAATATAAACTGTGACAAATCTTTGTTTTTTACTATACCCGCAAGCTTTCGATCTACATATGCAGCATTGATCGGAATATTTGCAGGTGCAATTTCTGCAGCTTCAAACGATAATTCTTCCAATAAACGTTCTAAAATTGTGTGCAAACGACGAGCTCCAATATTATCAGTCTCCTGATTGACCTCGGTTGCAATTTCCGCAATTCGCTCAATCGCGTCTTCTGTAAAGTTTATTTCCACGCCTTCTGTTTCTAATAATGCCTTGTATTGCAAAATAAGCGATTGATCTGGCTCTTTCAAAATACGTACAAAATCTTGTTTCGTTAATTTTTCAAGCTCTACTCGAATCGGGAATCGACCTTGCAATTCAGGAATTAAATCTGATGGCTTTGACATATGAAATGCTCCTGCAGCAACGAAAAGCATAAAGTCTGTTTTTACAGCACCGTACTTCGTCGTTACAGTAGAACCTTCAACGATTGGCAAAATATCGCGTTGTACACCCTCACGTGATACATTCGCAGAAGAGTTACCTTCCTTACTAGCGATTTTATCAATTTCATCAATAAAAATAATGCCTGACTGTTCAGCTCTTGAAATGGCTTCTTGTGCAACTTCATCTGCATCTATGAGCTTATTCGCTTCCTCGATTATTAAAATACGGCGCGCATCTTTCACTTGTACACGGCGTTTCTTATGCTTTTTAGGCATCAAACTAGATAGCATATCCTGCATGCCACTGTTTGAAGACATATCCATGCCCGTTCCTTGTAACGCATCAAAAATAGAAGGATTTTGTTCCGTTACCTCAACTGTAACCCATTCATTTTCTAATTTACCATTACGTAAATCGATAGCGATTTGCGCACGTTTGGAGCGTACTTCAGTTTCTTCAGAGGAATCGTCATTGGCTTGCTGTTCTTTCCCACCAAATAACATTTCAAATGGATTTTGCATGGACTGTTTTTTTCGTAAGGAAGGAACTAATAACTTAACGATAGCTTCGTTGGCTAATTCTTCTGCTTGGTCCTTCACAGACTCCATCATTTCTTCTTTCACAAGACGATGAGAAGCTTCTACTACATCACGTACCATTGATTCTACGTCGCGTCCAACGTACCCTACTTCTGTAAACTTCGTTGCTTCTACTTTCACAAATGGTGCATTTGTTAGCTTTGCAATTCTTCGAGCAATTTCTGTTTTTCCTACACCTGTAGGTCCAATCATCAAAATATTTTTCGGAATTACTTCAGCCTTCATCTCATCACTTAACAGTGAGCGACGATATCGATTACGTAGCGCAATAGCTACCGCTCGTTTCGCTTCATTTTGTCCAACGATATAACGATCCAAATGCTCAGTAATTTGTCTTGGCGTTAAATTATTTTTTGTCATTAGTTAAGCGCCTCCACGATAATATTATGATTCGTAAACACACAGATTTCGGCAGCGGTTTCTAATGCTGCCTCGGCAATTTCACGAGCAGACATTGTATCACCTGCATATTTTTTCAGAGCACGACCTGCTGATAATGCATAATTACCCCCAGAACCAATTGCCAAAACTCCATCATCCGGTTCAATCACTTCACCAGTACCTGAAACAAGAAGGAGTGTACTTTTATCCATTACAAGTAACATGGCCTCTAATTGACGTAGCATTTTATCACCGCGCCATTGCTTAGCAACTTCTACCGCTGCACGCTGCAAGTTACCATTGTATTCATTTAACTTTCCTTCGAACATTTCAAAAAGTGTAAAAGCATCGGCAACCGATCCTGCAAATCCGGCAAGCACCTGCCCATTAAACAGACGTCTGACCTTCCTTGCTGTACCCTTCATTACAACCGCATTCCCTAGGGTTACTTGACCATCACCTGCCATAGCGCAACCTCCATTATGATGAACTGCAAATATCGTTGTCGCATGAATTTGTCCCATTTGCCTTCCTCCTTAGCTTATTATGCCCTTGGATGAGCATTCATATATGTTTGACGAAGATGCTCTTTTGTTACATGTGTGTAAACTTGTGTAGAAGTTAAATGAGCGTGGCCTAATAACTCCTGCACCGTACGTAAATCTGCGCCATTATTCAATAAATGTGTAGCAAAAGTATGGCGAAGCATATGTGGATATATTTTCGTATGGAGCGAGGCCTTGTCAATCATTTCAGTTAAAATATGACGTACACCTCGAGGAGTAAGTTCCCCACCGCGCATGTTGACAAACAATTGCTGATGACTTGTGTTTTTCATCAATCGTGGACGAGCTTGCTCTATGTAATCCTGCATAGCTAAACTCGCAAATTGCCCGAATGGAATAATACGTTCTTTTCGCCCTTTTCCCATTACCCTAATAATTGAATAATGGAAATCAACATCTTCTACTTGAATTGAGGTAAGCTCACTTACACGAATACCTGTCGCGTATAACAGCTCTAATATAGCCGTATTTCTTAATGATTTCAAATCATCGCCAACATTCGCATCAAATAGCTGCTTCAATTCTTCTTCGTAGAAAAAACTAGGTAAGCGTGATTCTTTTTTGGGGTGATAAAGTGATCGAAATGCCCCATCATCTAATCCGTACTGTCTATTTAGAAAGCGAAAGAAAGAGCGTATTGAGGAGATTTTCCTTGATACAGATGACCTTGCTCTTTTTTCATCGTACAACTTTGTTACATAAAGACGTGCATGTATATACTCAACACTAGCTAAATCATTTACACCTTCCGCTTGCAAAAACGCTAAAAAATCTAGTAGGTCCGATTCATATTCTCGCACTGTATGAACAGAGAAGTTTTTTTCAATTTGAATATAAAGCATAAACTGCTCAAGTGCATCTTGGGACGAAACTAACATTAAAAGATTCACCACCAAATGATAATTAATAACCTTCTCAAATTACAGCTGATGAGCCAAAATTACTTACACGTTCCAATAAAAGGATGTGCAATTTCGTTTATCCTCTTTAGTGTGTCACTTTGGGTATCGTTAATGTAGATAAACATACATACTGACACTATACCTATCTTCATCATATAGCAAGTAGAAATGTTTATATTTTGAGAAAATCTCCATACAAAATAATAAAATACGTGTAAATTAGCATTTTACCTACAAAAAGAAAAAGCCTCTAAGAGTATATCAACTTTTAGAGGCTTTTTGCAATCAAATTGTTTGTGAATTCACAAAATTACGAATTGTACTTATTGCGCGTGTAGCATGCATCTCTGCACGCTCTGGTTTCGAACGACGTCCTGGTGGTAGTTCAGGGAAAATGCCGAAGTTAACGTTCATTGGCTGGAAGTTTTTCGATTGTGCTTCTGTTATATAACGCGCCATACTTCCTAAAGCCGTTTCGAATGGGAAGATAAGTTGTTCTTGTCCTAATGCTAATCGAGCCGCATTAATACCAGCAATTAATCCGCTTCCAGCTGATTCAACATATCCTTCGACACCTGTCATTTGACCAGCAAAGAAAATATTTTTTTGCTCGCGAAGCTGATAAGTTTTCTCTAGAACCTTCGGCGAATTAATGAACGTGTTTCTATGCATTACTCCATAACGAACGATTTCAACATTCTCTAATCCCGGAATTAATTGCAATACTTCTTTCTGCGGTCCCCATTTTAAATGTGTTTGGAAGCCAACGATATTGTAAAGAGTTCCTGCTGCATCATCTTGTCGTAATTGGACAACAGCATAAGGTCGTTTCCCTGTTTTTGGATCCTCTAGACCTACTGGCTTCATCGGCCCAAATAACATTGTTTTCTCCCCGCGAGCAGCCATTACTTCGATTGGCATACACCCTTCAAAGTAAATTTCCTTTTCAAATTCTTTTAATGGCACAACCTCTGCTTCGATTAACGCTTGACGGAAACGATCAAATTCTTCCTTTGTCATAGGACAGTTTAAATAAGCTGCTTCCCCTTTATCGTAACGAGATTTTAAATAAACCTTTTCCATATCGATGCTATCTTTTTCAATAATTGGTGCTGCTGCATCATAGAAATATAGATAATCTAAACCTGTTAAGCCTTGAATTTTTTCAGCTAAAGCTTTCGATGTTAGTGGACCTGTGGCAATAACCGTAATACCTTCTGGAATTTCAGTGACTTCTTCATGAATTACTTCCACAAGAGGATGTTTTTTCACTGAGTCTGTCACATAGCCTGCAAACTCATGACGATCCACTGCTAATGCACCGCCTGCTGGTACTGAACATGCATCTGCTGCCTTCATAATAACAGAATCTAACATACGCATTTCTTCTTTAATCACACCTACGGCATTTGTTAATCCATTTGCACGTAGTGAGTTCGAACAAACAAGCTCTGCAAATTTATCAGTATGGTGAGCTGGTGTTTGCTTTACTGGGCGCATTTCATAAAGTCTAACTTTCACACCACGTTGAGCAATTTGCCAAGCAGCCTCACTGCCTGCAAGACCTGCGCCTATTACATTTACTACTTGTTCAGTCATGTTCTTACCATCTTTCTATCATTGAGTAGGTGTCTCTTCATAGTCACATTTCGTACACTGAATTTGCACACCTTTTTTAATTTTTTTCTCTACTAATAATGCACTACATTTCGGACATGGTCTACTAATTGGCTTATCCCAAGAAACAAATTCACACTCAGGATACTGATTGCAACCATAGAATAAACGCTTTGTTTTACTCTTTCGTTCTACAATTTCGCCTGTTTCACAGGAAGGACATTTTACGCCAATAGGTTTCATAATAGCTTTTGTATTGCGGCAATCTGGGAAGTTTGAACAAGCCATAAATTTCCCATATCGTCCAAGCTTAAAGACCATTGGAGATCCACAAAGCTCACAATCCTCGCCAGCCGGTTCATCTTTTATAACAACCTTTTCCATAGCCTCATCTGCATATTTTACATGGACCTCAAAATCCTTATAAAACTCATGTACAACTTCTTTCCACTGACGATCGCCTTCTTCAATATGATCCAAATCTTGCTCCATTTGTGCTGTGAATTCGATATTTATGATATCAGGGAAAAACTCAAGTACGAGTTGGTGCACGATTTCTCCTAGCTCTGTCGGCATAAATCGTTTTGCATCTAATACGACATAGCCACGGCGCTGAATTGTATCGAGGGTCGGTGCATATGTGGACGGGCGCCCTATACCTAACTCTTCCATTGTTTTCACAAGACGCGCCTCTGAATAACGTGGTGGTGGCTGTGTAAAATGTTGCTTTGGCTCAATTTCAAGAGATTTTACTTGATCGCCAACTTCCATTTCAGGTAGAAGCTTGGTTGTTTCTTCTGTTTGATCATCTGTACCCTCAATATATAGCTTCATAAAGCCCGCAAATTTAACTTGTGAGCCGTTTGCACGGAATAAAACATCACCATTTTGTAGATCAACGGCAACTGTATCAAGTACGGCCGGCGACATCTGACTAGCGATAAAGCGCTCCCAAATTAAACGATATAAGCGCAATTGGTCACGACTAAGCACTGCTTTTAATTCATCTGGAGTTCGCATCGTACTAGTTGGACGAATGGCCTCATGGGCATCTTGTGCATTGGATGCTTTTTTAGCCTGCTTCGTCTCTGTGGAGATGAATTCTTTGCCGTATTTGGATTCAATGTAGGCAATTGCCTCTGTTTTTGCTGTATCCGAAATACGTGTAGAATCGGTACGCATATACGTGATTAAACCGACTGTCCCCTCTTTTTTACCAACATCAATACCTTCATATAATTGTTGCGCAAGCATCATCGTTTTCTTAGCACGGAAATTTAACTTTCGTGCGGCCTCTTGCTGTAAAGAAGATGTTGTAAAAGCAGGTGCTGCATTTCGTTTACGTTCTTTTTTGGATACATTGACAACTTCAAAACTTGTACCTTTAACATTTTTTAAAATAGATTTAACTTGTTCTTCATTTGTTAATTTAATTTTTTCTTTGCCATCACCATAATAAAGTGCATCGAACGTTTTCTTACCTTTTTCAAAAGAACCTTCAATTGTCCAATATTCTTCCGGTTGGAAGTTTTTAATTTCGTTTTCACGGTCAATAATCATGCGTAGTGCTACAGATTGTACTCGTCCTGCTGATAATCCCTTTTTAACCTTTTTCCAAAGAATCGGACTAATGTTATAACCAACAAGTCTATCCAATATACGACGTGTTTGCTGTGCATCTACTAAATCCATATTAATAGGACGTGGATTTTTAAAAGATTCTAAAATCGCATCTTTTGTAATTTCATTAAAAACGACACGACAATCTGAATGAATATCAATATTTAACGCAGTCGCAAGGTGCCAAGCAATCGCTTCCCCCTCGCGGTCTGGATCGGCTGCTAGAAAGACTTTCTTCACTTTTTTAGCCGCAGACTTTAAGTCCTGTAAAACAGGCCCTTTACCACGAATCGTAATATATTTAGGTTCATAATTATTTTCAGGACTAACGCCCATTTGGCTACGTGGTAGATCACGAACATGTCCAATAGACGCCTTTACTTTATATTTTTTCCCTAAATATCGTTCAATTGTTTTTGCTTTTGCTGGTGATTCTACAATCACTAAATAATCCGCCATCTATGTCTCCCCCTTAGCGAGGTCTATTGCTAATTTTTTTAAGTTACCTGTTGCAAAATGTATAACAGATTTTAAGATAATGCAACTTTTTTTCAATTTTTGTTAGAAAAGAGCGCAAGTGTTTCAACGATTTCGTGACCATTGCACACTGGAATAGCTCCTTCTAATAGTAGTTTATTTGTGCCTTTTGATTGCTCCGCATTAATTGGACCCGGTACAACAAATACATCTTTTCCTTGTTCTAATGCATATTCTGTTGTAATAAGCGTGCCACTTCTTAATGCTGCTTCGGTTACAACTAAAGCTTTGGACAATCCGCTAATTATTCGGTTACGCATAGGAAAATGCCATTTCTCAGGCTTCATATATGGAGGATACTCTGTGACAAGTAACTGATGCTCCGCCATATGCCCAGCGAGAGACTGGTTTTCCTTAGGGTATATATAATTAAACCCGTGTCCAAGCACTGCGATTGTGGAACCTCCAACTTTTATAGTTGTCTCATGAGCTATCGTATCCGCCCCTCTTGCAAGCCCGCTTACAACAGTATATCCGTGTTCAACAAGAGGCGGAACAATTAGGTCCATTGCAGTTTTTGTATAAGTTGTAGCCTTTCTAGAGCCTATAATAGCTACTTGTTTTTCGTTCGTTAATAGAGAATACCGACCTTTCACATACAATACAGTAGGTGGACTGGATATTTCAAATAATTGCGCCGGGTAAAAAGGATGATGAAAAGGTATAGGGAAAATATCGGCCCGTTCATAAGCTTTTTCAAACGACAATGTCATATTTTGTCGAAAGTTACGAGATATCTCTAATGCTTTGTGTGATGATATTTCCAGTGCTTTTGCAATCTCGTAGGGGGGCGCTTCTTCAAAATAACTTAGTATATCCACCGGGGACAATAATTGCTGAAGTTTTTGAAGTGGTAATGGGTATATATAATGTAAAGCTAGTAATCTCTGTGTATCGACTGAAAAAATCATTTAAAGACCTCCTTTTAATAGAAGAAATTAAATGACCGCATTTTTAATGACACAGCTTTTTTAGAAAAGGTCCTTTTAAAAAGTAAGTAGGAAGTTTTGCATCTCTTGAACACAATTCCGTTAGAAGCATTTGAAAGCCGTGTCTAAAGCAATGCCTCGGCATAATTGCGTCTGGAATCTGCTTTGTGCTTAGGCCTGCACGAGGGCCGACACGATGTCGGTCATTTCGGTAATGCCACAGGACGTGACGTTTTTACCGAGGGCCAACACGATGTTGGTCATTTCGGTAATGTCACAGGACGTGACGTTTTTACCGATGCAGGTCAGTTAGCCGTTATCGCATGGATGCGATGATTTTAGGCTAACATCCTCTAAGAACTCCTTTCTGATTCCATGACATCTGCCGGAGGCTTTAACTTCTTTCAGCGGGTGTCCAAACACCCGCTGAAAGAAGTTAAAGAAAAAGATGTAGCCACAATGTGCTACATCTTCCATTTTAATGGGTTTTACACTTTTCGTATAGCCCTTTTTCTTTAATTACTTTAATAAGTGTGTCACCAATGACAGATGGCGTTTCTGCTACTTCAATACCAGCAGCATTCATTGCCTTAATTTTCTCTGCTGCTGTTCCTTTACCACCTGAGATAATAGCACCAGCGTGACCCATACGTTTTCCTGGAGGCGCTGTTTGTCCACCGATAAAGCCAACGACAGGCTTCGTCATATTCGCTTTAATCCACTCTGCCGCTTCTTCTTCAGCAGTACCCCCAATTTCCCCAATCATCACAACTGCATATGTTTCGGGATCGTTGTTGAACGCTTCCAAAACATCGATAAAGTTTGTACCATTGACAGGGTCTCCACCGATACCTACAGCTGTAGTTTGACCAATACCAGCTTGTGTTAATTGGTGTACGGCTTCGTATGTTAACGTACCAGAGCGAGAAACAACTCCTACATGTCCTTTCGTATGGATATAACCTGGCATAATACCAATCTTACATTCATCTGCCGTAATAACACCTGGACAGTTTGGACCTACTAGACGTGTCTTTTTACCTTCCATATAACGTTTAACCTTAACCATATCAAGGACAGGAATATGTTCAGTAATACAAATTGTTAATTCTAATTCAGCTTCAACAGCCTCTAAAATAGCGTCTGCCGCGAATGGAGCAGGTACATAAATAACTGAAGTTGTTGCGCCTGTTGCAGCTACAGCTTCAACTACAGTGTTAAATACAGGCACTCCTTCGATTTCAAGACCACCTTTACCTGGTGTTACACCAGCTACAATTTTAGTACCATACTCAAGCATTTGCTTCGTATGGAAAAGCGCTGTTTCGCCCGTAATCCCTTGTACAATTACCTTCGTATCTTTATCAATAAATACAGCCATTGTTCTCCCTGCCTTCCTTAGCCTACTAGTCCCACAATTTTTTGTGCACCGTCAGCCATTGAATCTGCTGCAACGATGTTTAAACCAGATGCATTTAAAATCTCTTTTCCAAGTTCTACATTTGTACCTTCTAAACGTACAACTAACGGCACAGCTAAGCCAATTTCTTTGGCAGCTGTTACAACACCCTCAGCAATAATGTTACATTTCATAATTCCGCCAAAAATGTTTACGAAAATGCCTTTTACATGTGGATCAGAAAGGATAATTTTGAAAGCTTCTGTTACTTTTTCAGCCGTTGCACCGCCCCCTACATCTAGGAAGTTAGCGGGGCTTCCGCCATAATAGCTAATTGTGTCCATTGTAGCCATAGCAAGACCAGCTCCATTAACCATACAGCCAATGTTACCATCTAGAGAAATATAGCTAAGGTCATATTTTGATGCTTCGATTTCCTTTGGATCTTCTTCATCAAAATCACGTAATTCGACAATATCTTTATGACGATACAACGCATTTGCATCGAAATTAAATTTAGCATCTAATGCCACAACTTCTCCTTGTCCAGTTACAACAAGCGGATTTATTTCTACAATAGAAGCATCCTTGTCGATAAATGCTTGATACAAGCCTAGCATTAATTTAACAGCTTTCCCTACTAGGTTAGCTGGAATATTCATATTAAACGCCATGCGACGTGCTTGGAAACCTGTTAATCCAACAACAGGATCCACAACTTCTTTGAAGATTTTTTCTGGTTGTGATTCCGCTACTTCCTCAATATCCATGCCGCCCTCTTCAGACCCCATCATTGTTACACGGGATGTTGCGCGGTCTAATACTAAGCTTAAATAGTATTCTTTTTGAATATCAGAACCCTCTTCAATATATAAGCGTTTTATTTCTTTTCCCTCAGGACCTGTTTGATGAGTTACTAAAATTTTACCTAGTAATTCTTTTGCATATGTACGCACCTCGTCAAGGTTTTTAGCGATTTTTACGCCACCCGCTTTACCGCGTCCACCTGCATGAATTTGCGCCTTAACTACTGTCACGTTAGAGCCAAGTTCCTTCGCTACTTTCACTGCTTCATCAGGGGAAAAAGCAACTTTTCCGTTTGGTACAGCTACACCATATTTTCTAAGAATCTCTTTCCCTTGATATTCATGGATATTCATAATACATCCTCCCATCAAACATTTGCATAAAATTGTTTTACTAACATAATCTATTCTAACTAAAGATTCTGATAAAGTCTACACTTTGTCTTTTATTCATTTTTTATCTTTTAATATGACATTTTCTTCTGTTTCTTGTACTAAAACAGAGTTTTGCGAAAATCAGAATTCTTCGTTTTTTCTGTTTTTTTGCGCATGTTGTTGATCTAATCGATATATAAATGCAAATACCTCAGCGACAGCTTCGTACAATTCTTCTGGAATCGACTCATTTAAATCTAATTGTCCAAGTAATTGAACAAGGTTAGGATCCTCATAAATCGGGACATCGTGCTCATTCGCGCGTGCTAATATATTTTCTGCTATTTTCCCTTTTCCTTTTGCTACGACTGTTGGACTATCAAAACGTCCTAACTTATACGTGAGAGCAATAGCCTCTTTTCGAGTAAATTTTTCTTCACTCATATACGAAAATCCACCCCACTATGTTCCTCCTGCTGTTCTACTACAGGTTTTTTTTCAGGTTGGACTTTTTCATATTGTTTAATAAAAACACCTGAAAGTTGATACTCTTTTTCAGCTAGGCCTATTTTTAATGCTGCTTTTAATGGTTCTGCAAGCGGAATAATATCATTATTTTCATTAAATACTGTCACAGAAACTACACGATTTTGAACCTGCATATCAATAACCGTTTCTTTCATAGATTCCATTTGCAAATAAAATAATATACGTGCGTAATTGGCATCAATTTTACCGTCTTCCTTCATGCGTCCATTCCACTGTAATGTTGCATCCATTTTCTTGCCAAAGAATTCCAATGGTACTTGCATAATAAGCTGATGCTGATGGCCATTCTCCCCTGATGCTAGCTGCATGCCGTTCATACGCGCCATTAACATTTCGGCAGCTTCCTTCAGCTGCGGAGTAACATGTGTTTCCTGCAATAATGTATGTAGCTGAGGTTTTAATTGATGGGCAATCTGCTGTAAATCTGCTGACTTATTACTAAGTGTCGCTTCATAGCTAACTCCTAGATTTTTTAATACCGTTTTAAGTGCATGTTCCATTGCTTTACTGTCCATAGAATTTTGTACATGGGCATCTGCTTGCGTAACAATCTGCTGAATTATTGATCGCGGGGATTCAACACTATTTTTCATAAGGCTTCGCATGAATGCTTCGTTTTGTAGCGCCGTAGTGGCTTCATGCTTTAAAAGCGATAATAAATGGTCCTTCACCGAAAGAGTATTGGCGTCTTGTGTAAACAAACGCTCCGAAGAATTTTCTGCAAATGCTTTTATAAGTTGTTCTTGCATCTGTTTTGCAAAAATCTCTAGCGTTTGTTTAGTTGCTGGTAGCTGATTAAATCGATCGATAAGTTGATTTAATGACTGCTTTTGTTCATCGGTTAACAAGCTTTGATTCGCTGTCCATGATTTAAGCTGGTCAACTAGATGATTTATATTGTCAGAATTTGTCGATAAAATAGTTTGAATAACCTCTCCAGCCTGTTGAAGCTGATTTGACTGTATTGGCTTTACATCGCTGAGGCTAGACCAGTTTTGCAAGGTTGCCTGCTGAGGAAGTATCCCTGCCTCCTTTAAAATATTCATGGCTTGAATCTTGTCACTCATAGAAGACGCATTATTCGTTAATATTTGTATGGACTTGGCAAGTACTAAACTACCTGTTTCTACTTCAAAAGGCTTTGCAATTGCCTGTACCTGTTGCATTAGATTTTGCTTAAGGTTTTCTGGTAAAGCTATATCCTTCGTTAAAAGCTGCGTAAAGTTTTCCATTACAGAATTCATGCCAGTAGTTTTTTGTCCACTCATAAGAGCTTGAAAAACATCATTTGTCATCGGCATTTTAAACTCCACCATTTTTTGAATGGCTAACAGGGCATCCATTTTAGTAACGCCCTCTGGTAATGCCTTTAACCACATTTCCGCCTGCATCAGCTGCTCTTTTGAAATCGGTAGCTGTGCTTTCATAAAATGAGCTAAAAGCTGCTGCATTTCAGTTGTTTTTGGCAAATTCATTGATTCAAGTAGCTGATTAATTTGTTGACCTTGGGAAGCCGTTTGCGCCATGGGACCTGTAACAACTTTTAGTTCTGTTTGTGGGCTTGTACCCGTTACTTGAAAGAAATGGGCATCGCCTGCTTTTAGTGGAACTTCGAGTTTAGCAATAAACTTCTGATGGCCAACTTGTATTTCCGCCATTTGATCTGGATATAATTGTTTGATTGTTCCTTGAAATACTTGTCCTTGTTTTAAAGTAAGTGGCTGATTAGATGAGGTTAATGCAGTTTGTTGCATTTGAATCGGATTAACAGATGTGGCTGTCATATACGTACTCCTTTCATCAATTACTCCTTGGCGTAATTGGCTTCGATTTTTTTAACGTGGGGTTGATTTCCGCTCCGACTGGGCGCTTTCCTGGGGGCGTCCGATGAGCCGCAAGGAGTCGCCCAGTCTCCGCTCCAATCAACTTATCCACATGATATACGTTTTAACAAATGTCATTTCTAACTTTTGCTGATGTGCCTTTTTTATTTGCTATTATGTTTTCAAAATGACATCCGCGGAGCATTAACTTATTTCAGCGGATATTTGCACAATAAATATTTGTAGCTGTCGCTTTGCTTTCGCTACATAAAACATTGCTGAAACAAGTTAAAGCATTGACTTTATCGGCTCAAATGACTTGCGATGATGAGTAGTTGGACCGAACTCTTCAAGTGCTTTTAAATGCTGCTTTGTTCCATACCCTGCATGCTGAGCAAAACCATACATAGGGAATTCTTCGTCCAATTGATCCATATAATCATCTCGAGCTGTTTTCGCCAATATTGATGCAGCTGCAATAGCCAAGCTTTTCGCATCCCCTTTAATTATTGAATCCTGCGGAATAGAGATTAGCAGCGTCATAGCATCAACTAGCACATAATTAGGTTTAATAGATAACGATTCTACACTTGTTTTCATCGATTGCTTCGTCGCTTCGTAAATATTTAATTCATCGATTTGTTGTGCTGATTGGAAATGGATAAAATAACTTAATGCATGCTCCCTTATTAAAGCAGCATAGTTATTGCGTTTATCTTTTGATAATTGCTTTGAATCATTTAATCCGACTAGAGCCTCACAGTTTGCAGGTAAAATAACAGCAGCCGTTACTACTGGCCCCGCTAACGGTCCACGCCTTATTTCACTTTTTATACTCATACACATATCGTTTGAGTTACCCGAAAGATTTGATACCTTAGGATTTCCACCTAATCTATCTACTAATTTTTGTCTGAATACGTTATTTCAAACTTGTCTAAGTATAACTACTTGAACTCAGGTAATATTGAACTGTTCGTCATACTAATATGTATGACTTTGCTTAAAGTATCTAAGATAAATGTCTATTCTAGAATATGATTTAGTTCTTAGATTTTCCAACATAGTTCCTTTTAAAACTTTTTTAAAATACTCCATATTATTGTTTTTGATATTTCAATAACTTCATTTTACTTCTGGTCCATCAAGAGAGCAGTCACCCCAAAATTACTTCCTATATAATAGAGTAGTCTCTAAAATGCAAATTCTCAACATAATTTAAATTCTCCTTTAAAAGGGCAGTTCAAGAAAATGAGTATATCTCAGTGAAAATTCTTCATAATTAAAATGCCTAATTACTCAATATTGAAATTCTGTTATTCAATCATATCACTCGATTTATTGTTCACTAATAAATCCTGTTACATATTGTTATCTAGTATATCGGAAGAATTCTTGAATATGTAATGACAGTAAAAAATACACGCTATCTCTACAAAACTAAATAGCGTGTACTCTAATTTTATATTTTAATTAATTTTGCTCTAAATATCTCATTATTAAGTATGTCTTTTTTAATAACCCGACCTGTCCTTAAAATGGATTTACAGCTTTAAGGCTTTACAAAAATAAATGCTATTTTTTTATGCAATTCAAGATATCACTAGCTAAAACCTTAGATCCAGCAGCACCTTTTAAATATTTTAAATCACCATTGGAAAACCAATCAATCTCTTTTAAATTCATTAGTATCTGAGCTATTTTTACTGAATCGGGCTGTTGAGATTTGACTAAGTAATTGTCATTTATAATCTGATTACCTACTATGGCAAGTGCATTTAAACATGTGACATGGGTCATACGATAAAGTGAATTGTCTTCCCATTCATCAGGAAATAATTCTTTAATTGTATTGAAATAAAATAGACATAAATTAAGCTTTTTCTCTTTTGAAATTTTTTCAAGTGGCGATTTTTTTGTTAATAGTTTGACCATGCTATACAAATTTTGCAAGGTAATATTCTTTTCTTTACTTCGTTTCCCAGTGAGTGTACCTTTACTAAAAAATGGGCTTTCAGGTCTTAAAATCAAATTAGTTGCAACCCAACTAACATCATCATTATCACGATTTAAATAACGGCTTAATGACGTCCCGATTCCCTTAGCTTTTGTATTAATGACATCAAATAATTTTATTTCCTCATCGTCATCTAAATAATGGAATGCAAGAAAAGGCACGTTTAACATACTGTCGGTCTCACTAATATAATCTTTTATACCACCAAGACGATGTTGACCATCCATTAAGGTAGCCTTCTTCTTGCAAATTAGTCTTCCGAGATTTGGGCGATGTTTATCATAAGCATGAAATTCCCAATTACCCGCTGCATTTAATAAGATTGGTGTATATAGTGAATCTTCACCTTTAGATAAGTAATCTGCAAAATCTGAACAACGCTTCTTATTAATTGGTCGCTGATACCCCTTTCCAGAAGGATCATTATATAACTTAGAATATGAAAAAGTAACTGCTACCTGTGAAGATACAAATCCCTGATAGGCTACTCTACCACGCATTTTAGATTGGATTACATTTTCAATCGCAATATTAGATGGTAAATTATTACTCATTTTTTCACTCCTTTTATTAAAAGTAACATCATTTTAATACTAAAAGATGATATAAATCAATTAAAATTAACTTAAAAGTTATATTTTTTATATTTAATTGGTATGTGATGTTTATTTAACCTCACCTAGTCTAAAAGTGAGGTGATTAAATATGGATTTAACAAAAAGAGTGGGAATGAATATACGTACAATAAGAAAATCTCAAAATATGACGATTGATGAATTGGCCGAGAAATGTGATTTTCAATCCCCATATTTATCAGATGTTGAGCGTGGAGAAAGAAATATTACTTTGCAAACTTTAAATAGAATTTTAGATGCTCTACAAGTAGAACCAGGTAGTGTCCTTATTCCTGATAGTAGTAAGACAACTGAAGAACGAGAAAATATAAAAGAAGAACTTTTAAAAATTTTATTTAATACACTAGAAGATAAAGATGAAGGTGATATACGAATGTTATTAAATATTTCGAATGAGATATTTGGGCGATTTAATAAAAACTAAAAAGCAGCTTGTGAATTTAAATCACAAGCTGCTTTAAATGTATATATATAAAATACAATGCACAAGCCATACTAAAATTCTCGATAAAATATCTGTTTGCTTTATTGCAAGAATATGGCCTTATAACAGAAAAGACACGCACTTTTACATGGGTGTCTTGAATTACTAAGAGTTTAATTTTAAAAGTATTTACTGTAATAATCTTGTCTTAGTTTTCCGCTTAACTGAGCATATATCTTTGTAGTCTCACTCTTTTCATGCCCAAGTAAACTTTGGATGACATCTATTGGCGCACCGTTATTAATCATATGCGTTGCATAGCTGTGTCGTAATTGATGCGGACGTATACTCTTTTTTATTCCAGCCCGATTTGATACGCGCTTAATAATATATCTTAAATTATCAATGCTCATACGCCTTTTAGGCTTTCTGTTCGTAATAAACAAACAAGGATCTTCATCCTCTCGTTCATCTAAATACCTTTTTAACCAAATGGAGCAGCGAGTATTAAAGTATACTTCTCTTTCTTTATCACCTTTCCCTTGTACAATGACGGAATTTGTTCGAAAATCAATATCTTCACGATCTAATTTTACTACCTCCCCAATACAGCAACCGGTTGAATACATAAATTCAAATAGCGCATTTTCCATCGTTGTTTGGCAAGCTTCCCTTAGATGTTCAATCTCTAATTCTGAGAGAAACTTAGGAATTCTTTTACCTAATTTCGGCTCTTTCAATTTAGCAGCAGGATTTTTTAGAATATATCCCTCTTCATGTGACCATCTAAATAGTGATTTAACACAACGAATCCTATGCCCTAAACTAGAAGGCTTTAAGTGATTTCCTGACTGTATTAAGTATTCTTTTAATTTTTCTGTACTAAATCCGTTCATATCAATATCACCAAAAAACCGCAATAAAAGATTGTATTGAAAACAATATGTTTTTAATGTAAGTGTTGAATATCCCTCGATTTTTTTATCTTGTTGGTATTTTTTCCACGCCTCGGATAATAACATTTATCTTTCACTCTCCTTCTAAGGTTAAATCTAGTATTCTATATTCTATTATGTTCAGAGAGAGGCTTTTTCATACAGTGATTATTCAATAAGCTAAGATATTGATAATTTCTAAAGTCTTTTTAACCAGTTAAAATTAGAAAAGGGGCCTTCCCCTTTTTCCAGGAAAGCGCCCGATTGCGGAAGACCATGCCGTACAAAGTTTGAAAAATAATTATATTTCCGATTGATGGGAATAGATAAATCCATTCTGTTTCTTGTAATCCAGAACTGGATTTTCCCCTGTAAATGGAGCCAGTCGTTCAACATTCTTCCGTAATGAAGGACTATTAAAATCTGAACTATTTTATCATCAAAAATTTGAAAGTATGGAACATTTCATTTCAGAATTGGAGAAGGTGGAGAAGTACATTTACTATTTACAATAACAAACCAATTAAAGGAAAATTAAAAGGAATGAGCCCTGTCCAATACAGAGTTCATTCCTCAGTAACTGCTTAAAATATGTGTCTAACTTTTTGGGGTCACTTCATTTGAAGTTCCTTATAAATTCGTTATCTTACAGATGCTATAGATGAGATCCTCCACTTGCATCAAGCAATTGACCAGTTACCCAACGGCTGTCCGAGGAAGCAAGAAAGGCGGCAATATCTGCCACATCCTCGGGTTCTCCCCATCTGTTGAAGATTGAAAGACCAGCCGCATATTTTTGTCCATCAAGGTTTTCCAAAGTCTCAGCATTCATCTCTGTATTAATAATTCCAGGCTGGATGGCGTTTACCGTAATATTACGGCTCCCTAGTTGTTTGGCTAGAAGACGCGTAAATGTATCGATAGCACCTTTGGACATACTGTACGAGAAGACACTTGGCGAAGCTGCACGTGTCACAAAAGATGAAATATTAATAATACGTCCTCCATCTTTTAAACGTGGCAAAGCTTGCTGAGTAACAAAAAGTGGTGCTTTAACATTAATCTTCATTACCTCGTCAAATGATTCTTCCGTCGTCTCTTCTAAACTGATAATTTGACCAATTCCAGCATTGTTGACAAGAATATCGAATCCGCCACCGCCCATATATTCCCGAATAGTATCATCCAAAGTAGTAAATAAATCTTGAATACCATCTAGAGTACTAAGGTCAGCACCAATCGCGCAAGCATTTCCTCCGCTTTGTTCGATCTGGTGAACAACTGCTTCTGCCTCATTACGTCTTTTCCCGTAATGAACGACTACAAAGGCTCCCTCTTGTGCCAGACGCAATGCAATACTACGGCCAATTCCTCGACTTGATCCTGTAACTAAAGCGATTTTACCTGTTAACTTACTCATGCTTCCATCTCCTTGTTCAAACATAGTTATATTACATAGAGAATTATATCAAGGAACATTATTTGAAATGTTGCTCTCCTATTCTGTTTCAAGGGGGTGTTTCGTCGCAACTTTATTTTAAACATCGTATCTTTTTTATAAACATAGCAACACTTTATTTCAATTCTACAGTTATTCAATAATATGGCCCGATTGTTGAACAACAAGTTAAATAACACTATTCAACTAAACTGCGCCGTTAGTTGAAGAAGAAAAAGATGGGATCTCTGTGGATTCCCATCTTGAAGTAAAGCACCCCGTTAGCCATCCATGAAGCGCAAAAATAAGCTCTTCACCACAGAAAACGAAAGATAATTAAGTTCTTTCATGGGAGTTCAAGAATAAACTACTTACTTAAATATTTGTTTTAATCATTACTAATTAATTTGTCTGCCCTACGGCTACAATTTTGCAAGTTGAAATTGCAAATCTAAAGATTGGCTGATTAGGGCTTATTGGTAGAGTACCTAGCACAATACCAAGACCTGTTTGTTCCACGTTAAAATCTACCGCAGTAGATCCATTACTTGCCAAAAGATTTACTGTTGAACCAATAAGTGTATTCAGCAATTGTCTAATTGGCCGTTCGCGACAATTGCATTCACATCCGGAATCAACAGGTGGCAACAAATTGATAGTAGGTCCTGGTGGGAAAAAACCTACCCCTGTTACATCAGAAATATTTACTACATAGGTTGTAGTTCCGTTTGTAACAGTAACTAAAAAATCATTCACCTCAACAATAGTGAATAAAAAAAGGAGAGGAGGTACATTAGGTGCATCTGCAATAGTACCAAGAATTACAGTTTGCCCAACAAGTTGTTGTAAGACGGACTGAAGTGGAGAAACACAACAGTCACAAAGACACGAAGAGGCTGGGACTGAAGGACAACAAGCATCAATTGCTGTGTACTTAACCAACGGACAAAATCTGTTAGGTTTTATTCTAGTGATTTTCTTTTTTTCAGACAAAATATCACCTCATTATTTCTTATAGAATATGCTTTTACGAAATACGAGATTGGGTTAAAACCTACTCAGGTTCTTATTGAACAAACCTGCTCCGTTAGTTTAAGTACATTTCTTCACAATCTTTAAAGTAATATTAACATAAATATCCAATAAGAAATCCACTAACCCCTAAGAATCTAATGGATTTTAGGAATGGCTTTATATTTCACTTATAACCAAACTTTGTAACCCCATTGGTTACTTTGAAACTCTTCCAAGTGTTGTTGTTTAGTTACCATATTACAAATAGACAAAAATCTTCTGCTGTGGACTATTAGGTAGTCTCTTGCCTGTTGAGTTACATATATGTCTGCCAACACTCGGTGTAACGAACGCCTACAAAAGAATCTCACATTTAACCTATTTACGTTTTATATCTTGATAATAGAAAGTGTTTCCATTGTATTTGAAGTACAAATTGCACTTATTTTTACCTTTTTAAATGAACGTGATAAATTTTTTGCACGCTTCTTTACTCATTGTTCAACCCACTACAATTTACTTTGTAATATCTATTTGTTTATTTACATACAATGGATTCGGGATAGCAAACTCTCACCTCGCCCATGTTTTTTTTTACATTGCTGTCCCACCATTGCAAAATTAAAAGCCATACCCTTTTGGATATGACCTTTAGTTAACAATATTTTTAACATCATTAAAAGGAGCAATCCCATCCTAATTCTAAAAATATTTTCAATAGGATGAATACCTCCTTCACTTTCTATAACTATACATATTATAGAAATAGAAAGGAGGTATATACATGGGATACTTCGGAAATAATTTAGGCAATTACAACAACAATTGTTGTTACGGAGGTTATAACGGCGATGGCTATGGTGGCGGTTCCTCATTCGTCCTAATTGTTGTTCTATTCATTCTTTTAATTATTGTCGGCGCTACTTTCTTGTATTAATCTCAAAACCTCTTTTGTTCACAACATAGGAATAAATAATAGGATAAAGTTAATTAGCCATACACCTCCTTATTTTTTTAGGGTCACTTTTACCAGAGTGATCCTTTTCATTTTAACCTTCCTGATATTGATTAGAAATCAGGTGAAAGTCTATCAGACTGTTCTTCGTTGTATTCTCAATGTCATAACATTTTTTCCAATTTATAAGACTTTATTTTTGTAAAATAGATAAATATCGCAATTCCTTTTGACAACTATTCATATTATAGATTATAGATTATAGAAAGGAGGGAAATTATTATGTCTCAGGAATTTGGTGGTTATGGTGGTTATGGTGGCTGGGGTGGCGGTTCAGCATTTGCGCTACTTATTGTTCTATTCATTCTTCTGATTATTATCGGCGCTACTTTCATGCGTTATTAATACCCAATACTGCCTCTAATGCTCATAATTACTAGGGTACTCCTACACCTTCAAATCTTTACTAAGGGTCACTATCCTCCGTGTGACCCTTTTAAATATTTTTCCTCTTTCAATGTCATGCTCAACCATTTTAAGCATCATAAAAAGCCACGCTCATATGAACATGACTAATATTCTCATTGTGAATAATAATCTTCCCTTTCAGCTTCCGCCCTCAGGTCAAGATTATAATCATCAATCGCATCTTCGATTTCTTTCTTCATTTGTAAAGCCTGTTCTTCATATTCAGTACCTTTAATTACTTCAATAAAACATTCGATTGATTTTAAAATAGATTCAGTATCCATTTGATTCACCTTCCTTTAAGCATAATAAAAAGCCATACCCGATTGGATATGACTTAGCTAACATCTATTATTTTTTCTTGATAGTGTATACCTATTTTTAACATATTTATTTTTAAACATTTTTCTAACGCATCCTAAGATAAATATCGCAATCCTTTTTGAAAACTATACATATTATATATTATAGAAAGGAGGGATATTTTATGGAATACTGCGGAGAATTTCGCGAAGAGCGTCGCGAACGAAACCCATTCGCTTTAGTCGTTGTTCTATTCATTCTTCTGATTATTGTCGGCGCTACTTTCATGAATAGAGGTTATTAATACCCAATATCGCCTAAAATGCTCATAACCATTGTAAGGTAATACCAATTTAACCTTACACCTCCAAATCTTTACTAAGGGTCACTATCCTCCGGGTGATCCTTTTAAATTTTCCTCTTTCAATTTCAACTCAACCTCCTAAGGTATAATAAAAAGCCACGACTCATTGTGAGTGTGACCTTTATGTATTACTTATTCGCTTTAACATATCTTAGTGTCTTTAAGTATACATGCCATTTATTAATTTCCCATCTACCTATATCATAGGATAAATGGAACGGATTGTCATTACAAAAAGAGACTACCAATTTAGTAGCCTCTCATACTTGTTTTCGAAACACACGTACAAGCGAACGTGTTTGTTTTTATAAGGCAGTTTTGTTTACGCATTTCCGTGTGCTTTTTGATACTACTATCATATAACGGATTTTCAATAGTTAACATGCATTGTACTGAACTACACATCATGTTAAGTTACTAAGTCGTGTGCATATTCAATCATACGTTTAATTTGAGCATGCTTGTTGTAGATATATCTTGGACTGTAATTAAGCTCCTCAGCTATATTAGCTGGATAGCATGTATTAATGTTTCCACCGCTTCATATTATATCTAACTAAAAAGGTTCTTTGGTTCATGCTCCTAGTGTATCGAGCGTAACAAAAGTATCTTTTTGAATACATAAAATCCAATACCACCTCTAATGCTCATACTTATTAGGATAATCTTCCTTACACCTTCACAACTTTCATAATTGGAATATAAATTACCCTCATCACACAGAATAATAAAAAGGTGGTGATAAAAATGAATTTAAAGTTGGTAATAAAACCATCCTTTAACCAGCTAATAATTCTTTTGCTTTTAGTAAAAATTCTCTTCTTCTAATAAAAATTAAGAAGATGACGACACTTGAAATAAGTGTTGTCACACATTAAATAAAAAAATACATAATGATTGTTTTGCTTTATGCATAATAAAAAGCCACACCTATTTGGATGTGGTATGGTCTAGATTTTTATTCAGGTGTTGATGTCTCGATGGTTTCACCGTTATTACAAATAAGACACTTAGCTTTAAATTCTATACTCGTTGAGAGTTTCTGCAACATACTTAATTCCTTAGCCAACTTTTCAATTTCAACCAATCCATCACTTGGCATTTTAGTAATAACCAGCTCAAGTTGTTTTAATGACTGTAGAATTAATTCTATATTCTCCTTATATTTTCCTAAAATATTCTCAGTATCCAATACCTCACCCTGACTGTTTGCGTTTTTAAGCATTTGGTTGACTCTTCATCTCTATCTTAAAGTCATCATTATGGTGCGGTCTTTGTCACATGAGATATTGATAAACATCTTAAGACATAAAACCATCTCATGAATTGGATTTAATTAGCACTATTGTAAAGGTGTTTAACTTATTTAGCAATTTTTAATAAGCAGTATTGTACTTTGAATCTCTTTTATTTTCATCTTGTTTCTTTGTTCATTTTTGACTCACTTCCTCAGAACAATAATCTCAAAATGTGCAGTAACTTAATATTTATAGATTAAATAGTAGATTGTAGCCGATTGCCCTTTACTCCATTTTTTGCACGAATAAAATACTACAAATGGAGGTGGAAAAATGGATAACTGTAGTAACTGTAATAAACGTTCTTGCTTATGTGGAAGCCAAATAGGGCCTTTCACAGCTGTCGAATTCTGTGGAATTGCTGGCGCCACTCCAGTAACACCACCCACAACATGTAGTGGATTATGCGAATACGGATATATATATAATTTAAGTGCTGAAGTTGTAGCTATAGAGGCTGATATTATTTTTGATTCAACAGGCATAGTTACACCTGGAATTACGCACGTTCCTGGAACCTCTCAAATTTTTGTTACCACACCAGGAATCTATGAGGTTACTTTCATCGTATCAGGTGTTGAACCTAACCAATTCACACTATTCTTAAATGGTGCACCGGTTACGGATGCTGTCTATGGCTCAGGGGCTGGCACTCAACAAAACACTGGTCAGGCATTAATTTCTATAGCATCCGGCGATATTCTTACACTTAGGAATCATTCTTCTGCCGCAGCAGTTACCCTGCAAACCTTGGCGGGCGGCACACAAATAAACGTAAATGCTTCTATTATCCTTAAATTGTTAAGTCCAATTGTCTAGAGATAAAATACACAGTAAAGATACTCTTGGTTTCAAAACTTCAAAAGAATAGATTTTGTAGTTAGGAGTGATTAACCTCTAGCGCAGGAATTACTCCTCTTTTCTTTTCAGATCTATGCACCCTTCCTGTATATTTTCTTTCTAAAACGTGTTAACAACTGTAATTAATTTGCAAAGCTTTATTTTCATTTATTGGATAAATAATTGTTCCCGAAAACCAATCATCACAATGTTGAGTTTGTTGTATATAATAATCATCTTGTTTTTTAAATGTAGAACCATCAGTTAATTCAGTGTAAACATCATCATCTTCTTTAACTTCTTTATAGTCTACAATTGCAGAATTTCCCCAACTAACGTCAGATAATTCTTCGATCAATCCATTTATATAATCAATTGTTTGTTGCATAAAGAACCATTCCTTTCTATGCATTTTCTTTCCTATGGACAGTTCACTTTGTGCAAAATGCAAACTACATATATCATATCTAGAAGAGTATAAAAGAGGCATATTGCTTCCCTCCTCGAAGGATCGCTGAAGGACCAGCAGTGATCCTTTTTTTATTTTTTAGGTCAATTAACTATACAAACTTAGTTATCGAATCATATAAATAGTAGTGTTAAGCAAATACGCTTAGCAATCCCACAATTGCGATCACACCATAATTACTATTTAGTCATTTCTTTTTAAGGAGATGGCTCTTTTTTTCGTCCTTTTCTGACATTTTTATAGTGTTATAAATATTTTAAAATCCCATTACATACATTAGTTTCGGGATAGCAACCTGTTGCATTGCATCGCCCCAAGTTGTTATGCACAACGCTATCCCACTATTACATAATTACCTTTCCAAACATTTTTCCGAGCTGTAGGGTGTGATGATGCGGCTTTTTTAATGTATAGGTAACCTTAATTTGCATACATTAAAATTGAGTGTATCGCACGCACTTATAAAGGCTGTGGAGTTGGTTGACCGTCACGGCTTTTCGTCATATTGTACAGAAACACACGCTGTAGCTTTTTTAAATGAATAAATTCCCTTAAATCTGTACATTCTAAGAATGTCTTAGATGTATCAAACTAACTAAAGACTGTGGCGTTGGCGAGCGCCGCAGTTTTTTATTGCATTTATAAATGTAATATGTACAAATACTTCTTTTTCATCTCAAAACATAAATCTTTTATTGATTTATAGTTGGTCACACTCTAAGTGACCCTTTTTTATTTCTTAAAAAACGAATTATTTTTCATTTTACACCCATACTATCCATGTTTAAAAATGTTCAAATAAGAGAGGAAGTGCAAGTATGGGAATACTTAGTGGAAACCCTAAAGACGAACCATTACACTACGGTGAAGTATTTAGTATCTGGACACATCTTACAGTGAATTATGGCTTCATAGCTGGGTATCAAACATTTTACAACCATTCTGGTGATGAAGATTTAAGAAAAATTATAGAAGATATCATCGACACTTGTAGAGAAGAAGCAAAACAGTTAGAAAAAATATTAAAAACTAACGGCGTTGCTCTGCCTCCTGCACCACCAGAGAGACCTGTTGCACGAATTGAGGATATTCCTCCTGGTGCAAAATTTAATGATCCAGAGATTAGTGCTGCTCTAACAGGTGACATTGCTGCTGGTCTAGTTACATGTAGCCAAGTAATGGGTATGTCAACTAGAGAAGACATTGGACTAATGTATGGTCAATTCCATACAGCAAAAGCTCAACTCGGCGCTAAACTACTACGTCTTAATAAAACTAAAGGTTGGTTAGTGCCACCGCCATTACATGTAGATTATCCAGAAAAGTAAAAATGATTTACCTGACTAACCGTCTCCCCAGTATTACACTGGGGTTTTTTTGTTTCCTTTTTATCTTCAAAATTATTTTCGGAACCCCATCTGTAATACAAAAAAAGATTCTTTTGATGCATATCTTCAGTGTACCAAACGCCAACAAAGGAATCTTTTTAAATACATAAAAAATCAATGTTATATTCATAACTTTTCTTTCATTGAAAACAAAAAAGCTTAGGAACAACTTTTAATTAAAAGTCAAGTTATTTTCTACTGTTAAAGATTTAACAACATGACAAATAGAATGTTACACATTATAATAGCTTTTTGCAGAATTAGTTGAAGGACTAATTCTGCTTTTATTTTTTATATAGATGTAGCTTTTTAATAAAGTTCGATTAAAAGTAAGTTGCAAACGCTGATTTTATACAGAAAGAAACCAACTGTTTTGAAACAAAGTTTGATTATTTCGGGATGCGAATATTCAATTAAAGCACCCGTTAGTTTAAGTGTAACTCTTCACAATTACTTGATATTATATAGTTAAGTAGAAATATAAATTAGAATTTAGTTTATAGTTATAAAAATAAGTTTTTTATACTCTTATAATTCTTCAAAAAGGAGAGTTTATGAAAAAGACTATTGTTTTTGTATTAACGATACTTATATTATTCTCGGGATTCGCAACACAAAGTTATGCGTTGTCAGATTCGAAATCTGTGGCAATACAAGCGTTGCTAGATGATGCCTCTCGTACATCAGGTGTGCCTGGAATGTCAATCTCAATACTTGCTAATGATGAAGTGTTCTACTTTTCTTCTGGGTATGCAGATCTTGAAAAGGGGTTGTCTGCAAGTGAAAATACACTCTATGAGTTGGCCTCGGTGAGTAAAGCTTTTACTGGTATGGGGATTCTGCTATTGGAAGAGCAAGGGCTGCTATCAATGACTGACCCTATCCAAAAATATTTACCTTGGTTTACGTTAAAGTATCAAGGTAAACCTGTTGATATGCAAAGCCTTACACTAAATAACTTCCTTCACCATACCAGCGGCTTAACAAATATTAGACATACTCAAAATATTCCACAAGGCAATACGCCTGATATGTTGCAAAAGACTGTGGAAACGCTGGTAGATGCTGAATTGGCGTTCTCTCCCGGTGAACAATATAACTATGGAACCGTTAATTATGACGTATTGGGTTTGGTTATTGAGATTGTATCACGACAAAGCTATGAAGACTTTATGAGGGAACAGGTATTTCTACCCTTAGGTCTTCACCAGACGTATGTTTATAAAGAAGATGCTCAAGCCACTGGACAGTTAGCACAGGGCTACCGTTCTTCCTTTTTCATAACAACTCCATTTAATGCTCCGGATTATGCTGGGAATAAACCTGCCGGCTATATCATTTCTAATACAAAAGATATGGCGCGTTGGATGGGCATACAGATGGGTATCGTGCAGGACATACCCGAAATATTTCACAGGGTTATCGAAAAATCACATAGGGGTGATATGTCTGTTTCGGCTGTCAACGATATGTATTATGCGGCAGGTTGGTCGGTAAACGCCGAACAAACGTTTATAGAACACACTGGGGGTAATCCGAATTTTAGAACCGAAGTAGCCATACTGCCAAATGAACGAACAGCCATCTGCTTACTGAGCAACGGCGCAAATACCAATATAAACCTGGTACTAAAAGTTAAAGATATATTAGACGGCAATCTAACTCAGTCATATGAGATAAGCGGCACACAGCTTTTGGACATCATTTTGTCGTCTACCACAATTATTCTTTGCCTATTGGCCGTTCTGTTATTTCTCTTAGGATTAAGAAAAAGGAAAACGAATGAGCAGCAGCCAATTACAAAAAAGAGAACAATCGTAACAATTATTTTCCTAATCGCTACGATTGCCCAGTGTATAATGTTTTTTGCCTTCGATTGGTCAACGATACTTATTTGGCAAACATATAGTGTTCTTACAGCTTTGATTTCGTCAACATTATTAACAGCAAGCATTACTTGGTATATACTCACCGATAAGATGCCTCGCTCCGAAAATAAGTATAATGTTAAGTAATTAAATTCCACTTTATCAATATTCTTAATTAAAAAAACATAAGACACCTCGGTGTCTTCTTTAATGTCATCGACACTTCTCCTAGTTAAACCCACTTGCTATTTCTTCCACTAACCTGCTCCGTTAGGTGAATAAGAAAAAGATGGGATCTCTGTGGAATCCCATCTTTAAGTAAAGCACCCCGTTAGCCATCCATGTAGCTCAAAAACCAGCGCTACACCGCAGAAAATGAAAGTTGATTACGTTCTTTCATGGGAGTACACAATCTTTTCACATTACGTATGGTGACCTGAGAATGCAGCTATTCTACTTTGTGGATAATAGGTTCGCTGGTCCTCCCTTATAGAAAAATTTTTTTATGACTGATTTAACACTTACCTTTATGTAAGTACCTGTAATAAAAGTGCGTACTTACATATTTTTAGCTTGGACTTTACAATAAAAATGAAATCAGCTTAAGGAGGAAAAAACATTGAAAACTCTTGTTATCATAACACACCCAAGCTTAGAAACATCTGTTGTAAATAAGCGATGGGTAGAAGAATTAAAAAAATATCCAGAAAAATATACTGTACACGAATTGTATAAGGTATATCCTGATGAGAACATAGATGTGGAAAAAGAACAAAAATTGATTGAAACTCACGGGAACCTTGTTTTCCAATTCCCTGTATATTGGTTCAACTGTCCTCCACTCTTAAAAAAGTGGATGGATGATGTTTTCCTTTATGGATGGGCTTATGGTTCAAAAGGAGATAAATTAAAGAATCGTAAAGTTGCTTTAGGGGTATCTGCCGGAATCAAAAATGTGGATTATAGTGAAGCTGGAAGATACCATTATACACTTGAACAAGTGTTGCGTCCGTTTGAGACGACAGCCATCTATTGTAAAGCAGATTATCGTTCGTTCTTTGCGTTTTATGGAGCAGAATTTGAGCCATCTGTAAGTGAAATAGAAAAAAGCACTCAAGAGTATCTAAATTTCATTAATAATATGTAATAGGTAACTTTTATAAAAATTAAAATAAGAAGTACCTTCTAAACAAGAAGGTACTTCCTTTTTACACTATGCCTATTTTGTTACATTCTAGAGATTGAAAATTATTTTTCTCTCCCCAATCGCACATCATATCTAACAATGGAATAAGTGAACAACCACGTTCAGATAATGAATATTCAACTTTTGGAGGTATTTGGGGAAATTCTTTGCGTATAATAAGACCATCTTCCTCAAGCTCTTTTAACATAACACTTAGTGTTTTAAAGGGAATAGTCTCAATACATCGCTTCAGCTCATTGAACCTCATAACCTTATTTTCAGACAACCAATACAAAATAATCATTTTATATTTACCACCTATTAAGGATAACGTATATCCAAAACCAGTGTTTTTTAGTTCTACGCCAGTCGGAACACAGGTTTCTCTCACAATCCCCACTCTCCTTCTAATAAGAATATCCATCAATATGAATACTTTATAGTAAATTACTTTGCAATCTTATCACAAGAATATAAAGATCACTATAAAATTTTGTTATATCTTTAATTCGAATAAAAATTTTAACAAAACACCCCTGTTAAAAAACTTCTTCTTTATTCAACAATCTGGCCCTTTAATTGAGGAAGGCGCATTACTTATTAAAGAAATGCGCCCTTTAATGGAATAACTTATATTTATCTTCGTTCCACATTTATAGAACAAAAATTAGCACTTGATCTACTTTTGATGACATGCAATTAAAAATCCAAAATTATATATCTTCAAAATAAAATCCATAAATGTGACCGCACCGCAACCATTCGTCACCCCATAAAAATTGATGCACGTGGTTTAGCTTTATAATAAAGATTGTTCAAAATAATACCTAATAGCGTTGATAACCAGGCAAAAAGAAAGAGCATGTTTTAAAAAAGATTAATCAAAACATGCTCATTATATATTTTATGGAATCATTCTTTTATAAAAAAGTTTGATTATTTCTATAATATTTCCTCCGTTAATAAGCGCTTTAATGGAGGAATAAACCAGTAAATCCCTCAGCCAAATCCATGGATTGGGATCCTTTAACTGATAGAAAACCTGTTTAATTTTGCCTCAGTGCCAAGTATGGCAGTATTAAGCTCATTCCCTCGGCTATCTTGTCCCCTTCTGAAATAGAGACTGCGTAAAAAATTCTTGCTGTTCACGCGAGCAATCACCTGACTGCGACTTCTCGGCAAATTGCAGCATTGCGCTAAGCAGCTAATCCAATCAGCAATTTCTTGATGTGGAAGTAACTCTTTGTCAATCATCGTATCCACGATATTGACCAACCGCTCATCATCTTCATCACTAAAAATATGTATTCCATTATGTAGCATGCCAGAAATAGCGACAAGAACCTCACGTAGCATTGCAACGCTGCTCTCCTCGCACTGCACCAACTCAACAAAAACATCTGCACCGTGTGATGCGCCGTGAGCCCAGCCTCCTACTGAAAGGTAACCCCGTAAATCCTTCTCCTCATTGTAATAACGGAGCATTTCTTGCATTAATTGCTCAATTTCTTCTTGATTTAAAAATGGATTCTGTCTGTGGCGTTGTATAATCAAAGCGATAGGCAAGGCAGAAAACGTCCTTGTAAAAACTGACTGATCATCCTCGCTGCCAATATTATAGAACAAATGGTTCTCATCAGTCAGAACAGTTAAGAGACTACGCAACTCCTCATCACTGAACCTATTCTCTTCCTTAATCCACATATAAAACATCGGATAAATCAAGTTATCCCGCAATTCTGGCTGAGGATCGCCGATATATTGAAGTAACAAAGGTAAGAAATCTTGATGCTGCTCACCTTCGCCTAACTGATACTCATTCTCCTCAATTCTTTGCAAATCCTCCATAAGTTTCAACCTTATATCGCTCACTTTTCCATCCCCTTTAACATTAATAAAATCTCTTCTATTACAATATCAGGCTCATCATTATGTATATAATGTCCACTACGACTAGCAATCTGGAACTTACTTGACGTTGACAGCCATTGGAACTCTGCTTGTAGACTTTGTTCAATTTCTAATATTTCTTGAGAGGGCCATCCATCTTCATTATTATCGGGTAAACCTCTTGTAATAATTGAGAGAGGGATGTCACTTTGTTTTGAATAATCAACAATTTGCTTATAACTCTGTATTTTATCAATTTTCTCACTATTCAACATAGGATTCTCGAAATATTCCCTATTTCCTGCAAGTAGATTTCTGGTAGAACCTTTTCATAGGCAAGTTCTTTATATTCCGGTGCAGCGTCAACCAAAACCATACCACAGATGTCTAGCGGATAAAGACTGGTATACAATCTGGCGACCAATCCACCAAAGGAATGGCCTACTAATATATAGGGCTTCTCCACGTCAAGCGCTTGCACCAATTCGGAGAGCTCCTCAACAAGATCACAGCAAGTTCTCGGGACAGCTACGTCTTGACTCCTGCCAATACCCGCCCTGTCATAGGACAAGGTTGACGTTTCATCCGATATTCGGTCTTGGACCTTTTTCCATGTTTCATGGCTATCGCCTAACCCTGCAATAAAGATTACGCTGGGTGTATTTTTACGATATTTATTGAACAGTATACGCCTATCATAAAAATTGATTATCTTTTTATGTTGTATAGTCACTTTTAATCACCTAATTAAATTATAAGCTTTACATTATTATTTCTACAATAAAAAAAGGGCCGTTTATGAAACTAAGTAATAATTTTCTAAAGTCCTCCGTTAGTTAAAGTGAGAAACTTCACAATCTTAACGTTCCTCAACAATCTGGCCCTATTGTTGAAGAATGAAAATGCACTCAAAGCGATGTTTAGGAACTTTACGTTGTAAATCCACATTTTTATGATTAAGAAATCTAGTTGACAGTATTTTAAATCACAAATACCTATCATTCATAACTTCTACTTTCTCTGCAATATAAAGGTTTAAATTTAAATCCGCCAATAATTGATCTATTATACTTTTTTTGCACAGCCATCTTCCCATTACTGGCTGTCTATAATAATATTCCCTATTATTTTCTCTAGTTGGATTAGTATAATATTCAAAATACATTACTTCTATACCTTCTGCATTTTCCCATCTTAAAGAGTTTCCATTTACCGGTTTCAAATCTAACATTTCAATTAAAAATATTGATGGATATAACATCGTACTACCATATACAAATATACTCGTCCCTATTATTTCATTTACTAAAGATACACCAGTACTATCTAAGTATTCATCTTCTATTTCAAACATTTCTACTCCTGAATTAAAGCTACCTGTAATAAATGTTCTAGAATTAATGGACTTCTTTATTTCATATCCCTTTATTAATGTGTCTTTAGATATTACTTTATTAGATTCCAAATAGACGATACCTTCTTTTGTTTTCGTAGGAAACCAGATTGCCCCCCCGATTAAAGTCATCTCATCTTGAATATCTTTATATAGAAGCTTCTTTAAAAAGGGTTTACATTTTAATAGTTGTCCTTCTTCAATATTCATGCTAAGTTGTTCTTCTATTTCCCATTCTGAATCATAACTTACTGTAGGAACCCTACTAATCACCCAAGGATCATCCATATTTAACAATGTTTGTGCCTTATATCCAACTGGAACGAAAGACCACCTTTTTTTCATCTCTTCACCATATAAAATATTCATATCAAGTTCTGAATAGCTAGATGGATAAAGTAAAGAATCTCCATCTCGAACATGACTTCCCCATGTTTTTTGGCGAACTATCTCTTTATCTTTATTTTTATTTATAAAGTATCTAATATCATCATTATCAATCCCATTCAGCATCTCCATCACACTTAAAAACCTTAATGCATGTGTACTTATTCTACTTTTATCAAATATCCTTGGTATATTTTTATTCAATTGATATTCAATAGGTACTGCATGTTCATTTATTTTAAAATATTCTAATTCTGAACCGCTGTACCTTTTTGAAAGAATTAAATATAAATGGATTTTTTTATCTAATTCATTAGTATTTAAAAACTCCGCATAAAGGTGTGGATATACCATTTCTAATCCCTGGAGATCTTCTTCGCCCCACTTTTCCATCATTAATATTACAAACTGTTTTTGTTCTTCATTTAAAACATTCCATAATTCAGATATGTAATTAAAAGTATTAGAAAAATATTTCACTAACATATCTAATCCTAATAAGGCTATTTCAATCCTATGAATGTTTCGTGAAGTAATTTGCTCTAGTAAAATATTTATAGTGTATTCGATAAAATTCTTTGGATTAATAAGGTAACATTCTTGAGTTGAAAGCTCATATTCAAAATTTATATGATTACATCCTGTCATCCATTTTTTATGACATTTCAATTCTTCATCAAATATATTAATTAAATACTCATTTGATACCTTTTCTATCAAAAGTAACGTTATAAAATGCATATTTGATTTAAATGTATGATAACTATCTCCTATATTAAAATTGTTTAAATTATAGTTAGCTAGTTCCCATAACAATTCCTCTTTTAAAATTGGTAGAAGGCTTTTTATAATCTTTTCATTACCGGAGTTCTCCCAAGAATATGTCTCCAATTTAGAAAAAATAATAGTTTTAAATTGATATGCTACTCTATCATCAATTTCATTTCTGCTTTCAATTATGTCCCATGCTATCTCTAATGGCTTCCATCTATACACTAAATTTCTTTCAGTTTTTAAGAAATCAATAATTTCATCTGTTGTTAAAGTGGTTAAAATATCTTGTATCTCTTTTTTTTCACTTTCTAATTTAATATTATATTCTGATTCACTTGGGCTTATATATGATTTACTTTCTGATTTTAATGCTATTTTTACATGTTCCGAGGATATTTCATAAATTATATCTTCAATAGTTTCAAATCCAAGTTCCTTACCTTTTGAAATCAATTTATTATAAACTGATCCTAGCTTAATCCTATCCTCATAATTATACCAAGATAGTATTCCACAACTGAATATCCAAGCTACTTTTAACTCTTCTATATCATTAATATTTTCTATTAAAATTAATAACTCTGTATAAATTAATTCTAAAGAAAAGCGATAGTCTTCATCTACATTTCTTAATTTCCAAACATCTTGTATGCCACTTTTAGCAGCGGCTTTACTAATTTGGCTTTGAATTTCAGAGAAAGCCCTATTATTCCCTTTACTTTCAGCAATACTCGAAACCTTGTAAAGTTCAATTCCTCTAGTTTTCCATTCACTACTATTTATATCCACTATTTTTTCGAAATATTGTAATAATGGCCAGAGGGCGTATTCTTTATGATCTGAATAACCTACGACATCCCATTTCAACTTATTACTAATTTCTAAATAAAGAGATGAATTAATAGTTTTCAAATACGTTCCAAAGTTTTTATGTGTTTCTTCAAAATTTCCTTCTTTAAAAAGATTATGCCCGTCTTCTCCATATAACTGTATTAAATAGTTCTTTACTGTTGCTATATTATTATTCTCAACTAGATAATCTAAAATTATTGATTTATAAAACATTCCTAATTGTTTTACTTCAAATAAATGATGTTCTAAAATTGAGCTTAATGTTTGATTATCTAAATAATTTAATAACCTTTCTTGATTAAGAGAAACGAACAATAATATTTTAAAACTATCTCTAGAATCAAAAGAATTATGTTGTTTATTATATTCTAAAAAATCTTCATAACTTTTAATTATCGTACTTTGTTGTACTGTTCCAGCTAGCCCCAATCTACCTTCATTTATTATTCTCCCTAATAAAAATGCATGTCTAATCAATATCTTCAAATAATCATATTCATGATCTTTTCTTTCAATATCTTCTATAAGTTCATTTACCTTACTTAACTCTATCAGCATCTCCTTATTAATGGATTGATAACCAGCGATTATAGATAGAATGACCATTTTTAAATTCGTATCGTTTATAATATAATTTATTTTTTCAAATGAAGATATATCGACAAAAGGAATTTCTCTTTCATTAAAAATCAAACATACATATTCTAATAAATTTTCTTTTGATTGCTTACTATGTTTTACTAGTCCTTCTATCATTTCAATATATTCATTACTTCTTTTATTTAAAAGTAAATGCAACAGATTCTCTTTAATAGTGGTTAATGTAACTCCACCTTCGTTTACTACCTCTAAAGCTCTCATTGATTCCGAATGTTCAATGCAATATTTGAAATAACTATCGTTAAAAGTCACTATCAAATTCAATTGTTGATTAGTAATTTTTTCGAGACCTATATTTCCTCTTAATTTTAGATAGCCTTTATGTAATTTTGCAGCCAATATACCCCAAAGTTCTAGAGTATGCTCTAATACATATCTATCACCAAAATTATCATCTTCTTCTACTAAAATTACAAAATCAATAGGTGTAAACTCTTTAGTCCACAAATTATAAGTTGATTGCGCTCTTGCATTCGAAATAGACTCTTCTAACTCTAATAAATCTAAGCAAAATCCAAACATATCTCTATATACTTCAATGTTTTGCACATTTAAATTTGCTGGTCTCAACTCAAAAGGACTTAATTTATTTACATAAGATTTGTCTAAAACATTATATTCTTTATTATAATACTCAAAGTATGTTTGATGCTGAGATAGCGTAAATACAGCTAGATAAACACTATGGAACTCAATCCAATTCTTTGATTCTAATACTGCCTCGTATGCCAGAATTGCTTGCTCTTCCAAATTCTTTTTTGACATTCCGTTTGCTAATGAATGAATAATATAATCTGTATTAAACACATTAGGTATCATGGCTTTTTTTTCTGCACTCATTAATAAAGGAATGATATTTATCAAGCTATCTCTAGTTAATTCCTTAGACATATAATATTGGGCCAATTGTAAAGCGAGTGCTTTAAATTTAGGACCCTCACTATTCTTAGAAGTTAAAAATACCCTAAAATCATTATGGAACAGTACATATTCATTCTCATTTACTTTTTGTATAAGTGGATATAACAAGTCTAATAGCTCTTCCCAATCTTCTTTCATTAAACCTACCTGTATCGCTTCTTTCAAAAGGTCTATATCCAGACGACCATTCAATAAAATAATTAAACTTGCTAATAATTTATCGGGAAAGACTATTCCTAATGACTTCGAATTTAAAAAATCCGTAACAAATTTCCATATGTAGCTATAATAGTTTGTAATATCTTCACTAACATGTTTGCTGTCTAATATCTTTTTATAATCTACTAAAGTACTACATTGCTTTGCTTCTTCAATCGCAAAGACTACTGATAAATTGTTACCTTGAGTTTTCTCATAAATAAATCCTGCTAGTATTTCATTAGGGATACTGTAATCAATATTGCTTTCATCTAATAATTTTTTTATATCACCTTGTTCAAGATTTGGTATCATACAATGTTTTACTAATTCCGTTTCTTTTTTTAGCCACAAAGGATAATTTTCATAAAACTCAGCTGGCTGCCCTACTATAATAAAAACTACACCTTTTGAAATCTCTTCAGGCCTAAATAAATTATCTAAAAATGTTACCTCTTTGTTTGCTCTTGCGGCATGATCAATTCCGTCAATACAAATTACAGTTTTTGTTCCTGTTAACTCATAAAGTATTTCAGATAATCGCATAACTTCATTTCGCATCTGTTCAAGCGTACATAGTGCGTTTAAAACAGGAACACTGTACTTGTGAAGATTACCTTTTAATTTCTTTCTCAGTTGAATTAATAAATCATTCCACAAAGATTCTTGGCGACATAAACCTGCATCATTATTGTAATACTTTTGTTCTGGAGAAATAGGTTTGAATGTATGATATCTAGCAGTAAATAGATTGTGTTTTAATTGTAGATAACTTATTAAACTTGTTTTACCACTACCAGGATTACCTGAAATCCAAACCACTTTCTTATCCTCTTTTTCTACAATATCTCTAATCACTTGAGCATATATTTCTCTGCTTTTAAAAAAGGGTGTGGGATATGGTAATTCATGTTCGCCATACTCTACATCATGGTTCAATGATAAGGCATCATAAACATCTTCAACCGTTACTTTAGTATTTTCTCTTCTAGTTGTTGCCCAGAACCTTAATTTTGAACATAACTTTTCAAATAAGTTTTCAGCAATGGCTTTATTACATTTAAATGTAGTTTCTAAAGAGTTAACCATCACCTCTTCTAGTTCATCTAGCGATCCCTCATTCGACTTAATCTCCAATTTTTTTAAGAAATCAACAACTATTGAATCATCATTTATTGCAAGTTTAAATTCTTCCCATTGTATTAATAAATCTTTATCAACTAACTCTTGTTGTACATCATCAAGCGACTTCACATCTTTTATAGCCTCTAGAATACTTTCCATAAATAAAGCTAATGGCAAAGCATTATACTTCGTTTCATTAAAAACTCGAGTTGTTTTATTAGTTCCTAACTTTCGATTTGTATATAGTACTGGAACAATAGATTTGTCTTCATTTTCTGAAGCCTCTTTCCATCCGAACGCCAAAGCTCTAATTAGACTTATTTTTTCGTTTCCATTAGAAGACGTAGTACTTTCAATCAATTTACTAAACGTTAAATTAGCTCTTCCTTGATTTCCAATTTCATGCTTAACCTGATAACAAATTTCTTTTTTATTAGTGTACCCAACAACAACATCATCAATAGTATTATGAATATCAGATTGAAACATTACATATTCAATACTATTATCAGGATTTAACATTCTTATTAACTGTTCTAAACCAACATACCATTCGTACCAATATGGATCTCCAATACCTGGTGTTGTCATATAGGACCTCCCATTTCAAGAATATTTTTATATAAAAATAAGCTAGCATTTTTTAATGCTAACTTTTATGTAGATTCTTACACAACTTTTATTTATAGTTTGCAAGAACAAAGTGTTGTAGAAATTTAAAATTGCTAGCGTCGATTATTTTCTAACCCTTTAAACACTTCGTAGCTCTTTCATCACTTTCATACAACATCACAATCCGGTCCTTTGTATCAATATCAATATATTTAAGCGCAGCTTCTTTCCCAACTTTTGTTCGTTACTAGATTATATCACACACAAACTGAACAAAGTCAGCAAACATTACAAATATAGCAAAGCTAATCAAGGTGGTTATGTCAATCTGATCCTGAATTCCTAAATACTTATGAAAGTGTTTCCATTCGCGCTCACCAAAGCCCTTCATTTAAACTGAATAATCAAAAAAAACAGATGGCATAGCTAAAATTAAATACTAAGAATTAAGAGGTAATTACAGGAAATAAAAAATGGCCTCAGCACGGAATCTGCAGACCATTATATTAATTAAAAACAAAATAAATTAATAGACGCTATCATATTAGATACCTTCCTACTTAGACAACTATATAGAAATGTTTATATTTAAAAATTCTTAGTAGGCAAATGTTTTCCAATATAACCAATAAAACATTTTTTAATTGTGTCATCTGGGAAGAAGTGAATTCTCCCACAATATTTCCCTGTAAATCCAATATGATTATAAAAATAATCAGTACTGCCATCAGGTTTTTCAAATAATCGATAAGATTTTAAAGTTGGATTAGATTTAACAGTTCAGATTCTGTTCTAGCATTAAACCCCAACTGTTTAGGGTCATATAATCCATCATAGCTCGAAAAATACTGTTGGATTCTCATAAGTTTTTTTATAACTTGCTCAACATGGAATTTTTCTGGATCATTATACAATTGAGCCTTAACACTTTCACAAAAAACTAAATTTCGGAAATAATACTTCTCTTTCTTTTAATCAACACGAATGTTTTTTTATGTCCCTCTAAGTTTTCAGGATTGCCCAAACGCTTCTAATATCGCTTGGTTAACCGGATCCTCCATAACTTCTAATAACCCATTATAAAAATAACGATTTACTAGATGAACATAGTGTTTATATGTAGTTCCAATATTCTCATGCCCCATCCATTCACGCAATTCAGCATCTATTACAGCATTATACACATAAGCTTTTCCTAACATATTTGTAGCTTGTAACCTATCAAGAATAAAGTATGTCGCAAATGCGTGTCTAAACATGTATGGAGTAATTTTCTTCTCAGGACATGTATGATTTTGGGCTACTTTGTTAAAGTTATCCCTTAACATTTTCGGTGTAACGACTGTCCCATTCTCTGCTAAAAACAACACATTATTCGGAGGCATTTTCCCATTATTTCTTTCTTGATATCGTGCAGCACGTTTAACCCGTTCTGGTAACCATTTGGTACAAATAATAGCCCAAACATCTGCTGGAAAATTTATTTCTCTATCTTTTCCTTTTGATTCAAAACGAAATCTTATATCATTAAGTGCCAATAACTCTTCATCTCGATAACGTTTAAGCCCTGAATTGATTCCCACACCCATATAAGGCAGCTGAAACAACTCTTTCGGTCTTAAAGCAGTTCTCCATAACACTAAAGCTATAAAACCGTATACAACATCATCAAATAAACCTATAAGTGTTGGTATATTTTCTCGATGAATAAACTTATCTTGTTCGAGGGCAAAAATTGTACTTTTACCATTTGCTATTTCCATGCGTTTCTCTACTTGTTTTTCCATTTTGACCATTGCATTACTACCCTTAATACGAACTGTTACTTTATGTGGATCTATCTTCCAATAATGCTTATAACCCTTTTCTGTTGCCCACTTGAAAAAATAACTTAGCGTAGCTATATAATCCTCAATTGTTTTATGACTAGGTCTACCATATTGATCTCGATTATCAATTAAATAGCCAATATATGCATTTATTACATCCTCATCTGTCAATTGCCAGCTCATTGCTTTAATCCCTTGATCATCTCTCCATTGAAGGAATCTAGCCAATACAGTTGTATATTGCTTTAAAGTTTCAATACTTCTAGACCTTTTTTGTGCCAATGAAATTGCCCAATAACTAGGCCCTTCTATAACTTGAAATTCGTCATCTAAATAAATTGGAACAGTATCCTTAGGAGATACATCAGTATTTTTTAAACCATCAGAATTAAGTAGATGCATATTATCTATTTCCTTTATAAAAATATAAACTCACGAAACGAAGTTGAAGAAGTTCTCAATTAACCAATTTATCTAATTCAGATTGATATAAATTAATTACCCCTTTAACATTTTCTATCTTCTCTTTGAGTTCTCTTAAATTCAATTCATATGAGTGAATAAAATCAGCTTGGTGTGGATAATCAATCATTTCCTCATGAGAAGATTTATCTCTTAATAGCCCTTTTTCGAATAACTCCACTTCAAGTTTCTCTAACATATTTTTTAACGACGGATTTTGTCTTAACGCACTTTTACCAAACCCACACTCTTCACATATACTTAATCGTATCAACTTATCTTTCCCAGGAGTTATATACTTTTGCCAATCATCTTGTTGATTACGTAATTCGATAAACGCCTCAAATTTCTTAACGTTATTTGCTCCTCTAACTCTTCCTGATTCAGCCATTTTGTAATCCTCCTATAAGGATTTCATCGAATCCTTCGTCAAGAGTAACCTCTTCAAAAATTTCTGAAAATCTAATGATTAACTCTTTTGGAATAGTTGTGTTTAATCTAATCCGACTTTCATTCATATTTCTTTCCAAGCAATCTTGGGTATCACAAAAAACTCTTACACAAACAAACTTACAATCCGAATTTAGATTTCTTATGTACTTTAAAATAATTCTTCTTATTGATTTTGTATGATTAGTCCCATCAAAATATAAGACTGAACCCACATTTTGTGATTTATGTTCTGCAATCCAAGATGATTTACCACTTGCGAAGTTTCCACATAATACATAAACAACACTAGGTGGATAACTTTTATTAAATAAATTATTTAATTTTAATAATGCATCGTATGTTAATTCAAGCAAATCCATTGTTACTATATTTTCTCTCTGAATTTCCGAGTACACATCAATTATTTCCTTTTTTACAAACGGAACCATATTGGTGTTATATTGAGAATCTGCCATTAATCTTTTATTCTCTACCTCATAGAATTCACACCGTTCTTTGAGTTCATTTAACTCCAGTAAGATATTAGATTCTCTTCCGGCTTGTTCAGGTGTTTTTTTTGCGAGGTACATATATTTATGAAGTTGATTTAGTAGATTTTGAAATACACTATCAGCTTGAATGCTTAAATTCCCCAAATTTTCTTGACAAATTTTTAATTCATTCTCTAAACGTTGAGCTTCTATTTGCCATCTGGTTTTTTCATGATTTTTTTTGGAAGCTAATTTAAGATGTGTTGATGGCTTATTATTTTTTATAACATCACGCACTTCAACCCAATCTGAGTGTTTTGAGTAAATAGTAGCACGACTAACTCCAGAAATTTCAGCTACCTCTGTTACCGTGATTTTTTCCTTACCACTCTCTCGTAACGATGCAATCACTGAATAAACTAGTTCTAATGCTTCATTATGCTTTAATATCTTGGTTGCTATTATTATCCCTCCATAATTCAATTAACTGCAAATTCTCATTTGCGAAATCAGGAAATTTAACTTTCACGTAATCTAATCCCTTTAACTCGTATAACCTTTCAATACAGTCCTTTATTGTTTTATTTGAAAAACGTTTTTGACTTTCACTACAACTATCATTTTTTATAAAAGTAGTATGAAATCTGATAGTATCTTCAAGGTCCTCTACCGAGTTGACCGTGAATACAGACCATTTACAATCAGTAACATTACAATTACATGATTCAGGCGCTAAGTGAACTAATCCAGAATGAGTATTTGTACAAATAGCACCGAAAGAAGTTCGATGTAAAATATTTAAACCATCCTGTAATAAGATTTGAACGTATTGCTCAAGACCCTCCCAACCATCGTCATTCAATTTAGCCTTAAATAACATTGAATCGTCAGCTAATCTTTTAATCCTATTACCTGCCACACCACCAATACATTTTTTATCTAAAGCTTCTAATAATTCACTTAGTAACTCTTTATTTTGCTCTATTACAGCTATTTTAATTTCTTCAGCCATTCCTGGCATTTTCACGATATATGCAAGTGTCATTGCTAAACTTTTATGAGAAAATAACCTCTTAATGACACCAATATTATTAGGATTTTGATAAATTGCAAACATAGCAATTGTTTTACGAAATTGATGGGGATGAATATGTTCTATCCCAAGATCTTCACACCAACGTTTAAGAAATTGATTTATACTACGAGCCACAATTTCCTTCCCAAAATTTGAAAAGCAACTAACCATCAACTTCTTTGATTCTCCCCATATTCGAGCTTTTTCTGTTAAGGCTTCTAAACATTTAAATGCATTATATGCTATCTCTGGTACCGGGAGTTCTATCGGATCACCTGTTGATCCATCCGATGTTTTAGGAACTGTTATTTTAATTCGAAAATCATCTTCACTCACTTTAATTTGCCAACAATTACCTTCTTCTAGAAGATACATTTCACTATTCCGCATTCCCGTAACCAAAAAGAGAATTACAACACATGAATTTCTTAAACCATTTACAAGTTCCATGGCCTTTATCTTAAGTTTTCTTACATCATAAATAATTGCCACGTCTATACTCTCTAAATCGATTCCCAGTTCTAAAGCTGCACTTACTACTTCACTTATTTTTAATTTCCTAATGTTAGAAGTGAAAATTTCATTTTGTTTATTCCAATCGGGGTGATTTTTAACAATATCTCTAAGTTTGTTATTTAATTCCCTACTCATTGTAATCTGAGTATAATCCGTAAATTTATAGCTTTGAATATCTAATATCTCCAAATCCATTTCCAACAAATCACTAATAGCTTCTCCCCAATCAAAAGGTTGTATTTTAGCAACATCACCGCCTGCTAGATTGGGCCAAAGAACATTGTATAACTTCAAAACTTCAACTGATTTTTCTCTAATGTTATCTATACAATAAGGAATTAATTCTGAAAGTGTCTCAATTGAAATAGGCAAATATTCTCCCTTATCATCTTCTGCATTTTTAGCCAATTTCGAATATAATTCGTTATCAAACGGTTCAAAATTCAGACGATACTCTACAGGAATCAGTTTGTTCTTTGACAATCCTACCCAATGCTTAACTTGTTTAGCAAAGTCATATATTACACCAGAATTTTTCAAATCATTATTAATAAAATCTATAAAATGTTCTTTCCTTAAATACAAAGTATTTGTGAAAGTTCCATTTCCTTGAATATCAACAAAAATTTTTTGTTTATAAAGAAATCTCCCTAAGATTTGTAGTTGTTTTAAAATTCCTTTAGATGTATTAAAAGATCTTACATTTTGCAAACATGCATTTTGAGGTAAAGAATAAAATGCTATCATTTTGAGTAACCGACATAGATATTTATTTTCATTTTCAAGCAAGGATACACCATCCGAAACTTCTTTGTTCCACGAAAAAAAGCAATCATCTTTATATATTAGGCTTCCCTCTTGTCTCCAATCCCAAATAATATCTTTAAAGAAACTTAATTTACTAACCTTTAAATCTAGTATTTTCTCAAATGGGATTTCTGATAAACTATAGAAATTAATAGACATTTCATCTATTTTTTCTTCCTCGACTTGAGTATTACCAGAGTTAATCTCTTCATCTATAAGTTCTAACTTATATTTTTCTGCTATTTGTTCAATAACTCGGTCATACAGATTTTTTTGCATTCTATACTCCTCTCATTATCTTTGGTAATACAACAAAACCCATTTTAGCCAGTTCCCATGCTTTTTTTACTTGATCTTTATTACTCCAATATTCTAAAATTTGATTCCACGCCTCATACTCATCACCGTATTTAAATATCCAATCAGAAGAACCATGTATTATTTTTAACTTTTCCAAATCAAGAATGCGTCGGGCGATATATGGGAGGGCCTCAGGGAATACAATAGCTTGTTTACATAAGGAACACTTGTTAAAATATCTACAACTTTTACCTTGACCAACATAATCATCCCACCCCGGCCACGATGGGTTCTTAGCATCTTCACAAGCAAGTATATATTTTTGTGAACCCACATCTAGTAAGTTTATTATCGTTTTTTCATCCATTTGAAGTTTAAATGCTTCTTTGCTTATTTGTTTCAACTTATCTTGCTCCGTCTTTGCATCATTAATAGCGTTACGGAGGGATTGAAGTGATGTTGACTCCACTACTCGAACTTTGAAATTAGTTATATCTTCTACAAATTGCTTTTGAATCTCTTTTATTCTTAAATTAAGCACGCTGTTTGTACTTTCATCAGATATATAATGGTCTATAGATTTTTTGTTAATATGATCAATATCATCACTGATTTCAAATTCGGTTTCACCTAAAAGTTGTTTAATTGATACATATCCAGATCGAACCTTTGGATGAGAAATAGCGGTTGTATCAGAAAAATATTTAAAATTATGCCGATCAATAAACCTTTTTGTTACACCACTAAAATTTTTTTGTTCATTGAAGGATGAAGTTATGTCTTTTTGGTTTGCTGGTATAGTAAATTGCCATAAAAAACCAGTTCTATAGAAAGGGCTATCCTTATATTGAGTTATTATACTTTCAACATATTTAAGCAGTTGATAAGTATCTAACGCTTTATTTTTATTCGAACGACGTGTAACATTTAAAAATTCTCTTCCCTTTGAACCTCGGATTTTTCTTCCGTGAATTATTACATAATTTTCAGGATCTAATAAATCCGGTGTTAGATGCGCATCTACGTCATCACTTATTGAGAGTAGACTTTCAATATTCCATCCAGTATTTATTAAAGCTAGAAGAAAAAACGGGTACAAGGTATCACTTACAAAGTGTTGTGCGGCGTGGACAGCCATTTTCCCCAAGGTTCCATCAAAGAAATTAATTTTACTATTACTATTAAATACAGCACTATTAACTAGAAATGCCAATGGATCTTTATCCTTTAGAATTGTAGTGTTATCCATATTATTATAATTCAAAAAACCCTTTGCCTCGTCGAGATTCATGTAATAAGGAAATTTTGGGAATCGTTTCTTTAGTGTGCCTAAAGCTAGATTAAATTGTGATATGGCTCTTACTTGATCAGGAACTTGAGAAATTCTGGTTGCAAATGGAGAACGTCCTAATGAAGCTATTTCTACTCCTTTTTGTATGTATAAATCTTGTAACTGTTCAATTGTATACCCTAGCTCCTCCATTCCTTTCTGAGCATTGGGTGAATTTAAAATAAACCTTTTTATCAATCCTCTTTCAGATTGATTTTTCTTTATAATACTTTCATCATTTCTCTGTATGCCTTCATGAAGAAAAAACATAAGATTCTCTATATTCCATTCCTCAGTTACAAGCTCTTCATTAAGACTTAAATACACCTTATGAAAACTCTTAATATTTTTTATATCTTGTATGCAAGCATTGATTAACTCTTTCATTTCTCTAGGATGATATCCTTCAATATTACTCTCTTTTCTTCCCGGACCTGTTGGCCAAGTAAAACCTAATCCTATTGACGGATCTTCAGGAAACAGCATTTGTAATTTTTGGACAATTCGTCTAATTGCTGCAAACCATTTACGACTATGACTATCATCTGGATAAGTACTCCGTAGGTAATTTGTGAATGATTTAGCTACTATAATGTTTATTTCATTTATATTAGCTACATAATTATTGCTCAAATTGTTATCACTATTAAGAAACTCTAGAAAAACTCTAATTCCTTGAGCTATGTCTATAATAGTAGTTTTACTACAATCTGGTACAATGATTTCGTTCATACCTACAATAAGTTGTTCAATTAAAACCCTATTTCTGGAATGATTACACACTAGTTCATTGAAATCAACTGTATAGTTACTAACATGTCCTCTATCCTTTACTTGATAAGTATTTATAAGTGATACAGAAGGCAAATACTTTCTTGAGCTTGCTCTAGAAATAATGGACTCTTCAGAAGCATCTAATGTTAAAAAGTTAACATCAGATGTTTCTTCAATCTTCTTTACCACTATTTTTTTTAACTGTGCCTTTTTAGCCATTAGAACAGCTCCAATTGCTTCTCTAATAACGCACGAATAGGACCGTATGTTTTCCTATGGATAGGACAAGGACCATTCTCTTCTAATGTCGCCATATGACCTTTCGTTAAATAGCCCTTATGCTTATCAAAACCATATTGTGGATACAGCTCATGTAATTCCTTTATTACTTTATCTCGTTCAACTTTAGCTAGAATAGATGCAGCACTAATTGCAGGAATCAAATCATCTCCCTTAATGATAGCTTCAGCTGGAATATCTAAATCAGGTAATTTATTACCATCGACAAAAACTTTATCCGGCTTAATATGTAAGCTTTCTACTGATCTTTTCATACCAAGAAGTGTAGCATTTAATACATTTAGAGTTTCCACTTCCTCTAGCGAAGCAATATTAATACTCCAGCTAAGCGCTTTTTCCTTTATCTCTTCAGCTAATTCCTCACGTCTTTTAGCTGATAACTTTTTCGAGTCTCTTAATCCCTCAATAGGATTGTTCGGGTCAAGAATACAAGCTCCTACCCATACACCTGAAATTGCAGAACCTCTACCTGTCTCATCTACACCACAAATTAACATAAATTATTTCCTCCAATTAGCATCTTCTAAGTTAGCATTAAAACTTCATAGAACTTTACTCCAATAAAAAAACACCTTGTTAGGTGATTCATGACTCTACCCATTCTAGAAAACAAATTAAAGTTAGTCAAACGGATAATTGGTAACATATTATTTAGTTAGACACTCAGTTAGAAAGTAAAATAACACGCCCTGCTTCATCTACCCCCGCAATGAGTGCCCCTATCCCTCCATAACTTTGGTCAAAATCGACTTTCGCTTGATGTTCATTTACTAGTTGTTGTTTTTTCTCCTGTCGCTTTTCCCAATTTTGCCAAGCTTTTTGCACCCCTGCTCGTTCGTCGGTTGCTACAGTGGTCATCCAATCCTGCCATTCCTCCGCTTCCTTCAATGCTGCTGTAATCTCTTTAATTGTTTTCATATTACTTACTCCCTTTTGGATCTACATCAGCAGTTCGTAGCCAATGTTTGCGTTCTAATATATCTTCTCTAATTGCTTTTGAGCATTCTACTTAAATTATTAACGAAGCCGATTAGTTTTGTCTTAGTGAATAGAGAACCGTCTATTAAAATATGTATTCCCTTTTTTTCAATAGACAACTATACAATCTAATAAATTTCTCGCTCTATATCATTTATCGGCAAGAAGAAGTATTCCTAAAAGAAAAACTGCCATGCTCACAACCTTCTCAAGTGAGTATGACAGTTTTTTTACTTATTACTGCTGTGCTTCCTTTTCAAGCTGTTCGTCAACAAAGTCAAAGGTTAGTTTACCTAATTGTAATCCTCGAATATCTCGAACGATCAGTTGAGCTACTTGATCATAATCAATTTCTCCTCCAGGACCAAAAACACGTCGAAGTTTCCCAATATGATCAAAGGTTTCAACTAAATCTTCATGTATAAACTGGAAGCCATAGCGTTCTTCCATTCTTGCCGGATAATGATTGGATAAAAAGCGTAGGCCATATACAGCTAAATCCTCCATATTCGTTATCGTATCCTTTATGGCACCTGTTAAGGCTAATTTATAGCCTACTTCTTGATCTTCAAATTTCGGCCATAAAATACCTGGCGTATCGAGTAATTCAAGCTCCTTCGCAACCTTTATCCATTGCTGAGCCTTAGTTACCCCTGGAGTATTCCCTGTTTTTGCTATATTTTTCTTTGCTAGGCGATTAATTAGCGTCGATTTCCCTACGTTCGGAATTCCGACAATCATTGCACGAATGGCTCTTGGCTTCATCCCGCGTGACTTCATACGCTCAAATTTTTCTTTTAATATTTCTTGAGCAGCCTTTGTAACCTGCTGTAATCCTTTGCCTTCTAGAGAATTGATGGCTACTGCCTTATGACCTCTTTGTGCAAAGTATTCAACCCATTTACGTGTTTCCTGCTCATCTGCCATATCTGACTTATTTAAGATAAGAAGACGCGGTTTTTGACTAATCACTTCGTCTATCATCGGATTTCGGGAAGATAGAGGTAAACGTGCATCTATTAATTCAAATATAATATCAACGAGCTTTAATTTTTCTGTTACTTCTCTGCGGGCCTTTGCCATATGCCCTGGAAACCATTGTATAGTCATATCTATACCTCCTACACTAAAAGAAAAAGGGAGTGTTTAGCCCTCCCTTTCAAGAATTACTTTACAATTTTAATATCACTATAAGGCCAGAAAATCAGACTTGTATTACCAATAATCTCTTTCTGATCGACGACTCCAATAATACGACTGTCCTTACTGTATCGACGATTATCCCCCATAACGAAAACACAGCCTTCTGGAATTACTTCTAGATTTACACCAATATCTTTTAATGTAAAATCCTCTGTTAATGTACCTTCTGTAATTTTTGATTTGTAGTCATCTAAATAAGGTTCGTCTATCGGTTCACCGTTAATATATAATTGATCATCTTTATATTCCAAAGTCTCTCCTGGTAGCCCAATAACACGTTTAATGTAGTTTTTCTTCTCAGGAGCATGAAATACAACAATATCAAAGCGTTTTGGTTCACCTATTTTATAACCAATTTTATTCACAATCATACGGTCGCCATCTTCAAGGGTTGGCATCATAGATTGGCCATCTACTGCAATGGGTGTAAATAAAAAATAACGAATAATCGCTGCAATCGCAAATGCAATTAGAAGTGCCTTTGTCCATTCCCATAGTTCATTCTTTTCCTTCACCTGTTTTTCCATCGAGATTTGCCCCCTTGTCTATCCTCATTTTAGTTGATAGTTATTTATGATGACAAGCAAAAAGAAAAGGAGCTTGTTACACAAGCTCCTCACTTTTAAGTCATAATTATCGAATTTCTTTAATACGAGCAGCTTTACCACGTAGGTTACGTAGGTAGTAAAGTTTAGCACGACGTACTTTACCACGACGTACAACTTCTAAGTTAGCGATTTTTGGTGTGTGTACAGGGAATGTACGTTCAACACCTACACCATAAGAAATTTTACGAACTGTGAAAGTTTCGCTAATACCGCCACCACGACGTTTAATTACTACACCTTCGTATACTTGGACACGTTCACGAGTACCCTCTACTACTTTCACGTGTACCTTAACAGTATCACCAGGACGGAAAGTTGGTAGATCAGTGCGAAGCTGAGCTTTTGTAATCTCTGTAATAATGTTTGACATTGTTTTTCTCTCCTTAGACAGATGCTCTTGCACGCAATCTATGCCACAGCGGAACACCGTAATTCAGTACTTCACATAGAAGTACAGATTAGATGTTATCACAAATATAGATAGCAATCAAGTATCTTTATTGTTGTTTTTAAGTTTTTCTACATACAATTTTTGCTTGTCAGTTAATGGATAATTATCGAGTAAATCAGGACGACGCTCGAATGTTCTTTTCAAAGATTCTTCCGCACGCCACTGATCAATCTTTGCATGATTGCCCGATAGTAAAACATCAGGTACTTTCATTCCGCGAAATTCAGCAGGGCGTGTATAATGTGGGTGCTCTAGAAGACCCGTTGAGAACGAATCTTGTATGTGAGAATCCTCTTGTCCTAAAACCCCCGGTAGAAGTCGTACAACGCTATCTATGACCGTCATAGCCCCTAGCTCTCCACCAGTTAATACGAAGTCTCCAATTGAAATCTCGTCTGTGACAAGATGCTGACGAATACGTTCATCATAACCTTCGTAATGACCACATAAAAATACTAGTTCTTTTTCTTTCGCTAGCTCTTCTGCCTTTTTTTGAGTAAAGCGCTCACCTTGTGGACACATCAAAATGATACGAGGATTTTTTCCTTCAGTAATAGCCTCGACAGCGCTAAACATCGGCTCTGGTTTTAACACCATTCCCGCTCCTCCACCATACGGGTAATCATCTACTTGATTATGCTTGTTACCCGAAAATCCACGGAGATCAGTTACTTCCAGATTTACAGCACCTTTTTCCTGAGCTTTCTTTAATATGGATGCTCCAAAGACGCCTGTAAACATATCAGGAAATAAGCTTAACACATGAATATTTATCATAACAGGCCTTCCATTACGTATATCACAATTTTCTTCTCATCAATATTAATTTCCTTAACGATGTCTTCGATATACGGGATATAATGCTCTTTTTTAGCGCCTTTGACTACCCACACATCATTTGCACCTGTTTGAAGAATGTCTGTCACTGCTCCGATTGTTTCGCCTTCTTCAGAAACAACTGAACAGCCAATTATATCATGGAAGTAATATTCATTTGCCTCTAATAAATCATCTGACATTTGATCCTTCGTAATTTTGAGCATGCCTTCTTTGAAAGGCTCCACAAAATTGATGTTATACATTCCTTCAAAAGTTAATAAAATGAAGTTTTTATGACGACGCATTGATTCAATTGTTACCCATGTTGGCTTTTTATCGTCTTTCTTAAACGCCGCAAGCTTATTTCCTACTGCGAAGCGCTTTTCTTCAAAATCTGTTGTTGATAATATACGCACCTCACCACGAATACCATGCGTATTGACAATACGACCTACATTAAACCATTCCATTCAAATCTCACCTCGTATCAATTTCGCCTTGGCGTAATTGCGTCCGGATTTTGAATTGTGCCTAGGCCTGCACGATGCAGGTCAGTTAGCCGTTTTCGCAGGATGCGAAGGTTTTAGGCTAACATCCTTTATTCATTCCTTTCAAAATCCGTGACATCCGCCGGAGGCTTTGGGCCAACGTGATGTTGGTCACTCAGTCATTGCCACAGGACGTGGCGTTCTTAAACTGAGTTCCTCTATTTCAGCGGGTGTTTGACATCCACTGAAAAGGAATCACATCCTCATTCATCTCACCATCTTAAGAGGTGGGAGACTTATGCTGAATGAAGATAAAAATGCTAAACAAACTCATCCACGTCAAGCTACTAGCTAGCCAGATCAAAAGTAACCATCTCTCACTTTCACCTAAAGAAGCAGATTAACTTTTGATGGACGGTGTTATAGCTAAGACGTTGACCAGTCTTCCTCAATGTCATTATGTTCAATTACCTCTCAATATAATTATGATAATGAAAAAAGGAAGGAACCGGCAAGCTCCTTCCTTTTAGTCCAGATTTTACGCTTTACCTCAGAGCCACTTTGAATTCCTAAGAGCATGTAAACATACCGATCAGGAACTCTCCTGTGCTTGTTGCATGTAAAAGAGCGTGAAAATCTTTTCTATCAATCCAATATATCGACGTAGGTCTTTTTTTGATGGTGACTACCCGCCGCTGAATAAACAATTGTACGAATCGCTTTCGCTACTCGCCCTTGCTTGCCTATGACTTTCCCTCGATCCTCTGGATGAACAAAAAGTTTATAAACAATTCGATTTGCATTTTCATCCGTCTCTATACGAACTTCTTCTGGATAATCGACTAACGGTAAAACGATTGCTTCAATCAGCTGCTTCAAAGACGTCGCCCCCGATTATTTACTGAATTTTTGGTTATGGAATTTTTCCATGATACCTTGTTCTGAGAACAAGTTACGCACTGTATCTGATGGTTTTGCACCGTCAGTTAACCATTTAAGAGCTTTCTCTTCATCGATGTTTACAGTAGCTGGTTGAGTAAGTGGGTTGTAAGTACCAACTGTTTCGATTGAACGACCGTCACGTGGTGAACGAGCGTCTGCAACTACGATACGATAGAAAGGAGATTTTTTAGCTCCCATACGTTTTAAGCGAATTTTAACTGCCATTTTAATAGCACCTCCGAATAAGTTTCACACAAGATAGTATATTATCAATGTTTAGGTTGTTTGTAAAGTGTTTTTTCTTAACACCTATAAATTATTATTTAAACAATGAATCGAAGCCTGGTAGTTTCATCTTTTTCTTGCCTTTGCCACTCGCCATGCCTGTCATTTGCTTCATCATTTTTTTCATTTCTTCAAATTGCTTCAATAGACGGTTTACCTCTTGAATTGATGTCCCAGAACCCTTCGCTATACGCTTTTTACGGCTACCGTTAATAATTTCTGGATTCGTCTTTTCAGCAGGTGTCATCGAATAAATAATCGCTTCTACGCGACCCATTTGCTTATCATCCACTTTAACATTGTCTAAGCCTTTGATTTTGCCGGCACCTGGTAACATTTTCAAAATGTCTTCAAGTGGACCCATTTTTTTCACTTGTTGCAATTGTTCAACGAAATCATCGAACGTAAAGGTCTGGGTTTTAAATTTTTCCTCTAGTTCTTTAGCCTTTGCTTCGTCAACATTTGCCTGAGCCTTTTCAATAAGTGATAAAACGTCACCCATTCCTAATATTCGAGAAGCCATACGCTCTGGATGGAAAGGTTCCAGCGCATCCATCTTCTCACCCATACCAACAAACTTAATCGGCTTCTGTGTAACGGAACGAATTGATAGCGCCGCACCACCACGTGTATCACCATCAAGCTTTGTTAAAACAACTCCTGTAATACCGACTGCTTCATTAAAGCTTTCTGCCACGTTGACAGCATCCTGACCTGTCATAGCATCTACAACTAGGAATACTTCATCCGGCTCTTTTAATGCACGAATATCTTTTAATTCTTGCATTAAATCTTCATCGATATGCAAGCGCCCAGCTGTATCGATAATAACGACATCATGATGTTCTTCTTTTGCCAATTCAATTGCCTGACGTGCAATTTCTACTGGAGATACATCGGTTCCTAACGCAAAAACAGGTAGGGATAACTGCTTTCCTAATGTTTGTAACTGCTGAACAGCCGCTGGACGATAAACGTCTGCAGCAACTAGTAATGGCTTACGATTATATTTTTTACGTAACACATTTGCCAATTTACCAGTAGTTGTCGTTTTACCTGCACCTTGTAAGCCGACCATCATAATAACAGTTGGTGGCTTGGTATTAAATTTAATTGGGCTTTGCTCGCCACCCATTAATTCTGTTAATTCTTCTTGTACGATTTTAATAACTTGCTGACCTGGTGTTAAACTTTGCATAACATCTACACCGACAGCACGTTCACTGACCTTTTTAACGAATTCTTTGACTACTTTTAAGTTAACATCCGCCTCGATTAAAGCAAATCGGACTTCTCGCATCATTTCTTTAACGTCTTGTTCCGATACTTTACCTTTACCTTTAATCTTTTGGATCGTTCCTTGGAGTCGTTCCGCTAATCCTTCAAAAGCCATTGCTTTCGCCTCCTAATCCCATTCTTTCAACTGTTCTATAAGCGTTAGCTGCTCTTCTACTGTCATACTTTGTTCTGTCATCCCTGTTGTTAGCTGCGCAAGCATTTTTGTACGTTGTTGAAATTTTTCAAGTAAACATAGTTTTTCTTCATATTCTTCAAGCATCGCTTCTGTTCGACGAATATTATCATAAACAGCTTGGCGTGAAACTCCATACGATTCAGCGATCTCTCCAAGTGAGTGATCATCTAAATAATAGAGTTCCATATAACTTCGTTGCTTATCTGTTAATAATGCTTGATAAAAGTCGAAGAGAAAGTTCATGCGTGTTGTTTTTTCAAGTAGCATCGAATGTTTCTCCTCCCGTTATTAGTCATTTGTATCATAACGAAAAGCGCCCGTCTGTGTCAAGGTAATCTCCTTGTCTAAAAGCTTTAATTAACTGCTTTTTAGGCGTTTTTCACCTATAGCTAGTATTTCCCTTTTAAACAATGCGATTCACCTGTTTACAGACGAGCGCTTCAAACTACTTGTGAGCTGTTAATCCTCACTATTTTGTAATTCTTTATCTAAACCATCAGCAAATAAGCCATACACATAGCGCTCCGCATCAAATGGTTGTAAATCATCCATTTTTTCACCAAGACCAACAAACTTCACAGGAATGTGTAATTTATTTCGAATAGCAAGAACAATACCACCTTTTGCAGTGCCGTCAAGCTTTGTTAAAACGATCCCTGTTACATTTGTAGCTTCCTTAAATGTTTGTGCTTGAACAAGTGCATTTTGACCTGTTGTTGCATCTAAAGCTAATAGTACTTCATGCGGAGCATTCGGTACCTCTCGAGAGATTACTCGATGAACTTTTTCAAGCTCATTCATTAAGTTTACTTTGTTTTGTAAGCGCCCTGCTGTATCACAAATTAATACATCTGCATTACGGTTTTTCGCCGCACGAATTGCATCATACATAACTGCCGCTGGATCTGAGCCTTCCGATTGTTTAATCACTTCACAGCCTACACGGTCTCCCCAAACTTGTAATTGATCGATGGCACCAGCACGGAAAGTATCACCTGCCGCTAAAACGACTGTTTTACCTTGTGATTTTAAACGATGGGCTAGTTTACCGATTGTTGTCGTTTTCCCAACACCGTTTACCCCGACGAATAAAATTACAGTAAGTTCACCTTTAGGTTGCATATTAAGGTCGATTAAATCCGCTTCTCCTTGCTCATAAATTTCCACAAGTTTTTCAGAAATAAGCGTTTGAATACCGTTTGTATCTTTGATATTTTTACGCTGAACCTCGAAGCGTAATTTGTCCATTAGCTCCATTACTGTTTCAAAGCCAACGTCTGCCTGTAATAATAAGTCTTCTAATTCTTCAAAGAAATCTTCGTCCACTTTTCGATAACGCGCAACTAAGTCGTTTACTTTAGAAGTAAATGAATTACGCGTTTTTTCAAGTCCAGCTTTGAACTTTTGTGTAATAGACCATGCAGAAGGTTTTTTCTCCTCTACAGGTTCTTCCACTATTGCGACCTCTTGTACTTCTTGTTGCTCTTGATCTTCTATTGCTACAGGAATTTCTGTTTCAATTGGGCTTTCCGTTACAGAAACTTCCTCAACTTTTTCTATTTCATCTACAGTTTCTCCAATTTGAGCAGGCTCTGTTGCTTCGCCTTGTGCTTCGTCTTGCTTCTGTTCAGCAGCTTCTTCTTCATTGATCGCTGCTACTTTTTCATCCTCATTGCCCATCAATTTATCTTTTAAACGTTTAAAAAAACTCATGCTTGTTCGCTCCTTTGCTCCGCAAGTACGGGTTCATCTTCCAATTTTACTGATACAAGTTTAGATACGCCAGATTCCTGCATTGTAATACCATACAACACATCCGCTCCCTCCATCGTTCCTTTACGATGTGTGATCACAATAAATTGCGTGTCACGGCTAAATTTCTTCAAATATTGGCTATAACGAACAACATTTGCCTCGTCTAAAGCCGCCTCTACCTCATCGAGAATACAAAATGGTACAGGTCGAATATTTAGGATGGAGAATAATAAAGCGATTGCAGTTAGTGCACGTTCACCACCTGAAAGCAAGCTTAGATTTTGCAATTTTTTGCCTGGTGGTTGTGCTACAATTTCTATACCTGTTTCTAGCAGGTTTTGAGGATCTAATAACACTAAATCTGCCTGTCCTCCACCAAACAACTCACGGAATACACGTTTAAATTGCTCTCGAATGGCATAGAAAGTTTCGCTAAATCGCAGCGTCATTTCTTCATCCATTTCTTTAATAGCCTCATGTAATGTTTCCTGTGCAGCAAGTAAATCCTCACGCTGCTCTGTTAAAAATGAATGGCGTTCAAGTACGCGATCGTATTCCTCAATGGCGCTCAAATTAACAGGACCTAGCTCCTCTATAGATTTCTTCAGTAATTTCACTCGACGTCGCATATGCTCTTCATCTTCAATTGCAAGGGCAAGCTCCTCAGCTTCCTCAAATGTTAGCTGATAGTTTTCTTCTAGCTGTTCATTGAAATTATTGATTTCAAATTCTACGCGACTTCGCTTCAATTCATTTGCACGTATCGCTTCAAGGTAGCCTTTATGTGTACGTTGCAATTCTTTCAGCTGTTCTTCTAAAGTAGTAAGCTCTTGTTGATGTGCTATTTTTTCATCTTTTTTCTGTGAAATCGTGTCTTGCAGCGAATCTCTTCTCGCTTTCCACGTAGCAACCTGCTCAGCCACTTCTTCATCGCTTAAAAGTTTTGTCGATTCATCTGATTGAAGCCAGATTATTTCCTGAGAAATATTATCGACTTTTTGACGAGCTTTGTTTAATTGTAGGGCTAACTCTGCTGTAGCAATTTGTACTTGTGACATTTGCTCCTGCATTACCGCTAACTGCGAGCGTTTTTCTGCTGACTGCTCACGAAGTACATCTTTCTCCGATTCACTTTGTAGCTTCACCTTACTTAGTTGTTCCACTGTTTCATTTATCTCTAACAGTTCTGTTGCTAATGTCGTTAATCGCTCCGTAGCCGCTTCCTTTTGAGCTAACAATGCTTCTTCGCGTGTTTTTACATCTTGTGTTTCATTAGATGCAAAAGATACTCGTGCAGATAAGCTTTTCTCGCCAACCTCTAGTTCGCGTATACGACTCGCCTGTTGCATTTCATCTTTTCGTAGTTGCTCACCGTCAAGCTTCAATTGATCTACTTTGTCTCGCAAGGTTGCAAGCTTCTCTTTTTCAGTTGAGACAGCCTGTTCAGCACTATAAATAGACGCTTCTAACGATTCTAGCTTTACTATTAAACCATCTAATTCCGCTTTTCTTGTAAAGAGTGAAGATTGTTGTTTCATTGCACCACCAGTTAATGAACCGCCTGCATTGACGATATCACCTTCAAGTGTTACAACACGATATCTAAACCCACATAATCGAGCAATTTGACTTGCACCTTCTAAACTTGATGCAACGATGACATTGCCAAGAAGGCTCTCAACAATTGTGCGGTTGTCTTCATCAAACGTTACAAGTGCATCAGCCATTTTAACAAATGCCGGGTGCTCAGTAGCTAGCTGAATCGTAGATAGATTAATCTTCCGTGACTTGATAACTGTTTTAGGTAAAAATGTTGCCCGTCCAGCTCTCTTTTGTTTTAACCACTGAATTGCCTGTTGAGCATATCGCTCATCAGTTGTCACTATATGCTGAGAGGCTGCCCCTAATGCTGTTTCGATAGCCAGAGAATATTTCCCATCCACTTGAATTAACTCAGCAACGGCTCCTTCAATCCCAGCTAGTTCACCTTTATCACGTGCTAATAATACTTCTTTTACTCCATGGAAAAAGCCTGAAAAATCCGCTTCAAGCTCAGCTAGCGTATCTTTTCTAGCTTTTAGTTGCTGCTGATGCTGATAAGCTTTATAAAGCATATCTTGCTTTTCATTAAATGATACATTGACGTTCTTCAACTGTATTTGCAATGCTTCATATTGCTCAAGTTTTCCCTGCAATTCGTTAGATGTTGTAGTATGAGCAACAACTAGCTTCTCTTTTTCAGCTAGAATTTGCGCAAGCTCCTGCCCGATTTCATCAGTTTGATCTGACATTCTTGTCGCCATCGCTTTTTGCTGCACTAACTGTTGTTCAATATTTTTTAATTCATTTTTAACTGTTGCTTCTTCGTTTAAGGAGTCGATATATCGGTTTTTTTGTTCTTCAATTTCTTGTTCAATTTCAGAAACTGAGCGATTTAAAGATTGTTCTAATTGCTTAATGCTTTGTTTCAGCTCTGATACTTCTTGCTGTTTTTCAATGAACAATTCTTTTTTCTCTTGCTCTTGAGCTATAAGAGCCTCAACCTCACCTTTTGCTTCTTGTAATGCCGTATTCAATTGAAGTAGTTGATTCGAAGCATTTTGTCGCTTTTCAGCCATTAACGCTTTACGACCATCCCAACGCTCTACCTCCATCGTTGCATTAACAAACTCAGCCTGAGTCGTATCCAAAAAGTCATCTAGCTCTTTTAAAAGCTTACGAATACTTACAGTTTGCTTTTCTATCGAAGAAATATGATGAGCTTGTTTTTGCTCTGTTTCATATAGCTCTGTGTACTCAGCTTTCAGAGCATGCAAAGATTGTGCACAATTTTTTAAATCGTGCACAAGGATAGCGATATCAAAATCCTTTAACTCTGTTGACATTTGCACATAATCTCTTGCACTTGATGCCTGAATTTCTAACGGCTCCAGACGACTATCTAACTCATGTAAAATATCTAAAACACGATACAAATTTTCATCTGTTTCAACAAGCTTATGTTCTGCCTTTTTCTTTCTTAGTTTATACTTTAACACGCCAGCTGCCTCTTCAAAAATTGAGCGACGGTCATCAGGTCGGCTATTTAAAATTTCATCGACACGGCCTTGTGAAATAATGGAGAATGCCTCTTTCCCAAGTCCTGAGTCCATAAACAAGTCCGTAATATCCTTCAGGCGACACTGCTGGTTATTTAGTAAATATTCACTATCACCTGAACGGTATACGCGTCTTGTTACGCTGACTTCTGTATATGAAAAAGCAAGCTGTTCATCTGTGTTATCTAAAATTAATGTTACCTCTGCAAAGTTTAGTGGCTTACGTGAGTCACTGCCAGCAAAAATAACATCCTCCATCTTTGCCCCACGTAACGACTTTGCCGATTGCTCCCCAAGTACCCAACGAACGGCATCAATGACATTACTTTTTCCACTGCCATTTGGTCCAACCACTGCTGTAACACCAGGTACAAAATCAATTCCAATGCGCTCCGCAAAAGATTTAAAGCCAATCACTTCGAGTCGTTTTAGGAACATCTATTAAGCCTCCTCTTTTGCAGTTTGCTCACGCATTGAACGCATTGCACATTGCGCAGCTTGCTGCTCGGCTTCTTTTTTTGATTTCCCACGACCAATACCAAGCTCCTGCCCATTTAATAGTACGCTCGATACAAAGGTACGGTTATGTGCAGGACCCTTTTCATCAATAATTTCATAATAAAGAAGGCCGTTATTTGTTTGCTGTACCATTTCTTGCAATTGGCTTTTAAAATCCATCACATGCGAAAAAGCACCGTCTTCTACTTTCGGGAATACGATTCGTTCTAAAAAGCACACAACCGTTTGTAAGCCTTGATCTAAATAAAGGGCACCTACAAATGACTCAAATACATCTGCAAGTAGTGCTGGGCGTTCCCGTCCACCTGTTAATTCCTCACCTTTTCCAAGTAATACAAAGCGACCAAAGCCTAATTCATTTGCAAAGATAACAAGTGACGGCTCACATACTATGGATGCTCGTAGCTTCGTCAGCTCACCCTCACTCATATGAGGGTATTTCTCAAAAAGATATTTAGAAACAGACAGTTCAAGTACTGCGTCTCCTAAAAATTCAAGACGCTCATTATCCGTAAACAGTTTACGGCGATGCTCATTCACATAAGATGAATGCGTGAATGCTTGATACAATAAATTTTTATTAATAAATGTGATATTTAATTCATGCTGTAAAAGCTCGAATTGATTGCGTACTTTTTCAGGAAGCACGCCAGATTTCTGCATAGTTCCTTTTCTTTTCATAGCCATTGAACAATCTGCCTTCCTAATAGTTTCTACCGTTTAAGTGTACCTTTTTCAAGGCATTTATGCAAAAGTATTTCGGCTTAAATACAATGTTTTGGAAATTTTTTTTAACTACTTTCAGCGGGTGTCACAAAAATTATACCGAGGCAGCATTAAATTTTATTTTCCAAAATAAAAAAGAGGACGTTCACAGTTCGCTAATACGAACCATTTCGCCCCCTTTTTAAATACACCTCAGCAAAGTATCTGCTTTTCTCATAAAAAAAGCAGGAGTACTTTTTTGCCAAAGGCTTTAACTTTATTCAATCATAAACATTTATTGTATAATGACCGCATTCATGTCAGCACCGATAGAGGTGATTAATTTCTGCTAAATAAAGTTAAAGGAATTAGTTTATTTTACTTTCGATGTATGAAATTGCAGAACCAACTGTTGAGATTTTTTCAGCATCTTCATCAGAAATTTCCATATCGAATTCGTCTTCAAGCTCCATTACAAGCTCAACTACGTCTAATGAGTCAGCACCTAAATCATCACGGAAAGAAGCTTCTAGAGTAACTTCACTTTCTTCAACACCTAAACGGTCCACGATTACTTTTGTTACGCGTTCTAATACTGTAGACAAAACATTCACCTCCCCTCAAATGATTATACAAAAAAATCATTATCTATGACTAATTGAAATTACATTACCATGCCGCCATCTATATGTAACGTTTGACCTGTCATATAGTTAGCATCATCTGAAGCTAGAAAAGCTACTGCCTTTGCGATATCCTCAGGCTGCCCAAGTTTTGCTAGAGGAATTTGCGTAAGCATGCCTTGCTTTAGATCTTCTGGTAGTTGTTCAGTCATTTCAGTTTCTATAAAGCCTGGTGCAATCGCATTTACTAAAATATTACGTGATGCTAATTCCTTTGCAGTTGTTTTAGTTAGCCCAATAACCCCTGCTTTTGCAGCTACGTAATTAGCTTGCCCTGCATTACCAGCTACACCGACAATCGATGAAATATTGATGATACGGCCTGCACGTTGCTTCATCATTTGACGTGATACTGCTTTCGTACAAAGGAAAACACCTTTTAGGTTCGTATCTAACACATCGTCCCATTCATCTTCTTTCATACGCATTAACAAGTTATCACGTGTAATACCCGCATTATTTACTAAAATATCAAGCGAGCCGAATGTTTTCACCGCTGCATCCATTAATGCTGTAACTTCCTCTGTTTTGGAAACACTCGCTTGAATGGCTATAGCCTCTCCGCCATTCTCTTGAATCGTCGCGACAACTTCTTCTGCCTTCGCCTGTGACCCGCTGTAGTTTACGACAACTTTAGCACCCGCATCAGCAAGCTTTAATGCAATAGATCGTCCTATTCCCCGAGAAGCACCTGTTACAACCGCTACTTTACCTTCTAATTTACGCATTAATTGTCCACTCCTTCGCCGCTTCTAGTACAGCCTCCAATGATGCTTCATCATAAACACAGTATGTCGTAACAGATCGATCGATTTTTTTCACTAATCCACTTAATACTTTGCCTGGTCCACACTCAATAAAGACATCCACACCTTGTGCAATTATTTCACGCACAGATGCCTCCCATTGCACGGCGCTATATACTTGTTCTACTAACTCATGTTGAATAGCTGAAACATCCTCTAATTCTTTCGCCATTACATTGCCGATTACAGGGATTTGTGGAGCTGATAATGATAAATCAGCCAACGCTTCTTTTAATTTTTCAGATGATGGTCGCATTAACTCTGAATGGAATGGACCACTAACAACTAAAGGAATTGCTCGTTTTGCACCAGCTTCTTTTGCCGCTAAAGAAGCCTTTTCAACGCCTTCTTTTGTACCAGAAATAACGATTTGCCCTGGACAGTTTACATTCGCTACCTGAACTGGCTCACCTGCTGCAGATACTTTTTCAGTTACTTCATGCAGTGCCTCAAGATCCATCCCTAGAATAGCTGCCATAGCACCTTGCCCTGCAGGTACAGCTTCATTCATATAAAGCCCACGCTTATGCACAACAGAAACTGCATCCTCGAACGATAGCACACCAGCGATTACTAATGCACCGTATTCTCCAAGTGAATGTCCAGCTGCATAATTTGGCGTAATACCTGCTGCACGTAATTTTTCTGCAACCATCACACCAGTAGTTAAGAGTGCCGGCTGTGCATGGTAAGTCAATGTTAGCTCCTCGGCTGGCCCCTCTAACATAAGCTTAGATAGCTCAAAGCCAAGTGCTTGATTTGCACGCTCATAAAATGCTTTACTTTCTGCCGCATTCTCGATAAACTCTTGCCCCATCCCAACTACTTGAGAACCTTGGCCTGGAAAAATAAATGCTATTTTCTTCATTTTTTATTAATCCCCTTTTTAATCAATTATGCCTCGGCATAATTTCGTCCGGAATCGGCTTTGTGCTTAGGCCTGCACGAGGGCCGACACGATGTCGGTCATTTCGGTAATGCCACAGGACGTGGCGTTTTTACCGATGCAGGTCAGTTAGCCGTTATCGCATGGATGCGATGATTTTAGGTTAACATCCTTTTAAGAACTCCTTTCCGATTCCGTGACATCCGCCGGAGGCTTTAGGCCAACAAATGTTTTCTGTGCGAAAGCGAAGCGACAGCAACATGATGTTGGTCACTGTTGGTCACTCAGTCGTTGCCACAGGACGTGGCGTTCTTAGACTGAGTTCCTCTATTTCAGTGGGTGTTTGGACACCCGCTGAAAGAAGTTAATCAATTTCTAAGTGACGTACTGTATCTGTAATCGTCGAGATGACTGTATGCTCAACCATCGTATTTGCTTGGCGAATTGCACTGTATATTGCTTTGGCATTGGATGAGCCATGTGCCTTAATCACAGGTGCTTGTAAACCAAACAAGCCAGCACCACCGTACTCTGTGTAGTCCATTTTATTTTTTAGGTCACGCAAATTATTTTTCATAAGCGCAGCCGAAATTTTTGTTTTTGTTGAAGACATAAACGCCTCTTTTAGCATTGAAAATAACGCGCCTGCAGTACCTTCTATCGATTTCAGCACCATATTACCTGTAAAACCATCTGTTACAACAACATCTGCTACCCCTTCAAGTAAATCTCGCGCTTCAACGTTACCGACAAAGTTTAAATCCGCTTCTTTTAATAATCCGAAAGTTGCCTTCGTTAATTCATTTCCTTTTTTATCCTCAGTACCGATATTTAACAAGCCGATACGTGGCTTTTGTAAACCGCCTACCTTTTTCGCATAAATATCGCCCATAATCGCATATTGCAATAAATGCTCAGGTCGCGCGTCTGCATTTGCCCCTAAATCAAGCATTAAAAAGCCCTTACCATCTAAAGTAGGCAGTGTAGTAGCTAGAGCAGGTCTAGCAATTCCTTCAATACGTCCTACTTTAAATAAGCCCCCTGCCATTAAGGCACCTGTATTACCTGCTGAAAGACAAGCATTCGCCTTTCCTTCTTCAACTGCATCCATCATTCGTGCCATTGATGAGTCCTTTTTACGACGAACAGCGCGTGCTGGATCGTCTGTTCCTTCCACAACCTCATCACAATGTACTACAGTTAATCGATCATGTATTTTTAAAAATGGTTCAAGCTTTTGCTGCTGACCATATAATTGAATTTCTAAATTTGGAATTTGCTCTAATGCTAATAAAGCACCTTCAACAACTGATTTTGGTGCGTTGTCTCCACCCATTCCATCAAGCGCTAACTTCATTGTTGTTCACCTTTACCTTTCGTGCGGTACATATCAAATTCACCAACAAAAACTGTTTCACCGCTAACAGTGGACGTTAATTCTACTTTTGTACGATGACTTTTTTCATCACGTCCGATAACGTTTGCTTTTGTAATAACACGATCTCCAGCTCTAACAGGTTTCACAAAGGTAATGTTAGAATGTACTGTTAATGCTAGTTCGTCGTCAATAACTGCTACCGCTAATGAGTTTGCCTGCGCAAACAAATGATGTCCACGTGCGATGCCATTGCGCTGAAAAACATGTTCTTCTTTTACGTCAAAAATAGATAATGCACGATTATCCAATTCAATATCAATTATTTCTCCGATTACTTCATCAATCGGTAGTGATTTCACTTCATTTTCATAAGTTTTCGATGCAACATCTTTAATTCGTTCTCGTAATTCTGGAATTGCTAATTCCATACGATCTAAACGAATTGTTTGGACACTAACCTGAAACTGTGTTGCTAGCTGTTCATCTGTGACGAATGGATTATCAGCTATCGTTTCGGATAATAGTCGCTGTCGCTCTTTTTTCGTTCGTCTCAACATCATTCGCCACCTTTTTTAGTTGTTATTAGCACTTGGTACTAATATCAGTATATAGAGTATAAAAAAAGAATGCAAGACTTGTTTTAAAAACAAGTGCCCACATTCTTGATTGAGCAACAAATATTCAATTAATCGAAGCGGTCCCCTTGTAAAACACCTGAATTTTCAAGCATTTCTCGTAAATATTGGTACTCATCCTCATGCCAAAAAGCATCCGTCTCAAGCATATCCGTTGCATCTTTTCGCGCAGTTTCTAGTATGCGATAATCGTGCACTAAATCCGCTACTTTAAAATCAGGCAAACCACTTTGTTTACGCCCAAAGAAATCACCTGGCCCACGTAGTTCCAAATCCTTTTCAGCTAGGCGGAAGCCATCATTCGTTTCCGTCATCGACTGCATTCGTTCTTTACCTTCATCGGATTTTGGATCTGCTAGCAACACACAATATGACTGATGTTCACCACGTCCAACACGCCCACGTAGCTGATGCAACTGAGCTAAGCCGAAGCGTTCAGCGTCATAAATAATCATAAAAGTTGCATTCGGTACGTTAACCCCAACCTCAACAACAGTTGTAGACACGAGCACATGAATAGTTCCCTCACTAAAAGCTCGCATGACAGCGTCTTTTTCATCCGCGGATAGGCGACCATGCATTAATCCGACATTATAACGTTCAATAAAATATGCTGCAAGCTGTTCATAGATTTCTACTGCATTTTGTACATCCAGCTTGTCTGATTCCTCGATCAGTGGACAAATAGCATAAGCCTGTCTACCAGCAGCAAGCTCTAATTCTAGCTTTGACATAACAGAGCCAAATTGCTCTTTTTTCATCCAATGTGTTTCAATTTGTTTGCGCCCCGCTGGCATTTCATCTATCATCGAAACATCCATTTCTCCAAACGCTGTAATCGCGAGTGTACGCGGTATTGGAGTCGCCGTCATAAATAGCACATCCGGATTTTCTCCTTTATCACGCAATATTCTACGCTGCTCTACACCAAAACGATGCTGTTCATCTGTTATAACAAAACCAAGCTTGTAAAAAACGACATCAGGCTGAATTAGCGCATGTGTACCAATTAAAATATCTATGTCTCCGTTTGCCAGCTCTTCTAAAAGTAAACGACGTTCCTTTGCTTTCGTCGATCCTGATAGCAAAGCTACACGTACACCAAATGGCTCAAACCATTCCTGTAAATTTTCAGCATGCTGCTCAGCTAAAATTTCCGTCGGCGCCATTAACGCCCCTTGAAAACCAGCAGTTACAGCCGCATATAAACATATTGCCGCAACAACAGTTTTCCCCGACCCTACATCACCTTGAAGTAAGCGGTTCATACGATGTGGCTCTTTCAAATCTTTGCAAATTTCATTGACGACGCGTTTTTGTGCACCTGTTAATTCATATGGTAACGATGCAATAAAAGCACGTAACTTTTGCAAATCAAACTGTATAACTGTACCGCACTCACTATCCTTGCGAATTTTACGCAACACTTGAATACGTAGTTGAAAATTTAGTAACTCTTCATAAGCAAAGCGTCTTCTAGCCTGCTTTGTATGTCCTGCATCAACAGGGAAATGAATTCCCTCAAGCCCATCACGCATTGTAGCAAGCTTATAATCAGCTTGTAAACGCTGCGGAATTGCATCCGGTATCTCTGCCCCAAACTCATCTAGCGCTTGTCTCATATATTTACGAAAACGCTTTTGTGGAATCAACCCTTTAAGACTATAAACAGGTTCAAAGTCGACCTGATCTGTTTTCGGACCAAACGAAACAGACGTCCCATTGATAACTTGTCTGCCGCGGTCCCATTTACCTGTAACGGTTATAATAGCTCCCGGTACAAGCTTCTGCTTCAAATAGCCTTGATTAAAAAAAACAACCTTGACTAAATGACGGCCTGCCAACACCGTGACTTGTAATCGAGATTTATTGCGGCCTAAAAACAATACTGTCGGTTCACGTTCCACTTTACACTCAACAGTGACACGTTCATTATGTGGTGTTTGCGCTAAATCCTTTAAACGAAAATCCTCATGTCGATGCGGAAACGTCCATAACAAATCCGCGATCGTCTCGATGCCCAACGTCTCTAAATGTCCTGCTGTTTCTTTCCCGATTCCCTTTAAATCAGTCACGGGATTCGTTAAATCAGTCACTTTGCACGACAGCTCCTCCAATTTTTTTCACCGCCAGTACTTTACCTATAGTCATTCGTATAACCATACTATTTTTCAGCATATGAGTTTTCCCCTTTCTTACGATTACTCTTAGCTTTCATAATATTGTTGTTTGCGTTTAACACTTTTGAACAAATCATACTAAGCATTTTTATATATTCAATATCATTATATAACTTTTCAATTTCAGTAAGATAGCCATTCAATTCTATTGCCTCAAAAAAACACGCCTCCCTTAGGAAGGCGTGTTGAATATTTTTATTTTTGAAGTGACTTGATACTTTCTAAATTGCCATTATCAAAAATAGCTTTACTAATAGCTTTACCTGTTGGTGTTGCAGCAAGGCCTCCACGTGCAGTTTCTTTTAAATTCGGACTCATAGATTGTCCAATGCGATACATCGCACCAATCACTTCGTCACACGGGATGCGACTTGTGACCCCTGCAAGCGCCATATCCGCTGCCACAAGTGAATTTGCTGCTCCCATAGCATTTCGCTTAACACAAGGAACCTCTACTAATCCAGCTACCGGGTCACAAACAAGCCCTAGCATATTTTTGAGTGTAATGGCAAATGCTTCTGAACATTGTTGCGGAGTACCGCCAGCCATCTCTACAATCGCTGCCGCTGCCATACCAGCAGCTGAGCCAACCTCCGCTTGACAGCCTCCAGCAGCACCTGAAATCGAAGCGTTATTGGCAACAACGAAGCCGAAAGCTCCCGATGTGAATAAATAACGAATCATTTGCTCACGTGTCGGATTTAGCTTGTTCTTCACTGCAAACAGTGTCCCTGGTACAACACCAGCAGAGCCTGCAGTTGGTGTGGCACAAATTGTACCCATTGCCGCATTAACTTCATTTGTTGCAACCGCTTTACTCACTGCGTCTAGTAATAAATCCCCCGACAGCGATTTGCCTTGCGCAATATAATCTTGAAGCAATACTGCGTCACCGCCTGTTAAGCCCGTTACAGATTTAACACCCTTCAAGCCTCTTTCAACAGCTTCTTCCATCACCGTTAAATTAGTGTCCATTTGCTGTATAATTTCTTCTCTTGTGCGTCCAGTTATTAACATTTCCTGCTCAATCATAATTTCAGAAATTAACTTTCCTTCTTGCTCCGCTCGTTCAACTAGTTCACGAACATTATGAAACAATACGTCCATATTGGGATACCTCCTTAGTTATTAATTTTAGAAACCTTCGATATATGTGGTATTAAAGAAATTTGTTGTAATATTTTTTCCTCGATATTTTGATCGACTTCTATCACCATAAGGGCCGTTAAACCACGTTCAATACGAGAAACCTCCATATGCCCAATGTTGACAGCATGCATCGCTAAGCAATTTGCCACATTGGCAATACAACCAGCACGATCATCGTGTACAACAAGGATTGCTGGCATGCCACCTGTTAGACGTAGCTTGAAGCCATTAACCTCACTCACTTCAATTTTACCGCCACCGATAGAAATACCAACGACAGACATCTCTCCTTCATCATCGCCAATCACAAGGCGAGCTGTATTCGGATGCTCCATGTTTGCTGTTTCTGGGATAAACTCATAATCTAAGCCTGCCTTTTCTGCATCGGCAAAAGCTGTTTTGATCCGCTCATCAAATGTATCGTAATTTAATAAGCCCCCTACCAAAGCTACATCTGTTCCATGCCCTTTATATGTTTCAGCAAATGAACCATATAAATGGATTTTCGCCCACTTTGGTTGTCTTCCAAATAAATCTCTGGCAACGCGTCCAATTCTTGCGGCACCTGCCGTATGAGAAGAAGAAGGCCCAATCATCACTGGTCCAATAATATCAAATACTGAAGTAAACTTCATAATAACACCCCTCTATTCTATCCATATAATAATATCGATTTTTTATTTATATCATGCTTGATAGTTACTATAAAAGTAAAGCACTTCTTTATCAACTTTCAGAAAATTTACACGACTATAATTTAGACAATGAAAATACTGATTTACTTTTGTCTACTCCATATACACAATGATTTCAAAACGCTTATATTCCAGTATTGCTAAATTCGTTGTCCTCTGGATACATACATCAAATCATTTATTCTTAGCTGATTTTATAGTTTATTATATCCTATTCTCCTTGTACCATAAACAAAAGCAGTACACGTCTTGTGCACTGCTTTGTCTACTTATGCGCAAAGTAGATGAAATTATTCTACTGAAATAATATATGGATATAACCCTTGTTTACCATTAAATAACTCTACTTCAACCTCTGGATAATTCTCTTCAATAAATTTCACTAATTCTGAGGCGTTTTCTTTCGTTGTATCCTCACCATAGATGACTGTTACAATTTCTGCATCTTCATCCACTAAATCAGTAATGACCTTCTCAGCAGCATCTTTTAAGGCTGGAGTAGATAATACAATTTTACCTTCGGCAAGTGCCATGAAATCGTCCTTATGAATTTCCACACCATCAATTGATGTATCTCGAACTGCATAAGTTACTTGGCCTGTTTTAACATTTGCAAAGGCTTCTGTCATTGTTGCTTGGTTCATTTCAACTGCCGCCTCTGGATTAAACGATAAAATCGCTGCCATACCTTGAGGGATTGTTTTTGTTGGCACTACAGCCGCTTCTATATCTAAAAGCTCTACTGCTTGTTCTGCTGCCATCACGATATTTTTGTTATTTGGTAAAATCAATACTTTTTCAGCACCAATTTCTTGTACTGCCTTCACAATATCTTCAGTTGAAGGATTCATTGTTTGACCGCCTTCAATAACATAAGAGGCACCAATTGAACGAAGTAATTCAGCAACTCCCTCGCCCATTGCAATCGTTACAATTGCATATGGGTGCTTTTCTGCTTTTTTAGCTGAAGAAGGTGCTTTATGATCCTCACCAACAATGGCAGAATGCTGTTCACGCATATTGTCGACTTTGATTTTAATAAGACTTCCATATTTTTGACCCATTGCTAAAACAGTGCCTGGTTGTTCAGAATGAATATGCACTTTTGCAATTTCTTCATCTGAAATAACGAGTAAAGAATCACCTAGAGGGTTTAATTCATTGCGGAATTGTTCTTCGCTAAATGGCTCTTTTCCTTCTTCAAAACGTACCATGATTTCTGTACAATAACCAAATTCAATATCCACAGTATTCATGAAATCTTGTGCTCTATGATGTTCTGCATTAATTAAATCATCTAAGGTTGCTTCATTTTTCACCGGTAATGGCTCGCCCTTTAAGGATGCTAAAAATCCTTCATACACAAATAGAAGACCCTGACCGCCACTATCTACAACACCGACTTCTTTTAGAACAGGTAGAAGTTCAGGCGTACGTTGCAACGAAGCCTGTGCTTCAGCAGTAAATGCTTCCATCACCGCAATGATATCGGTTTCAGTTTCTGCCACTTCTACACCTTTTTTCGCCGCTTCACGTGCAACTGTTAAGATCGTTCCTTCAACCGGCTTCATTACTGCTTTATAAGCAGTTTCTACGCCTGCTTGGAAGGCACCCGCAAAGCCCTTGGCATCAATTGTCGCTTCTTTTTCGATAGACTTACCAAAGCCACGGAATAACTGCGATAAAATAACGCCTGAATTTCCACGTGCTCCCATTAGTAAACCTTTTGATAAAGCTTGAGCTGTTTTGCCGATATGTTCTGAGGCATATTGCTCCGTTTCCTTTGCCCCAGATGTCATCGATAAGTTCATATTCGTTCCTGTATCACCATCTGGTACTGGAAATACATTTAATGAATCAACATAATTTGCATTTTGGAATAGGTGATGGGCACCCATTTGCACCATTTCTGCAAACTTTATTCCGTTTAAAGACTGCATTCGATTTTGTTCCTCCTCTTAATTCGCTACACGAACGCCCTGCACAAAGATATTGACAGATTTTACGCTCATACCTAATGTTTTATCCACTGTATATTTCACTTTCGATTGTACTTGATAAGCAACTTCCGAAATTTTTGTCCCGTAACTAACAATAATGTACATATCAATATGTAAATCGTCGTCCTGTTTTCGAATAACAACACCTTTTGCAAAATTTTCTTTACGTAAAATATCAGTTAGACCATCACGAATTTGATGTTTAGATGCCATGCCAACAATACCGTAGCATTCTACAGCAGCGCCACCAGCTATTTGTGCAAGTACATCTGTTGAAATATCAATTTGGCCGAATTCATTGTTTAATTCAATTGACATAGAAATGCCCCCTTGGCTCTTTTTGACTAAATGATATTGTAACACTTTCGTTATGCATTAAGCAACCTTGGAAGGCAAGAAAGCGCATTGTATCAACGTTTTACTGACATTATAAAAGTAAACATACACCTTCATCGAAATTTCCACTTTTGCTGTAAAAGTTGTTACGACCGTTTTGTTTTGCTGTGTATAGTGCTTGATCAGCTAATTCACAGCATGTTTTCAATTGCTCGCTATTCGAGATTTTAGCATGACACATTCCGATGCTGACCGTTACAATATCAGCTACCTTTGAATGCTCATGACGAATGTTTAAGTTGCGTACTTCCTCTAAAATTTCCTCACAAACATGCTCTGAAAACTTTGCGGCATGCTGACTAACAATTACGAATTCTTCGCCTCCCCACCGCGCTGCAAATGCATTATACTTTTCTGCAATTTCATCTAATAGAGCTGCCACTTTAATCAATGCTTCGTCACCTTGTAAATGACCGTAATAATCATTTAAATTTTTAAAGAAATCAATATCAATCATCATGACAGATAATGATTTTGGTTTACTAAGTTGTTGCCCTATTTGTGTCAATTTATTATTAAAAGCTCGTCGATTAGGCAAATTTGTCAACGTGTCCCGAAGCGCTTGCTCTGATAGTTCATTATTTTTCTCAGCTAATAATTTCGACAAATTCTTGGATTTTATCATTTCTTCTTGTAATAAAATATGTTGTTTCGTAAATTGTCTTTTTATTTTAAATGTATGACGTTGAATAATTAGCCCCATCGGAATAATAAGGGACATCGGTAAAAATATTTTAATACTTTCACTAAATATCCCGACACTCAAATAAGCACTTATCAAAATGGGTGGTAATGTTAACAACAAAATCCAAAAAAATTTCCGGAAAGGGAGGGAAAAAAAAGTACAAATCATTAAAAATAGCACCTCATAAAGAGCCACATGTTTAAAGAAATAAACGTCCATTACGGTTATGACAGTAATTAATAATAATATTGTATAGATATAAGTTAGTAAGATAGATTCGTATTTTCGTAAATTAAGAGTTGTAACCTTAATCCTCTTTTCCTTCACAAATAATAACACCGCTAAATCTATAAAAAACAATATAATGTGAATGCCTATATAAGCTGGTACCATCGCTCTTTCTGTTTTTGTAAAGAAGACCTCACCATAATGAATAATTGTAATGATGGCTGTTACATACATCAACGTCCACGCTACTGTTCGCATTCGCATTAAGTTAAATTGAAGCATTTCTATTTGAATAGAGAGAGTTAACTTTTCTTGATTTTCCATAACTTCCGCTCCTAAAAACAATCTTGCAATAATTTGTCCTATTTTTATCGTCTAAATAATTAAAAATACAAGTAGTCTTTGCAAAATTGTTGAAAAATGAAAAATTAGCTCCACCTTTTAATAGAAGCTCAATAAACACGATACTACTTTATTAGTCAAAAACAATACTTCTATAGCGGCATTTCGCTTTTCTGCAAAAATTATTCTCTAAAATAATAAAAAAACCGATGCTTATATTGAACTGCCCCGTAAAAGTTAGATTGATGTCTAACATTTACGGGGCAGTTCATTCATAGCATCAGCTTTTACATTTTTCTTTATGAAACGAACAATAAAACGGGTTTCCCTATTCATTTGAATCACTATTTTTAATTAAAATAGGCTTTTTATAAGCGTATCAAGCATCACTGGCATTTCCTTAAATGCGCTATCCACATGTAATCTTTCCGTCTTTTGATGGGCATCCTTGCCAAAAGGTCCAACGTTTAAAACAGGGCCCTGTAATGCGGACATTTCTTCAAATGGAATACTATACGTGTCTCCCCATACCGGTGTGTTACGCTCGAATGCTGTCCATTCGTTTGAGTCGTCCGAATAATTGACATAGCTCAAATCACAAATACCATTAAAATAGTGAATTTGCTCCACTTCAATATTAAATGTTTTTGCTGTTTTCTTCATTAATTCAATCGATTGGATGACAAGGGGATGATCGGATGAATTAATCGCCGGATAGTAAGGTGGTGCATATAACAGCACTGTCGCTGGTGTAAGTTCCTGGCAACGAATCATTAGCTGATCCACTATGCGAATAGATTTCTCACGATCATCCCATGCACTATTTTCAAGAACATGCCTTTTTATTACATTTACTTCCTCAGCGCCTAATTTATTGATCGCATGCTCTAAAAGTGCCTCGTAACGAAGTACTTTTACTTCACCAACGCCATGTACCTTTTCTCGCTCACAAATTCTTTTATATTGTTCATTGCAAGCTGACATTGCTTCCAATGCCACTTGTTCAAAAATATCCATTACTTCCGATGCTGTGCGCTTTAATAAAAACACATTGTAAAGGGCTGCTGCACGATATGGTGTTTGTGTAGAATACTCCATTTTCAAATCTTTTAATTGTAAGGATACTGGTAATGGTGTACTTTCACCAAGATCTGTTTCACGGAAAATTGGATTCCACTCCATATGCTGCGTCATGTATGAAGCAATAAAATTCGCTGTCATTCCTTTTAATGGCTCACCCACATGTGTCTCTTTTCCGTAAAATAAGGCAGCAGGCATAATTTTACCGATAGTTCCTGAATAAATATATTCATTGGTATCAGCTGGGCCTTGTGAAAAAGAAGGCTCACTATTTAAAAATAGTTTATAAGAGAGTCCATGCTGTTCACGAAGTCTGACAAGCTCGACAACTGCTGCACGCATCCCAGCAGAATTTACTTCTTCATCTGGCACAGTCGTTAAAATAAGATTGATTGGCCATTCTTCGACACTTGCCTTTTCAATCAACTGCATATGCAAAGCAAGCCCCATTTTCATATCCATCGTCCCACGACCAAATAAATAATTACCTGATTCCAAATCAATTCTTGCCGCTTCAGGTAAATCCTTTTTGTATTTAGGTTCCATTAGCTTTTTTGTCAGCTCTTCAGGATAGAAGGCTAATGGCTCCAGTTCACCGTATTCTTCAGTATGGACCGTATCAAAATGACTAATTAACACAACCGTTGCTGTTGCAGATGGATGCTTATACAAAGCAGTCACAGCATTGCGTTCAAGGCCCGCATCATGTAATTTAATAAATTCTGGGTTTGTCCGAAAATAAGAAAGCGTTTGCAATTTATTTTTTAATTTATAGGCAAATTCATGTTCTCCTTTTGTTAATGTCCTACTTTCCCAACTGACTATTTCACATAATAATGCACGTAGCTTTTCAGGTGTATTCCAAAGATAAACATTCATAAAAAGTCTCCTTTATCCGATCTTCTTAACACCGAATACATATCAATGTATATCAAGTGATTCCTCATTTTTTATTTCAAACTCAGAAGAAACTGTATTTGTTTTACTCAATTTTAATTTATAGAAAATCATGCAAGCGATAAAAAATCCAATACCATATAGTAAACCAACTCTTTGCGTTGGATCGAATGCTAAAAAGACCAGAATTAGCGTGCAAAAAATAATACAGAACATTGGAATCAATGGATAAAATGGTGTTTTAAATTTTAATTCAGATACATCTCCTCCTGCTTTCACATAACGATATCGGAACATTAATTGAGAGGCGCAAATCCCCATCCATGAAATTGTTACAGAAATTCCTGCAATAGACATGAGTAAAACAAATACTGCATCTGCTTCCATCACGCTCGTTAATAAAGAAAGCAACGAGAAAAGCATCGTGAAAATAAGTGCATTTAATGGCACTTTATTTTTCGTTAGTCGTCCAAATAATTTAGGAGCCATCCCCTCTTTTGACATCGACCATAATAAACGTGTTGAAGCATATAGACATGAATTACCTACTGATAATATCGCTGTTAAAATTACAAAGTTCATAATGCCAGCAGCATATGGAACGCCAGCTAAATTCATCAATGTGACAAATGGGCTTTCCAGTAATCCAAGCTCCGATGAAGGGAATATAGCAGATAAAACAATAATAGAAGCAATATAGAAAACTATAATTCTAAAAAGAATTGTCTTTATTGCCCTAGGAATATTTTTCTCTGGATTTTCAGTTTCTCCTGCTGCAATACCAACAAGTTCAGAACCTTGATAAGAAAAGATAACATTCATCATTGTGACAAATATAATCGCAATACCTGCCGGGAATAAACCAGACGGTGCTAAATTCGTAAAATGTGGTGTTGGACGATCAGCTAACGGAATCAATCCAAAGATTGCCGCAACTCCTATAACGATAAATGCAATCACCGCAATGACTTTAATGCTTGCAAACCAAAATTCTGCTTCTGCAAAGCCTCTAGTTGTCAATGCATTTAAAGTAAATAACAGCACCATAAATACGGCACACCATATCCAAATAGGGACTTGAGGGAACCAATGTTGCATCAAAATTCCCGCTGCAGTAAATTCTACCCCCGCTGTGGCAGCTGACCCGACAAAATACATCCATCCTAAAGAAAATCCTGCCGAAGGACTAATAAAACGTGTTGCATAGGTTTGGAAAGAACCAGTTACAGGCATGTAAACAGCTAATTCTCCAAGACAATTCATTACCATGTACAATATTAAACCACCAAATATATAACCAATTAATGCTCCTCCAGGACCTGCTTGATTAATTGTATAGCCAACATTTAAAAATAGTCCTGTTCCAATAACTCCACCGAGCGATAGCATTAATAAATGACGACTTTTCATTGACCGGTTTAATTGATTATCTTGCCGTTGTTCCCCTTTACTCAACATCCATCCCCACTCTCTAGTTGTTATTGATATATCGAATATTCTGATATCAGATCTACTAAAGGACCCAATCAATTTATCTCCTATAAATTGATTGGGTATTGAATTAAAAACGTAATGACAAGCAGCTTAGCCCACCATCATGTTTTCTAAATTCAGACATTTCAAGCTCAATTGTTTGATAGCCTAAGTCGTTTAATTTACGATTTGTTTCTGGATAGCCCGCTGGAATAATGACATAATCATTTACTTGAATACAGTTTGCTGAATACTCATCCTCTTTTGGAATAATAATTTTTTCATAGGATTCGAATGCAGGGTGATCCATAAACTCTCCCGCTAGCACCATACGATTCTCACCAACATATGCGATGCCCGTTTTTAAATGGAAAAATTCCTTTAATGGAATAATCGTTGCCTCATAGCCTTCTCTTTCAACGATTTCTTTAAATTGTCGAGCTCCTTCTTCATTAGTACGGTCAGAGATGCCAACATAAAATTTCTTTTCTGCCTGCAATACATCTCCGCCATCAAGTGTTCCTGGGCCCTCGATATAATATAAATTTTCATAGAACTTTTTAACAGTTGGTTCAATTCCCTCAATTTCACGATTACGAGCTTCTGCCCCTGGATTTGAAATGATGGCAAATTCAGGTGTTAGAACAGCTGTATCCTCTACGAATGTTGAATCTGGGAAGGCCTCATTTGCTGGAAGCTGTGTAACCTCTACGCCACATTTCTTTAAAGCGTCAATATATTTTTCATGCTGCTCAAATAATTTTTCTAAAACCGGTTTTCCTAAGTCACTAGTCGTTAAACCATTTACATAACAATTTCCTGGATTTTTTACAATAACATTTTTAAACATTTTACTTCATCTCCTTTTATCTTCTTACTACTGGGCAAGTTAGACATGTTGGTCCACCTGTTCCTTTTATCGAAATTTCATTTCCTTTATATTCATAAACTGTTGCGCCTGCTTTAAGTAATTGTTGCTTTGTAATTGGATTTCCATTCGGAACCATACATACTCTAGGTGCAAGTGCTAACACGTTACAGCCTAGCGCATCATACTCATCTTTCGGTACTTCGATTAATTGAATTCCTCGTTCGATTAGAAGCTGCCGAAAAAAAACTGGCATTAATCTTGAATGTACAACCGCTAAATCTTTGTCCACCATACTAATGAAGGACATTAAGTGTAAACATTCTGCTTCACCTAAATCATGCGGTAGCTGTACAACAATGAATTCATCGACAATATCCTTTGTCATGTCTTTTAGCTGTCGAATAGCTTCATCATTCGTTCGATAACCTCTACCTACAACAAGTGTACGATCATCAAGCCAAACAATATCGCCACCATCTGATACAGCCTCTCCAGTCAATTCTCCGATAAGTGGAATACTCTTTTCCTTTAAAAAAGCTTTATAAACCGCTGCTTCTGGCTGTCTTAATTTTTTGCCAGATTTCAAGATAATGGCACCATTTGGTGTGAATTTTACAGGGTCATGTGCATACAGTGAATCCAACCCTATTTCATCTGATTCTGGTAAAAAATCAATTTTCTCAACATACTTTTCTAGAATGCTCATAAATTCAGCATATTCTTTCAGAGCCTCATCATAGTTAGGTTCTGATAAGTAGTTAAATGTTTTCCATTTATCGCTAAGATGCTCTTGGCTTCGGAAAGCATCTTTTGGATGTTTTACGATTACGTGTTTCAAAGGTGCATACATTGATGAACAATAATGCATTCCCTTCACCCCTTTTTCCGTGTAGTGGAAAACGTTTCCGTCGAGAGGAAAGTTTATATGAAAAATATATGTGTTTTAAGGTATACTGTCAATATATTTAGAAAAATTTATATATTCGTTCTTTTTAGTTAGGGAGCGTAATGAAATAGAGATCCACGATTATGTAGCTAGACGTAGACAAGGATTAAAAATAAAATAAATGAAGGAGAGGTGGGACATCCATGCAATTATTAGAACGAGCTATGACAATCGCAAAAGTTTTGGCATCTGCAAGTGAAAACAGCTTGTCCATTTCAGAGCTTTCGGCAAAATGCAATTTACCACTTAGTACATTACATAGAATTTTAAAAGCGATGATTAAGGAAGGAATGATTGAACAAGACGATCAAACTAAACAATATCGACTCGGTACAATATGGATGGAACTCGGCTTACAAGTGTATGATACGATGGACTACATTAGTAAAATCAGGCCAGAATTAGAGCGTTTAGCAAGAGAAGTCGAGGAAAGTGTCTATTTAAGTAAGCCTGCTGGTTTAGATACAATTATTATCGAAAGAATAGACAGTGCAGCTAATCCAATTCGTATTTACGATCAGTTAGGAATTCGTATACCGATGCATATTGGAGCTGCAAATAAGGCAATATTAGCCACAATGCCATTTTCTCAAGCAGAGGAAATTATTGAACAGCTTATTCCTCATAAAGAAGTCGCTGAATTAGAGGCACAGCTTGAGCAAATAAGACTACAAGGATTTGCCATTAGTCATGGGGAAAGAACAGCAGGAACATCCTCCATTGCAGTTTCTATTTTAAATGGTTTCAATGAAGTAGTCGGTGCAGTAAGTATAGGTTTTGTTAGCTTTAACGTTTCAGAAGAACATATTATTACCCTTACAGAGCGTTTAATGGAAACTGGTAAACGGGTTTCTATGAAGCTTGGCTACCGAGGGAAATAAAGTGAAGCTTCAATAGTTTTTCTTTATCCCCCACTGATTAATAGTCTTCATCAATCGGGCGTTAATGCGGGTTAAAATCAAACTACGCTATACCATAAATTGTATTACCTAGGAATTAACAGTCATTATTTAACAAGTATTTTTTATCTGTAAAGGTTTTTTTCTTGAAAGGTTATGTGAAAACTATTGCACTGAACGTCATCGTATGTTAAATTATTATGGTATGTGAAATACCGAACTGAAATAATAATCTTTCAGCATTAACAGTAAGGAGGGAATACAACATGCCAAAACAATGTGTAATCACTGGGCGTAAAGCTCGTACTGGTAACAACCGTTCCCACGCTATGAACGCTAGCAAACGTTCTTGGGGTGCTAACCTTCAAAAAGTTCGTATCTTAGTAGACGGTAAACCAAAACGTGTATGGGTTTCTACTCGTGCATTAAAATCAGGTAAAATCGAGCGCGTTTAATCGTCGCTTCCAAAAAATCGATTTCGCATTTGGCGCAAATCGATTTTTTTCTGTCTTATTAACTGGGCAAACTACCAACCGCCTTTGTAAATATTTAAATAAATGTCGCCGTTGTATTTATTTATAGATACAATAAAATGACTAAGCCGCTAGCCATTACAAGAAAACGTAATGGCTAGCGGCTTTCTTTGTCCAACACAACAAATCACCTGTTATCTGTAGAAATTTAGAATGTTCTACTTTTATCAATTTTATATATGTCAAAAATGAATGTTATGGCTACTCACCTTATTTGAACAGAATAACCACTCACAGCGATACGATAGTTGCTGTCGCTTCGCTTTCGCACATAAAACATTTGCTGCTCGATGCGCTCAGTCGAAATGGATATTTATTTTTCAAAAACAGTAAAAAATCCGACTAGTGTTAGTCGGATTTTTTTACTTTCTTTTCTTTTTTAAATATGTTGATACACGTACGCGTAATACTACTTACAAATTTCGGTAGTTGAAATGTATATACTTTCAGGACTCTCTCCCCCTTACGCTAATCTATGCTTCTTATCATTAAACATATGCCTTGCGAGAAAGATATAGACCCTGAATTGCCTATTATTTCATTACTTGTAAAGCGAGATGTACCGAGAGAGATTTCTTCATTTGTTGTTTCATACTTTACATGCCTTAATGTCACATCTTTAATCGGCTCTTCATGTGCAAAGAAAGACAAATAACGGTATTGCTCGTCTGCTTCAATGATGTGCTTGCCTGGCATTAAAAATTGCATCATATTTGCATGATTAATAATCTTCAATACTACTTGCGGATGCTCTTTTTGTAAACGATAAATCGAACGAACTGCTGCCTCATAATGATCTAAACGTCCACCTGTAACACCTGTAAGTACAATTTCAAGCGGTGTATAGGTCAAGGCTTTTAATAACGCTAAGTCCGTGTCTGTTTCATCTTTTTCTTCCTGGAATCGTTGTCTATCATTTGTATGTGCCATCACCAGCTCGTATTCTTCTTGCGATAGTGAGTCAAAATCTCCTACTATGGCATGTGGTGTGATTCCTTGTTCGATTAAGTATAGTGCTCCTCGGTCTGCTCCGATAAATAGCACATCACTTTGCTCTTTATATGGACTAAATGAACAGAGTTCCTCTCTTGGTCCACCTGCACAAACAACGGCTACTGTCATCCTTGAATCGCTGCCTCACCAGCGGCTAAAATTTCTTGTAGGGCCGCGGAACGATCTTCTTTACTATAAATAGCAGAACCAGCTACAAAAATTGTTGCTCCTGCTTTTGCACAAGGAATAATTGTCTCTGCATTAATGCCACCGTCGATCTCTATAGCAATATCTAGATTACATTCTTTAATAATAGTTGCTAATGCTTCAATTTTTGGTACAACAGAATGAATGAATTTTTGTCCACCAAACCCTGGATTCACTGTCATGAACAACACCATATCAATATCTTCTAAAATGTGTTGAATAGATTCTATTGGTGTATGTGGATTTAATACAACACCAGGTTTGACTCCATATGAGCGAATTAATTGAATCGTACGGTGTAAATGGCGGCAAGCTTCTACATGCACCGTAATATAGTCCGCTCCTGCTTTGGCGAATTGTTCGATATATTGATCAGGATTTTCAATCATTAAATGAACGTCTAGCGGTAAATCTGTTAAAGGACGAATAGCGTCTAATACGATAGAGCCAAAGGAAATATTTGGCACAAAATGACCATCCATAACATCGATATGAATAAGCTGTGCCCCCGCCTTTTCTACTTCTTTTACTTCTTCTCCTAATTTAGCAAAGTTAGCTGCTAAAATTGATGGTGCTATTTGTATCATCATTAATACCTCGGCTTTCGATCCATAATTTCTTGCATAAATTGTTCGTAGTGTTTATAACGATATCCACGAATTTCTCCTGCTTCCACCGCTGCCTTTACTGCACATTTTGGTTCCTTTAAGTGTAAACAGCCTCTAAATTTACAATCATCTGCAATACGGACCATTTCAGGGAAGCATGCGCCTACTTCTTCTTTTTCTATTTCATCAAAATCAAATGAACTAAATCCTGGAGTATCTGCTAATAAACCATCACATACCTCGATTAATTCGACATGGCGAGTCGTATGTTTTCCACGCCCTAAGCTTTGTGAAATAATGCCTGTTTTTAAATTTAAATCTGGAATCAATGTATTAAGTAGTGTGGATTTCCCAACTCCAGATTGTCCTGCTAACACGGAAGTTTTCTCCTTTAAAATAGGTTGTAGACGTTCAACTAATTCTTCCTCACCCTTATAGGTTTGTAGCACAGTATAGCCCATACTTTCATAATCTGCTATATAACCTTGTAATTCCTCACGTTCATGGTCTTTTAGCAAATCCATCTTTGTTAAACAAATAATCGGATGAACATGAAATGACTCTAAAACAACTAAGAAACGATCCAGTAAAATTGTATTAAAATTAGGTTCTTTTACAGAAAAAACCAGAATACCTTGATCAATATTGGCTATTGGAGGACGTACTAATTCATTTTGGCGTTCCATAATTTTTTGAATAGTGCCGTCTGATCCCTTTGTTTCCAGAGTATATTCTACATTGTCGCCAACGAGTGGGGATTCCCCGCGATTACGAAATACCCCACGTCCTCGACATTGTATTAGTTGTTCTCCATCATATACATAGTAATAACCACTTAATGCTTTACGAATTTGGCCTTGCGCCATCCAATTCCCCCTTATTTGACATCATCGTAGTTGAATCTGTCTTCATCAATAATTTCTGAATCACGAATAATTCTATATGCGCCTACTTCGCCCTCTTCAATGACAAGCTGTATTTTATAGTCTTTATCAGCCTTAATAGTAAATGTATCGGCTACTGATGACATTGTATGGTTTTTATCTTGAATTTCAATACGAATAGTTTGCTCCATACCTTCCTCAGCTGGTTCATATGGTATTTTCACAGCCACAGTTTTCACCAAAGTTTTTTTAGGTTTTTCGGCAGGTCCTTTACTTATAACAACAGCTATTGTAGATCCCGCTTCAACTGGAGTCCCGGATTTTGTCAATTGAGAAATAACACTTCCGGCAGCTACTGTATCATTATAGTCTTCACGAGCAATACGCCATTTTAAGCCATTTCTACTTACATACTCATCCATTTGAGCCTTCGTGTAATTCACAACATTATCTACGGTAATCATTTGTAAACCTGCGCTTACCGTAAAAATAACAGTTGTCTCTTTAGCAATTACGTCTTGGCCTGCTTCTGGTACTTGTTTAATAATGTGACCTTCAGGCTCTTGTGAGTGCACACTTTCAGTTTTTACATTGGCAAATTTGTCCTTTATCAATGCTTCGACTTGGCTAAATGGTCGCCCGGTATAATCTTCCAATTTCGTCGTTTCTTTTCCAAGACTGACGATTAAGTCTATTTCCGTACCTTTTACACGCTCTGTACCCTCCGCAGGATCTGTTTCAATAACCTTATCCTTTTCAACATTTTCATCATAGCGCTCTTGATGTTCACCAACAGTAAAGCCTTCAGCCACTAATTTCTTAGTAGCTTCATCAATTGTAAGATCAGCCACACTAGGTACAGGTATCTTTTTCGGGCTAAATACATCTGTTGCAAAATAAACGAATAGGAAAATGGCGATGGCTGATATTACTAGTCCGGCAACATATATTGGCCACTTTTTCTTTTTCTTTACAGGTGCTGTCTTTTCAACAGGCTTCTTTGCCTCGGGTTTCAGCTTTGATTGTGCAATTGGTTCGATTGCTCTTGTCTTCGTTAAATCTTCGTCTTTACGTATAACTGGCTCTCTTATAATCGGAATAGCCTTTGTCACATCATTATCTTCCGGTATGACAAACTTCGGTTCATTGATACGATTTGGCGATAAAATTGTTTCTAAATCTGCTTGCATTTCTTCTACAGTTGAATAACGATGATTAGCATCTTTCGCTGTAGCTTTTAGCACAACATTTTCCACGCTTTGAGGAATTGTAGCATCGAATGCACGAACTGACGGTGTCTCGGATTGTAAATGTTTAAGCGCGATCGAAACCGCTGACTCGCCTGAAAAAGGTAATTCCCCTGTTAATAATTCATATAAAACAATGCCCAGTGCATAAATATCAGATCTGTTTGTTGCCGTACCACCACGAGCCTGCTCTGGTGATAAATAATGCACCGTTCCAAGCACGGAGTTCGTTTGTGTAAATGACGTTGCACTAAGCGTCATCGCTATGCCAAAATCAGTTATTTTCACATTGCCCTCAGCATCCATTAAAATATTTTGAGGTTTAATGTCACGATGGATAATATGATTTTCATGAGCATTGGCAATTGCTGATGTTAACTGCTTCATAATATGCACACTTCTCGCAGGAGAAATTGGTGCAAATTCCTGTATGTACTGCTTTAATGTTTTTCCTTGGACATACTCCATCACAATATAATGTAGATCACCATCATCACCTACATCATAAACACTAACGATATTTGGATGTGTAAGGCTTGTAGCAGAAAGTGCTTCACGTTGAAAACGGCGATGCAATTCATCCTCATTGGTAAAATCATAGCGTAATATTTTGATCGCTACATCACGGTTTAAAATCATGTCATGTGCTAAATAAACATTGGACATACCACCGCCACCAATAAGCTCTATAATTTTATAGCGATCACTAATTCGTTTACCTACAAGCATACTTACACCTCCTCATCTTGTCTTGTGAGTAGCACGAGGGAGATATTGTCTTCTCCCCCGCTTGCATTTGCTAATTCCACAAGTTTTCGTCCTTTTTCTTCTATTGAATCAGGATACGTAATAATTGATGCCATTTCATACACTGTAAGTTTATTGCTTAAACCGTCAGAGCAAATGAGTAAATACGATGCTGATGCTAAATCAACTTCATAAAAGTCAGGTTCAATCGTTTCTTCTGTACCAACCGCTTTTAAGATGAAATTTTTCTTCGGATGCGTTAACGCTTCCTCTTCACTAATTTCACCATTTTCAACCAGAACATTTACATAGGAGTGATCTCTTGTTATTTGTTGTGCACCATCATCAAAGAAATAATACACACGACTATCGCCAACATGTGCGATATAGCAATGATTTTCTTCAATTAACACTGCAATAAACGTCGTGCCCATTCCTTTACAGTCTTCGTGTGATAAAGAATAGTCGTATATACTTTTATTCAATTGCATGACTGCTTGTAATAACCACTCTTTTTTTGTTGTTGTTGATGCAAAATGATGTGCCTCTGCCTGTAAAAAAACGGATTCTATCTGTTTCATTGCCATATCACTCGCTACATCGCCAGCATTATGACCACCCATGCCGTCAGCTACAAGTGCTAGCGCAAGCCCGTCTGGACGTTTAAAAAATGCAGCACGGTCTTCATTAATTGCTCGTTTTAACCCAATATCACTTTCGACTGTGTATTCCAACACTGGTCACCTCGTCTCTTCAGATCTCTCTTGCGCACGTAATTGACCACACGCAGCTGCAATATCAGAACCTTGCTCTCGGCGGATCGTTACGTTAATACCATTTTTCTTTAATGTTTTTTCAAAGGCAAAAATTTGACTACGGGATGTACGAACATAATCACGTTCTGGTACGTAGTTTACAGGAATTAAGTTCACGTGGCATTTAATTCCTTTTATTAATGCAGATAATTCTTCTGCAATTTCAACTGAATCATTTTCACCAGACATTAAACCATACTCAAAACTTACACGTCGCCCAGTTTTTTCGGTATAGTAACGAACAGCTTCCATTAATTCATCCAGTTTGTAAGCACGTGCAATTGGCATCAGTTTTTGACGAGCCTCTTGGTTTGGTGCATGTAAGGATACTGCAAAGTTAATTTGTAGCTGTTCATCAGCGAATTCGTAAATTTTAGGAACAATTCCTGATGTTGATACAGTGATGTGACGAGCACCAATATTTAACCCTTTTTCATGGTTGATGACTTTTAAGAAGTTCATCATCGCATCATAATTATCGAAAGGTTCTCCAATACCCATAATGACGATATGTGACACACGTTCGCCCAATTCATCTAAAGTTTGTTGTACTTTGACAACTTGTTCCACGATTTCCCCTGCTAGTAAGTGACGTTTTAAACCACCTAAAGTTGATGCACAAAACGTACAGCCAATTCGGCAGCCTACTTGTGTCGTTACACAAACAGAGTTCCCATATTCATGACGCATTAATACAGTTTCAATCGAATAGCCATCTTGTAATTGGAATAAAAACTTGATAGTACCATCTTTTGATTCCTGTTGAATAATTGTTGACAATGTCGTCAATGCAAAACTTGCTTCAAGCTTTTCACGTAATCCCTTTGCAAGGTTAGACATTTCATCAAATGTTTTTACTCGTTTATTATAAAGCCAATCAAAAATTTGCGCTGCACGGAACGATTTTTCACCATTTTCCGTTAACCATTCTTCTAATTGTTTCGGCTGTAATGAGTATACCGATTCCTTTAAATTTGGTTTTTCTTTTTTTGCGCGTCGAACAGGCTTGTCTTCTGCTTCTTCAACTAAGTCGCTTATACGCTCATTAAATTTATCTTGATCCACCATTAGTTGGATCCTCCTTTTTTACGAAAGGCGGCAACGAAGAAACCGTCACTGCCAAAGTCTTGTGGAAAGACTTGAAGCATGCCATTTGCTTGCTTTTCCGCTAATTTTGTTGGTAAAGATTCTAGTTGTATAGCTTCCATTTCTGGATGCGTTGTTAAAAAGGCCTCTACAGTACCTTCATTTTCTCTTTTATCGACTGTACATGTACTGTACACAAGCTTACCATCTATTTTCAATACTTTTGTTGCCGCATCTAATAGCGCCAATTGTATTTTTTGGAGGTTTTCTAAATCTTCCTCACGTTTTGTATATTTAATATCTGGCTTGCGGCGCATAACACCTAAACCACTACAAGGTGCATCGACTAAAATAGCGTCGAATGATTCTAGTTGTAGAAAATCCGGTGCTTTACGTCCGTCAACCGGAGCAGTCTCTACTATATCAATCCCTAGACGATTCGTATTATGGTCGATTAAATCTAATTTATGAGGGTGAAGGTCGGTCGCTAAAATCGAACCTTCATTTTTCATAATCTCAGCAATATGTGTTGTCTTTCCACCTGGAGCTGCACACATATCTAAGACGCGCATGCCAGGAGATGGATGCAAAACATTCGCAGGAATCATGGAGCTTTCATCCTGAATAGTAATAAGCCCTTCTTGGAATGCCTTTGTTCGAGCTGGCTGACCATTTGTTACATGTAAGCATTCAGGCATCAGGTCACTTTTTTTCGCTGATAAACCTTCCGCTTCTATGCTAGCAATCGCTTGCTCGACGCTTCCTTTCGTCGTATTTACACGTACAGTTTGCACCGGAGGTACATTGTTTTCATGTAACATTTCAGCTGCTACTTCAATACCGTAGTTATCGACAAAGCGCTGCACTAACCACTCGGGATGACTCGTTTCAATAGCAAGGCGCTCAATTGGATCTTTAATGTCATCAGTAGAAGCTACACCCTGACGTAAAATAGATCGTAAAATACCGTTAACCATTGAAGCTATCCCTTGGTGACCTCGACGCTTAGCGATTTCTACAGCTTCATTCACCGCTGCATGTGGTGGTATACGCGTTAAATAATGCATTTGATATAAAGATAAACGTAAAAGCCAGCGCACCCAATGATCCACTGAACCACGAATGAATGGCTCTAAATAGTAGTCAAGTGTCATTTTATATTGTAGAGTGCCATACGTAATTTCTGTTAAAAGCGCACGATCCTTCGCTTCAATTTTATGGCGCTTTATCGTTTCATTTAAAAGCAAATTGCTATAGGCTTGATTTTTATCCACTGCTAACAGAATAGAAAGTGCAGCATCACGCACATTTCCATCCCAAATTACTACGCTTTTTTTACTCATTTAAATTGGTCCCCGATCTGTAATTTAGAACCTGTACCACGCAAATATTCCTCTGCTGTCATGCGCTTTTTACCAGCTGGTTGTATATCATACAGTGCAAGTGTTGTACCATTTCCTGCCGCGACTTCAAAATGATCCTTTGAAATCGCAACAACCTCACCAGGTATAGCATCGTGCTTTGTGTCGCCAACCTTTGCCCACCAAATTTTAAAGTTTCCATCTTCAAATGTTGTATAGGCAACCGGCCAAGGATGAAGACCACGCACTTGATTGTATAAAGTTGTAGCATCCTTTGTCCAATCGATACGTTCCTGTTCACGTGAAATATTGCTAGCAAAGGTTACTTGTGCTTCATCCTGCACTGTACGGTTATTTGTTCCATTTATAATAGAAGGAAGTGTATCTTTTAATAATTCGCAACCTACAACACTTAGCTTGTCAAATAGTCCACCCGTATGATCATCCTCTTCAATTAGGATAGCCTTTTGAGATATGATATCACCGGCATCAAGCTTTTGCTCCATATACATGATTGTTATACCCGTCTCTTTTTCACCATCGATAATTGCTTGGTGAATAGGTGCTCCACCACGATATTTCGGTAAAAGTGACGCATGGACGTTAATGCAACCAAGTGGAGGTACATCTAGTAATTCTTTCGGCAAGATTTGTCCAAAAGCTGCTGTTACGATTAGGTCAGACTGTAAATCAATAATTTGCTGTAATTCCTCAGAACCACGCAGTTTTTCAGGCTGAATAACATGTAAACCTAACTCCATAGCTGCTGCCTTTACAGGTGGTGGTGTTAACACACGCTTACGCCCAACTGGACGATCTGGTTGTGTAACTACAGCTTTAATATCATAACCTTCATGATGTAGCATACGCAAAATTGGCGCTGAGAAATCAGGTGTTCCCATAAAAATTATTGAAGTCATTTTATTCCTCCTCTTCAGCGTACATTGCTTCAAGCTCTTCTTCAGTTACAATACGTTTGATTTTTGAATCAAATAGCACGCCATCTAAATGATCGATTTCATGTAAAATTGCTCGTGCATCAAAGCCTCCCGCTTCTAGCTCATATACACGCCCTTCACGGTCACATGCTTCGATTTTCACATAGTCAGGTCGTTCAACCTCACCGTATAATCCGGGGAAGCTTAAGCATCCTTCAATATCTATTTCAGCTCCAACCGTTTCAATAACAGTTGGATTAACCATTTCTAAAATATCTCGTTCCTCGCCAAGCTCGACAATTGCAACACGTAATCCTACATTTATTTGTGGTGCTGCAATTCCAACGCCATCGTATTCAACCATTGTGTCATATAAATCATCTAATAATGTAATAATTTCTTCATTAATTTCTGTTACTTCCGCACACGGCGTTGAAAGTACTTTTGCTGGATGTTCTACAACTTTTTTAATTGCCATCTTATGTTCCTCATTTCTATATTTAAGGCTTATACCTTGTCGCATTGGATTCGTTATCATCTAACGTAGTTCACAACATTTTATATTCTCATCACCATAACTTTGTTCACACGAAATATATTTCAACACAGTGTCATTTTTTTAGGTGATAAACCATTTTATATAGTAGACGGATCTAAATCTACCGTCATTAATATACCCTGTTTAATCCATTCCGCTCGATACATCGCTAGAAGGCGCTGTAATACAGGAATGAGATTAGGTTCAATTTTATATTTTATCAAACATTGATAACGATATCTATTTTGGAGACGACTAATGCTTGCCGTTGTTGGTCCAATAATTGCTACTTTGTTTGATAAGTTTGCCCTTAGCCAATCCGCTGCACGTCCAGCATACTCTGCCGCCATCATGACATCCTCATGGGATATTTGAACAAGTGCTACATAATAATACGGTGGATAGCTAGAGCGGCGGCGTAAAAACATTTCACGTTCGTAAAATGGCTCATAATCTTGTATTTTGGCCAATTCAATTGCATAATGCTCTGGTGTATACGATTGAATAATAACCTCACCAAGCTTTTCATGACGTCCAGCCCTACCACTAACCTGCGTTAATAATTGAAATGTTCGCTCCGCTGCACGATAATCGGGTAGATGCAGAGATGTATCAGCACTAAGTACACCAACAAGCGTAATATTAGGAAAATCAAGACCTTTAGCAATCATTTGCGTCCCTAGCAAAATATCTGCTTGTCCTTCCCCAAATGCTTGCAAAATTTCTTCATGTGCACCTTTGTGCTTTGTTGTATCAACATCCATTCGGAGAACCCTTGCCTCAGGAAATAGCTTATAAATTTCTTCTTCAACTTTTTGTGTCCCCGTACCAAAATAACGTATATGCTCACTCTGGCATTGTGGACATATTTGAGGAACACGCTCCTCATAACCGCAATAATGACATTTTAATTTCTCTGTCGTTCGATGATACGTTAACGAGATGTCACAGTTCGGACATTGTACAACCGTTCCACAATCACGACAAAGCACAAAAGAAGAATAGCCACGACGATTTAAAAACAGCACCATCTGTTCTTTTTTCTCAAGCCTTATACGTATAGCATCAATAAGTTGCTCCGAAAACATAGAACGATTCCCTTTTTGAAGTTCTTCTCGCATATCAGCAATAAAAACAGTTGGTAACGGTTGATGCAATGCACGTTGCTTTAATGATAGCAAACTATATACGCCCTTCTTTGCTCTCGCAAATGATTCAAGTGCAGGCGTTGCACTACCTAATATGACAGGACATTTGTAAAATTCACTTCGCCAAATCGCTACATCTCTAGCGTGATAACGCGGTGAATCTTCTTGCTTGTATGTTGATTCATGCTCTTCATCCAGAATAATGAGACCTAAATTTGTAAAAGGTGCGAAAATTGCTGAACGAGCTCCAACAACAACACTTACCTTTCCTTGCTGAATTTTACGCCATTCATCATACTTTTCACCGACAGATAACCCACTATGCATCACAGCAACCATCTCACCAAAACGACTGCGAAAACGCTCTGTCATTTGTGGTGTTAATGATATTTCAGGCACTAACATAATGGCTTCCTTACCTTCATCTAACACCTTTTGTATCGCTTGCAAATATATTTCGGTTTTTCCACTTCCCGTGACGCCGTGAAGTAAAAAAGTTTGCGCCGTCTGTTCTTCCATCGATCTAGTAATAGCCTTTAGCGCAATGTGCTGCTCATCCGTCAACTGTAAAGATTGCGTACGGGAGACCTCCTTCGTAAAGGGATCTCGATACACCTCTTCTTGTATAAAATGGGCAGCTCCTTTGTCAATAACTGACTGTAATACCGCGGAGGATGCACCTGTTTCCTCATAGATTTTCTGTGGCAAAAGGATCTCTCCACGGTGTCTACCCATCCATTCAATCAGTTGGCGCTGTTTGGCTGCTCTCGCTGCACCTTCCATTGCCCTGTCGATGTCTTGCTGATGATCTGAAATTTTGACCATCCGTATTTCTTTCACATTGCCTTGCTGCTTCACAACATTTTCAATTTTTACAATTTTATTAGTGATAAGCTGTTTTAATAAAGAAAGTAATTCTGCACGCTCGAATTCTTTGAAATTAGCCTGTTGTCGCTTACCAAAAATAGCTTGCGCCTCATCTGGCAAAGCGTCTTTCTCCTCTAGTAGCGTTATGATTTTTTCATACTTCGCTCGAAGCGCTGATGGGAGCATGACCTGTAAGGCATCAATTTCATAACAAATCGTTTCATTTTTCAGCCACTTTGCCATTAACAGCATTTCTTCGGTCAATACAGGCTCTATATCTAAAATTTGTGCAATTGACTTTAATTTGTTAGATGGTACATCTGTTTCATTTTTTAATCCGACCACAAAACCTAGAACATTTCTTGGTCCGAACGGTACTTTTACACGACAGCCCATCTCTATAATATGTGCCCATTCTGTAGGTACTTCATAGTCAAACGGACGATCTACATGGTATGTTGAAACATCCACTATAACTTCTGCAATCAACAAACTCATTGCATCTCACCCTGTAATACATATGTCCAAAATGCTTCCGCAAACTGCGTGGCATTTGTCGTATCCCACAATTGACCATTTACTTCTGCCGTGTCACTAAAATCAATCCACGTGTCAGACAAAATTGTTAACATTGGTTCACCAATAACCTTTTGTCCAAAAGTTATTGCGGTCATTCCTTCTACGGACAGTATCGGTGCCCCTTCAATTATAGGCGTATTTGCTGCATGGATAAAAAATGTAGATGGATATTGTTTTTTATACTCCTCAAGCTGTTCAAAGAGTTTATACACGCTTGTTTCTTTCTCATCTATTAGGATTACATTTGCCCCAAGTGTTTTTGCCTCTTTTGCTATTGCCTGACCAATTTTACTGTTCGACTGTGTACTAATAACATGGTGCTCGTCCAATGGTACATAAAAAGCTCCAGCTGTAACCACTACCGTTTTACCAGCTAATGGCTTAACCTTCTCAGAAAAAAATTCTTGCACGATCGCCGTTATTTTTTCTGGCTCCTCTAAACGACCTTTACCAACATAGCCACATGCCAAAAAACCTTCTGAAGGCTCAATAAATTGATAGCCATCAGATTGTAATTGAGCCAAATTTCGTTTTACCGCTGGATGGTCATACATATGTACATTCATCGCTGGTGCAAGCCATACAGGGGCAGTTGTTGCAAGCAAGGTCGTCGTTACCATATCGTCTGCAATTCCATTCGCCAGTTTACCAATAACATTTGCAGTAGCTGGTGCAACTAAAATTAAATCTGCCCAATCCGCCAAATCAATATGAGCAATAACACTTGAATCCTTTTCATCAAATGTGTCGAAAAAAACATCATTTTTGGACATAACTTGAAAGCTCAACGGATTAACAAATTGTCTTGCTGATGCTGTCATGATGACTTTTACATTTGCCCCTGCCTGAGATAGCTTGCTAACTAGAGCGACAGCCTTATAAACCGCTATACCACCTGAAACACAAAGTAAAATGTTTTTATTCATGTACAATCGTCCTTTCAAATGATAAGCTCCCAAAGGAAAATTCCTCGGGAGCTCTCGGCATGCTGTATAATCAAAAATCCACTGCAGACGTTAACATTAATTTCGCAAAAGCTTATTTATGTTAGATTTCGTCTTCGTACACAGTTGACTCATCCTGTGTTACCTTCGTAAGTACACCTGCCGCTACTTCCTCAAGTGCTTTCCCTACGTATTTATGGGAAACATACTTGTGTAAGCGTTCAGTGTCTTGTTCCTCTTGCATTTGGCGAGCACGTTTAGATGCTAGACTTACTAAAGAGTATTTTGAATCGATTTCTTTTTTTAATGTATCTACTGATGGGTATAACATAGGTTTATTCTCCTCTCAACATTGACAAATATCTTTTTTCAACACGTTCTCTACGACAATGCTCGGCTTTAATAATCGCATTTATACGATCACAGGCATTTGTCACTTCATCATTTTCAACTACATAATCATAAAGGCTCATCATTTCGAGCTCTTCACTCGCAGTTGCAATTCGCTTTGCAATAACGTCTGCTGTTTCCGTCCCTCGACCAACTAAACGGTCTTTTAATTCCGTTAAGCTTGGTGGGGCTAAGAAAATAAATAATGCATCTGGTGCCTTTTCGCGGATTTGTGCAGCACCTTGCACTTCGATTTCTAAAAACACATCACGTCCTGCATCAAGTGTTTCATTTACGTAGGCTAACGGTGTTCCGTAATAATTCCCTACAAATTCAGCATGCTCCAATAAGCCACCCTGTTCAATCAACGCTTCAAATTCTTCACGTGTCTTGAAAAAATAGTCTACACCATCTACTTCACCTTCGCGAGGATTTCGTGTTGTCATCGAGATGGAATACTCATAATTCGTATTCGGCTGAGAAAATAATTCTTTTCGCACTGTCCCTTTACCTACACCAGATGGGCCAGACAGAACAATTAATAATCCACGTTCTTTTATCATTTATTCTCTATATCTCCCTTAATTTATAACAGATACAGGCAAGCTATTCGATATTTTGAACTTGCTCGCGCATCTTTTCTAAAATTGTTTTCGCCTGAACTACCGCAATGGCCGCCTCTGTTGATTGATTTTTTGAACCAATCGTATTGATCTCGCGGTGTATTTCCTGCATTAAAAAGTCTAATTTACGGCCAACCGAAATCGTTTCTTGTAATGTTTCTTTCAGTTGATTAAAGTGACTATCTAATCTGTCCAATTCTTCGGTGATGTCCACACGTTCTGCAAATATCGCTACTTCAGCAAGTAGTCGATCTTCTAACAACGCTCCATCCGCTACTTCAGTAATTCGTTCCAATAATCGTGTACGATATTTTTCAACAGCAAGAGAGGCGCATGAACGAATGTGGTTCACTTGTTCCATTAACTGTTCTTTATATTGTACAACAACATCATGCAATTCTCGCCCTTCACGCTCACGCATTTGAATCAACTGTTCAAGTGCTTGCGTAATAGCCTTTTCAACAGCACCGAGTAAATCCTCAGGTGTAAGCTGCGGCTTTTCCTGTACAAGCGCTTGTTCAAGTGATAGTAGCTCTTGCATCGTCCATTTTTCTTCTAGTGGTACTTTACTTGCTAATTGCTCTTTTGCCTTACGATACGCTTCAATTAATGACCAATTAATTTCAATAGATTGCTCGACGTTATCTAAATCCTTAACATAAACCATCACATCAATTTTGCCACGTGACAAAGCTTGCGAAATTATTTTCTTTGCAAAAATTTCTGCTTCAAGCCATTCTTTCGGGAATTTTGCATTAATTTCTAAAAATCGATGGTTGACCGAGCGCATTTCTACGGTTAATTGAAAGTCTCTTGTTGTTGTGACACCTCTGCCAAAACCAGTCATACTACGCACCAAGGTTCGTCACACCCTTCTTTGCATACTGGGATTATTATAACATAAGCTCTGTTGTTTATGACGTAAAAAATAGATCAATTTCGCCTTGGCGTAATTGCGTCCGGATTTTTAATTGTGCCCTTTGTAGGAAGTTAACCTAAAACCGTCACTTCCTGTGACAACGGTTAACTGACCTACATCCTGTAGGCCTCCTTTGAAAATTCGTGACATCCGCCGGAGGCCTCTATCTTCATTCAGTGGGTGGTTGGACACCCACTGAATGAAGATAGAGCAAAAGCTAATTCTACCACAATTGAAGCTATATTTTAATATTCACCTAAAAAATGCTATGATAAACATAAGAAAAAACTCATCACCAAAAGAAAGAGATGACGTTCGTTATAGAAGTTGATTGGAGTGGAGGCTGGGCGACTCTTTGGGGATCAGCGATAGAGGAACGAAGGCTAAAACCATCACGTCCTGTGATAACGCCTTCGTGACCAACATCCTTTTGCCCCGACGCGCCCAGTCAGAACGGAAATCAACCACACGTTATGGTAATGTGCCATACAAATGATTTCTAATAAATTGATTCATCATCGGAATTTAGAGATGGCACTTTGCTAAAACGTATGTCATGCATATAAGTTGATTGGAGTGGAGGCTGGGCGACTCCTCGGGGATCAGCAATGGGGGAACGAAGGCTAAAACCATCACGTCCTGTGATAACGCCCTCGTGACCAACATCGTGTTGGCCCGAGACCCTGGAGCGAGCAGCGCGAGTGAAGCGGCTCATCGGACGCCCCCAGGAAAGCGCCCAGCCGGAACGGAAATCAACCACACGCTTTGGTGGAAAAGCTTGCTACTCTATAGTAGTAACTACTACACGAATTTTAGAGTGTAAGCTAATGCACCATTAAAATAATAAATACGAAAGTACCAAGGATGCTTATATCGTTGGAAAGAGGAATTTATATGGCATTTGATGGCTTATTTACTTATTCAATGACAGCCGACCTACAACAATTAGTAACAGGTCGGATCACTAAAATACATCAACCAAACGCTCAGGAGGTTGTGCTACATATCCGTGCGAACGGAAGCAATCAAAAATTACTTTTTTCGATTCATCCTTCTTACGCACGTGTTCACCTTACTGAGCAATCTATTGACAACCCAGCAGAACCCCCTATGTTTTGTATGCTCTTGAGAAAGCATATAGAGGGTGGTTTTATTTCTTCTATTAAACAACACGATTTTGATCGCATTATAATAGTAGAAATTGAAAGTAAAAATGAGATTGGCGACCCTATTGTAAGGGAGTTACATGCTGAAATTATGGGCCGTCACAGTAACCTGTTGTTAATAGATAAGGAGCAGGGAAAAATAGTCGACAGCTTAAAGCATTTGCCACCTTCTGTGAATAGTTTCCGTACAGTTTTACCAGGGCAGCCTTATATCGCACCGCCTGCACAGAATAAATGGCACCCTCTAGCAGTGACCGACGAACAACTTACACTGTTTTTCGCTGAACCAAAAACGGCTAAGGAAGTAGTTTCGCAATATATTGGTTTCTCACCTATACATGCTGAGGAATTATTATTCCGATTAACAGACTCAGATGATCATGTAAATTGCTTTAAAAATTTTATAGCTTCCTTTAATAATGGCGGAACAAAGCCGATGTATGTAAACGCAAATAATAAAACGTACTTCTCACCAATCGCTCTAACACATTTACAAGGAGATGTAACGACTTATCCAAATGTCCACGAGCTACTTGACCGCGTATTCTTTGCTCGAGCAGAGCGTGATCGTGTTAAACAGCAGGCAGGTGATTTGGAGCGATGGCTGCAAAATGAAATTGACAAGCTTATCTTAAAAACTAAAAAGTTAAATAAAGACTATGAACGCGCGTCTAAGCTAGATCAGTTCCAATTATATGGGGAATTACTGATGGCGAATCTTTACACGTTTGAAAAAGGTGTAAAGGAAGTAACTGTCACTAACTATTACAGTGAAACTGGAGATGAAGAAATCACCATTCCAGTGAGTGAACGTAAAACACCTGTTGAAAATGCTCAAAGCTATTACACAAAATATACAAAAGCAAAAAATGCCCTTATTATGGTTCAAGAACAGTTAGAAAAAACGAAAGAAGAAATTGCCTATTTTGAAATGCTTGCTCAGCAGGTACAACAAGCTGCTCCTGGAGATATCGAAGAAATTCGCGAAGAGTTAGCAGAACAAGGTTATTTGAAATTACGTCATGCACGAAAAAAGAAAAAACAAGCGAAGCCTGAGCCTGAACGTTATGTTTCTTCTACAGGTGTAGCGATCTCTGTTGGGAAAAATAACAAACAAAATGACATGCTTACATTTAAACTAGCTAAACGCACAGATATCTGGTTGCATACGAAGGATATTCCTGGCTCACATGTTGTCATTCATACAAGTGAACCTGACGAAACAACATTACGAGAAGCTGCAACACTTGCTGCCTATTTTTCAAAAGCAAGAGAATCTTCCTCTGTTCCAGTAGATTACACAGAAATACGTCAGGTAAAAAAGCCAAATGGCGCTAAACCTGGTTTTGTTATTTACTTTGAACAAAAGACTGTATTCATCGATCCAGATGAAGCTGTCATTTTACAGTTAAAAAAACAATCTTAAAAATTGGAATACGATATGAAATGTATCGTATTCTTTTTTATGGCGATTACCACTTACTATGTATTAAATTTCCCTTTAACTTGATTGATTTTTAAAGCTATTGTTTCTTATTATAATAACGCTAAAAAACTCGTGAATATTCCGAACTATTTATTGACTTCCCCCCTTATAAATGGCTAAATTTAAATAAAAAGTAAATAGCATTCCAGAAAGGGCGTATCTCTATGTCTGTAGGCAAAAAATTAAGCTTTGGTTTTTTAACCATCATTCTGACTTTAATTATTTCATTGGTGATTATGTTTATTCAATTCTCAAACATTAACAAGAAAGTAGACAACGCACTTGAAAATCGTGTAGCGCTAGTAGAATTAGCTGATAATATTCAAACTGAACGAGCAATGCAAGGTCTTTTCATTCGGGCAATACTCCTCGAAGACACAGCAGCTAATAAAGATAACTTTACAAAGTATGCAAGAATGCTAGATGCGCATGTAATAGAAATCATGGAAAAATCTGATTCATCCGAAATGGAGACTTATGCAAAAGATTTAAATTCTCATAATGAAACTTTTAACAAAGCAGCTGAAGAAGCACTAGCACTTCATGATGCCGGAAAATTAGAAGAAGCGATACAAAAAGTGAATGGCGATGTTCAAAAAGCAAATACAGATTTGTTAGCAGTATCAGAGAAAGTTGTAAGTTATCAAAAAAATCAACTTGATATTGTCACGAAAGAATCTAAACAAGCAGTATCCAATTCTCAAACAATCTCCATCATCGCTATCATCATCGGTGTAATACTTGGAGTATCACTGATGTTTTATGTTCAGCGTACAATTTCACGACCTTTAAAATCCGTAGTTATGGCTGCCAATAATATTGCTAATGGTGAATTATATCATCAAGATATCTCTCATCAATCTAAAGACGAAATCGGTCAGCTTTCTACAGCCTTTAACGTCATGAAAAGCAGCTTACGAGGTTTATTAACACATATCCAAGGCAATGCGGAACATTTATCAGCTTCTGCTGAAGAACTATCCGCCTCTATCGAAGAGATTTCTGCTTCTACTGATGAAATTACAGTACGCATTGACGAGACAGCGAATGCAGCATCTAGTGCTACAATTGCTGCTAATGAAAGTGCACATGCAATGGATGAAACAGCAATTGGTGTACAGCGTATAGCTGAAGCAACTCAACAACTTCACCAAAGCGCAGTGACTACAACTGAATTGGCGAATAACGGTAATAGTACAGTTGATGAAGCTCAACAACAAATGAACGTGATTTATGATTCTACTCAAACGATTAACAAGCTCGTTCAAAAATTAAGTAAGCAATCAGAAGAGATAGGCAATATCACTACAGTAATTACAGCCATCACAGATCAAACGAATTTATTAGCGCTCAACGCTGCAATTGAAGCTGCGCGTGCAGGTGAACATGGCAAAGGCTTCGCTGTTGTAGCTGACGAAGTTCGTAAGCTAGCAGAAGAATCAAAGCAATCAGCCAATCAAATCGTTACTTTAACACAAGAAATCCGAGAAGATACGCAAAATGTAGAAAAAGCTGTCACAGATGGGCTACACTCTGTCACAGATGGTGTAAAAATGATTGGGGATGCTGGCAATTCTTTCGAAGCAATCGTAAAAGCAATCACTACGATGACAGATCAAATAGAAGACATTTCGTCTACTTCTGAAGAAATCTCTGCAAGCGCTGAACAAGTAGCAGCTTCTGTTGGAGAAATAGCTCATAGTACTTCTTCTAGTGCAAACAATACACAGATCATTGCCGAAGCTAGTAGAGAACAAGCAGCGACAATGCAACAAGTAAATCATGTAGCTACAGATTTAAGTGAAAAATCCTCGGACTTACAAGCCCAAATCAATCAATTCAAGCTTTAAACATTCAAGTAGAGCATTTCTTTAATCGAAATGCTCTACTTTATTTATGTTTTTCAGTATTTCTTGATAGCGAAAACGTGAGTGCAACGGTCCGGCCCCGATGCCCCTAGGAAGCTCAGCTCTGCTCTGCTCTGCTCTGCGCGAAAGCGTAGCGGCAGCAACAAATGTTTTATCTGTGCGAAAGCGTAGCGGCAGCAACAAAGCGCCCAGTCGGAATAGAAATCAAACACAACTATGGTGATGAGCTTTATTTTTAGGAAAACTACCACTTAGTATTAAAATACGGTAAAATCGACCATATAAAGAATTTAAGTAATTCTACTCATTAAGTTCTACTCATACAATATTTTAGTAACTTTATGTAGAAGCTTTCCTCCTAAGTGAGACAAATGGATTTCTACAAAAAACAACATCATAAAAACATCTAAAATTAGGTATATTTTTCCATTAATTATTTTCCTAATCCTTCATACATATAACTGATTCAGTGCATTGTTTTTTTATACATTACTGTATATTCAAGTAATGTGTAAATTATTTCAAAAAAACATATTTCACTAAAATAAGTACATTTATTCTTTAAGAAAAGCACATTTCACTCTAATTCTTCTTTTTTCTCACTTATACTAGTTAATCTTAGATAAATACAAAACAAGTTTCTTATATATCATTAATAGATAAAAATATTCATTCTTTGCGATTATAAATTTCACAAAAATAAATGACTCAGAATCTAAATCACTTAGTTTTACAATGATTTTCTACAAATCTATACAAATATCTTATAGTATCGAGCATGTGACTTTAGCCTCATTTTTATAATAACAATAATATTATCTAAAGAATATGAATTTTCGGTATAATAAGTCTTTTTTTATTTTTATTTCATTTCTGATACAAATACCTAATAAACATCAAAATATTACTATGAAAGTGCTTTCATTCTTTAAACTGATGAATAGAAAAAAATTATTATCTTCTTAAATGTCAGATAATACTATATAAATTTGAATCTTTTTTATTTTGTGCAAATGATTTTTTTGGTATATTAAATAAGAGCTTCAAAAAAGGCTTAAAAATTGTATAAGGGGGATTCACATGAATAAAAACAAAAAGTTTTTATTATTAACTGTCCTTGCAGTCTTTTCATTAGTACTAGCTGCATGTGGCTTCGGCGGTGATAAGTCTGATAATTCTTCATCTTCAGACGGCAAAGATTCTGGTTCAAAAGCTAAAGAACTTAAATTAGCAATTACTTCAGAACCACCATCTTTACACCCACAACTTGCAACAGATACTACATCTAGTGCAATCTTAATTAACGTCTTTGAAGGTCTAACTGTTTCAGACGGTAACGGTGAGGCTACTCCAGGTATGGCCAAGGATTGGAAGATCAGTGATGATAAAAAGACTTATACTTTCAATTTACGTGATGATGCAAAATGGTCAAATGGTGATCCAGTTGTAGCTGGCGACTTCGAATATGCTTGGAAATGGGCGTTAAATCCAGAAAACCTTTCTGAGTATGCTTCTATTTTCTACCCAATTAAAGGGGCTCAAGCATACAACGAAAAAGGCGGTTCTGCTGATGCTGTTGGTATCAAAGCTGAAGATGACAAAACTTTAGTCGTAACTTTAGAAAATCCAACACCATATTTCCTAGAATTAACAGGATTCAAAACTTATTTACCAGTTAACCAAAAAGTGACTGAGGCCAATAAAGAATGGTTCGCAGACGCAGGTGAAAATTTCGTAACGAATGGTCCTTATAAATTAAGCGACTGGAAACATAACGATTCTATCGTTCTTAAGAAAAATGCAGATTATTGGGATGCATCAAATGTTGATGTTGATACTGTAAATATTGCTATGGTTGAAAAAGAAGCTACTGTCGCTACTAAGTTTAAAGGCAAAGAGCTTGACTATATCGGTGCGCCATTCCAAACAGTAGATCTTAATGCAATTGATGAATTCAAAAAAGATGGTTCTTTAAGAATCATGGACCAAGCAAGTATTTATTGGTATAAATTCAATACAAAAGACAAAATTATGTCTAATGCAAATATCCGTAAAGCTCTTACTCTAGCAATCGATCGTCAAACATTAATTGACAACGTAACTAAAGGTGAACAAAAACCGGCTACAGGTATGGTTCCGGTAGTAATTCCTGGATTTGAAAATGACCGTGGTTACATGAAAGATAATGATGTTGATGGAGCAAAAGCTGCTCTTGAAGCTGGGATGAAAGAACTTGGTATTAAAGATCCTAAAGATATCACAGTTAACATTTCATTTAACACTTCTGAAGCACATGCTGCAATTGCTCAATATATTCAAGAAGAATGGAGCAAAAAACTTGGCATTTCTTCTAAATTAGATAATTCTGAATGGCAAGTTTATTTAGAAAAATTAAGAACTGCTGACTATCAAGTAGGTCGTATGGGCTGGGTAGCTGACTATAAAGATGCGTATACATTCCTTGAAATGTTCGATACGGCTAAAAACGGTAACAACCAAACAGGTTGGGAAAATGCTCAATACAAAGATTTATTGAGCAAAGCAGTTGCTGAGGTAGACGAAGCTAAACGTCTTGATTATTTAAAACAAGCAGAAGCAGTGGCTATGACAGAATTACCAGTTGCACCTATTTACTACTACACTAATTTATCAGTAGTTAAAAAAGGTATTGAAAACTTAGAGCCAAATCCAACAGGTGATATTCACCTTAAAGATGTAAAGATTAAATAATTTGGTAACAATTTCTTTTTAAGCTCTAAGCGGAGAGCTGCCTCGTAGCCACTACGGCGCGAGTCAGCTCTTTTTAAAATACGAAAGCACTAATTTGTCAGATAATTGACAAATCGAAGGAGGAGTTTTATGTGATTAAATATATTTTGAAAAGGCTGATGTATATACTTCTCGCGCTTTTCGTCATCGTAACGGCTACGTTTTTCCTATTGCGTGTTGCTCCTGGTAACCCATTTGCATCTGAACGTAATTTCCCTCCTCAAATAGAGGCAAAGTTAAACGAAAAGTATGGATTAAATAACCCTTGGTATATTCAGTACAAAGATTATTTAATCGATGCGGCCACTTTTGATTTCGGTGAATCTATGAAATATAAAGCGCGTTCAACTAATGATATGATTGCAGAGGGCTTCCCTGTATCTTTAACTTTAGGAATTGAAGCTATGCTGCTAGCTATTGGATTTGGTGTATTAATTGGCGTAGTGGCAGCGCTTTATCATAATAGGTTTCCAGATTATTTGGCAACGACCTTTGCGGTGCTCGGAATTTCCGTTCCATCCTTTATATTAGCTGGACTCATGCAGTATTTCCTTGCATACAAACTTCAGTTATTCCCGATTAGTGGATGGCAAGGCTTTAGTTATAGTGTATTGCCAGCCTTAGCTATTGCATTTTCGCATATGGGCTTTATTGCTAAATTGACACGTTCAAGTATGCTTGAACAAAATAATAGTGAGTACGTAAAAATGGCTCGTGCAAAAGGTTTAGGCAAATGGACAGTCGTCTTCCGCCATACTTTACGTAACGCCTTATTACCAGTCGTTACTTATTTAGGTCCATTAACTGCTGGTGTTGTTACAGGTAGCTTCATTGTAGAGCAAATTTTCGCGGTTCCTGGATTAGGTAAACACTTTGTGCAAAGTATTACGAACCGTGATTATACAGTTGTTATGGGGACAACCGTATTCTACGCAATCATTCTTTTATTTGCGGTATTCATCGTAGATATTTTATATAGCGTGATCGATCCGCGAATTAGACTGAAAGGAGCGAAAAAGTAATGACACAGCAACAGATCGAAAAAGATAAGTTTAAAATTGTTGGCGGAAATCACGAAGCCACAGAAAAATTAGCAGATAAATCTGTCTCCTTTTGGAAGGAAGTATATATTCGTTTTTCCCATAATAAAATGGCGATTTTTGGATTAATTACTTTAGTAATTATTGCTTTATTGGCTACATTTGTGCCGATGTTTTCACAATACCATTATAGTGATCAATTAGGAGCCTTTAATGCCCCACCATCATCAAAATTTTGGTTTGGTACAGATGATTTAGGTCGAGATATTTTCGTTCGAGTATGGGCCGGCGCTCGTATTTCTTTATTCATCGGGTTTGCTGCTGCCATTATTGACTTGATCATTGGCGTATTATGGGGAAGTATTTCTGGTTTAGCAGGCGGTCGCGTTGACAATATTATGATGCGTATTGCCGATGTTTTAACAGCTGTTCCTTACCTTTTAGTTGTAATCGTACTTTTAGTAGTATTAGAACCAGGTGTTGTGCCAATGATTATCGCATTATCCATTACAGGTTGGATCAATATGGCCCGTATTGTACGTGGTGAAGTATTATCTATTAAAAATCAAGAGTATGTTTTAGCGGCTCGTACTCTGGGCGCAAGAACAGGACATTTAATTTTAAAACATTTAGTGCCAAATGCACTTGGTGCAATTTTAGTAACGATGACATTAACAGTGCCAACTGCTATTTTTACAGAGTCTTTCCTTAGTTATCTAGGACTTGGGGTTCCTGCTCCACAAGCCTCTTGGGGAACAATGGCTTCTGAAGGAAATGGCGCGATTGCAAATGCTCCTTGGCGTTTAATATTCCCTGCATTATTCATTTCACTAACAATCTTTGCGTTTAACGCAGTTGGTGACGGCTTACGTGATGCATTAGATCCAAAACTACGTAAATAAGGAGGTGGACAAAAATGAGTAAAACAATTCTAGAGGTAAAAGATTTAAAAATAAACTTTAAAACTTATGCAGGACTTGTTCATGCCGTTCGTGGTGTAAACTTTGACTTAAAAGAAAGTGAAACACTCGCAATCGTTGGTGAATCAGGTTCTGGTAAGAGTGTTACGAGTAACGCATTAATGAAACTAATTCCACAGCCACCTGGTATTTATGAGTCAGGACAAATATTATTTAACGGTCGCGATTTAGTGCCTTTAAGCGATAAAGAAATGTCAAAAGTACGCGGAAATGAAATTGCAATGATTTTCCAAGATCCAATGACAAGCTTAAACCCGACTATGAAGGTCGGACGTCAAATAACTGAAGTTATTTTACAACATAAAAAAGTATCAAAAGCTGATGCTAAAAAACGTGCAATCGAACTTTTAACGCAGGTAGGTATCCCCTTCCCTGAAAAACGTTATAGCCAATACCCGCATGAATTTTCAGGCGGTATGCGTCAACGTGTTGTGATTGCCATCGCACTTGCAGCTGATCCTAAGCTTCTAATTGCCGATGAACCAACAACAGCATTAGACGTTACCATTCAAGCGCAAATTTTAGAGCTAATGAAAGAAATCCAAAAAACTTCGAAAACATCGATCATTTTCATTACCCACGATTTAGGTGTCGTTGCAAACGTTGCTGACCGTGTTGCAGTTATGTATGCAGGCCAAATCGTTGAATATGGTACTGTTAATGATATTTTCTATAATCCTAAGCATCCTTATACATGGGGTCTGCTTGGTTCAATGCCAGACTTAGATAACGATACTGATGAGCTATTACGCACGATTCCTGGTTCACCACCAGATCTTACTAACCCTCCAAAGGGCGATGCGTTTGCCGCTCGTAATGAATTTGCAATGGCTATTGACTATGAGCAAGAGCCCCCGATGTTCCAAGTAAGTGAAACACACTTTGCCAAAACTTGGTTGATGCATCCTGACGCTCCAAAAATTCCGCTTCCAGATGCGGTTGCTAAACGTATTGAAGGATATTTAGCAAAGGAGGCACAATCAAATGACTAAATCGGGCGCAAAAAAAGTTCTTGAAATTAAAAATTTAAAGCAGCATTTTGGTTCACCAAGTAACCCTATTAAAGCTGTCGACGGTATTAGCTTCGATGTATACGAAGGTGAAACACTCGGTCTTGTAGGAGAATCAGGCTGTGGTAAATCAACAACGGGTCGTTCCATTATTCGCCTATACGACATTACAGATGGTGAAATTATTTTCGATGGCGAGAACGTCCATGGGAAAAAATCTAAAAATGAATTAAAGAAATTTAATCGTCAAATGCAAATGATTTTCCAAGATCCATACGCTTCATTAAACCCTCGTATGACAGCTGGAGAAATCATTAGTGAAGGCCTTACTATTCACGGTCTTTACAAAGATAAAAAAGAGCGTCGTGAAAAAGTTAATCAACTGTTAGAGGCTGTTGGCTTAAACAAGGAGCACGCAAACCGTTATGCACACGAATTCTCTGGCGGTCAACGTCAACGTATTGGAATTGCTCGTGCGCTAAGCTTAGATCCAAAGTTTATTATCGCCGATGAACCTATTTCTGCACTTGACGTATCGATTCAAGCGCAAGTTGTTAACTTATTAAAAGAACTTCAAAAAGAACGTGGCTTAACATATCTTTTCATTGCCCATGACTTATCTATGGTGAAGTATATCAGTGACCGTATCGCTGTAATGTACCGTGGTAAAATCATGGAAATCGGTAAAGCAGATGATATTTATAATCACCCTGTTCATCCGTATACAAAATCATTATTATCGGCAATTCCACTTCCTGACCCAATGTCAGAAAAACGCCGTCAACGTATTCCGTACAAGCATACAGAGGTTGACGATAGCGCAACATACCATGAAGTTGATGATCAGCATTACGTTTATGGTACTGCCGATCTTGTGAAAACTTGGGTTGCTAATCGATAAAAACTTATAAATCCATCCATTGGTTTTTCCAGTGGGTGGATTTTTTGTATGAATACTTAATACTGCTCATCACCAATAACGTAGAGTTAATTTCGTTCCGACTGAGTGCTTTCCTAGGATTCCTATGAGAAACTTGGAGCATTGATCAAGAAGGCATTATCACACGATATAATACCTTTTCTCTGCTCGCTACAAGGTAATCGTGATAATCCTCAAGGAGTCATCCAACTTCCACTCCAAACAACCTAAATACATCGTACAGGCTTTAACAAATATCATCCTCTATCTTTCGTAATGAATGGGCTTATTACTAATAAGTTATGAAAAACAGTCTTTCCCATATATGAAGAAAGACTGTTTTTTCAGTGATTAGCTTATTTTAATGGAGCATCTGCTGTTAATTCAATAGTTTGAAGATTGTCTTGTGTATCATTTGCATAATCAACATTGTAATTTTTCACACGTTTGTTTACTGGAATGATTTCCGTACGGAACATCGTTGGTATTGTCATTGCTGTGTTACTCATATATTCTTGCCATGTACGGAATGCTTTTGCACGATATTTTGGATCCATTGCCTTTTCCGAATCAATGTCTTCTAACATTTTTGTTAAATCCGCCGAAACGTAACGACTCATGTTAAATTCTGCAGCCTCACTATATAAACCTACTGGAGACGGATTTGTACCTGTTCCCCATGCAGCCATATACATATCGATTTCTGGATCATCAGCCTCTACTTTATCATAGAAGCTGTTGAATTCAATTAAACGACCAGTAGTCAATTCTACATTTAACCCAACATCTTTCCAGTTTTGACGATAGTACTCAACAATCGCTTCATCTGTATCTGAAGCAGCTATTGCTGCTAAACGAACAGAGAATTTCTTGCCGTCTTTACCTTCACGGAACCCGTCACCGTCTACATCTTTATAGCCAGCTTTATCTAGTAATTCCTTAGCCTTTTCAGGATCATAGTGATAACCCTCTAACGTACCATCATAGTAAGATGCAAACACTGGCGGAATTAATGAATTTGCTCTTACACGTAGACCTTGATAGAATTTTGCTCCAACAGATTCAATATCCATCGCATAGCCAATCGCTTGACGTAAATTTACATCATTCATTTTTGATTTCTCATTAAAAATATTTTTACTATTTGCTTTATCGTATTTCCCAACTTTAAACCCTAGATAAGAATATGCTAACTCAGGACGACCTAGAATCGCTATATTTGAAAGACCTTTCAAACTATCATATTGATTCGTTGGGAACGAAGTTGCGATATCATATTTTCCCGTTTTCATAGCTTCACCGATTGAACTTGAAGGAACAACTTCGATAACCACTTTATCTACCTTTGGTTTACCTTTATAGTAGTATTCATTCGCTACAAGCTGAACAGACTCTCCATTTTTAATCTTGTCAAATTTAAATGCGCCTAGTGTTACAGGATTTTTACGAACTGCATCTGAAGCAATTAGGGCATCTTTAACTGGGATTGACGCTAGCTGATGCTTCGGTGCTGCATAACCCCATAGTCCATCACCACCTGAATAAATAGCCGGTGACACTTTCTTGAACGTAATTTCAATAGATTTTTCGTCAATTTTTTTAATACCAGAAATTGTCTTTGCTTTTCCATCATGATATTCTTCTGCACCAACAATATTTTTGAAATCGTCGTCATAGCGTTTTCCGTCGTAATCAGGGTGACCGATAATTTCGTATGGATAAATTAAGTCTTCAGCTGTCAAAGGTTGACTGTCAGACCACTTAACGTCGCCTTGAATCGTAATCTTCGCCTTTTTATTGTCCTTATCAACTTCTAATTTCCCAATACCTTTATCAGTTATCAAGAAATCTCCATCCGTTGCAAAAAGATTATTTGTTGTGTATTTCATTATTTCTGAATCGTAGGCATCGTCATATAATTCCCAAGAGAAAATCCCTTTGAAAGGCGTATCTGTTACAAGACCTACCCTTAAAGTACCGCCTTTAATAACATCCCCATCGTTTGCAACTTCCATAGGAAGCGTAGCTGTATCCACTTTGTTATCATCTGTTTGTGCTGGTTTGTCTTTGTTGCCATCATCCGTTTTAGCCGTATCTTTACTCGCACCAGTGCAGGCTGCCAATACAAACATCACTGCCAAAATAACTGATAGTAATAACCAATTTTTTTTCATAGTAAATCCTCCCCTTTATCCCATTCTTTGTTTTGCGTCGGCTGCACGACGAAGTGCTTGACCGACATAATTTATACCAAGCATCAAGATTAAAATTAATATTGATGCGGGCAACCATACCCACCATTTTGTTGATAGTACTAACGGATTTGTTGCATAGTTTACAAGGGTACCTAAGCTCGGAGTTGATGGTGGTAAACCAAAGCCTAAGAAAGACAACCCTGTCTCGATACCAACATTTCCAGCAAAGTTCAAAGTTACTTCAACTATTAAAATAGAACTTAAATTTGGTAAAATTCCTTTAAACATAATAGCGAGATCACTAGTCCCCATTGTTTTAGATGCACTCACATAATCTCTTCGTCCCTCTGATAGGGCTTTACTTCGAACTAAACGCGCGGTGCTCATCCATTGAAATAAACTTATGATCAATATCAATTCAAGAACACCATATTTTGGTATTATAGTTACGAAAACAATAATAATCATTAGACTAGGTAATGTTATAAAGAAATCAATAATTCGCATAAACAAATTATCAATAAATCCTCCGTAATAACCCATAATAATACCAAGAGCTATCCCAGCAACACTAGTAATGATCGTAATGGCAAATGCAATTAAAATCGAATTCTTTGCCCCTATCACTAGTTGCCCAAGCATATCACGACCTGCTTCATCTGCTCCAAGTCTATAACCATTTACACCTGGCTCAGTGAAACGCTCTAACAGTTTAATCTTTAAAATTTCTTCTTGATTTAAAAACATCGCAGCAACTATAACTACAACGATAAGAAGCGTTATCCCAATAAAGGACATCATCGCTACTTTATCTTTTTTAAACTCTCGTAAAACGACTTGTATTCCCGTCGGCGGAGAGCTATCAAATTTGACCATTTCATTATTTTGTTGTTCCATTTGAAATCACCTCTCCTTAAACATTATTTTAATAGCTAGTCTATGCGGATACGTGGATCAACAATGCTCATAATAATATCAGACAGTAGACTACCTAATAATGTTAAGAAGCCATAAATCATAACTAGTGCCGTAATAACACTATAATCTCGACTCATGATCGAATGGATAAACAACTGACCCATTCCTGGGAAACCGAAAATTGTTTCAATGAAAATAGATCCACCTAATAAACCCGTTATTGTAAACCCTAAAAAAGCTGCGATTGGTAGTAAGGAATTACGGAAAATATGTCTCGTGTAGATTTTTCGCATAGGGATACCTTTGCTTCGAGCTGTTTTCACATAATCCTGTGTTTTTGCATCTATTATTTCTGAGCGTAAATATTGAATAATAGCAGTTGTACCTAAAATACCGTACGTAATAGCAGGTAGTAGTATATGGTAGAGTTTACTCCAATAATATGCCATTGTACCTGGATCAACCCCTACATCAACGGTCCCGCTAGTTGGGAACCACATGAGTTTATAGCCAAAAATAAAAACGAAAATTAGTGATAATACGAAAGTTGGTATGGCATAGCTGATAAAACTATATAGGGTGATAGATTTATCTAATAATGAATCTTGATAGCGACCTGCCAACACCCCTAGTGGAATCGCAATCAAATATACAAAGATTGCACTGAGTAATGACAGCCACAATGTATTTAATCCGCGCTCACCAATAAGTGTGGACACTGCAATTTTATATGTATAGCTTCGTCCAAAATCACCTTGAAAAGCGTTTGTAATCCAATGGTAATACTGAACATACCAAGGGTCATAGAAACCTGCTTGTATACGAAGCTCCTCAATCCTTGCAGGATCTGTCTCTGGTGAAATAAGCCCTGTAAATGGATCTCCTGGCATTTGTTTTGCCAATATAAAGATTAAAAGACTTAATACAAAAAGCTGAGGAATCATCACTAATACACGTCTAACAATTGTTTTCCACATTTTATATACCCTCCCGTTCAATGTCAGACATCGCTACGTTATGCGTATCCGAGATGGTTTTTAATGGGTATACTTTGCCATCCTCGTCATAATATTTATGCTGTTCTTTTTGATAATTGGCCTCGACATCTTGACGTGTTATTTTACGCTCCAAACGTGTTTCTGGCTCAATATTTGGAATAGCTGATAACAGGCGCTTTGTATAAATATGTTGTGGATTCATGTATATATCATTTCGAGTGCCCGTTTCAACAAAGCGTCCTTTGTACATGATAGCTATGTGATCACACATATGCTTCACGACACCAAGGTCATGCGAAATAAATAAATAACTAAGTCCAAACTCATTCTGAATGTCTTTCATAAAATTTAGCACTTGAGCTTGTACAGATAAATCTAGTGCAGATACAGGTTCATCTGCAATAATCATTTTTGGATTACAAGCAACAGCACGCGCGATTCCAAGACGTTGCTTTTGACCACCTGAAAATTCATGTGGATACTTTAACAATACATCTTCAGACATACCTACGATTGCTAGTAACTCTTTAATGCGCTTACGTTCTTCTTGATCACTAAGCTTCATAAAATTTCGAAGAGGCTCTGCTAAAATGTCTAATACACGTTTTCTAGGGTTCATACTTGAATGGGAATCTTGAAAAATCATTTGAATATCTTTGTTATATGCTGAATCACGTTTTCTGCGCTGGTTTGTAACATTCTCACCTTCATAGAAAATTTGACCCGAAGTAATCTTTTCTAGACCTATAATGGCCTTCCCTGTTGTCGATTTTCCAGAACCTGATTCTCCTACTAAACCGTATGTTTTTCCTTTTTCAAACTCCATTGTGACACCATCAACCGCATATACCTTATCGATTACTGTATTAAAAAAGCCTCCTCGAATTGGATAATGAACGTTTAAATCGCTAATTTGCATAAAGCTCATACAGCCCCGCCTCCTTCTTCACCTTCTAAATGAAAGTGTTTCCAGCAGGTACATCTAACAAAATGTCCTGGTGCAATTTCATGTAATTGTGGTTTTCTTTCATGAGCAGATGCATCAATCCACGGTATACGCGCTGAAAATCGGCAGCCTTCCCGTGGTAAATTCATCAGCGATGGCACCATACCTTGAATAACTTCAAGTCTTTCATTTTCACTATGTGTTTGCGGAATAGAATTCAATAAAGAACGAGTGTAAGGATGTTGAGCATTCGTAAATAATTCCTGGACAGGTGCTTCTTCTACTACTTCACCTGCATACATCACTGCAACTCGGTCAGCCATTTCTGCCACAACGCCTAAATCATGGGTAATTAAGATAATACCTGTTTCTGTTTCCGACTGTAATTCTTTTAGTAGGTCAAGTATTTGAGCTTGAATCGTTACATCTAAAGCTGTTGTCGGTTCATCTGCAATTAAAATAGATGGTTTACACGACAATGCTATAGCAATCACAACACGCTGTCTCATCCCTCCGGACAATTGATGTGGGAATTGTTTTGCCACACGCTCTGGTTTAGCGATGCCTACCTGATTCAATAATTCTAGTACCCTCTTCTCGCGCTGTTGCTTTGAGAGCTTTGTATGATACATTAGCCCCTCTGCAATTTGTTCTCCAATCCTCATTAAAGGATTAAGAGCTGAAAGTGGATCTTGAAAAATAAAACCAATATGATTCCCACGCAAACTATTAAATTGTTCCTCATTTAATTGCGTTAAATTTTGATTATTGTAAAAGATTTCACCTGTAACTTTTGTATTTACAGTGTTGTACAAGCCTACAATACTAGTTGCTAACGTACTTTTACCACAACCCGATTCGCCAACGATTGCTAATACTTCATTCTTTTTAAGCGAAAGTGAGACATCCTCTACAGCAGCGTGGTAAGTTTCTTTAATGCGGAAACTTGTAGTTAGATTTCTAATTGTTAATAGGTCATTTGCTGTATTCAAACAATCTCCCCCTTACTATATTCAATATTCTGAAAAATTAATATATTCATCTTTTAAATTTATTTCAGAATTATATTTTATTGAAAAGTTTATTTACACCTCCATATACAGTTATAAATAAATTAATATTTTTTTACTTTTCCAGAAAACCAAAATACTGATTGAATTATCTGAAAATTAATTGTGATATTATTTTATCTGGAAATAATACATTAAATCAAGTGCATTTTTCTAAATATTACAAAGTTGCAAACAAATTTCTCCATACATCTTTACAAAATAATTCTCAAATCTTAATTTTTTCTTTACTTAATTGTTTGTCCTTTTTTCAACCTTCTATCTAAACTCTGCTATTTTTATTATTTAAATATAAAAATCATTTATACTTACTTTTATTACTAAAATAACATTTAAACCCCTTGATTATCTCTATTTTACAGGTCATAACTATAAATCTTTATTCTTATAAATATATTGAATTTCTATATATTTGTTTTAAGTAAATAGTTTTCTCGTTTAAAGTGTTAAAAAATTAATAACAATTTTGATATATTAAAAAAGTAATTATTTTATTTCTTTTACCTCATCATTTACGTACTTCTTGATTATATTTTTCCCAAAAAATAATTAGCATTTTAAATAATATATGCAAATATACAGGTAATATATTCTAAAAATTTAAAATAAAAGACTAATAAAATAGATTAATCATTAATTTAAATAGGAGTATTTAATGGGTAATATAATAGATCCTTGATTTTCTATAGAAGAAATTAATGTGGAAATGTCTATATTGTAAAAAAAAAGAAAACAACTTATCATTAAACTGTTAAAGTATTACTTCCTCTTATGAGGCTTATATGGAAGAAAGAATAGGTGAAATGTATATATATGAAAAATCGCGTTGTCCAATTGCTATTTGTATTTACTATTGCAGCAATTATACTCACAGTCTTAAATAAGTCCGTTATTTCCTTATCTACCTTTATCGGCATAATATGGCCTATCACACTTATAGGGATTGCCTTCGTTATTTTTATTGAAAATCGTTCCCCGCAAAGTACATTGGCTTGGTTTTTAGTATTAGCCATTCTCCCTGTGATTGGTTTACTTCTATACTTACTATTCGGAAGAAGTCGCTGGAGAAGAAAGAAACATTTACAACGTTCAGAAGAGAAGAGAATGATATTCCGTGAGATTTTAGCAGGGAAAAGTTTTAATGTAGACATCTCTTCCTCTTTAAATGAACGGTCCGCCTATTTGACTCAAGTTATTCAAAAATTTGGCGGTGGTCCTGTTGCGAATGAAACAACAACAAAGCTCTTAACAAACGGGGATGAAACATTTACTGAAATCCTACAAGCGATTGAAAATGCTACACATCATATTCATATTCAATACTATATTTATCGATCAGATGAAATCGGTACAACAATTCGAGATGCCTTAATTAAGAAAGTAAAATCTGGCGTGATCGTACGCTTTCTTTACGATGGACTCGGCAGTAATAAATTACGGAGGCGTTTCTTACAACCAATGAAAGAAGCAGGGATTGAAGTCGTTGAATTTGATTCTATTCTTTCACCTTGGTTATTAGAAACCGTCAATTATCGTAACCACCGTAAGATTGTTATTGTAGATGGGACGATTGGTTTTACAGGTGGACTCAATGTCGGGGATGAATATCTTGGTCGTTCGAAGAAGTTTCCTATTTGGCGTGATAGTCATTTAAAAATAGAAGGAAAAGCATTATATAAACTGCAGGCCATTTTCCTAGAAGATTTTCTTTATGCCACTAGTAGTTTAAATGCGTATTCTTGGAATCAATTTATGGATAAAACATACTTTCCAGGTCGAGGAGTTCATCAGGCGGAAGGTGCCGTACAACTCGTTGCAAGTGGACCTAGCTCAGATGATACAAGTATTCGGAATGCTTTATTGAAAATTATGGGCTCTGCCAAAAAGTCAATTTGGATTGCCACTCCATATTTCATTCCTGATCAGGAAACATTAACATTATTACGTCTGAGTGCACTTTCCGGAGTAGATGTCCGCATTTTATATCCAGGAAAAGGCGATAGTATCATTAGTGATCAAGCATCCCAATCATACTTTACACCGCTTCTAAAAGCGGGAGTCTCTATTTACTCTTATAAAGATGCTTTTATGCACGCTAAGATTGTCCTTGTTGATGATGAAGTTGCATCAATTGGTACAGCAAATATGGATATTCGTAGTTTTGAGCTTAACTATGAAATCATTGCGATCCTATATGAATCTAAAACGGTTCTAGATATAAAAAATGATTTTGAACAAGATTTTAAAGAATCCATAGAAATTACATGGGCGTCATTTCAAAAGCGAAGTATTCAAAAACGCATGCTTGAATCTCTTATGCGACTCATTTCTCCTCTACTGTAAATTTAAAAGGATTCATACACAGTTTTGTGTATGAATCCTTTTTTGCTCTTTGGACGGTGGATGTCGATAAAAATTAAAAGTTGGGTGATAAAATGTGAAAGTTGGTCGATAATTTATGAAAGGGTGGTATGAATTTTTTCATACCACCCTTTTTTAATTAAAGCTCTCCTGCTTTTAATTTTCCATGCCAGTCTTTTAAGAACGGAATGTCTCCTTCTTGAATAGCGCCTGATTCATTAGCTGCTTCAATTAAATAATCGAAATTTGTTAGAGATACATATTTTATGCCTGCCTCTTCAAATGCTTGTTCAGCGCGTGGAAGGTTGTATGTGTAAACGCAAACAACGCCTAGTACTTCACAGCCTGCAGCGCGTAAGGCTTCTACAGCTGTAATGGATGAGCCGCCTGTAGAAACAATGTCTTCTACTACTACGACTTTTTGACCTGCTGCGTATTTTCCTTCGATTTGGTTGCCACGACCATGCTCTTTTGCTTTAGAGCGTACATAAACCATCGGTAATTCTAAAATATCACTTACCCAAGCTGCATGCGGGATGCCCGCTGTTGCTGTACCTGCTACGATCTCAGTTGTACCAAAGTTTTCTTTAATAAGAGATGCTAGACCGTTTGCTAATTGTTTACGAATTACAGGGTCAGAAATTGTCAAACGTGTATCACAGTAGATTGGGGATTTAATGCCTGATGCCCATGTGAATAGTTCTGTTGGATTTAATTCTACTGCGCCTACTTTTAACATAGCGTGTGCGATTTCATTTTGTAATGTCATAGTTATGCCTCCCATAATTCACTTACGATTTTATATGCTGCTACTGGATCTTGTGCACCTGTAACGGCACGTCCAACGACGATTAACGAAGAACCGTCACGTTTTGCGCCGTCTGGTGTTGCAATGCGCTTTTGATCATGTGCGTTGCCACCTGCTAATCGGATACCAGGTGTCACACGTAAGAAATCTTCACCGCATGCTTCAGCAATAGCTTTTGCCTCATGTACGGAGCAGACAACACCATTTAAACCAGCTTGTTTTGTTAAGCTTGCATAATGTAATACAGACTCCTGTAAAGATAAAGCAATTTTTTGCTCTGCCTGCATTTGCTCTTCTGTTGTAGAAGTCAGCTGTGTTACGGCAATTAATGCCGCACGTTCACGTCCTGCCGGGGTACCCGCTTCAAGCCCCTCAAGTGCTGCCTCCATCATCGGACGTCCGCCCGCCGCATGAACGTTAACTAAATCTACCCCTAATTTTGCTAGGCCTTTCATAGCAGAGCCAACTGTATTAGGAATATCGTGTAGTTTTAAATCTAGAAAAATATCGTGACCTAGATCTTTTACTTTGCGTACAATATCCGGCCCTTCCTGCATATATAATTCCATACCAATTTTCACGAAAAGAGGCTCGTTAAAGTGCTTTAGAAAGTTGAATACTTCTGCTTCTCCAGGAAAATCTAGTGCAAGTATTGGTTTTGTATTCATGAACGATGGCTCCTTCCGATAATTTCTGAAATATGCTCTACTCCTAATTGATCGAGCGTAGCTGGTAGTTCATCAATAATAGTTGGACAAACGAAGTGATCGACAAAGTTTGCTGTTCCAACAGCAACTGCAGATGCGCCAGCCGACATAAAGTCAATAACATCCTGCGCTTCCGTTACGCCACCCATCCCAATAATCGGAATATTGACAGCCTTATACACCTCATAAACCATACGAATCGCAACTGGCTTTACGGCAGGACCAGATAAGCCGCCTGTACCATTAGCAATCACTGGTTTACCTGTACGCTCGTCTAAACGCATACCGATTAGTGTATTAATCATTGTAATGCCATCTGCACCACCCGCTTCAACAGCTTGTGCAATTTCTACGATGTTCGTTACGTTAGGAGATAATTTCACGTATACAGGCACTTCTGAAACAGCTTTGACAGCTTTCACTAGCTCACGTGCTGTAGCAGGGTCTGTACCAAATTGAATACCACCACATTTAACGTTCGGACAAGAAATGTTAAGCTCTAATGCTTTAACATTTCCTGCAGTTGAAATACGTCGTGCTACTTCCACGTAATCTTCTGTTTCCGTACCAGCAACATTTGCAATGATTGGCACATCATACCCCTCTAAAAACTTCAATTCTTCATTCATTACTTTATCAATGCCAGGGTTTTGTAAGCCAATTGCATTCAACATCCCCGCTGCTGTTTCTGCTACGCGTGGAGTTGGATTGCCGGGACGTGTTTCCACAGTCGTAGCTTTAATCATAATAGCGCCAAGCTTTGATAAATCATAAAGCTGTGCATATTCGCGTCCAAAGCCAAAGCAGCCGGAAGCAGGCATGATTGGATTTTTTAAATCTAAGCCTGGTAATTGGATAGTTAAACGACTCATAATGCCACCGTACCTTTCGGGAAAACTGGACCGTCAGAGCATACTTTGACATAGTCTTTTGCTACTTGATCTGTTGTTTTACATACGCATGCGAAACAAGCACCGATACCACAGCCCATACGCTCTTCAAATGATAAATAACCTTCTTTTTCTGGATAAAAGCCTTCAAGTGCTTTTAACATTGGTAGCGGACCGCAAGAATAAAAGACATCGAATTCAGGTGCTCGTGACTCTAAAACATTTGTGACAAAGCCCTTTGTTCCTTTAGAGCCATCAACCGTTACATAATGTGTTTCTCCAAGGGCACTGAATTCTTCCTCATAGAAGCATACATCTTCCGACTGAAAGCCTAGCACATGAATTGTTTTAACACCACGTGCGTTCAATTGTTTGGAAAGCTCATGTAATGGAGGTACGCCGATTCCTCCACCAACTAGTAGGGCTGTGCCACCCTCCGGTACTGCTTCTACCGGGAACCCATTACCGATTGGGCCAAGAACATTGACAAGCTGCCCTTCACGATTTGTCGCTAACACTTTTGTTCCGCGACCCTCCGCACGATAAATCATTGTAAATTCGTTGTTGTCTTTATCTATGTTTGCAATACTTATTGGTCGACGTAAAAGCGGCTCCAATGAATCTGACACCTTTACATGGACAAACTGGCCAGGTGTCATATCCTGAACCAGTTCTCCACGAAGTGTCAATTCGAAAATGTTTGTCGCGATTTGCTTTTGAGAGACGACCGTCATTTTCTCTTGACGAATCATATTAATGTACTACCTCCGCTTTTGGCATTTGTTCTGCTGTGAATGTCATTGATTCAATAACACGGACCATCGCTTCTGCTGTGTCTAATGAAGTTAAGCAAGGTACGCCGTTTTCTACAGACTCACGGCGAATTCGGAAACCATCACGTGCCGGTTGCTTACCTTTCGTTAATGTGTTGACAACAAGCTGTGCCTCACCGTTTTGAATTAAATCGATTAATGTTTGACCTTTTGCACCGATTTTGCCAACTACATCTGTGCGTACGCCAGCCGCTTCGAACGCTTGAGCTGTACCTTCAGTTGCTACAATACGATAGCCTACTGTTGAGAAGCGTTTTGCAAGTGCAATTGCTTCCTCTTTATCTTTATCGGACACCGTGAACAATACTGTGCCTTCTGTACGAATTTCCATACCTGCTGCAACTAAGCCTTTGTAAAGTGCTTTTTCTAATGTTGCATCTTTACCCATTACTTCGCCTGTTGATTTCATTTCAGGTCCTAGTGTAATGTCAACACGGCGTAATTTAGCGAATGAGAATACTGGCACTTTAACGAAGACACCTTTTTGTTCAGCTGCTAAACCTGTTGGATAGCCTTGTTCTACGATTGATTTCCCAAGAATCGCTTTCGTTGCGATATTTGCCATCGGAATGTTTGTAATTTTACTTAAGAACGGTACTGTACGAGATGAACGAGGGTTTACCTCGATGACAAATACTTCGCCTTGTGAAATAACATATTGAATGTTCATTAAGCCTATGATGCCAAGACCTTTTGCAAGGCGAGTTGTATAATCCACTAGCGTATCTTTTTGCGCTTGTGTTAATTTTTGTGGCGGGTATACAGAGATCGAGTCACCAGAGTGAACCCCTGCACGTTCGATATGCTCCATAATACCTGGAATTAAGACATTTTCACCGTCACAAATGGCATCTACTTCGATTTCTTGACCAGTTAAGTAGCGGTCTACTAATACTGGATGATCTGGAGATGCTTCTACCGCGTTCTCCATATAGTGTTTTAATTCATCTTGGTTGTAGACAATTTCCATCGCGCGACCACCTAGCACGTATGAAGGACGAACTAGTACTGGGAAGCCTAGACGTTCACTAATAGCAAGAGCTTCCTCCGTAGATACAGCTGTTTGACCTAGTGGCTGTGGAATGTTCAAATCGCGTAATGCTTGCTCGAATTTGTCTCGGTTTTCCGCACGGTCGATATCTTCAAGTGTTGTACCTAGGATTTTCACGCCATTAGCAACTAATTTATCAGCAAGATTAATAGCTGTTTGACCACCGAATTGTACAACTACACCGATTGGTTGCTCAAGGTCGATAATATGCATAACGTCTTCGATTGTTAATGGCTCGAAGTATAATTTATCTGAGATCGAGAAATCAGTGGATACTGTTTCTGGATTCGAGTTAATAATGATTGCTTCGTAGCCTGCTTCTTGAATGGCCCATACTGAGTGTACTGTTGCGTAGTCGAATTCAACCCCTTGACCAATGCGGATTGGACCAGAACCAAGTACAATAACTGATGGCTTGTCGGATTGAATCGATTCGTTTTCATCTTCATATGTGCCATAGAAGTATGGTGTTTCAGATTCAAACTCCGCTGCACAAGTATCAACCATTTTATATACCGGGATAATGCCATTTTCTTTACGGTATGCATAAACCTCTTCTGGTGTTGTTTCCCAAAGCTCGGCAATTTTCTTATCTGCAAAGCCTAGACGTTTTGCTGTACGTAACACTTCTCTATCGTTTTTATGGTCAGCAAGTGTTTGCTCCATATCTACGATGTTTTTGAATTTATTTAAGAAGAATAAGTCAATTGCAGACCATTCATGGATTTGCTCAATTGTTACACCGCGACGAAGTGCTTCACCGATGAAGAATAGACGCTCGTCACCTGCTTTGCGGATACGTTTTTCAATCCAAGAATCAGTGTTTTCTTCTGCATGTTTTAGCTCTAAGTGAACTTGACCTGTTTCAAGAGAGCGCACTGCTTTTAGCATAGCTTCTTCAAATGTACGACCAAGTGCCATTACTTCACCCGTCGCTTTCATTTGTGTACCCAGATTACGCTTTGCTGATTCGAATTTATCGAATGGCCAGCGTGGAATTTTCGCCACGATGTAGTCTAGAGCTGGCTCGAAGCAAGCATATGTTGAACCTGTTACAGGGTTTTTGATTTCATCTAATGTTAATCCAACTGCAATTTTCGCTGCTAGTTTTGCAATAGGATAGCCTGTTGCTTTTGACGCTAACGCTGATGAACGCGATACACGAGGGTTTACTTCGATCACATAGTAATTGAAGCTATATGGATCAAGGGCTAATTGTACGTTACAGCCACCTTCGATTTTCAGTGCACGGATAATATCTAAAGAGATATTACGTAACATTTGGTTTTCACGGTCTGAAAGTGTTTGAGTAGGTGCCACTACAATAGAGTCACCTGTATGAATCCCAACTGGGTCAACGTTTTCCATGTTACATACAACGATGGCGTTGTCAGCCGCATCACGCATTACTTCATATTCGATTTCTTTATAACCAGCGATTGATTTTTCTAGTAAACATTGTGTTACTGGAGAATATTTAAGACCAGATGTCACAATTTCCTCTAAATCTTGATCGTTGTAGCAAATACCGCCGCCTGTACCGCCAAGTGTGAAGGCAGGGCGAACGATTACTGGGTAGCCAATTCTCGCTACAAAGTTTTTCGCTTCGTCTAAGTTATGGATAATATCTGATTCAGGTACTGGAGCACCTAGCTCATACATTAAATTACGGAAAAGATCGCGATCTTCCGCTTTATGGATCGCTTCTAATTTTGTTCCAAGAATTTCAATAGCAAGCTCATCTAGAATTCCTGATTGATCTAATTCAATGGCCATATTTAAACCAGTTTGACCACCAAGTGTTGGTAGGATAGCATCTGGACGCTCTTTACGTAAAATACGTGATACAAACTCCAGTGTAATTGGCTCAATATATACTTTGTCGGCAATTTCTGTATCTGTCATAATTGTCGCAGGGTTTGAGTTTATTAAAATAACTCGGTAGCCTTCTTCTTTTAAAGAAAGACATGCTTGTGTTCCTGCGTAGTCAAATTCTGCTGCTTGTCCGATTACGATTGGACCTGATCCGATTACTAAAATAGTTTCAATATCTGTACGTTTAGGCATGTTGTTTCCCCTTCCCTGCTTCTACTTCCATCATTTCGATAAATTCATCAAATAAGTGATTTGAATCCTCTGGACCTGGTGATGCTTCTGGGTGATATTGCACTGTGAAGATTGGATATTTCTTGTGACGTACACCCTCACAAGTGCCATCATTTAATGCGATATGTGTTATTTCTAAATCTGTATCTTTTAATGAATCGATGTCGATTGCATAACCATGGTTTTGAGATGTTAAGTCTGTACGACCTGTGCGTAAATCTTTTACTGGATGGTTACCACCACGGTGACCGAATGGTAATTTAAAGCTTCGTGCACCACATGCTAGCGAGAAGATTTGGTGACCTAAGCAAATACCGAACATTGGCACTTTTCCAATTAAATTGCGTACTGTTTCAATGCCTTCTGCTACGTCTTCAGGGTTACCTGGACCGTTTGACAGCATAATGCCATCTGGATGCCACGCCAAAATTTCTTCTGCCGAAGTATTGTAAGGGACAACGAGTACGTCGCAATCACGTTTGTTTAACTCACGAAGGATACCGTGCTTCATACCATAGTCAATTAATACGACGCGTTTGCCACGACCTGGTGATGGGTAGGCTGCTTTCGGTGATACTTCACGAACATGATGTGTAATCGCTGGTGTTGCCTGTAATTTTGCTACGATTTCATCCACATTCACTTCTTCATCAGCCGCTGTTAAAATAGCCTTTACTGACCCCTTGCTGCGAATAATGCGTGTTAATTTACGTGTATCGATTCCTTCAATGCCCGGGATATCCTTTGAAGTTAAGTACTCATCTACCGTTAAATCACAACGGAAGTTTGAAGGTGTTTTTGCTAATTCACGAACTACAAACCCACGAATAGCAGGTGTGATCGATTCAAAATCATCACGGTTAATACCGTAATTACCGATTAAAGGGTAAGTTAACGTTACGATTTGTCCGTAGAATGAAGGATCTGAAATGGTTTCCTGATAACCTGTCATCCCTGTTGTGAATACAACCTCACCTTGTGAAGCGCGCTCACTACCGAACGCTGTACCTGTAAATACTGTGCCATCTTCTAAAATAAGTAAACGTTTTTTCATTACTCTGCCTCCTGGTATACGATATTGCCTTCAAAAATTGTAAGGACTGGCCATCCTTTTGCAGTCCAACCATTGAATGGTGTATTGCGTCCTTTTGATACAAAGCCTTCTGCATCAATTGTTTGCTCTTTATTTAAATCAATTAAGATCATATCTGCTGAAGCTCCAACTTCTAATGTGCCATATGGTAAATCGAAAATTTGAGCTGCCTTTACAGACATCCAGTCAATTAACTGTTTTAACGTCCATTTCCCTGTTTCTACAAACTGTGTGTAAAGCAGTGGGAATGCTGTTTCGAAGCCAACAATGCCGAACGGTGCTCCTACCATGCCACAGCATTTTTCTTCTACTGTATGTGGAGCATGATCTGTAGCGATACAATCGATTGTACCGTCTAGCAGCGCTGCGTGAAGTGAGTCTTTATCATCTATTCCACGTAATGGAGGATTCATTTTCCAGTTTGCATCATCTGATGGAATATCCATTTCTTCAAGTAATAAATGGTGCGGGCAAACTTCTGCCGTGACACGGATTCCTGCTGCTTTTGCATCACGTACTGCACGTACAGATTCCTTCGTTGATACGTGACATACGTGGTAGCGTGCTCCAGCTGCTTCTGCCAGTAGAACATCTCGTGCAATTTGAACAGATTCACAAATCGATGGAATTCCTGGTAAACCAAGCTCTTTATTACGTTTCCCTTCATGCATCACACCGTCGTAAATTAATGAGTTATCTTCACAGTGTGCGACAACAACCACATCGTGCTGTGCAGCATCTTTCATTTGCTCATACATTGTTGATGCAAGCTGGATCCCAACACCATCATCTGAAAATGCGACAGCCCCATGTGCTTTTAATTCTTCAATATTTGTACGAACCTCACCTGAAATGTCCCTTGTTAATGAGCCGTATGGAAGTACTCGAATAGCTGCACTTTCTTTAATAAGACCATTAATCAACTGCATGTTTTCTACTGAATCTGGCACTGGTTTTGTATTTGGCATCGCGCAAATTGTTGTGAAGCCGCCTTTTGCTGCTGATGCTGAACCTGTAGCAATTGTTTCTTTATGTTCAAAGCCTGGCTCACGTAAATGTGTGTGTACATCGACAAAACCTGGTGCAACAACTAAACCATTACCTTCGATTACTTCTGTGCCTGCTATATCTATATTTTGACCTATTGCAGTAATTTTGCCATCTGCCATAGCTATGTTTACTGTTTGTAGCTCGCCTTGTTCATTTAGCATTTGTACATTTTGAAGAACCTTTGTCATGTTACTCTCTCCCCTTTAAAATTGTTTCAACAATAGCCATCCGTGTATATACACCATTACGAACCTGCTCGAAAATTCTAGAACGCTCGCATTCTACTAGCTCTGAAGCAATTTCTACATCACGATTGACCGGTGCTGGATGCATGATAATTGCCTTTTCCTTCATTTGTTTCTCACGTTCAATTGTTAAACCGTACTCTTGATGATAGCTCTCTTTTGAGAAGCTTTTATTTACCTTATGACGTTCATGCTGCACACGAAGTAACATAATCACATCGCTTATTTCGATTAAATCATCCCATGAATGATGCGCTTCGAAACTGCCTGCCCAATCTTCCGGACAAAGGAAATGAACATTGGCCCCTAAGCGCTGTAACGCTAAGGCATTCGATTTCGCTACACGGCTATGACTTATATCTCCAGCGATTGTCACATTCAACCCTTCAAAAGAACCAAACTCTTTTCTGATAGTATAAAGATCTAATAATGATTGAGACGGATGCTGACCAGTGCCGTCACCTCCGTTAATAATTGACACATTGATGCCTTCAAGTAGTTCATTGTAATATGCATCTTCCTTTGCGCGAATGACTACTGCGTCCATACCAATCATTTCTAAGGTCTTTACCGTATCGTACAATGTCTCTCCTTTAGTGACGCTTGAAAAGCTACCATCGAATGGGATAACGATACAGCCAACTTTACGCTCTGCCATTTCAAAGCTTGTTTTCGTGCGCGTACTAGGTTCGAAAAATAAATTTGCGACGTTGTATGGGCGAGATAATGATGATGCTTCACCATTCTCAAAAGCTTGCGCACAATCTAGAATGTGGTTAATTTCTTCAATTGTTAAATGTTCCATCGATAATAAGTTCTTCATTGTAACCTCCGTAGGTGTGTTTCATGAACGTTTATGTATAAACGTTCCATATTCAGTAATCTGAATAAAGTAAAAGCCCCGTTGATGTCATCAACGAGGCATAAGGAGGCGCAACAAACTACAGCAGGATACACTCCTACTTTTAGCCTGTCTACAACTTCCCTTTTTTTGCCTCTCTGGACAATTCATTAAAAGGTACTTCTATGAATCTTTATTTTGATTGTACGGTACTGGTATTGCCGCTTCTTTTTTACCTGGTAGGATGGCATTTAAAAGAACACCGATAATCGCTGCTAATGCCATACCTTCGATACTTAGTGATTCTGAAATAACGAACTTCGCACCACCGATGCCAATGACTAAAATAACAGAGGCAATGACCAAGTTACGACTATTCCCAAAGTCGATATGATTATCAACTAACATTCGCAATCCACTTGCTGCAATGATACCGAAGAGTAAGATGGATACCCCACCAAGTACAGCTGTTGGGATTGTTGCAATAACGGCCATTGCTTTCCCGAAGAATGATAGTAAAATTGCTACGACTGCGGCGCCTGCAATTACATACACACTGTAAACACGTGTGATAGCAAGGACACCGATATTTTCACCGTAAGTTGTTTTCGGTGGACCACCGATTAATGCACTAATAAATGTTCCAATTCCATCACCTAAAAGTGAACGGTGTAAGCCTGGCTCTTTAATGTAATCTCGATTAACAACTTTACCTAATACTAACTGGTGACCAATATGCTCTGATATAGTTACGATAACGATTGGCACCATTGTTAGGAGTAGTTTTGTTGTGATTTCAAAGTTATAGTGAACACCTGGGATTAAAAACTCAGGCTTTGCAAAGAATTTTGCTTCGGCAATTGGTGAATAATCTACAATCCCGATAATCATTGAGTAAATATATCCTACGATTAAGCCAATTAAGATTGGCATTGTGCTTAAAATACCTCTAAAGAAAATCGTGAAAATAATAGCTGTAAATAATGTCACTAACGCTGCTGAGAAGTGTAAAAAGCTATATTTGTCATTGACATTCATCGCCATATTAACCGCTGTCCCTGATAATCCAAGACCAATTACCATAATGACAGGTCCTACTACAATCGGCGGTAAAATTTTCATAATCCATTTATAGCCGCTTTTCCAGATGATTAGGGATACGATACCATATGTAATCCCGACTGCCATTGCACCAATCATCGCATGACCTGGATTTACACTTGAACCATCTTTATTTAAACCACCTGCTACAAGTAAAATCGGTGCAATAAAGGCAAAGGATGAACCTAAATATGCTGGCACCTGAAATTTCGTAATTAATAAGAAGAACAGTGTAGCAATTCCACTTGTTAAAAGGGCAATCGCTGGACTAAGACCTACCAACTGAGGAACTAAGATCGTTGACCCAAACATGGCAAACATGTGCTGGAAACTTAATGTCACTAGTTGGACCGGGGTCGGTTTATCCTTAATATCTAATACTGCATTTGACATAATGTTTCCTCACTTTATAGTTAGTCTTCTTTAAAAATGATGACGCAATCTTCTCCGTCTACCTCTTGTAAATTTACGACAATACGCTCTGTTCCAGATGTTGGTACATTTTTGCCAACATAATCAGCTCTTATTGGTAGTTCTCTATGACCTCTATCGATCAGGACTGCAAGTTGAATTTGTGCAGGTCGCCCTAAATCCATTACTGCATCAAGTGCTGCGCGTACTGTACGCCCTGTGTAAAGTACATCATCGACTAAAATAATTTTTTGATTAACGACCACATCATCAATATCTACTTGCTCGACATGTGCCTGTTCATTATCATGCTTTGTCGTTAAATCATCTCGGTAGAGGGTGATGTCTAGCTCCCCCGTACGGATTGGTTTGCCTTCAATTTTTTCAATTCGTTCTGCAAGGCGTCTTGCAAGAAAGGCACCTCGTGTTTTAATACCAACTAGAATACATTCATCGATTCCTTTATTGCGTTCAATAATTTCATGTGCAATGCGTGTTAACGCTCTTGCCATAGATGGGCCATCTAATAGCTCATTTTGTGCCATGTAAGTTTCCTCCTCTCTTTTATTTATTGTTGGTCATGTGTCCATAAAAAAACCTCTCAAGGCGAATGGCCTGAGAGGGTTATATACGTGTTTAAATAGTATGTCGAAAAATTTGCAGCGCAAATTTTTTACAACACATTCACATGTACCTTCTCAGCCTCTCTGGACTGTCATTAAAGGTGAATATTTAGTTAAGTTGTTCATTCACTTTCGTTAGTATAGACTTTCTTTTACTATACGTCAATGCATTTTTTTCTTAAATCATTTAATAATTGTTCATAATCAGCAGGAATTGGTACTTCAAACTGCATATATTCACCTGAAGTAGGGTGATCGAAGCCTAATACACCCGCGTGTAATACTTGTCCACCAAAGTCTATTGTCTTTTTTGGTCCATATTTTGGATCACCAACAAGTGGGAAGCCAATATAATTCATATGCACGCGAATTTGATGAGTTCGTCCTGTTTCTAAGCGACATTCTACAAGAGTATATGCGCCAAAGCGTTCGATAACTTGGAAGTGAGTTACTGCATGCTTCCCTTTATCGACAACTGCTTGTTTTTGACGATCTTTTTGATCGCGTCCAATCGGTGCATCAATTGTTCCTTTATCATGTGCAATATGCCCGTGAACTAGCGCAGTATATTTACGTGTTACTGTTTTATTGACTAGCTGATTCACTAATGATTCATGAGCTGCATCATTTTTAGCAACCATCAATAATCCTGATGTGTCCTTATCAATACGATGGACAATCCCCGGACGCATAATGCCATTAATGCCTGATAAATCCTGACAATGATACATTAAGCCGTTTACAAGTGTACCCGTCATATGTCCAGGCGCTGGATGGACAACCATGCCCTTTGGTTTATTTACAACTAGGACATCTGCATCTTCATAAACAATTTCAAGGTCTAAGTTTTCAGCAATAACATCTAATGGCTCTGCTTCAGGTACATCGATTTCTACTATATCCCCCACTTTTATCTTATACTTTGCCTTTACAGTCTCTCCATTTACTTTGATAATGCCCTCAGTAATCCAATTACCGATTTGTGTACGCGACCACTCTGATTGCACACCCGAAAGCGCCTTATCAATGCGCTCTCCCTGTTGTTGTTCTTCCATTGTATATGATACTTGCGTCATTATTTCACCTGTTTCTTTCCTTTTTTATCTTCAGCGATTAAGCCAATCATTAATATCACTACCGCCATTGTTAAAGCAGCATCTGCAATATTGAAGATTGGGAAATCATAATTAATTACTGGAATTAAGACATTTACAAAATCGACCACTTCACCTCTAAAGATACGGTCAATAAAATTACCTACAGCTCCGCCTAATAAAAGCATTAAGCCTACTTGAAAAATAGGTTTACCCTTAGCCTCTTTATGATAAAAGTATAGGATAGCACAAATAACACCTATCGTGACAATGCTAAATAACCACATTTGTCCTTCTAACATTCCCCATGCTGCTCCTCTATTGCGATGAGACAATATCCCAAACCACGGATCCCATACTGATATTCGTTCACCAAACTCCATATTTTTCACAATTAGCCATTTTGTCCATTGATCTAAAATAACTACGAATACGGCTAATCCATAATATTTATACACAGACACTCCTCCGTTCGCTCAACATCTAACCTATTCTACCATAACAGCCCATCTCAGAATAACTAATATAGCATGAAAATATGGATCAATACCTTATGTGGGGGTGATTTCTGCTTCGATTTGGCCTTTCTTGTGGGCATTCGTTGATCTATCCATCGTTTTCGGCTTTGTAACCGTCGCTTTCGTCTTTCTATCCGTCGCTCTGGACTTCCTATCCGTCGCTTCAGCTCTTCTTTCCGTCTCTCTCTGCTTTCTTTTCTACAAAAAAGCTATTGCCGTTACTTTAAAAGTAATGGCAATAGCTTTTCAATTTTTATTCAATGTTATACCGTTTTAAGCTGTTTCAGACTCTTTCGAATGCACACGCTTCATGAAATCATTGACATCAGCTGGTACTTTTCGATCTAATAATGACACAATAACAACCGATAAGAAGCCAACTGGTACTGTCACAATGCCAGGAATTTTAAATTGTAAGAAACTTGGTAGTGTTCCTGGTAGGAAAATCATCCACATGGATACGCCAAGTCCAATTAGTAAACCTGCAATTGCTCCTTTCTCTGTCATTCCTCTCCACCAAATACCTAAAATGAATATTGGTGTAAATGTACTCGCCGCAACAGTAAAAGCTAGTGCGACTAAATGTCCAATGGATGCATCCTTAACTAGTAAGCCCAATGCTCCATATAAAATACCTAATATCACAATTGCTACTTTCCCTGCAAGCACTCGTTGTTTGTCGGTAATATCCTTTTTCATAATGCTTGCATATAAATCATGGGCTAATGCACCTGAGCTTGTAATAAATAACCCTGATAAATTTGAGAATATGGCTGCAAATGCACCTGCTATGACTAGCCCAAGTAGCCATTTACCTCCTAGTGCTAGTGCTGTTGTAGGAATAACCATATTGTTTCCACCTAGCACTAAATCACGCATTACCTCGTCACTTGCTGTACCTGAGATAAAAATAGAACGACCTACAACACCTAAATATACAGCTAATAAGAAAAACGTACTGGCAATCCCAATCGCCATTAATGCTGATTTACGAGCCGCCTTCGCACTTGGATTTGTATAAAATCTTAGTAATATATGCGGCAGACCAATTGTACCTAATGCTAAACCTATTGTCATACTGATAGTTTGCCAAAATGTTGGGAAATAAAAGCCTGTTCCTGTCCAAGCAGCACCATCAAAATTAACATCACTTCCATCTAGGGCATATGGTGAAGTTCCTGCAATCGGACCGCTGAATGAATTAATGGCAGCTAAAATCTTATCGTAATGCAAACCACCATATATCGCAGTAATCAACATAACAATAAACGCACCAAGGCGAATCCAAAGTTCTAAAGCTTGGTTGATTGTTGTTCCTTTCATACCGCCTATTCCTACATAGAAAATCATTACAACACAGGTAAAAATGATGCCGAATTCATATGAAGTCCCAAAAAACATACTTAAAATTTGTGCAGCTCCTAATAATTGCGGCGCTGCATAAAAACCAGAAATTGCCAAAACCACAGCTACTGCTACTAGCCGAGCTCGTCTACTATGAAAACGATAGGCTAAAAAATCAGCAACGGTAAATGCTCCGAAACGTCTTAATGGACCTGCCACAAAAATAGCTAATAACGTTAATCCAATGGAGAAGCAAAATGCATAATAAGCACCGTCGTAACCTAATTGAAAAGTTAAACCAGCTATCCCAAGAAATGTAGCTGCACTTAAATAGTCTCCTCCAATAGCAGAGCCATTTGTAAACCATCCAAAACTTCGTCCCCCAACAAAGAAATCGGATGCCGTTGCATTTCTTTTCGTTAAATACGTAATGTATACAATTGTCCCCATTAAAGCAATAGTCATTAACATCTTCGGTTCTAATAGAGCTTTCATCATTCAACATACCCCCTTAGCTAAAACTACTTAATTAGTATTTCGTATTTCTTTAGGCGTCTTTCGTACAATGCTGTATGCACATACGCAATGATAAAGGCCATTACCATCATAACGACGGTTGTCACAAACCATGTAACAGTCATACCACCAAAAATTTTCTTGAAAGCAAGCTCTGGAGCAAACCAGTTCATAACTGGAATACTAAAAATTAAAATGAAATAAAATACCGTTAAGCTAAAACCTGTAGTAAACTCATCTTTCATAATTTTGTTAGTAGTTGCATCTAGCGGTGGAAGATTCTTCACATCTACAGTTCCAGCTTCCACGTATTCATAATCATGACTCCTTACTTCCGCCATATTTCAGCTCCCCCTTTCTGTATCAATGAATAATTATCTGAAATTTCAAATTATTATCCACTACAATTATTCTATTCTATTCAATCTATAAAATAGTTACAAAATATTGCTGTATTAGTACAAAAAAATGCTATTTTAAGTTAAAATATTTTTATCATTTTCCATTTTAAATAGAAAGGAGATGTTAGCATATTAAATATTGTTTGGTACATTGAAAATTCAAATGAAAAACAACAAATGGACTACTGGTTAGAAGAATTTTTACCTAATACCTTTATTAACTGTGAAGAACCCAAAACAGAGACTTCCGCCATCATTGTCTATGAAATCAACCATTTATTTGACTGGGTAAAGATAAATCGGTTAAAAAGAAATTATCCTAATAGTATAATTATCCCTATTGTTGCAGAACACCTTACCTACTCAACTGGTATAGCAATTGAACTAAATTTGTCCGCACTTCTTATAAAGCCATTACAGAAAGCAAAATTTCTAAGAATTGTTAAAAAGCTTTATACATCCTACAAAGAAAAACAGGCAAGTACTCTTACAATGCTTGAGTTATCGCAGCAAATCACGCAAGACCATACTTCACCCTTCCGAGAAGCTTTTTTAAAACGGCTTATACGAGGAGAGGTTGAAAGTGAGCAGGAAATAATCCAGTCATCCTCTTTCTTATCGAGGCATTGCATCCCAAATATCGTCTTTTTAATCCAGGGCTATATAGATGTAAATGAAGGTGGACCTATCCCTCATGATGCAAGCAGTGTTATAACAAATGTATTTCACCAAAACTTTGCTAATAAAGCACCTCTATCCTTCTTACATTTTGAACGTTATTTACTGTTGCTTATGCGCATTCCTAATGATTACACATCATTTAAGCATTGGTCTGAGGGGGGAGCTTGTTTACTTGAGGTTATTGAAGTGTTAAAAAAAGATTATGGCATCCACCTTTTTATGGGGATTGGTGGAGTTTTTCAGGACGCCATGCAAGTCAAGGAATCCTATAGCCAAGCTCGAAAGGCACGGAGGAAACCGCCCGTTCATAGTATTCATATACGATTTTATGAAGATTTAACAAAGCAAAAACAGCTCCAAAAGGCTATCCAATATATCGAGGAGCATTATGATGAACAACTGACGATCAGTGATGTTGCCAAATATATCAACTTTAGTGCTACTCATTTTAGCAGATTATTTAAAAAAGAGACTGGTCGCAATTTTGTGGATTATGTAGCTTTTACACGTATCATCAAGTCACTGCCGTATTTGCGAAAATACGATTACACCATCGAAAAAATCTCCTTCATCTGTGGCTTTAACACACCTAATTATTTCAGCCTTACCTTTAAGAAATATGTCGACATATCCCCAACAGACTACCGTAATACGCAAGAAATATTATTTAAATAGTTCAGAACACGTAAATGAAGCATTCAAGTCACTCCATTACAAAAAGAATCTGCTAGACCTCAATGACAAAGTAAAAAACGCAAGCCCCCATCATCAGGAGACTTGCGTTATTAATTACATAGAATGCAGATTCTTATTTACTGTTTGTTTTTAAGCGTAATACTTTTCTACAACTTCTGCACAACGCGCACACACTGTTGGTTGTGCTTCATTTGAGCCGACTGTTTCAGAAATAGACCAGCAACGCTCACATTTTTCACCTGTTGCCTTTTCTACAACAATCGATGCATGTTCTAGAGCTAAAGCATCTGCAGGTGCAGCTTCAATTGATGCTACTTCAAAGGCAGAAACGATTGAAAGCTGTGCAAAATTAATGCTTGCATCATTTAATAATGCCGCCACATCTTCTTTCGCATAAACTGTCACTTTCGCTTCAAGTGATTTACCAATTGTTTTTGCATTTCGAGCTTCCTCTAATGCTTTTAAAATATCGTCACGAACATCAATAATTTTCACCCATTTTGCACGTAGACTTTCGAAGTTTTCATGTTCATCTACCTCTGGGAAGTCTACTAATTGTACAGATACCTCTTCTACAACACCTTGAGCATGTAAGTAAGACCACATCTCGTCACTTGTATGAGGAATAATAGGTGACATCACTTTTACTAATGTCATTAATGTGTCATAAATAACTGTTTGCATCGCACGGCGATCTTTGTTGTCGTGGCCTTCGATGTACACAACATCTTTTGCAATATCTAAATAGAATGAAGATAATTCTACTGCAACAAAGTTATTCACTGCATGATAAACAGCTGCGAAATCATAGCGATCATATGCAGCACTTACAGTTTTTAAAACATCTTGTAGGCGCATATAAACGTACTGATCCATTTCACGAAGATCCTCATATGCTACTCGATCTTTCGTTGCATCGAAATCAGCTACATTTCCGTGTAAGAAACGGAATGTGTTACGGATTTTTCGATAAACCTCAGATACTTGCTTCAACATATCCATTGAGATACGAACGTCGGCTATATAATCTACAGAAGCAACCCATAAACGAAGAATATCTGCTCCGTATTGATCCATAACCTTTTTCGGGATAATGACATTCCCTAAAGATTTACTCATCTTACGACCTTCACCATCTAGCACGAAACCATGTGTTAATAGTCCCTTATATGGTGCATAGCCATTAATAGCTACAGAAGTAATTAATGATGAGTTGAACCATCCACGGTGTTGGTCAGAGCCCTCTAAATATAAATCAGCTGGATATTTCATACCACGTTCTACTAGCACACCTTGGTGAGAAGAACCTGAGTCAAACCAAACGTCCATAATATCGTTTTCTTTGGTAAACTCACCGTTCGGACTGCCTGTATGTGTGAAGCCTTCAGGTAATAATTCTTTTGCTGTTTTTTGGAACCAAATATTTGATCCATGCTCACGGAATAATGCTGAGATATGAGCAATTGTCTCTGGTGTAATAATTGGCTCACCATTTCCAGCATAGAAAATTGGAATTGGAACACCCCATGCGCGCTGACGTGAAATTACCCAGTCTCCACGGTCACGAATCATATTATAAAGACGAGTTTCACCCCAAGCAGGTGTAAATGCCGTTGATTTTACTGCGTCTAGTAACTCATCACGGAATGCATCTATTGACGCAAACCATTGTGGTGTTGCACGATAAATAACTGGTTTTTTCGTACGCCAGTCATGTGGATAAGAGTGTGTAAAGAAGTTAAGCTTTTCTAATGCGCCTACTTCTTTTAATTTTTCTGTGATTAACTTGTTTGCATCATTGTAGAATACACCTTCAAAACCAGGTGCTTCATCTGTATAGCAACCGCTATTATCAACAGGGCTAAGAATTGGTAGACCATATTGCTTACTAATATGATAGTCATCTTCCCCGTGTCCTGGTGCTGTATGAACACAGCCAGTACCCGCTTCAGCAGTTACGTGCTCTCCAACCATCACAAGAGATTCACGGTCATAGAATGGATGCTGTGCAACAATTCGATCTAATGCTTCACCTTTAACTTCTTGAACAACTTCATACGATTCCCATTCAAGTTCGTTAGCAACCGTTTCTAATAATTCTTTCGCAACGATGAATTTTTTATCGGCAACTGCAACAACCACATAGATAAATTCAGGGTTTACAGAAATACCTAAGTTTGCTGGAATTGTCCAAGGTGTTGTTGTCCAAATGATAATTTTAGCATCTGCTGGGACAACATCTTTAGCATCTTTAATCGCAAAGCTTACATAAATAGAAGCCGATTTAACGTCTTTATATTCAATCTCTGCTTCTGCAAGTGCAGATTCAGATGATGGAGACCAGTAAACTGGTTTTAAACCTTTATAAATATAGCCTTTTTCAGCCATCTTTCCGAATACTTCAATTTGACGTGCTTCAAATTCAGGCTTTAATGTAATATATGGATTTTCCCAATCACCACGAACACCTAAACGGCGAAATTGTGTACGTTGGTTGTCGATTTGCTCGTAAGCATACTCTTCACATAATTTACGGAATTCAGCAACAGACATTTCTTTGCGCTTTACACCTTTGTTCGTAAGTGCTTGCTCAATTGGTAAACCATGTGTATCCCAGCCTGGAATATAGTTTACATGGTAGCCAGTCATAGATCGATGACGCGTAATCATATCTTTCAGCACTTTATTTAAAGCATGACCGATATGGATATCACCATTTGCATATGGAGGTCCATCGTGTAACACATACTCAGGGCGTCCTTCTGTACGCTCCATTTGTAATTTATTAATGTCCATTTCATTCCATTTTTCTTGCATCTTCGGTTCATTTGCCGGTAAGTTTCCACGCATTGGGAAATCTGTTTTTGGCATTAATAAAGTATCTTTGTACTCAACCATTTTTTCAATTCCTCCTTTATTTTACAAACAAAAAACAAATGCTTAGGCGCTCATACAATTACGACAGTTATTAGGCTTATTATTATAACGTGTAGGTTGATTTCCGTTCCGGCTGGGCGCTTTCCTGGGGGCGTCAGATGAGCCGCTAATCCCCAAGGAGTCGCCCAGCCTCCACTCCAATCAACTTATTTACATGACATACGTTTTGTGAAATACCATCCTCAAGTTCTAATTATCGGCAAAATCAACACGTTTTAACAATGGAAGTATAAGTTCAAACACAGGATTTTGCCATTTCACACTAATAGAAATGAAGCCAACCGCCATTTAAACATAAAAAAGCCTCTCAATCCCTCAAAGGGACGAGAAGCTTATACTCGCGGTACCACCCTAATTGTAGCACAAAATTGTACTACCACTTAAAGCACGTTAACGTTGTGCGTCACGAAATAACTTACTTCATTCAGTTATTTAGCTCCGAAGTGATGTTCATTGTTATTTGCTTGTTTGGGCTCTCACTATCCCCAAATCGCTTAACTACGCCTAACAAATACTGTCTTCGTCTCTGCCTGTTTGCATATGTGTTCAAAATAATTACTATTACCATAGTATATGAAAATCAAACAATCACGTCAAGCTTCACTTATTGCGTTCAAATGGCTACATATTAGCGATTAAACTTGATCGGCTTCCTGTGCTTCTTCAACAGATGTTTGAATTTCAGTAAGGTCAATATCATATTGTAGCAAATGGTCCCAATCGTCTGCATTTAGTAAATCCAGCTGTGCCTCTACAAGCATTTTAAAACGATTACGGAAGACCTTTGATTGCTTTTTCAGCTCATCAATTTCAATTGTCACTTTTCGAGCCTTTGTTAAAGCCTCATTGATAATACGATCAGCATTTTTTTCTGCTTCCTTTACAATGAGTTTAGCCTCTTTTTGAGAATTTCTTCGTACTTCGTCAGCTGCCTCTTGTGCAACAACAATTGATTTTTGTAACGTTTCCTCTAATGAGTTAAAATGTCTTGCTTGTTCTAAAGAGATTTCTAATTGTCTGTCTACTTCCTTTTTTTCACGTAACAAAATTTCATAGTCTTTAATAATCTGATCTAAAAATTCATTTACTTCATCTTCAGCATAACCTCTGAAAGATTTAGTAAACTCCTTATTATGTATATCAATAGGTGATAATGGCATACGATCCTTCTCTCCTTTACATGTACATTCGTACTTTCTATTATACAATTGTTCTAACAACTTAGCAGTAAAAATTAATGAAATTTACTTGATTTTCAGCTTTTTTGAGTTAATCGACCGATTTGCAAACGAATTTTATCTTTTTTTGTACGGCCTTCAGTCATCATAATTTTTATTCGACCGCTACCGCGTACAGATAAAATATCTCCTTCTTGTAATTCAAAAGCAACTGTATCCCGTTCAGTCCAATTGATTCGTACCTTTTTACCTGTAATTAATGCTTGTGCCTTCTGACGAGAAATTTTTAAAATAGTGGAGATAATAACATCTAAACGCATTGAAGAAACAGTATGAGACTCCTCTAGCCACTCTTCCTCATTTTGAAGCAATGGCTCCGTCTCTTTAATCGATTCTACATGTACATTTACTTTGCCGATGCCAGTTAAATGTAAGCGTACATATTCCGCTATCTCATTCGCTACTACAAATTGTACTAGATGGTCATTGACACGAATATCACCGAATTTGCCACGATCCAATCCTAAAGATAATAAAGCTCCAAGAACATCTGGATGTCGTAGTTGGACAAATTTCACTGGATATTGAATTGTAAATACTGTAAGCTGAAAGTCTTCCTCCAGAGGCTCGAAATAAGTAGGATAAATAAGCATGCGTTGTCTTTCTGCATCCTCAAAGAGCCCAGCACTAGCTATTTTTAAAGTGTCATACTGTCCAATTATCGATGCAACAATAAAGCGCTGTCGAGGATCTAGAAAATCAGTAAGCTTTGGAGCATATCGATCCTCTACCTCATGCTGCCAGCCTACAACCTGTTCTATAAAAGGTTGTTCATCTTTCCTAAAATGCTGTATTAAATGCTCCATATAACTTCACCTCTATTATCTCTCTTTTACTTGTACAATTTCATTGGTATTTTAAGGATTCATATCAGATGTATTGTTTAACCATTTTAATCCATCCTAAGGCTCTGATTTCCGCTACGTGCTACTCGCTTTCCTGCGGGCCCGCTTCCTCCGCTAAAGGAACGAAGGCTAAGTGCGTCACGTCCTGTGACAAAGCCTTCATGACCAATATCGTGTTGGCCTCAGGGGCTCGTCTGTCTCGCTTTCCCGCGGAAGTCGGGTAGCCCTACGCTACAATCAGTTAAAATGAGCATACATTAGCAAAGTATCAACAAAAAAATCCTTTTATCAGTCAATAATAAACCTATATTTTCCTAATCAACACGCTTAGTTTTATATTTAAAAGTAGGCGCAGCTGCAGCCTCCGCTCCAATAACAAATGTCACCCCAACTTCTGGTGATACGCCAAAATATGCACTTAACTGCACACTTCACTCAAAGGGAATGCTTTCATACCAACAATACTTTTTAATATTGATCCTTAATTTCAGTTGAATCTTGCTTTAGTAATGCCACAACACTAATCTCTACTCATGCTTATAGTATTTCCCATAAATAAAAAATCCCCACCGTTCGTGAGGATTTTTTTTATGCAAACATCTCGTATATTTTTAAAATAACAATAAAAAGCCCTTTTTGAATATAATTAAGGAGAAATATTGCTACGATAGGTGAAATATCAATCATGCCAATTGGCGGAATGAATTTTCTAAAGATGGCAAGATAAGGTTCGCATACTTTTGCTAATAAACGTCCAATTGAAGAGTTTTGAATAGCTGGCACCCAAGACATTAAAACATATGCGACTAACATTAGTGAATAGACATAAAATGCTATTGACACGTACTTCAAGATTAATAAAAAAGTCATATAAACTACAATCCTCGCTATTAATTATCGTCTAAAATAAAATTCGAAATTTCGCCAGACACTTCTACATTATCAGGTGTGCATAAGAAAATGTCTTTACCGATTCTTTGAATATCACCGCCAAGTGCATAAACTGTGCCACTTAAAAAATCAATAATCCGTACACCTTGCTCTCGTTCAATACGTTGTAAATTGACGATCGTTGCACGCTTATTTTTTAAGTGTTCAGCAATGTCCTGAGCTTCGGCATAAACTCTAGGTTCAACTAATATAACTTTTGCACCTTTTGAATTCATTGCTGCCTGCAAACTTACAATGTTGTTTGTAGGTGTTGTACTCTGTGGAAAAATTTCCTGAACCGGTGCCTTTCGCTCCTTCATAACTTTTTTAGGCTTCACTGATTGAATCTGTTGCTGTTGTTGTACGGGTTGTTGCTGTTGAATAGGAGCTTGCGTGATTTCTTCTTCTAGTTCTTCCTCTAGATAAAAGAAGTTTTTTATTTTATTTTTCATGCTCATCCTGTTCCCCTCTTTCATTTCCAACAAGAGCCGTTCCAACTCGAACAAATGTAGCCCCTTCTTCTACCGCCATTTCAAAGTCATTAGACATGCCCATTGATAACTCGGTACAAGGTGCGTGTGCGAATCCTTGCTCGGCTATTTGCTGTTGACATTGTTTTAATTGCTTAAAAACAGAGCGAATAATTGTGTCCTCATCTGTATTTGGTGCCATTGTCATTAAACCAATAACTTGAATTTTTGTAAAACTCTTCAATGATTCAATAAAAGGCAGGACCTCTTCAATCGATAAACCATGTTTTGATTCTTCGCCTGATACATTAACTTGTACAAAACATTTGACAGGTTTGTCTGCTCTTTTTTCAATTTCTTGTGCTAAACTCAAACGATCTAATGCATGTAAATAATCAATACTGTTAATAACTTGTTTGACCTTACGTGTCTGTAAAGATCCGATATAATGCCAATGTACATCAGCTTGAATCGCCTCAATTTTACGATTTAAGCCTTCAGGACGGTTCTCTCCTAAATGAATAAGCCCTGCATCAATTGCTTCTTGTGTTCTTTCTACAGAAACTTCTTTTGTCACTGCAATAATTTGGACATTCTCTGCTTCACGATTTGCACGTTTTTTTGCTGCTTGTATAAGATTATTAATTTTCTTCAAATTTGTTAAAATTTCCGTCACTGTTTTTCCCAACTTTACAACAATAGTTTCTTTTATTGTAACAAGCAATGCTTGAATTATCAATGAATAGCCTGACCTATGTGAAAGTACATTTTACCCTTCCAACGCTTTAAAATTGCTTAAATTTTTTAATATGCATAGAAATTTTGCTCTTTAGGATATAGCTTTTACTAAAATGACATCCTTTCCAACTACAAGTACATCTTTCATATACACTTTCCTAACAGATTCTTCCCCGCGGAAAAGGCCAAGATATTTACGGGGCTCTGCAATCATAAAAGCCGTTACATAGCCTGTTTCTTTGGATACCTCTGCATCTACCACAAATCCTAAAAAGCGTCCATTGCCTGCTTCAATAACTTCTTTTTGCTGTAACATTGAGAAACGCATTTTATCCCTCCCTAAATCAATTACTCTCAACATCGTTTTATCTCAACAAACTATGTTTTCTCTATATATTTATGTGTTTATTGTTGTTTAAATGAAAATGTTAAGGAATCTCTCAAAACGTGTGGTTGATTTCCGTTCCGACTGGGCGCTATCCTGGGGGCGTCCAGTCTTCACTCCAATCAATCAATTCACATGACATACCTTTTAACAAAACAACATCCAACTTTTTAGTTTTATCGAAACACTTTCAGAAATTATCGCCCAACTTTTAATTTTTATCGATAAACTTTCACGTTTTATCACCCAACTTCTGAATTTTATCGACATCCACCTTCTAAGGGCAATAAAAATTGATATAAATTAAAATGCGCACCGAGAATTCGGGTGCGCATTGTTTTTTTACTTATAATCTTTCTGCATTGTTTCAATTGCATTTTTTTCTAGACGAGAAATTTGCGCTTGAGAAATCCCTAATTCTTTTGCAATTTCTGTTTGTGTCTCACCGTAATAAAAACGCTTTGCAACAATCATTTGTTGACGATCATCTAACTTTTGCAAACTTTCCTTTACCGACACGTAGGCAACCCATTGATCTTCAGATACATCATCATCACGTAATTGGTCCATCATATAAACAGCGTCTCCACCGTCTGAATAAATGGGTTCCTGTAAGGAAACTGGATCTTGAATGGCATCTAAAGCAAATAAAACATCTTCCTTTTTCATGTCAATCATTTCAGCGATTTCTTCAATCGTTGGTTCTCGTAAATTATCGGTTATCCATTGCTCTTTTGCCTGCATCGCCTTATACGCAATATCTCTTAGAGAACGAGAAACGCGTAATGCATGATGATCACGCAGATGGCGACGAATTTCACCAATGATCATCGGTACAGCGTATGTTGAAAATCGTACATTATGCTTCAAATCAAAATGATCAATGGCTTTCATGAGGCCAATACAGCCTACCTGAAATAAATCATCTGCCTGCTCACCCCTGTAGGCAAATCTACCGACAATACTAAGCACTAACCTTAAATTGCACATTACAAGCTCTTCCCTAATCTCAGTTTCTCCAGCTTGTAAACGAATGAATAGCTCCTTCATTTCCTCGTGCTTTAAAATTGGCAAAGTCGATGTATCTAAGCCGCAAAGATCTACTTTAGTTCGCATATTCGATTCCTCCGGATGTTATTCTCTGACTAAACCGTTACATCAGTTTGTCCGAGAGAAACGAGAATATGCACAAAAGCTACGACCAATTTTAGGTAGGATAAATTTCCCTCTCTAAGATATTGGCTGATTCAGATTTTCACGTAAATCTTGAATAATTTTCTTCTCTAATCGGGAAATATATGATTGCGAAATACCTAAATGATCAGCAACTTCTTTTTGAGTCATTTCAATTTTTCCATTGAGACCAAAACGACATTCCATAATATATCGTTCACGCGCACCTAGTAAATTAATGGCATGAAACATGTGTTGACGCTCAATTTTCTTCTCTACATTGTCTAAAATAATATGCTCTTCAGTTCCTAAAATATCAGACAATAACAACTCGTTTCCATCAGCATCGGAGTTTAATGGTTCATCTAATGAGACTTCACCCTTCATGCGACTTGTTTTACGTAAATGCATCAAAATCTCATTTTCAATACAACGTGATGCGTATGTGGCAAGTTTAATGTTTTTATCAGTATTGAACGTTTCAATCGCCTTAATTAAACCGATAGAGCCAATACTTATTAAATCCTCAATCGGCGTTCCCGTATTATCAAAACGTCTAGCAATATAAACAACAAGACGTAAATTACGTTCAATTAGTGTATCTCTGGCTCGTAAATCACCATTCATAAAGGATGCAATGACTGTAACTTCTTCTTCTCGACTTAATGGCACTGGCAATGAATCATTTCCCCCTATATAGTACGTTTCACGACTCCGAAACTTACTCCAAAATTTTTTCAAGCTAGCAAGTAGCCTAAGAAGCAATAGTTCTCCCCCTCTATGAGTTATTTGAAAGCGCTGAAAAATGTAAAATTGCTGCTGTGCTATGTGGAAAATTTTTAGCCTTTTTTGTTAAAACGATATATTCATTCGTTTTCACTTGTGAGTGCTTCCCCTTTATATGCCACTCATCAAAACGGAAACCTAGTACAACCGATTGCTGTTGCACTGTATTGACATGAATAAATCGAATATAACGCTGATAATCTTCTGAAAACATGGATACATTATACGGATCCGTTTCTTGCCATTCTAACAATGATTTGCAAAATGCTGCAGGTAAATGTGAGCGTAATGCTGCATAAGAGACAAAGTGAACAGGTTTTCCAGATAGTGGCTCAATCGCTTGATTCCCCGTATCTAAAAATGCAGAGAGTGGTATCTTTACATCAAAGATTTTTAACGTCGTAGCAAACACAAACTGACCACTTAACCGCTCAAGCTTTACAAACCCCCATTGCTTATAGAAAGCAACAAGATTACCAACAGCTAATAGTAGGCAAATAATTATAAAATGGACAGCAGAAAGATTCTTTAAATACGGTTGTAATGCTGTTAATAATCCACCAATAATGATTGTTGCTGTTAAAACGATCGGTCCTTGTTTTTGAAAGCTTCGAATCTTGAAGCGAAAAGCTATCCCGATTAGTAAGATAAAGCTCAGTACCGTCGTCAACAGCATTTGACCACCTATTACAGCTACAAAACTACTACAAATAGAACTCATTAATAATCTCGTGTTCTTTACAAAAACCCCTGTTACTTTTGCCGTAAACTTGAGTATCGCTAGATTAAAAAGTGTATTAATGAGCACCAGCCATTCTCCATACATAACAGCCGCCTCCTACTTACAAAGTTAGCATGTTACACCCACAAATATTGTCAAACAATCGCATCAATTCAATAAAATGTTTTGACAAAATACATCTTTTCCTTACACATTCGAACATAATTAATTTTTTAGACTCTGAAAATAACCAAGGATATTTTTATGATTGTTGCAGCTCTTTAAATGATTTGTTGAAGCTTTTTATCACTTATCACTTTAAATTAGAGTGAAATGCAAAAAGATATATGCTAAGTGCGGAGTGGAGACTGAGCGAATCGGATAGAGGAACGAAGGCTAAAACCATCACGTCCTGTGATAACGCCTTCGTGACCAACATCCTGTTGCTGTCGCTACGTTAACACTACGCTATCGCACATTAAAACACCTGTTGCCCCGATGCCACAGGAAAGCGCTCAGTCGGAACGGAAATCCCCCCGTTTTGCAGAAGAGCCATACTTTATTTAATATGACAGCTTCATTTCATTGACATAATAGTTTAATAGTTTAATAGTATTTAACAACATAAAAAGCTCGTATTTCACATAATGTAAAATACGAGCTTTTTAGAAGTTCGGATGCTGATTTATCCGCGATTTTTACGGTTACGTAAAAATGCTGGTACCTCAAGCATGTCATCCTGCGCATAATTTTGTTGATTTTGACGTGGTTGCTCTTGCTGTACGTGCACATCTTGACGTTGCTCACGAATCGGAGCTTGCTGTTGCTGTGTAGCTTGTCTATTTGTATTTAACGTCGGTCGTGAAGTATTACGCTGTTGCTGTATAGCTTCCTCTGAGAAACCAGTCGCAATTACTGTCACAATAATTTCATCTTTTAGATTTTCGTTAATAACAGAACCGAAAATCATATTTACTTCTTCATCTGATGCTGAAGCTACGATATCTGCAGCCTCTTGTACTTCAAATAAGCTAAGATTTGAGCCACCAGTAATATTCATAAGGACACCTTTAGCGCCATCAATTGATGATTCAAGTAAAGGACTTGAAATAGCTTTCTTAGCTGCTTCAGCAGCACGGTTTTCACCTGTAGCAATACCAATACCCATTAACGCTGAACCTTTGTTAGACATAATTGTTTTTACGTCTGCAAAGTCTAAGTTTATAAGACCTGGTGTTGCAATTAAATCTGAAATACCTTGTACACCTTGTCGTAAAACATTATCTGCTTCACGGAATGCCTCAAGCATTGGCGTAGATTTATCAACAATTTGTAATAGCTTGTCGTTTGGAATGACGATTAAAGTATCAACAGACTCCTTCATGCCACCAATACCACCGATAGCTTGTGTTTGTCGTTTGCGACCCTCAAACGTAAATGGACGCGTTACAACACCGACTGTAAGAGCTCCTAAATCGCGAGCAATTTGCGCGATAACTGGCGCGGCACCAGTACCAGTTCCTCCGCCCATTCCAGCTGTAACGAATACCATATCTGCACCACGTAGAACTTCTTCTAATTGTTCGCGGCTCTCTTCTGCAGCTTTTTTCCCAACTTCAGGATTTGCACCTGCACCTAATCCACGTGTAAGTTTTGTACCAATTTGTAGCTTTATTTCTGCTTTCGATAAATTTAACGCCTGTGCATCTGTGTTTACTGCGATAAAGTCAACACCTTGTACACCATGTTCTATCATTCGATTGACAGCGTTGTTACCGCCGCCACCAACACCAATGACTTTTATTACTGCAAGTTGATCAACACTTGTATCAAATTCTAACATTTCTTTTTCCTCCCACGGTAACTCGACTCTGTATCATTCATTACGCATTCAAGATCAATTATGCCTCGGTATAATTGCGTCCGGAATCGGCTTTGTGCTGGCACAAAGAACTCCTTTCCGATTCCGTGACATCCGCCGGAGGCATTAACTTCTTTCAGCAGGTGTTTGGACATCTGCTGAAAAGTAGCCTAAATCCGCATTCATCTCTCACCACCTATAGAGGTGGGAGACTTCTGCTGAAAGAAGTTAATCAAAAAACTTATCAAATAATTTTTTTGCTCTTCCGATTACGCTTCCTTTTGATTCTGAAGGTGCAGCATATTCTTGCTTTTTAGGTGTGGCTGCAGGAGATCCTACAACTGCATATTCAATAGGCTGCGTATTAATACTTTTTCCATAAAAATCATCTTCTAAATAGGCGTAACGAATAAGTCCAACTGCCGTCGTAAATGAAGGCTCTCTAACGCCAATATAGTCAGGTGTAAATATTCTAACACGCGTTTGTAGAATCTGGCGTGCCAGTTGAGCAATACCATCAAGCTTTGCAACGCCACCTGTCAAAACAACACCGCCTGGTAAATCCCTAACACCTAGACGGGCTAACTCGTCGATGACTAATTCAAATAATTCTTCCAAACGAGCGCCAATAATTTCTGATATAAAGCGCTGGCTGTACTGATCTGTTGAATCTGTCCCTACAACTGGTACTTCGAAAAGTTCATCATCTGATGCGTCCTCATAATAGGCATGTCCAAATTGATGTTTAATTTGTTCTGCCTGTTCTGTTGGTGTTTTTAAGACGATTGAAATATCTTTCGTGATATGATCGCCACCAATAGGAATGACACCCGTATGTGTTAACAGTCCCTCTTCGAATACTGTGATAGTAGTTGAACCGCCTCCTAAATCAACGAAAGCGGTACCTTGGTTTTTTTCATCCTCCGTTAATGCAAAAAAACCTGCTGCTAATGGTTGCAAATATATTTCTCGAATACTTAGACCTGCACGTTCTACACAGCGTAGAACATTGTGTAAAAGTGTTTTGGAAGTTGTGATCATTGTGGCATCCATTTCTAAACGAATACCAATCATACCTCGTGGATCTTTAATCTCATCTAAATTATCCACAATAAATTGTCTAGGAATAATATTCACTAATTCACGTTCAGGAGGTATTGACATGACTTGTGCAGATTCTACCACTCTATCTAAATCATCATCTGTAATTTCTCTATTTTCACTATTTACAGCGACAACACCTTTAACTAGCTGTAACATCGTCTGGTTAGCTGGAACCCCTAAAACGACTTCATTTATTTGATATCCTGTCATTCGTTCAGCTTGATCTATTGCTTTTCGAATCGATTGAACTGTTGCATCAATATCAACAATTGCACCTTTTCGAACTCCATTCGATTTTACATTTCCGACTCCAATTACATGTAATTGACCGTCGCTCATTTCACCTATTAATACCTTGATAGAGGATGATCCTATATCAAGAGAAATATATAAATCTTGCTGATTCAATTCACTGCACCTCCTTGAAAAAATGCTCTTATTCTCATTCTATTGTAAATTCGGCATAATGTCTAAGCAAATCGAGTATTTTGCTCAATATTTCTCTCATTCTATGGAATTTTTGTTCCTTTTGTGACGTTTCTCATCTAATCGAGTTAGTAAAATACGCCTAATTATTGCTATATTCTGGAATAAACGTACTCCGAAAGCGAAAATGGCAGCTAAATATAAATCTATCCCTAAATACACACCTAAAAAGGCTAATCCCGCTGCCAGAATTATATTGAAAAAGAATCCTGATACAAATACTTTATCGTCATATACTTGCTGTAATTGAGCACGAATACCGCCAAATAATGTATCTAAGGCTGCTAAAACAGCTATTGACAGATAATTTTCATATATAGAGGGTATTTGTATATTTGTTAACAAGCCAAGGGCAAGTCCAAATATCAAACCTAAAAATGGTAGCCACATATATTATTCTCCTTTTTCCACCTCTGTTAAATAATCATTTGTCAATGGCTTATCAAATGCTGGGATTGTGAGATGCTCAGTTGGTTCCTCAATTATTAAATTAAAGTTATCCAAATAAAAGGAATCGATAAATGTTGAGGCTTGTAACGAATTGTACATTTTTTGAGCTTCCTTAAAAGAACTTGTCCCAACATAAATTTCAAAGGGTGGTGAGGACAGTGGTACACTGTTCACTGTAGTCTTTCCATTTATATCTCGAATGGCTGTCGTCTGGACAACGCGATTTCCATCTATCGAGACACTCGCCGCATTGTTTTTAAACAAAGCATTTAGTAATTGGGTTAGTAAATCAGGTGAAATTTCTTTGATTTCATACCCCATTTCTACTAATTCGGGTGCTGGTTCAACACGAAGTATAACTCCTGGCCCTGTGACTTCCGTTAGCCCTGCCTGTAGCTTTAAATGATGCAGCGTTTCATATAATGCTGATTGTAAATTTGCTTTCTCAGATTGCTCATAGCGACCCACTACTTCATTAAGTGAGCGAATTTCTGCTAATAATGTGGAATGCCTTTGCTTTTCTTCTGCTAATTCCTCTCTTATGGCCCAAATGTCTCGTGTATCTCGCTCAGCTGGTTGCTTTATGGTATTGTATTGTACCGCTATCATCAAACCGATAATAAATAGCACGATCGTTATTCGGGTATACATATTTTTTTTCAAAATAGCCCCTCCTAGACGTATCGTAACCCCTCATAGATTTACGCCTTAGATCTTGAATTATGCAAAATACATGCTAAATTTGTAAATGTTGACTAGAAATCGTTTAACTTTCTACTTTTGCTTTTGGCATTGTAAACTTTTGATCTGCTTCTAATGATACAACAATATTGTCATTTAATAATTGATCTACAACGCCACCATTTAAGTTTAAGGAAGCTATTAATGTTGCTGAATCTCCGACAGCCTCGATGACGAATGGAGCTGGATGCTGCTTGCCATCAATAGTAATGACTGGTCCATTACAGCGTATATAAGAATTTGCCAATACACGTTGACCATTAATAGCAATTGCTTGAGCACCGGAAATTTTAAGCTCATTGAGCAATTTAAAAATATGGCTTTCATGCACGATATAATCATTAGGATTAGCAGATTTCGGATCGTAATCACCATCTTGCAGAGTTATACGTATCCCTTTTCCTTCTGAATTTAAATCGCCTAATAACAAGCGTAAATCCTCCGCTTCTTCAACAAGCTTTGTATAATCCTTTTTGCTAGCGGCAAATGACTTTTCATACTTGCGAATTTTTTCTTGTAAAGCATTCGCCTCTTCTGTCAATTCTTTATTGCGCTCTTGCTGTGCAATTAACTCCTCACGATATGAATCCTCTTGCTCGAAAAGCTTTGTATTAGTCGAAGAACCTGCATCTCGATTATCTTTTGCCTGGTTGTAGGAATAGCCAATGATAAACCCCATAGTTATACAAACAATAAGCAATTGAAATTGTTTTCTTGAAAAGAAATTTTCTTTGCTATTCTTTTTCTTGTTGTTCATCTTTTTTCACTTCCTGGTTGGCCGCATCTTTATCCATATCAAGATTTGCTTGGTTGTACTCATTATTGAAAGGGCGATAATACGAGCCGACCTCTAAATCGATAACCCCCTTTTCCAAATTCGGAATTTGTGCTACAAGTGAGGGGTAATGATTTAGCTTTTCTGCTAAAGTTTGAATAACAGCACGAACTTCGTAGCCATCGTTCATGTAGAGCCTGATTGCATTAGGATTTGTTTCATTACTGTTTGTATTGACTTGAGAAATTAATGCTAATACTTCTGGATTTAGTTGTGCTAATTGCTTTACAAGCTTCTTAATTGTCTTTTCGCCAGTTATGCCGATAAATACAGGTGCATCAATCGGGATGTCATCCCCAGCTTGTTCAAAGCGCTTGCCATTTTCAAGCAATGGATAATAAGTACCGTCACCAGCTAAGTACGCAACCTTTTTCCATTCTTTAATTTCTATTGTCACGCCTTGAAGCCAATTACGTTTAACATGTGCTTCTTTCACCCATTTATCCTTTAGTAATAATTTCTCTACGTCTTCTACTTTAAATCCCCACATTGACTTCCCAGTTGCAAGAGTACTTGCCTTCAAATAATATTGTTCTTCTACTAATCGAGCACCGTTGACTGTTATGTTGTTGATTTTACTGTAAGGAGATTGAAAATAAAGGAGTACTGCTAACACGATAAAGAAAAGTAATATTAGCACTATAAATTTCCGATTTGTACGCTTTTTTCGTCGCTGTTTTAGCGTAGGTATGCGATCTTCTATGTCAATTACTTTCTCCAAAAAAGTACTCCTCCTTTATATTTATTTCGCTAATTGATAAATAATACCTATTATTAGCCACATTGTTACTAAAGATGTTCCTCCATAGCTGATAAAAGGTAATGTGACCCCTGTTACAGGAACTAAGCCAATTACTACTGCTATATTTAGAAATGCTTGTACGGCCAGCATTGTTACAAGTCCAATGATCGCGTAATAAGATGTTCTTGTTTTAGCCCGCACTGCAAATTTATAGCCTGCATAAATCGCCAGTACGAAAAGTGCTAAAATAACAAGTCCACCAAACAAGCCAACCTCTTCAAGAATTATTGCGTAAATAAAGTCATTTTGTGGTTCAGGTAAATATAAAAACTTTTGCCTACTTTGTCCAAAACCATGCCCGAAAATCCCAGCAGGACCTATAGCCATTAACGATTGTACAGCCTGGAACCCACTTCCTAAAGGATCGACCCACGGATCAACAAATGCCTGAATCCGCTTTAGTCGGTATGGCGCTGTGACGATCAAGCCTGCTAACCCAGCAATCCCCGCAACCATAAACATCGCATAAAGCTTTAAAGGATACCCTGCCACAAAAAACAATAAAAACACAGAAACAACGAGTATAAAAACTGAACCAAAATCAGGCTGTAGCATAATAAGTACAACTGGCAATAATAAGATCAATCCATGCCGCCAATTAATAATCGAAGTACCCGTTTTATGCTGCGCTAAAATATGGCTCATGTATACAATGACTGTAATTTTCGTTATCTCTGCTGGCTGAATTGTTAAAGGACCTACACCAATCCAACTTTGAGAACCATTTCGTACAAGTCCAATTCCTGGTATAAGTACAAGGACTAGTAAAATTAACGAAAATATATAGGCCATTTTCCAAAAGGACTGCTCTTTCAAAATATTTAATCGAATAGTGATTAAAAACACTACAATGGCTACGGCAAAGTATAGACTTTGCTTCATATAAAACGGCATTTTCCCACTATAATGAACGGCACTCCAATAGGTACCTGCAGAATAGACGAAAATAATGCCGATTATAGAAAGCATCAATGTTGTGACGAGCAATAAATAGCTTTCTTTTCCTCTCAGTAATGCCATCCTTCCAAGTCAAGTATATTCTAAAATAATTACAGGCTCATTACAGCTTCATTACAGCATCAATAAAAACATCGCCTCGTATTTCAAAGCTGTCATATTGATCCCAGCTTGCACATGCTGGAGATAATAGAATAACATCGCCTTCTGCTGACATCGGCGCCGCATAATGTACTGCATCCTCAACATTTTGGGCAATGACAGTTTGTTGTACACCACATGACTTCGCAAATTCTACAAAGCGTAGTCCTGTTTCTCCAAAGGCAACAACACCCTTTACATGGCCCATGCATGGACGTAATTCTTCAAACGAATGTCCTCGATCTAAGCCACCTGCAAGTAAAATAACAGGTGCTTGGAATGCATCTAAAGCACTTTTTGTAGCTAAGCAGTTTGTTGCTTTTGAGTCATTGTAAATCTTACGTCCGTTCCATTCACGCACGAACTGAGTACGGTGACGAACTCCTCCAAATTTCGCTAAAACTTCTTCCATTTTAGCTTTGTCACAGCCGACTAAAATACAAGCTGCGACAGCTGCTAAAATATTTTCTAAGTTATGCTTACCAGGCAAAGCGATATTTGCTCGATCTAGATACGGCTCACCTTGCCAGTAAATTGTTGTGTCATCCGCACTAATTCCTTCATTCGTACGTCCCTTAGAACTAAATGGTACCTTTTTAGCATTTGATTTTGTTGCATAGCCAACAACAATCGGCTGATCAGCATTATAGATAAAATAATCGCTTTCATCTTGATTACGTGTAACACCAAATTTTGCCTCTACATAGTTGTCAAATGTCCCATGATAATCAAGATGCGCATCATAAAGATTTGTTAATATAGAAATTTTTGGCTTAAATGTTTTAATTCCCATTAATTGGAAAGAAGATAACTCTGTAACAATTACATTATCCTTTTGTGCTTCTCTTGCAACACCACATGCAACTGTTCCTATATTCCCTGCAATTAACGGTTTTAAACTTCCGTTGTTCAGCATGTCGAAAATTAATGTAGTCGTAGTTGTTTTACCGTTTGACCCTGTAATACCGATAAATGACGCTTCACTAATTAAATAGGCTAGCTCAATTTCTGTCCAAACGGGGATTCCACGGCTTATTGCATCTGCTACTATTTTGTTGCTATAAGGAATCCCTGGATTTTTCACCACTAATTCAAAGCCTTCATCGAGTAAATCCTCTGGGTGTCGCCCACAAATAACCGTAATTCCCTTTTGCAATAGACCTTGCGCATCTGGGCTTTCGTCAAATGGTTTTGAATCATTGACCGTCACAAATGCGCCAAGCTCATGTAAAATTTCAGCTGCAGCCACACCACTTTTAGCTAGGCCTAAAACAAGGACTTTTTTATGTTGTAAATCTGTAAAGTTTCTCATAAGAACGCCTCCGATAAAACTGCAATCAATGCTACTGCTAAAGCAGTTGACCAAAAGACAAGTACTACCTTCCATTCTGACCAACCTGATAATTCAAAATGATGATGAATAGGACTCATTTTAAAAATACGTTTTTTACGAAGTTTGAAGCTACCTACCTGTAAAATAACGGATAATGTTTCAATAACAAACACCAATCCAATTAATAACAGTAGGAATTCCGCTTTTACTAAAACAGAGACCATGGCTAAAGCGCCACCTAATGCTAACGAGCCCGTATCTCCCATAAATACCTTTGCAGGATTCGCATTGAAAAGTAAAAATCCTAATAATGCACCTGTCACCGCAAATGCAAATAAGGCAATATCAGCTTGATCTTGGAATAGAGCAATAACACCAAATGCTGCAAAGGCAATGGATGCAGTACCCGCCACAAGCCCATCTAATCCATCTGTTAAATTCACTGCATTCGAGAAGCCAACTAACCAGAAAATTAAAAAGGCTACATAGAAATTACCAAGTTCGATCGTCCAATCTGTAAATGGTATAGCAAGTGTTGTATCAAAAGATCCTACATGTAGTAAGAAATAAGCCAAGACCGCAATAACAATTTGACCGATAAGCTTTTGAAGTGATGTTAGTCCTAAATTACGTTTAAAAACAACCTTTAAGCTATCATCTAACAAGCCGATTAACCCAAACCCTACTAATACTAATAACAGTACGACAGTTTGTGTTGTAAATAAATCTAAAAAGCTACCTACACCAACAGTAGTGAGGATAATGGCAAGTAAGAAAATAATGCCGCCCATTGTTGGTGTACCAGCTTTTTTCATATGGGATTTTGGTCCCTCTTCACGAATACTTTGACCGAACTTTAATCGGCGAAGAAGTGGAATACTAATTGGTGCCAGGATAACTGTTACTATAAAAGCAAGAGCTAAAATGGTAAGCGTTGTTGCGAGTTTCATTGAAAAATCTCCTTTAAATCTTGTTTCACTTTCTTCTTAAAGAAAAAAGTACAAACTTTCATGTATTTATTACTACCCTTCATAATAATAGTGGTTCTTTCCCATTTTTTAAAGGTAAAGTTAAATTAGTTTTCTAAATAAAGATGAATGGTGCCATCTTGTTTGATAACACTATCCACTTCAGGCAGTTGATTGCCAATTTTAGTTCCTTCTCCATGCCATACAATACGGAATGGATATTGTTGCTTGGCAATATCGTCCTTCGTTTGACCAATAAAACTTGGTACCTTCACCGTGATTGGGTCACCCCAACGATAATCCTTTTCAAGCTGTTCCTTCGATTTTTCAATGCCAACAAAAGGCGCAACATCTTCAATAATTTGACCAACGATTGGAGCTGCTATCACACCGCCAAACTGCGTTCCCTTTTTCGGGTTATCTACTGCTACATAAACGACAATTTGCGGATTATCCGCAGGTGCGAAACCAATAAACGATACGATATATTCGCCGTCTTTATAACGGCCATTCTCTACCTTTTGTGCTGTACCTGTTTTGCCGCCAATCCGTAATCCATCTCGGTAAGCTTGACGTCCTGAGCCCTTCGCTACAACAGATTCTAATGCACCTCGAACCTTTGCAGACGTCTCCTCACGAATAACTTGTTTTTTAACTTCCGGTTTAGTCTCTTCTATAACTTCTCCAGTATTAGGATTAAAAATTTTCTTCACAACATATGGCGTATAAAGCTTGCCCCCATTTATTGCTGCGGCTACTGCTTGCACTTGCTGAATTGGTGTAACGGCAACACCTTGGCCAAATGAAGTTGTGGCCTGCTCAACAGGTCCAAAAGAATCCTTAGAAAATAAAATCCCTGAAGCTTCGCCAGCGATATTAGACCCTGTTTTTTTACCAAAACCAAAATCTTTAATATACTGTAGTAGTTTTTCATTACCTATTCGCTGACCTAATTCAATAAAGCCTGGGTTACAAGAATTTTCTACAACTTCAAGGAAGGTTTCAGAGCCATGGCCCTCACGCTTCCAACAACGTAATCTTGCTCCAGCAACCATCGAATAGCCTGGATCATAAAAAGTATCCTTCTCTAAATCCACTACATTTTCTTCTAAAGCAGCACTAAGAGTTATAATTTTGAACGTTGACCCGGGCTCATATGTCATCCAAACTGGTAAATTCCGATCGTAGATAGCAGGCTCTACCGTTTGATATGCTGCTGGATTGAAGGTTGGATATGAGGCTAACGATAAGATCTCGCCAGTGTTTGGATTCATGGCAATCGCCATTGCTTGGTCAGCATCATAACGCTCCATTGCCTGTGACAATTCACGCTCGACGACCTGTTGTACATCTACATCTATCGATAGCTCGATTGTTGCGCCATCTTCACCAGCCTTCCAGGCGCTCTTTACGTTTGGTAAATTATTCCCTTTCGCATCTGTAAAGATCCGTATTGCCGAAGAATTAGCCTGTAACAACTTATCGTATTCATATTCAATTCCCGCTAAACCTTGAGCATCATAACCTGTGAAACCTAAAAAACGAGATAATAGGGTACCGTATGGATAATCCCTTGAATAATCGACACCGCTATATAATCCCTCAATCTGCATACCTTGCAACTCCACTGCTTTTTCATAGGGAATATTTTTTCCCTCAGGTGCTAGCTTTACTAAGTATGCTTTTTTCTTCATTTTTTCCAAAAGCTTTTGTTCATCTACTCCCAAAACTTGTGCAATTTTCGCTGCCGCCCCTTCAATATCCTTACTTTGCGAAGGCATGAAATATAAAGTTGGCGCAAGCTTATTTGTGACAATATTTTTCCCCTTACGGTCAGTAATGTGCCCGCGCTCATTGGCAAAAGGAATTTCTCGATCCCAATTCTCTTCGGCTTTCTTTGTCAGTTCTTTTTGATCTAATACTTGCAAGAAGACAAGCCTAACAATAATCGCAACGGCTACAAACATAAACAATACGTATAAAATACGCAATCGCTTTTTGGAATGGATAGAAATCCACTTCATTCGACATCACACCTTGTTTTTTACAACGTATGAAATAAAGTGGGCTTCTATTCAGGTTTATTCAGTTGTTTCACCCTCGGATGGAGTCTCTACATCTTTCTTAAAGCTTTCAGCTGGCGTTTTCAGCTTCACGACAATCGGTGAACTATCTGAAATTACGGTACCTGCCGAGACGCTCTGACTAGCTACAAAGCCCTCTCCAACAACTTCAATTTCTAAATTTGCCATTGTCTTAAAAGCAAGTACGTTACGTAACGACCAATTGGTGAAGTCTGGCAGTGTTACATCACCTGCGGTTTTTAAAAACACAAAATTACCTTTAACAAGTTTTTGAGGACCTTTTGGATATTGGTCAATAATTTTACCGCCACCACCAACAATCACTGGCTGTAGACCATCGTTCGCAAGCTCTACTTGTATAGCCTCAGCATTTTGACCTGTATAATCTTGTATTTTTGTATCGTCAACATGCTTTACATCTTCAGGATTAACATTTAAATACTTTAAACTATTTAACATAACTGGTTTAAATATTTTTGACACTGGTACAGAACCGGTTTTTGTCTTTGGTCTTTTTACTGAGACATACATGATGAGCTGCGGATTATCTACAGGAGCCATTCCTAGGAATGAATAAAGATACTCGTTTGCAAAATAATCACCATTTCCAAGTGGAATTTGAGCAGTACCTGTTTTCCCTGCAACTACATATTCATCAAGGGCAAAGTCCGTCGCTGTTCCTAACTCAGCTGTTAACGTAGATGCAAGAATTTCTTTTACTTGCTTGGCCGTGTCGGCAGAAACTGGTTTCCCCTTAACAATCGGCTCATGCTTTTTAATCGTTTTTCCTGTCGAAGGATCAACGATACGATCTATTACATACGGTTGCATCATTTTCCCTTCATTCGCAATCGCTGTCATTGCTTGAATTAACTGAATTGGCGTTACCGTAGAACCTTGACCGAACGCTGTTGTCACTCGTTCTATTGGATATGTCGATAAAAGCTTTCCTGAAGCTTCATTCGGTAAATCAATACCTGTTTTTTTACCAAATCCAAATCGATCTAAATAATCAAAAAATACATCTTCACCAATAAGCTTTAATAAATATGCCATCGAAGTATTAGATGAACGTTGGAAGCCTTGTAAATAAGTAATCTTACCCCAACCAACTTTATTGTAATCTTTAATTACACGATCAAGGACTCTGTATTGACCTGACATATATTTTGCATTTGGTTGCCACGCCCCTGTATCAATAGCCGAAGCGAGCGTGAACGTTTTCATCGTCGAACCTGGTTCTATGGTCTCTTCAATAGCCTCGTTCAGCCATTTCATATTATCGCCTTCACGTGTATCCGGATTAAACGTAGGTCGCTGAGTCATCGCTAAAATTTTACCTGTTTTCGGATCCGCCACAATAGCTGTCATCGCTTCAGGGTTATATTCCTTTTCAACCGATGTCATTGCTTCCTCTAAAAAGCTTTGAATTGTTTTATCCAATGTTAAATAAATGTCATCACCATTTTTCGCAGGTGTCACCATTTTTTCACTATTCGGTAATAAATAATGGAAAGCATCCGTCTCATATTCAACCTTACCGTCTTTTCCAGTTAAGTCTTTGTTATAGGTAAGCTCAAGGCCCATTTTCCCTTTTGTCGTGAATGTACCATCTTTATTATCCTCTTTTAGTGCGAAACCAACTAAGTGTGAGGCAAATATACCATTTGGATAATAACGTTTTAAATCATTGATAAATAAAATCCCGGGTAATTTCTCCGCTTTGATTTTACTCATAGTGTCATGACTTAATCCACGTCCCGCACTTCCAAATTCAACTTGATAAGGCTTTTCGCCCTTATCATTTACTCTAGTAAGTTGTTTATAGATTTTTTCTTCGTCCATAGCAGGAATATATTCATGTAATATTTTCGCAGTTTTTTCTGGATCTACTACATGTCGAGGGTTTTCTGCATCCGTCGTAGCCTTTTCATTGACGATTGCGATTAGTCGATAACTAAGTGTATCCTCAGCGATGACTTGCCCATTTGCATCGTAAATTTTCCCACGGCTTGCTGATATTGCACTTTCTTTGCTATATTTTGCAGCTGCCCTTGCCGCAAGCTCTTGTCCTTCCACTTCACCCGTCGCCTGTAACATAAACATTCTTGAGAACAATAGAAAAAAGAGCCCTCCATAAAAAATTAATAATAGAAAGGCTCCCCATTGGAATCGAAATCTCTTTTTTTTCATTCTCCCGGCACTACCTTTACATTTTTCTCATTTTGAGTTAAACCGAGTTCTTTAGCTTTTTTCCATATGTTTTCGTATGTAGAAAGTTCACTTACACGAACTGTCAAGTCAACATTCTTTTTTGTAATCTCTTCTGCTTCAGTTTCGATTTTTTGAATGTCCATGCTTGTCGTTTGAATTGCTGCTTGCTTATTCAAAACTAGTACCGATAATACAGCAACAATGCTAACTAAAACTAGTAGCATTGTTTTTTCAAACTTCTGGTTCGTTTTTTTACGACGTATGATAGTGGGTTGTGGACTAGGGGGTGTTATCGGTTGTTGCACTTGTTGTTGCTGGTGCTGCCTTACACGAACTGCTGCCATTTACTCACGCCCTTTGTCGTTAATTTTCTCTACCACTCTAAGCTTTGCCGAACGAGCACGATTGTTTACTGCTAATTCTTCATCAGAAGGAACAATTGGTTTTCTCGTAATAAGCTTTAAAGTCGGCTTCATGTCATCAGGAATCACTGGTAAATTTGGTGGTAATTCCGGTAATGATGACGCTTCCTTAAAGATAGTCTTGCATAGGCGGTCCTCCAATGAATGGAACGTAATGACACTAACGCGTCCACCTACGTTTATCATATCAATCGCATCGACTAATGAATCCTCTGCCGCGCCTAGCTCATCATTAACAGCAATTCGTATTGCTTGGAATATGCGCTTCGCTGGATGTCCACCTTTACGGCGAGCCGCTGCTGGAATACCCTCTTTAATAAGTTCTACAAGTTGGCTAGTTGTTTCGATTGGTGCCACCTTACGTGCCTCTTCGATTTTACGAGCAACTTGCTTTGAAAATTTCTCTTCTCCATAGCGGAAAAATATACGTACTAAATCTTCATATGCCCATTCATTCACGACATGAAATGCTGTAAGCGTTGCCGTTTGATCCATGCGCATATCTAGAGGTGCATCATGGTGATAACTAAAACCTCGTTCTGGTGTATCTAGCTGTGGCGAAGATACGCCTAAATCATATAAAACACCATCAACTTGCTCAATACCAAGCGCTAATAGCTCTTCTTTTAAATAGCGGAAATTCGAATGAACAAATGTCACACGCTCAATATATGGCGCCAATCGAATTTTTGCATTGTTAATTGCTGTCATATCTTGATCAAAGCAAATTAAACGCCCTTTTTCAGATAATTGTTGTACTAAATATTCACTGTGTCCTGCTCCACCTAACGTACAGTCCACATACACACCATCAGGATCGATGTTCAACCCATCAACTGTTTCTTTTAATAGCACGGTTGTATGATCGAACATACCACTCGCTCCCTCCAGGCCTTAAAAAAATTAAAAATCAAAGCCAATCATATTTTCTGCAATTTCATTAAAGGATTGTTCCGACTCACTAAAGTAAGCCTCCCAAGCATCTTTCGCCCATATTTCAATTCGATTCGAAACTCCTAACACGATACATTCTTTCACAAGATGTGCATATTGCATAAGAGTTGAAGGAATATTAATACGCCCCTGCTTGTCTATTTCTACTTCCGTTGCTCCAGAAAAGAAAAACCTTGCAAAAGCACGTGTATCCTTTTTGGTCATCGGTAAGCCCTTTAATTTTTCTTCGAGTTTTCGCCATTCATCCATAGGATAGCCAAATAAACAATTATCAAGTCCGCGTGTCACAACAAATGTTTCACCTAAGGCGTCACGAAATTTTGCGGGCACGATTAATCGTCCTTTCGCATCAACAGAGTGTTGATATTCTCCCATGAACATGCTACTCACCCCACTTTATTAAATAATGTACCACATCCCCCCACTTTCCTCCACTTTTTTTAAAAAAAACTTGACATTTTAACACTCAATGTGTGAATAGACCTTTAACAAGTTATTGAACCCATGCTAAATGACATAAAAAAAGAGCTACCCTTAGTAGGATAGCTCTCTATTTACTATTTATATCGACATTGTTCATCAAATCTATATTGTATTAAATTGTTAATTAGGTATAAAGTTACAAACATTGGAATTATAAATAAATTAAATAGTGGTGATTGCCAATGCTATAATTTTGTTTCAGCATTTCAGTCATTAACATAGGTCCAAACTCATTGAAATATTGATAAGGATTATAAGTTCTTTCTTGGAATCCTTCATTTGGATATAACTCATTTTGTAGCGTCATAAATTTTCGAATTGTCGTTTCATGCTTGTTAAGAACAGTTTGTTCAACCTTTTGCTGTAAATACTCAAATTGCTTTAGATGATTCTCTTTATTTTTTACAAGAATTTTATCTAGCAATAAATGCTGCTCTTCTAAATAAAGTTGAAGTGCATCATATTTTCCTAAAAGCTCTCGTTGCATCGTCTGAATTTGACGTGTCGCCTCAGTATCTTGTACTTCAGCAATAAACTGTTCTTTAAGCTGCAACGCTTTCCCATCCCAAACGTCAGCAACATTTAAACGATATTCACGTAAAAGTTGTTCTACGTGACGTGTGACAATCGTGATATGAAGACGCGGAGCAAAAATCGGCATTTGTAAGCCTAATACCGCAAATGCATCCTTCAATGTCGCCCAGTACGCAAGCTCCCCTGGTCCACCAACAAATGCTAGCACAGGCAATGTCATTTCCTGCATTAACGGACGCGTCACAACGTTATTACTTAACTGCTCAGGGTGTTTTTCAGCAATTCTTAAAACTTCTTCACGAGATAGCTTGATATTTGCAGCTAGATTGACAAATTGCTGATTTTTTCTTTCTAAAAGATGTCGCTCCCCATCTTCCACATAGAATAAATTGGCCGCTTCATTTGTTGCCAAAATAGGATTGCCATAGCCTGCAAGTTCAAGCTCCACTTCTTTTTCTGTTACCACTTTAGCAATTTCTTCATTTTTATGAATGATACGGGTAAAATTCTCTCGCTCATATTGACGGAAATTAAAGTCCGCTGCATCAATCATCAATAAACCTTCATCTTTAAACAATTGGTTCATAAGTTGCGCAAAGAAGTCCGTAAATGTGTCACACTTATTAAGCGTATCCGATAATTGTTTAATAAGCGTTTCAGTGAATTCTGTTTCACCCATATCTTTCGCAATAGTATTGATTAATTGTGTCATTGATTCTTTATTTATACTTGTTTCAGAAGCCATTGTTTTACGTCTTGAACGTTCACCGTAAGCTCGTTTTTTAATATCTTCACCACGTACTGTATACGTATGGTTAATTTCCTCTAAATCATGATCTTCACCAGCTATCCAAAAAACAGGAACAACCGGTCGCTGAAGTTTTACACTTTGCTCTTTCGCTAATGCAATGACCGAAATCGCCTTATGCACCGAGTAAAGAGGGCCTGTTAAGATACCAGCTTGTTGTCCGCCGACAACTGCAACAGCTCCTTGCTCTAGTTGTTGCAAATGTTCATTCGCTTTCTTAGATATTCCGAGTGGTTCCATAAATTGACGTATGATGGCTGTTAATTCTTTTTGATCATACACATGCTGCTCTAAATATTGCACTCGTTTTTCAAAAGATTTATCGTTATATTCGTATTCAAAAAACTCATGGATGGCAGTATTCGGTGACCAATAATCTGCTAGCAAACGATTTTTTATGGGTACTTGGATTGACTCCAGTTTCATTTAACACAAACTCCTCTACTCACTAAATCATCTTCTTACTCTTCATCAGCAAACTTGAAATAAAATAAATCCCTTTACTGTTACCGTTAGAACGTTTATTCAAAATGACATCCCTAACAAGTTTCGGAAAAACATAATACGATTTTTGTTAGATACTCAAACGTTGTCGTACATTGGAATTTTATTTATTTTTTTGCACATATAGAGTTATTACTAAAAATCAATATTTAATGCTATTATTTTAACGCTTATGGCTTCAACATGAAAAGAAAATGCTTAGACTGCCTGTAAATATTCTATAACAGATCGAATAACACCTACTATACAAATAACAATATACGCCGTACTTAGTACTAAAAATTGAAAACGCCAAATTTTCCTTAGTAGCGATTTCACTTCAATTTCTTTTTTTGTTTGCCAATCAATATATGTAAAAATCATTGCCATCATTATCGCCATCGTTACTAATAGCGCACTAACATTGACATTCCATAGTACACCAATTGCTAGTGGTACTGAAAAAAACAAACACAATGTTGTCACGTCCGATGCCATTCCAAAAGCATGAGTGCCTCGAATTTTAACCTTTCGACTAATTAAATAGACAATCACAAAAAGGAGGATTGGACAAAAAATAATGATACTTATAACAATATGTAAAAAATCTTTCAACGTCTTTCACCGCTCTCCTCTATCGCAAGTACTTGGTGATATAAAGTACGTAAAGTAGGCAAATTATGACCATTCGCTAGAGCTTTTTCTAGTATTACTCCTACAATCGTGTCAATTTCACTTTTTCTCCCCTGTATCCGATCCGCTAGCATTGATGATGTATTATTTGCTGTTTTTTCACATAAGTCTATCACCTTGAAAAAAGGGATAGCTTGTTCTATACCTTCAAAAGCATCCGTTAATTCTTGATAGATAGTTTGCATTAACAAAAACGCTTGTTTATTCGTTACTAATTCTCCATTCTTCACTTGCAATATAGCCGTTAATGGATTAATCAAGCAGTTAAATACAGCTTTCTCAAATAACATTTGTTCAGCATTAGCAACCAATTCAACTGGATATAAGGAATTTCTTAATTGTAACAAATCATTAAACGCATCACTATTCCCTCGCTCTATCGCAATTTTGCAAACTCCTACACCTCTATGTTGCACAGTTGACTGATTTATCATTTGAGCACCGAGTGACACAGAACAAAAGGCAATATTTTTTTGTGGCAAACGTAGTGCTTCATCAAAATGCGCTAAACCATTTTGCATAAACAACAACGATACTGTACTAGGTAACGCAGATAGTTGTTCGTAAAGTTCTTGTAATTGACCGTATTTAACAGCAATTACAATTAAATCTTGCTGTGGCAGCTCCACTAATTTAGTAGTTGAAGCAATTTTTTGTACAGTTTTCGTTCCATCAACATTCACTCGTGTTAAATATTTCTCATTAAGTTCATCTACTTGCCCCTGCCTTCTTGCAACCAACGTTACAGACATACCAGATTCAGATAAAAAACTTGCCGTTAACTGACCTACAGCCCCTGCACCAATAATAGCTACATCCACAATACATCACACCTCCCACATTTACAATGGACGATCTAACTTAAGAGAACGCCCTCCTAAACAGTCCTATCGCAATTACATCATAGCCGGCTTCGCGCATCATTTATACGACCCTTTTGCCCTTCTCTACAGAAGGAGGTGCCTTAGAAATCGTTCTAAGGCACCTCTTATGCAGGTTATTTTATTATACAGGATTGACTAAGCGTTTACGATAATAATCGGGCTTCTACGGGCAGTTAATCTCACACCTAACGCCTTCGTTTTTACTGAATGTTTAAGTGTGATGTTTGTACCTGACGCTTTGCTTTCGGCACAGATAAATTACTGCCCGTTAATAACTGTTGAAACACTTAGCGTAGCATGCAGCATTATGTTTTGTTCAAGTTTACATTTTTTCTAAGTAAAATACTCTACAATACTTTTACCTTTCGTCGGCTTCCTTATTTTAATCTTTCATTAAAGAATATCCCTGCTGCAACCATTTCACTAGTTTATCGTGCTCATTTTGTAATTCGCGGTGCCTTACTTCGAGACTTTGATAGGCCTCTGTTAATTCATCAAAACTCGTTAACGCCAATTTCAAATGGCTTCGCATAGATTGTTGTGGCTGATTCCGCACAGCTAGTAGTGACTGACTATATTGACTACGTAATGTTTTATTCCAACGGAAACCACATGCTTGTTTTGTACGACCTAGTTCAGTAGCAGCCATTTCAAAAGCTTCTAACTGTGTTTTGCCATTTTGCACATTATGCAACACAATTTCTGCTAATCTTTCATCGTCTTCCTTTGTCCATTGATCTTTTCTTTTTTTCAATTCCATAATCTATCACCCTCGCATTTTTTACTACTATATGCGTGGGCGACCAAAATAGAATCATTGAATTCAAAAAGACAGTGATTATGTTTTGCTATAATCACTGCCGTTATACATTATTTATTGTTTTTCTTTGTTAGGAAATTAGCAACTGCCTCGTGGTGAGCTTCACTTTCCCACAATTTCGCACATGTACGAACTTCCTCCATAACACGTTCATACATATTACGCTCACGCCACTTACGAAGCTCAATTTCTTTATAAGCTTTATGAACAGAAGGATGAATTTTACGCATATGTTCGATAAAATCATTCAACGCCACTTCTTTTGAACCTTCAAAAACGCGCATTGCCCAACCAATCTCATATAGTAATTCCGCTGGATAAGGCTTCGCATCGACTAGCATCTTCATCGCACGATCATGGCGTAATCCACGCTCGAATAAGTATGTACCGCCTCCCCAGCCGCTCGTAATTGCTAATGTCCCCTGTATAAAACCACACTTCGCACGACTTGCCACTAGACGAAAATCACAAGCTGTTGCAATTTCACAACCTCCACCAACCGCTGTTCCGTTAATTAACGCAATCGTTGGCACAGGCAATGTTGCAAGGTCATATAATATTTTACCCATTTTACCTAACATCCCGAACGCCTCATCCTCTGTTTCGAGCGAATGAAATTCAGATAAATCGCCCCCTGAGCAAAATGATTTATCCCCCGCACCTGTCACGACTAAAAAACGTACATCATCATGATTTCGAATATATGTAATGACTTCTTGGAGCCCATCCATAACCTCATCATTAACCGCATTCCGTTTTTCTTCTCGATTAATCGTAAACGTCATAATACCTTCTTTGTTATCAATTATGTAAGCCACACTATTTCCCCCTTTGTCCCGATGGATAAATTGTATCATACAATTATTATAGTACTATATATCTTTTCATCATTGCCGAAAGATTCCTTGACATCCGCCGGAGGCTTTAACTTCTTTCAGCGGGTGTTTGGACACCCGCTGAAAGAAATTAAAACAACAAAAAGGCTAGTAAAGAGCCATGGTCTCTCTACTAGCCTTTTAAGTGAGCAAACACTGTTTTATTTGCTTACTACTTCTTTACCTTTGTATTGTCCGCAAGCTTTGCAAACACGGTGTGATAATTTAGCTTCACCACAGTTTGGGCAAGCTACCATACCAGGTACAGATAGTTTGAAATGCGTACGACGCTTTCTTTTTGCAGTTTTAGAAGTTCTTCTAAATGGTACAGCCATTGATGGCACCTCCTTACAGATCGTCTATTCGTCTGTTTGATCAAAATACTTAGCTAAATTAGCTAGTCTTGGATCCACTTTTTGTTCGTCAGCTTTTTTGTGTAGTTCAACGTCTTCATCTGTTGCGTAAGACCAGTTTTTACCACCTTGCACTTGTCCTTCGGTATTCTCCTTAAACAATTGCAAAGGTATTTCAAGAAGCACTAACTCCTCGATAACCGGCTTCATGTCGATTACTTCACCATCAATATAGTGAATATCTCCGTCATCTTCCCCTCGTTTATCCTCGTCAATCCAGCTGAAAACTTCAACTGTCTCAACCTCGATAGGAAACTCAACATCTTCCCATGTGCGTGCACACGGTAGTGTTAACGTCGCTGTCACAGTTAGCTGACATGTCATTTGCGATGCACCGAAAGTACATAGCCCTTTTACATGAATGGGCGAAATTGCTCGAATATCCTGGTTTCGCTCCATCACCTCGTCCAGCTGGACATAGGCATCGATCGGCATCCCGTTTTGGCGGTATTTAGATAATTGATGAATTGACCATTTCATTCGTTTAATCACCTCGAGACAACAATGTTGATTATATAATGTGTAAAAATAGATGTCAAGATAATTTCTTGTCACCACAATAAAACCCACCTATAATTAAATATTATAAAAAGTGTATTTGCTCCAAACCGTTCAATATAGGAAAAGGGCTCCAAATAAGAACGAGAAGCAAATGACATTGATAAAGGGGGCTTAAATTTGCAAGCAGTCGGAATAGTTGTTGAATACAATCCTTTTCACAACGGACATGCCTATCATATGGAACAGGCAAAAAAAGTAGCACAAGCGGATATTGTCATCGCAGTCATGAGTGGGGATTTTTTGCAGCGTGGTGAACCAGCCATGGTCGATAAATGGACACGCACAAAAATGGCTCTCGCAGGTGGTGTTGATATAGTCATTGAACTACCCTACGTTTATAGTACCGCACCTGCAACTGATTTCGCAAAAGGAGCAATTTCCTTACTATCTGCAATTGGTTGCGATTCTTTTGCCTTTGGAAGCGAAGATGGTTCCATTCAACCCTTTATGAATACGTTTAAGCTCATTAATAGTCATCGCACTGAATATAACTCTCTTATTAAAGAAAGCCTTAAAACCGGTGCAAGCTATCCTAAAAGTCTTCATTACGCCTATGAACAGCTTTCTCAAAAATTCCCTGCAACATACATTGATTTGGGACAACCAAACAATATACTTGGTTTTCATTATATTGAGGCTGCCAAGGCGCTAGGTAGTAACATTAAGCCTTTAACGATCCCTCGCATTGTTGCAGGTTACCATGACGCTTTACAAGAAGGTGCATCAATTGCTAGTGCCACAGGAATACGCAAGGCTCTAGCAACAACCAACGCTCTACAAAGTGTGGAAGATTTTCTCCCTAAAGCATCGTTTGATTATTTAGCTGATTGGCACGGAAAATATGGTGAATTTGCAAGTTGGGAAACTTTTTGGCCATTTTTACAGTTTACCATTATTCGTCACACACCTAATGAACTTACGCGCTATGCTGAAGTAACAGAAGGCATTGAGAACGCTTTTATTAAAGCAGCGAAAACAAGTCATTCATTCAGTAGTTTTATGGAGAAAATCAAATCCAAGCGCTATACTTGGACAAGACTTCAACGAATGCTCACACACATTTATACCGGGTTTACAAAGGAACAGTTGCAAAGCTTTGAAGCCCCATCCAGTATACGCTTACTTGGTATGAGTAAGAAGGGACAAGCCTATTTAGGGATGCATAAAAAAGATATACCTTTACCTTTAATCAGTCGTGTTGCAGCTATGGATGACGCTATGCTTGCTGTAGATATTCATGCAGCAGAGGTATACAATTTAAGTATAGAACATGGAACAAAAGAGCAAAGTCTTCCTAAAGATTATCAAACACCGCCGATTCGATTTTAAGTAACGAAAAAAGGATGCCAGAGATTCTTCTAGCATCCTTTTTACTGTTAAAAAACAATTATGTCAATGAATCACATTATAGCTCTCGGGTTAAAACGAGAGGTTGATTTCCGTTCCGACTGTGCGCTTTGTTGCTGTCGCTTCGCTTTCGCACAGAGCAGAGCTTCCTGGGGGCGTCCGATGAGCCGCTTCACTCGCGGTGCTCGCTCCAGGGTCTCGGGCCAACATGATGTTGGTCACGAAGGCGTTATCACAGGACGTGATGGTTTTAGCCTTCGTTCCTCTATTGCTGATCCCCAAGGAGTCGCCCAGTCTCCACTCCAATCAACTAATTCACATGATATACGTTTTAACAAAATGTCATCTAACTTTTCAGTTTTATCGGAACACTTTCAGGAATTATCGCCCAACTTCTGTATTTTATCGACATTTACCCTCCAAAGAGCAAAAAAGATTCACACACAAAACTGTGCGTGAATCCTTTACTTTATTATGATGATAAAACTTTATTTCGGCTGTAACTGTTTTAAATATTCGATTGCATCATCAACTGTTTTAACCGGAACTATTTTCATTTTTGTTCCAATATCTTTAGCAGTCTTTACTGCTGTAGCATAATTAGATTCCAGTTCAGGATATTTAGCTTTCATTTCTGGAGAAATTTCATCATCAGGTGCAAAAAAGATTTCCATACCATCACGATCAGCAGCAATGACTTTATAGTCTATTCCACCGATTCTTCCAACAGAGCCATCAACCAGCATTTCCCCTGTCCCCGCAATAGCATAGCCTTTCGTTAGATCTTCATCGAGAAGTTGGTCCAAAATTTCTAAAGTAAACATTAGTCCAGCAGACGGACCTCCAATATCCTCGGTTTTCATAGACACATTTGGATTTGTTTCAATAGATTTACTTTCAGTATAAGTAATACCTAAACCAGCCCTTTTCTCTTCGGATTTAGGGATTTCCTTTAATGTAATCGTTACCTCTTGTTCTTTTTTATTACGTATAAATTTAATTGTCACGTTATCTCCAAGCTGCTTTGGCTTTAAAAGATCTACAAGCATTTGTTGGTTTGAAATTTTTTGTCCGCCAACTTCAATAATTTCATCACCAGCTTTTAATAAATTATCCGAAGCACCGCCATCAAGGACATTTAATACAAAAACACCGTTAAAAAGAATTTTTGTTGGCATGTCGGCTCTCTGAAAAGCTACATACTTTGCATTAAATTGAGAATCAGACATTAATTTAAGCTGCCGAACATTATATTCCTCTTCATCCTCTAATGGATTTCGAACTTGGGTAATATCCATTAATTTTTGATATTTTTGTGTTTTCGCCCACAGATATGAAAAAGGCGTAGCTTGCTGCATAGCCACTGTCATTAAACTCATGGAACCTTTATCATCTGTGTGGCTATTGTCAACATTAACAAATTTACTGACATCATAAGCACTTCCTGGCTTCATGATATAAGCGTCTAGTCGGTATAACATTAAAAAACAAATCACGACTAATAACACTGCATAAATACTAATTTTTTTCTTCATCAGAAAAACACCTCCTAGGACGCTCGCAAAACCATACGTTCATGTTTTTGCCTTTTTTACATATATTGATTTTAGCATTTGCCTATGTGAATGACAAAAAGTTGAAACGAGATGATAACATGTATGCGATAATTCAAATAGCGATTTGCATAGTTCTTATTCTATTACTCTTGTTATTCCCACAAACTGCTCATAACGGTACTGATTTAGGTTTAAATCTTTTTATGGAGGCCCTTTTCCCGTATTTATTACCTTATCTTATTTTAACGCAATGGCTTCTCCGTTTAACGGCTCCTATGCGAACGAAAACAAAAAGAGCTTCTATATACGTACAAGCCTACATTATTAGCGCACTTGGGGGATATCCATCTGGAGCAACAACCATTGTTTACTTAAAAAACAGTGGGCAACTACATCCTAAAGAAGCAAATTTTTTATTAGCCGTATGTCACGCACCAAGTCCGCTTTTCGTGCTAGGATTTGTAAGCCTTGATTTATTACACAGTAATACGTTCGGATGGATGTTTTTATGTTTACTACATAGTTTTAATATTTGTTGTTTAATAACTGGTTACTTCTTATTTCGTAAAACGGATCCACCTAGCATCTCCATCCACAATACACCTTTGCATACAGCACCATTTTCTGAAAGCATTAAAGAAACAGCACCGACAATACTATTAGTTGGAACTACAATAATTTTTTTCACTACCATCCAGACGATTGTCCAGCAAGGCTTAGATTCACTGCTACCTAAACTTCCCTATACAGCTGAGCTTTCCATAGCTGCTATTCTTGAAGTTACAAATGGTCTTAAAATGACTGTCTCAGCTTTTCCGAATCTTTCCTATTTACCATTACTAGTTGTAATGTTGTTAACTATGCAAAGTATAAGCATTCACTTACAAATTTTTGTTATTGCGAAATCAGCCAAGCTTTCCGTTCGACCCTATATAAAATTCCGCCTACTTAGCATAATCATTGTACCCACTATTTATGCTCTTTTTTTCTTAAAATAAATAATCATTTGCCGCCTCATCTTTAGAGTAAAAATAATGTGATGCGTTTTTTAGATTAGAGTAAAGACCGGACTTAGGAGCAAGCACAACAGAGGAAATCAATCATTTTTCTACCATACTAAACTTTATCAATTATAACAGTAAATAACAGCGGGAAACATTTTCCTAAATCCATCTTTTTATCAAAAAAAGGGAATGTCTTAAAAATAAGACATCCCCTTTTTTGATTCATTTATTAAAATCATACTTTTCTTTCAAAGCTTCTACAACACAAGCAGGAACAAGCTCGCTGACATCACTACCGTATTTCGCAACCTCTTTGACAATGCTTGAGCTTAAGAATGAATATTGATTTTTTGTCATGATGAAAAATGTTTCAATGGTTTCATCAAGAAAACGGTTCATCGAAGTAATTTGCATTTCGTATTCAAAATCCGAAACAGCACGTAAACCACGGACAATCGCTTTTGCTTTTTTTTCCTTAGCATAGTCTATTAATAGCCCAGACGAACTTTCAATACGTACATTAGGCAATGTTTTAGTAACTTCAGCCATTAAAGCCATGCGCTCTTCTACTGAAAATAATGGGTGCTTGGATGAATTATTTAAAACAGCAACATAAACTGTGTCAAATACATCTGCCGCCCGTTTAATAATATCTAAGTGACCAAATGTCACCGGATCAAAACTTCCAGGAACTACAGCAATCTTCTCTGACAACTTATTCTCCCTCTTCCTCTGTGCAACGATCAATTTCGCCTTGGCGTAATTGTAGCTGTCGCTTTGCTTTCGCTACAGCAAACATGTGTTGATGACATTTCGTTTACACTCCGCTTTCGCACAGATAAACTGAAATAATCGTTCCACCATATGTTTCTTGTCTTTTTACTACAAAGTCTCCAAAACTCTGTGGTAATTCTACTTCTTTTGCATGCTCACATAAAATAATGCCATCTTGTTGAATTTTATCATTGTCGACAAGAATCTGCACTAAGTCATAATATTCTTTGTGATGATATGGTGGATCTAAAAATACTAATTTAAACGTTATATCACGTTTTAATAACGCTTTCACAGCACGTTTCGCATCTATACGAAACAGCTCAGAACAATCCTCGTAACGACATTTTTTTATGTTTTCCTGTAGCACTTGGAACGCCTTTGCATCCTTTTCGATAAAAACAGCGTGCTCAGCCCCTCTACTTAAAGATTCGATACCTAAGCCACCGCTCCCTGCAAATAAATCGAGCGCTATACCTCCATCAAAGAATGGACCAATAATATTAAATATGGATTCCTTTACTTTATCAGTTGTTGGTCTCGTTGTATTCCCTGTAATCGCCTTTAATGGCATCCCTTTACGTTCTCCTGCTACAACTCTCATAGGCAAATCACCGTACTTTCTTATTCCATATATCAATTTCGCCTTGGCGTAATTGTTGTTGTTGCTGTTGCTGTCGCATAGATAAAACACTGTCGCTACCAAAAAAACATGCTAAATGAAGATAAAAGCATTTTTGCAGCGAAAGACGAACCTCCGCTGCAAAAAAATTATTTTTGTTCTTGTTCTTGAGTTAACATCTTGATATTAATACGACCATCACTTTTTTGTAATTCTACTAAAAATAATCGTTGTAGCCAAGCTTCTTCAACATAATAATTATTGGCAATTTTAATAATCGGTTCTGAAATAGTAGAATATCTACGTTGGTTAAATACATAAAATCCTGGTTCTTTCGGGAATCGGAAAGTACGATTATCACCATTGATATAATATCCATTTTTACCTTCACCAGCAGTATAGCCTAGATAAGGCAACAATGTATCAGCGGTATATAATACTTGTCCTTTATAAAGAATTACATGAACATTTTCTCTCAAAACGTCATTAACGTAAACGCTTCGATCATCCTCAAATAATAGTGGATATGTGCCGTTTTCTTGAGCCGCATTCAACTTAAAATAAGACGTTTTTGCATCTAACACTTCGGATAAAAGATCGTCCATTGATGCAGGGGAAATCGGCTCTTCCCCAAGTTTATTCAAAGCTTCTAGCCATGCTGACTCTTGATTAGCTGTCATGTATTCTTTTAACGTCTTCACTATTTTCTTCGCTTTATCTGAACCAATCGTATCCTTCACTAAATAGGATGCCACAACTTCCGACAACCATGTTGGTGAATCTTCAAACTTATATTGGGACTTTATTTGTGATAGTATAACTTCTTGTTCAATAGCTTGTTCAGTTAGCTCTGGCAAAAATAAAAGTCGATCATCATGTTCTTTCACTGGATTCTTTTCTTGAATAATAGCAATGTGTTGATCATTCAAAAACTTTAAATTTTCCAATGATTTTAAGAAATCCTTCGAGATAGCTCCCGGGGCATAAATAGATAACACAGGGGTTTGCTCTTGTACTTTTAAATTACCCGTTTGCCAATAAATATCACGAACTGTACCATATCCACTAAACATTGTATAGTTAACAAGTGATAGTTTTTGCTGACCTACTAAAGGCAAGCCCGTTATCCACTGACCAACAATTTTACTATCAGTTGAAATATGTACAACGGAATAAGATGCTTCACCATTCGTTAATGTGGCGAAAACATTTTGGATGAGCATTTTATCTTTTAAGCCACCCTCAATTGGAATTATGTATGAAACAGATTGTGATTTAGTCTCTCCTTTTTTAAAATTTGAAACTTCTTTTGATAAGCGATCACAGCTTTTTTCGTTATCAATAAAGCAACTTGGATTTACCGCATTTTCTGGCCACTTTATTTTCACTTTTTGGTTGGGTAAATTTTTAAAATGTTGACGAATATCCAAGCTATTTTCTCGATAGACAATTTCTATCTCTTGAGAATAATGGAATTCACCATCGCCTGTTTCTAAGTCAGACGAATAAGCATGGTACTGGAAAAATATCGTTCCGGTAATGATTAGTGCTAGAATAGAAAAAAAACTCATTGCAAATTTCATGTGCTTGACCTCCCGCAGCATGATACTATGTGTATTGGAAAGGATGTGCAATTATTATGCCACAACAATTTATAGAATTAGGTGAGGGCTATGGTGATGTTTATGAGCTACTTGAAATAGTGAGAACCAATCAAGATCGCTTCCACCAAGCCTTTATACTAACATCCACTAAAGAAGAAAAAAAGGTTGCCTCTTTAGCAGTCGCTTTAAAACCAGTCGGTGAAAGTAAATTCATGCCGATTTATATTTGTCGAGAAGGCATCCCTTATAATGAAGAGCAGCCTTCACAGCGACAAAAAATATTTGAAGAAAGTATTAAACGACTAGATAGAAAAGCGGTTGTTGTAGAAATAAAGCACTCTTCTATATTTTCGGAATCAAAACTATTTTATCAATACTTAATTGGAATAATGAGACTTCATCACTATATCCCAGCATTAACATAATATTATAGACCTGCTTTATAGTCATATTCTTTCGCTTTATCTGGTTTAGCATTTTCAAACTCAGTTTTAACAAATGGACGATAAGACTTTACAACGTCTTTCACGAATGGAAGGCGTTGTAGTTTTGTTGTCATTGATTCAATTTCCTCTCGCTCGCAATAAAGCAATACATATTTTTGCCTCCGAGAAATATAAAGAACATGACCATATTTTCGAAGAGACTTCGCATGTTTTAATTGATGGACGTAAACGATTAGTCCTTGTCGTTCGTTCATATAGTATTCCCCTCATTTCTTACATAAAAGAATACCATAGACCGGAAAATGATAGCAACAGAGTTTAGCTGACAGAACGCTCAATTTTCCGTTATAATGGAAAAGCATACAACGTTGACTAAGAGTTTTACATTCACTTATGCAAGTTATAGAGTACTAGTTTGCTCACTGAAAATTAAAAAGTGAAATTGCAGGTACTATTTATATTAATTTAATTGTTAAGGAGGACGAATATGGGTAAGAAAACAAAGATTGCGCTTGCAATCGCAGCGGCAAGTGCAGCTGCTTGGGCAGGTAGTAAAGCTATTTCTAAACCTCAACAACGAGAAGGTAAACGGGCACTACAATTTGATCACCCAATTATTCTCGCACATCGTGGCGGTGCTCATTTAGCACCTGAGCATACGATGCCTGCTTTTGAAAAAGCCGCACAGTTAGGTGTTGACGGTTTTGAAATAGATATTCGCTTAACCAAAGATGAGGAAATTATCGTTTTCCATGATGATACTGTTGATCGTACGACAGATGGCTATGGACTTGTTGCAGATATGACTTTAGCAGAAATAAATGCATTAAACCACGGTTATCAATTTGAAGATTTGGATGGGGAATTTCCTTATCGAGATGAAAAAATAGATGTTGTAACATTACGTGAACTATTAGAAACTTACCCAAACATGTTGGTAAATATCGATATTAAAGATGCACCAGATACGTATGAAGGAAGTTTAATGCCTTCTAAACTATGGCGTTTAATTGAAGAGCTTGGTGCTGAGAATCGAGTAGTTGTCACAAGTTTTCACGCTGAACAGATAGATCGTTTTAATTTATATGCGCAAAATCAAGTAGCACTCGGTGCAGGTGAATCAGATGTTCGTAAAGCATTCGCTTCTTTCTCAAGCCAGTTCGGACATTTATATCATCCTAAGGTAGATGTATTCCAAATACCGCCTAAATCAGGAGTCATTACATTAGAATCTCCGAAGTTTATCCAGTTTTTAAGCAATTTAAACATCCCTGTTCATTATTGGATTATCAATGACGTAACAACAATGAATAAATTAATTCACAACGGCGCAAAAGGTATTATTACAGATCGACCTGATATTGCTGTAGAATTACTACAAAAATAAGAACATAGGAATGGAGCCTTCTCTCCATTTTATAATAGTTAACACATTGATTGGTGAGGGTCTTCTTCTAACAGCCCTTACCTTTTATTAATTTCTCTACCTATATAATTAGCAGGTACCGGCCATTCACCCCTTCATTTTTTCAGCAGATTTCATCCTAGTAAACACCAATAGACAGTGAGGCTGAAAAAAACCTCACTGTTTAAAATGTCACTTTATTGCAAATGACGTAATACCGCATCCGTTACATCACTTAATGTAGCTTTTCCTCCCAAATCACCAGTTTTAATACCTTCTGCTAATGTTGCTTCCATCGCATGCAGCACTTTTGTACCAAGCTCATGATAGCCTAAAAAATCAAGCATCATTTTACCTGTCCAAATTTGTCCAAGCGGATTCGCTATCCCTTGTCCTGCAATGTCAGGGGCAGAGCCATGGACTGGTTCAAACATGGATGGATATTGTCGCTCTATATTTAAATTTGCAGCTGGAGCAATTCCGATACTTCCCATAATTGCACCACCTAAGTCAGTTAAAATATCCCCAAATAAATTTGATGCAACAATTACATCAAAATTTTCTGGTTTCATCACTAAAAAGGCAGCTAAGGCGTCAATATGATTAGATACTTGTCCTATGTTCTCGTAATCTTTACCTACTTGCGCAAATACTTCATCCCAAAAAGGCATACTGTATGTAATTCCATTAGATTTTGTGGCACTTGTAACATGCTGGCGTCGGGTTTTCGCCATTTCAAATGCATATCGCATTGCACGCTCTGTTCCCTTCCTTGTAAAAATAGCATTTTGGATAGCAACCTCATCCTGTCCACTATGTATTCTGCCACCACTCTCAGCATACTCTCCCTCTGAGTTTTCACGTACAACAACAAAATCAAAGCCATTTGGGTTACGTAAAGGTGAAGGCAAACCTTGAAGTAGCTTTGCTGGACGCACATTAATAGATTGCTTCATTTCGCGGCGGATTTTAATAAGTAGCCCCCATAATGAAATGTGATCTGGTACTAAATCTGGCATGCCTACAGCACCTAAAAAGATTTGATCGTAACCTTTCAAAATTTCAATACCATTATCAGGCATCATTTTACCTGTCTCTAAATAATAATCACAGCCCCATGGGAAGGTTGTCCATTCAAATTGAAAGCTGCTATCTAATTGAGCCGCTTTATTAAGAACTTCTATCGCCGCTGGTACAACCTCTTTACCAATCCCATCTCCTGGTATAACGGCAATTCGATAAGTCTTCATCTGTTTATCCTCCTTTAATTTCTATATTGCCTATGCAATTACTATACAATTTTTCCGCCATAATTACATCCTGATGTTTATAGCTATCGCTACAACATTTCATAGTAACAAAAAAGACTGCATACAAACTCATTCGAGTTCGCTTACAGTCTAAGAAAAAGTATTACTTTGTTTATGCAGAGCAAGAGCATGAACCGCCTGAGCCACATCCTCCACCACATGAAGAACCTGCTGCAAAGAACGGATTACTTACAGGAACTTTTACCGCTTCTGAAACAGTTTTCCCTATAAGTAAGCTTATTTGATCAAGCAAATCTTGAAAATCATTCTCAGCAATTTTCAAAGCCGAAACCTTTTCATTTAAATCGAGTGCGCGCTTTTGCTGACGAATCGATTTCATAATTGTATGATAGTCCGGATGATATTTTCCGAAACGTTGTACATCTTCGTACTGCTCTTTCATGCGATTAAATGCGTAAATAGCTTCAACTATTTGGATATCACTGTACACAGCATCATACGCTTGCTGCAGCATTTTCGCAGGCTCAGAGGAAAGAATCATCTCACAAAGCGCATCGGCCTCATCCAAAATGATTGCCCAGTCAGAGGTCATCATCATTTTTAATTCCCCCAATCTCTTTCCCATCATAACAGATTTTATGGTAATTTTACATTATTGATAATTTTTAATGAAGGAGTTTTTTAATTGGTACCATCATCTAAAGGACAAATAGAACAATTACTAGCAGAGATTTTACAACATAGTACAGCTGAAGATGAGGAAGTTTTACTACATTTATTGTCTGGTCTTCGCGATAAACAGGAAGGGATTCATCGACGTTATATTAATGCTGCCTTACACATGGTTGGTAAATTTGAGACTGAAGTTAGTGAAGTTCGTATTCCCATTACACCCGTAATCCATAATACCATTAAGGTACCACACGGTGGGATCATTGCAACAATTGCAGATGCAGCAATGGGAGGACTTGCTTCGCGTTCCGTACCAGAAGGCTACAATGTTGTCACAACAAATATGAATATCTCTTATATTGCTACAACGTCTAACAAGGAACTAATCGCTCGTGGACGTTTCGTACATAAAGGGCGTCAGACACTTGTGATGGAATGTGATATCGAGGATGAGACTGGACGAAAACTTGCTATTGCGACTGGTTCTTTCTTTGTCATTCAACGCCGCCCTCAGACATAAGATTTAAAAAGTAATCTCGAATACATTGTTGATCGGAAAAAGGGAATTTTTGATTTTTTATTTGTTGGGTCTGTTCATGCCCTTTTCCGGCAACAAGTACAATATCACCTTTTTCTGCCTTTGCTAATGCTTGATGAATAGCAACTTTTCGATCTAGATAGATTTCATAATATTGCTGCTCAGTAAAACCCGCAACAATACTTTCATTAATTAAAATAGGGTCTTCATCACGTGGATTATCAGTTGTTAAAAAAATGATATCCGCATACTTACTAGCTACTGCTCCCATCGCAAAACGTTTCGCCTTATCTCGATTTCCCCCACAGCTAAATACAAGATAAAGGGTTTTCGAGCGATCAAAAGTTTGCAAAACAGCCTGTAATGCCTCTGCAGTATGTGCGTAATCTACGAACACATCAATCCCAAATGGATTGTCTATTTTCTCAAGTCTTCCTTCTGGTAGCCTTAACAACCACATCTGCTCTGCTATCTCTTCAATTGAGAAACCTAGACGCCATAATGTCATTAAGGCAGCTACAGCATTTTGCACATGATATTTACCGATAAAAGGGATTTCTACAATATGTTCACTCGATGACGTTTGTAAACAAAGTACCGTTTTCCCAATTGATTCACTGACAATTTGGATATGTAAATCATTATGATTATCAAAGCCAAATGAGCAGGATTTTTTCTTATCATAAATACCAACGGAACGGCAAAAATTATCATCTCCGTTTAGCACTAGCTTTTTCGATAAATCTGCCAACCTTTTTTTCGCACGCTTATATGCCTCAAGTCCTCCGTGATCTTCTAAATGATCCTCCGATAAATTTAAAAAAACGCCACAATCGATATCACAATGATCAAGTCTATGTTGCTGTAATCCCATTGATGAAGCTTCTAAAACAACATGTGTAACACCATTTCGTACACATTGCTTTAATATCGGATGTAACTCTTTTGCCTGTAATGTGGTTAATTGCTCATACACTGTTTGTTGTTTCTGTTCATTGATGAAAAATCCTACAGTTCCAATAACTGCAACGTTTTTATGTAGCGCTCTTAGCAATTGGCTCACAAAATGACTCACTGTTGTTTTACCATTTGTACCTGTAATCGCAATGACGGTTAATGCCTCTGCTGGAAAGGCTGAAAGCTTTGCACTCGCATACGATAAAAATAGGGATGTATTCGGAACCCAAACAAAAGGAATATTTTGATCGGTAATAGGTAGTGAAATACTTTCCTCTGATACTATCGCGGCTGCACCCCGAGCTAATGCTTCTTTGACAAAACGACTTCCCGATGTTTTTTTACCCTTACGTACAATAAAAATATTCCCAGGTTTTATTGCCTGAGCATAATCCTCAACGCCTGTTATATTTGTGCGAATAGATCCTCCGGTTACGCTACATGGCCAGTCTTTTAATAGCTCAGCTAATTGCAAGCTTCATTCCCCCTTTCGGTTCTCTATCATATGACGGCGTATGTACCGGTGTGACGAAAAATGTAGGTGCATATCTTTTTCGCATAATTATGCCTCGGCATAATTGCGTCCGGAATCGGCTATGTGCTTAGGCCTGCAGATGTTTTTTGTGCGAAAGCGAAGCGTCAGCAACAGATGTTTTTTGTTTGCATAAAACGTTTGCTGAAAGAAGTTAAAAATGAAAAGACTGAAGATAAACTTGATTTCGCCAAGTTCTTCTTCAGTCTTATATTTTCTATTTATCCCACATTAAAGGGCAGTAATTTATCTGTTATGGTGATGATTCATCAATTACTGGCTCCTCAGAGTCTTTATTCTCACTATCCAGCTTCTGAGATGAAGATTCTAAAAATATTTGCGTATAATAGTTTAAAAATACTCCAGATCCCACTGTCGTATATTTATCATTTAAAATGACTTTTCGATGCTCAGGTGAATTAAGCCAGCCATGCATTGCTTCGATCGCATCAAAATAATCAGTCGCAAGATTTTCATTCGCCTCACTATATTTGATTCCATGAGTTTCCAATCTCTTTTTTAAATCTCCATTTATTGGTGATTCATGAGCAAGGAAGTTTTGAATCTTCATATCTTCACTATGCATTTTTGCAACTTCTTCTAATGATTCATCAATATTTAATGGAGCTAAATCATGTTGAACTCTTGTTACATTTATTAAATCGTCAAGCTGTGTAGCACTCGCTTCATTAATTTCCTGCTGTAAAAAGGAAGATGGTGGTGTTGGTATAACTAGCTCGCCTTGATAAGTCATTTCATAAGGTTGCTGAAGAACAAGCGTTTTACTATTAGTAAAGCGTATTCCTTGTAGCTCACCCGTTTCTCTATCTATATAAAGTTGTGCAAAAAGTCCATCGAATTTTACAAGCAATCGTGTCTGCATATCTTCTTCACTCATTGAGAAAACGAAAATATTTTTACCGACATTCGCAGTTACTTCATAATCAATGATTGTCATTCGGTATATATCATCGCGCTTCTGACCAACCTTAAAAGGGTAAGCATCTAAATCTTTACCTGCAATGTAAACTTGTGTCACAACATTATTTTCAACACCTACCATGAAAAATGTAGAAGCATTTGTATTATAGATCCACCAATCATAACCAAAAGATGATGGTTCCTTTCGTACCGGTTCACCATATTTATCCAAAACTACCTTTGTTCCTTGACCTATTAATGTCGACATCCCGCTTTTAGGACGTGTTGTTGCCCCCATTTCAGGCTGCTTTAATTCGGTTTTGGGAATAATATTTGAATTAGCATTCGGGCCTTTTAATGGCTCGTTCTCATGTGGTGTATTAAAAAATATAAAGCCAATCAACGCAATTGCAGCACATGCCATAAAAATGCGAAATAAAGCTTTCATACATGACTCCTTCTTATCACATTATTCTAATTTATTATACCAATTGTAATTGGGTTGACACAATGTTGTCATTGCAACAATGTCGAATATGCTCTATTATAAAAATGAGCGTATACTATGTACGAGAACCTAAAGGAGGATTACAGATGTATTTTGAAAATACTAACCTTGAAAATTTAACAGCTGATCAAGAACTTATTGTAAGCGTCATGAAAAAAAACGGTTTAGAATGTGATGGCGGCTGGGATTACGAGCGTATGACATTTGATAAGCGTTTCGATACTCGTGAGGGACGTTATTACCTACGTGTATTCGCCTATGCAAAATCTGGTGATGTTGGTGCACACGATGCAATCCTAACATTAATGAAACCAGCACTTGGTAAGTACTACTATCCACACGGCGTTGAGTATGGTGATGATGAAGTTTTCCCAGCTCATCTTGTAAAAAAATGTGAAGAAATCTTAAAAAAGGTTAAATTAGACCTACAAGCTTTTGAAATTCATGCATAATTTTAGATAGTTATTTCACGGTGCATACATGCCGATTAAACATCGAAATCATTTTATTATTTATCAGGCAACAGCAAATTGGCAACAGCATGCAGTGCAATAGCTAAATCTGAAAAGACTGGTGGTCCAGTCTTTTTTATTTTGAGTAAAAATTTTATTTCTTCTCATACTAACTATATCTTTTACATGATGTAGGTGAGATAAATGTTACAATTTTTCAAACATCCCTTTTTTCGCCATCCGATCATCGTTATAGCTGTCGGAATTGCAATTCTCTGGTTTATATCCCTGTCTTTACCCATACTGCTTGCCTACGTAACTGCATTATTATTGGAACCTGTCATCATACGAATTAGTAAACGGTTCCGAAAAAAACGCAAAATAGTCGCATCCATTTTTTTTATGTTCTTTTCAAGTATGACATTACTATTATGTATTCTCATTATATTTATAAGCTGGAAACAATTCTCAACATTTATCATTCATATTCCAGAGTACCTCAATCAGCTATCAGCACTATGGATTGAAATACAATCCAAGCTTTCCAACTATACTTATCATTTGCCCTTAGATCTTGTTATCCAAATTCAACTTATGATAGCACGTACACTATCTTCAATCGAGAAATATGCTCTTTCTTTAACAAATGTGAATGTTTGGTCATCTTTACTTACGTATATAACTTCTCGTTTGTTTGATATTTTTGTTTATTGGATTGTGTTATATATGTTTCTTTTAGAATTACCGAATATTAACCGTAAAATGTTAGCGCCTATTCCGTTTCACTATCATCAAAAAATACTATTTATTGGACAGCGCGTGAAACTTGCTTTATTTGGTTTTATAAAAGCACAATTTTTAGTTGGTATTTGCATTTTTGCTATAGCTTTTGGAACCTTTTATTTTCTTAAAACACCATTCCCACTTATTTTATCACTCTTACTAGTCATTTTAGATTTCATTCCTTTTTTAGACTCATTTATTTTGCTTCTTCCTTGGGCAATATACAAAGCCTTTACAGGTGAATATATCTATGCTGTTATGCTAGTCGTACTAACGATCTTACAATTTTTAGTTCGACGTATGATTGAGCCTAGAGTTATTGGAAATAAGGTTGGACTCTCCTCACTAACAACCTTTATTGCAATGTTTATCGGTTTCGAAATTTTTGGATTTTTTGGTATTTTAATCGGTCCTTTACTCGTTGTTGTTGTCCTTTCTCTATTTAATCAAACATCCATAAAAAATCTCCCTCCTTCTCAAAAATAAGGAGGGAGATTTTCTTTTATCAATTATGCCTCGGCATAATTGCATCCGAAATCGGCTTTATGCTTAAGCCTGCAGATGTTTTTTGCGCGAAAGCGTAGCGGCAGCGGCAGATGTTTTTTGCGCGAAAGCGTAGCGGCAGCGGCAGCGGCAGCGGCAGATGCTTTTTGTGCGAAAGCGCAGTGCTAACGTAGCGGCAACAACATGAGAGCCGACAAGATGTCGGTCCTTTCGGTAATCCACAAAACGTGGCGTTTTTACCGATGCAGGTCCGTTAGTTTGTACACTAGCTGATAGAAGTTAAAAGCCTAAAATAGCTTTAATGACAGATGTTGTTTCACCTGGTTCAAACATAATATATAGTAAAATGTATACTAAAACACCGGTAATAGCTACGAAGAACCAAATAATACTTGTAATCGGTCCAATACGACGGTGAAGCTTGAGATTAGTTTTTAAACCAGAAATGATACTAACAATGCCAAATACTGCTCCAGTTGTTGCCAGAGTAATATGGAAAATTAAGAAGAAAGTATAATATGGTTTTAAATCTTCTCCTCCACCAAACGCTGTGTTACCAATAAAGACTGTTCGTGAAGCATAAATAATAAAGAAGATAAGTGCTGCAACTCCTGCTGCAAGCATTACTTTTTTATGTGCCTCTACTTTTCCTTTTATAATTAAGCCCCAACCAATAGCTACGAGTACTGCACTAATAACGATGAATGATGTACTTATAGTAGGCAAAATTTGCAATTCCATTTACAAAACTCCTTATTTAAAATCAATTATGCCTCGGCATAATTACGTCCGGAATCGGCTTTGTGCTTAGGCCTGCACGAGGGCCGACACGATGTCGGTCATTTCGGTAATGCCACAGGACGTGGCGTTTTTACCGAGGGCCAACACGATGTTGGTCATTTCGGTAATGCCACAGGACGTGGCGTTTTTACCGATGCAGGTCAGTTAGCTGTTATCGCATGGATGCGATGACTTTAGGCTAACATCCTATGTGAACTCTTTTCCGATTCCGTGACATCCGCCGGAGGCTTTAGGCCAACACAATGTTGGTCATTCAGTCGTTGCCACAGGACGTGGCGTTCTTAGACTGAGTTCCTCTATTTCAGCAGGTATTTGGATACCTGCTGAATGAAGTTACAGTTTCTTTTTACAACTGATGTTGATGTTGGCTTTCCCATTTCTTTTGATGTTCTTTTAACGCATCAGCAGTAATTTTATCAGGATCCTTTTGTTCTGAACGATACCAATTAAGAAAGATTGCTCCAAGTAATACACCAAAAATAAGCTCTTGTAAAATCTTCATTAAAACGCCGCCTAGTTGTTGATCGGCAACAGGATCCATATTTGTAAAGAGCTCTGGTCCTGAGAGAGATAAACTAGATAATGTAGAAGCTGGTACACAAAGTTCCATTGCTTTTAACCATGCATCACCATTTGTATATGTTTCATACATAGCGTCTGAAGCAAAAATAATTAACGCACACGCTGGTGTAATTAATACCGCATTAGCAATGATATAGCCTAATTTATGCAAAGGTTTCATTTGCGGTCTATTAGGTATCTCTTGAATCAAAGGCCAGTACATTAAGACAGCAGAAACAAATAATACAAATGTATATGTACCATGTAAAGTTTCGTTTAATTTAATGTAGTCGAATACTGCAGGTAAATGGTAGAAAGAAAATAAACCAGTAAACACAAATACCGCAACGACAGGGAGTGTTAATACTTTAAATAAAGATTTAACAACTGGTGCTTCAATCGCAACTTTCCATACCCACCATGGAATCCCCTTAATTAAGAAAATCGGTACGAGTAACAATAAAATAGCCATTTGCACCATATGCATCGTAAACATAATGTGCGCCATTAAATCTACTGGAGATCCTTTAATAATATAAATCGTTACCATTGCCAGTACAAAATAAATAGCCTCTCCCTTTTTCAAAGGCTCACTTACTTTAAAATCCTTGCGCCACTTTGTTGTGACTAAAAAATAGATGACTGTTATGAAAACAAGAACCCCTATTAAATATGGGCTCCATAAAGCTTGGAAACCAAATATACTAAGTGGCATCAGAACGCACTCCTTTAAACTTCAGTATCCCTATTATAGAACGCTTACAAACATTCTGCAATGAACGAAAGGTGAACAAATTACTATCCACATTATATTACTCGAACGAGCTAGGGCACCTATTGAAAAGATGTTAAAAACGATAAATCACCACATGAAAAGTATCTGATTCACATGACATACGTTTTAACAAAATGTCATCCAACTTTTTAGTTTTATCGGAACACTTTCAAGAATTATCGCCCATCTTTTAAATTTTATCGACTAACTTTCACGTTTTATCACCCAACTTCTGAAATTTATCGACATCCACCTTCCAAAGAGCAAAAAAGGATTCACACACAAAACTGTTTGTGAATCCTTTTACTTTATTATGTCTCCCAGTCGGAACGGAAATCACACTTACATGAATTATAATCGTGAAAAAAACCAAAAAGAAAAGCACGTTCCTACTGATAGTAGAGAACGTGCTTCTTTGGTGATTACCACCAAATAATTGTTAAAAAAGCTAAGAAGAAAGTAAATGCGATTAATATACCCATCCACATGAAGAAGCCAATTACACCACCGAAGTGCGTTTTTTTGTCTTCTAAGTGCATGAAAGCGTACAGTTGAAGAACAACTTGAACACCAGCAAGCAATAAAATGAGTGGTAATATTAAGTATTTAGAAAAATCAGCTGCAACTACTGCGAATGCGATAAACGTAAAGAAAATCATAATCGCAAAGTTGATTACTTGTTTACGCATATGAACGGCATTATGATGACGATCATACTCGTATTGTGCCTGAGACTTAGCAACTATAGGTGTATCGTGTGAAGACATATTATCCGATCACTCCCATCAAGTAAACTACTGTAAAGATGAATACCCAAACTACGTCGATAAAGTGCCAGTATAAAGCAGCCACGAAGAATTTAGGCGCATTGTATAAGTTAAGACCACGTTTAGCATTACGAAGCATTAACGTTGCAATCCACACAAGACCTAAAGTTACGTGGAAACCATGTGTACCAACTAATGAATAAAACGCAGTTGAGAACGCAGATTGGTTAAATGTGAAACCAAGGTGTACATAGTGATTGAACTCATAGATTTCAAGACCTAAGAATCCAAGACCTAAAAGTAATGTAATACCCAACCAAGTTTGCATAGCTTTAAAGTTAAAGTTACGCATATGGTAAATTGCATAAACTGAAGTTAGAGAAGATGTTAATAATAACATCGTCATAGCAAATGCTAATGGTAATTCAAATAAACCTTGTGTTGTGAACTCCATGCCAGCTGGCCCTTTGTTCTTAAGCGCTAGGTAAGTAGCGAATAAACTTGCGAAAAGTACAACTTCACAGGCAAGGAAAATCCAGAAACCAACAACTTTATTTTTCCCTTCCATCGTAGCTTGTTCAGGATGATCTGGCCAAGTATGAGGAGTAAATTTAGTATTGAAATCCATTATTTATTTCCTCCTTTGCCATAAAGATGTTCTTCAATTTCAAGAATTTCTTCTTTGTGTAAGTGGAAGCCGTGATCGTCCTTAACAGAACGGAAAATCATAGCACCAAATGTAATTGCAAGACCAGCAATTAAAACATAAATTGACCACGGTTTATCTGCATCTGGATTATAAAGTGCACCAAATGCCGCGATAAACAGACCTAGAGAAATAACAAATGGGATAGCTGAGTTGTTTGGCATATGAACATCACCGATTGGCTCAGCAAATGTAACTTCTTTATTTCCTTCTTGTTTTTCAATCCACCATGGATCTAAACCACGAACAAGTGGTGTTTGGCGGAAGTTATAGAATGGGATTGGTTGTGGAATTGACCATTCTAATGTACGTCCATCGCCCCATGGGTCGCGACCTGCTGGTTTGCCTTTGATTGACATTAAGCAGTTGATTACCATTAAGATAACCCCTACACCCATCATTAATGCACCGATTGTAGAGATATAGTTGAACTGATCCCAACCTTGACCTTCCATGTAAGTGAATACGCGACGTGGCATACCCATTAAACCTAAGAAGTGTTGAACGAAGAACGTTAAATGGAATCCGATAAAGAATACCCAGAAAGTAATTTTACCAAGCGTTTCGTTTAACATACGGTTGAAGAAAATTGGCCAGTAGAAGTGTGCTGAACCAAATAACGCTGTTACGATACCACCAACGATTACGTAGTGGAAGTGAGCAACGATAAAGTAAGAATCGTGTAATTGGTAGTCAAGAGGTGCAGATGCTTGCATTACCCCTGTAACACCACCCGCAACGAATGACGGGATGAAACCAAGTGCATAAAGCATTGGTGTTGTAACTTTAATAGATCCGCCCCAAATAGTTAAGATCCAGTTGAATACTTTCATACCTGTTGGTACGGCAATTGCCATTGTTGCAACAGCAAAGATTGCGTTAGCTGTTGGTCCAAGACCAACTGTAAACATGTGGTGAGCCCAAACCATGAACCCTAAGAAACCGATTAAAATTGTTGCGAATACCATTGAAGAGTATCCAAATAAACGTTTACGAGAGAACGCTGGAATAATCTCAGAGAATAAACCGAATGCTGGTAATACTAAGATATAAACCTCTGGGTGTCCGAAGATCCAGAATAAGTGTTCCCAAATAATTGTGTTACCGCCCATAGTATGGTCAAAGAAGTTACCACCGAACATACGGTCAAATAACATCATTAATAAACCAATTGTTAGTGGAGGGAATGCGAATAGGATTAGTGCACTTGATACAAGCGCAGTCCAAGTGAATAATGGCATACGCATGAATGTCATACCTGGAGCACGCATTGTAATAATCGTAACGATAAAGTTAAGACCTGATATTAATGTACCTGCCCCTGATATTTGTAAACCGAGAACATAGAAGTCAATACCATGTCCAGGAGAATATAAAGATAATGATGCATAAGACGTCCAGCCCGCATCAGGAGCGCCACCCATAAAGAATGACAGGTGAAGGAATACTGCACCTAGGAAGAATAACCAGAACCCTAAAGAGTTAAGGAACGGGAATGCTACGTCACGCGCACCAATTTGTAATGGTACAAGCATGTTCATAAATGCGAATAGTAATGGAGTCGCAGCTAGGAATAACATTGTTGTTCCGTGCATTGTTAGTAATTGATTGAAAAAACCAGCTGAGACGAAATCGTTATTAGGTTTCATTAATTGAATACGCATTAATAACGCTTCAAAACCAGCGATAGCGAAGAACAATGTACCGGCTAATAAATACATTACTGCTAACTTTTTATGGTCAACAGTTGTAATGTAGTCCCAGACAGTTGCTCCAAAGCCCTTTTTCTGTGTGTATGAGCTCACAACTTTTACCTCCCTCAAAGTTTGTTACATAAAACTTAAAATTATTTCTCAACAGATAAGCTCATGATATAAGTTGCTAGAGCTTGAATTTCTTCGTCAGTTAAGTCGCCATAAATTGGTGCAGTACCATCTGCATTCATCATTAAGTTGCCTGGTTTGAATTGCCCAGGGTCCTTAATCCAAGCTTTTAAGTTTTCTTCATTATGTTCTAAGAAACCAGCAACACGGTTACGGTCACCAAATGTAGTTAAGTTAGGACCTTTTGAACCTGGACCGCTTGTACCAGATACAGCATGACAACCCATACAGCTCTTAGCAAATGTAGCTTCCCCAAGATCAGCTGAAGTTTTATCAGGCATTTTTTTATCTGTTGCTTTCATTAAAGCTACCCATGCATCGAATGCATCCGGGCTCAATGCTTTAACTTTGAAGTCCATTAATGCATGTGAAGGACCACATAACTCAGCACATTTACCATAGAATACGCCGTCTTTAAGGTCTTTTGATTCTTTATCGAATTCTAGATAGAACTTGTTTAAGTTATCTACGTTCGTATCCATTTTACCGCCTACAGCAGGAATCCAGAATGAGTGCTTAACATCGGCAGCTTTTAAGTTAAAGTAAACTTTTTGACCTGTTGGTACAACTAATTCTTGTGCAGTTATAATACCTTGGTTAGGGTATTCAAACTCCCACCAATATAAATGCGCAGTTACATTTACTGTAAGTGCTGTTTTGTCACCGTTTTCATCTACTTCGTCCATCGCAGCAACATCTGCAAATTTGTAAGTAGCCGTAACAACTGGTACAGCTAAGATTAATAATAAAATAATTGGAATAACTGTCCAAATTATTTCAAGAGTGTGACTTCCTTCTACTTGCTTAGGAATAACGTTTTCGCCAACTTTTGAACGGCGGAATTTTAAGAATGCAAGTAAATAGATAACGGATACTACTACTACAACTAACGTCATAATCCCAGTAGCTAGCATTAATAGATTGAATTGTTCTTTACCTACTTGACCAGATGGTTTCAGTGCAGAAATATAATCTTCACCACAACCTGAAAGGAAAACCATCATCACTGCTAGTAGTGAAAAAAGACGCCATTTTTTAAGCCCTTTCATCATAGCTTAATTAAACCCCTCTTTCTTTGTTGTATTTTCATGTGTACCTAGGAAATTAGTTCTGTCTATATGAATTCTTTAGGCAAAGAAAGAATTCCTAAATTTAGCTAAACAACGCAAAAATTATGATGGATACAAATAGTATGGTCATATGATTCAACGAATAGATAAACATTTTATTTGCCCATTTCATATCATCTTTTGTGGTAAAGCCTTTAAAAGCTAGAATCAACCAGCCCAAGTTCAATGCAGTGGCAAGGAGTAAGAAGCCAACCCCAAGCTCTGGTAAAAGGAATGGTAATGGTAATAATAAAAGAATCCAGAATAACATTGAGTACTTTGTACGTTTAAATCCTTTTACTACAGGTAGCATTGGTATATTAGCTGCACGATATTCCTCAGTACGTTTCATAGCAAGTGCATAAAAATGCGGTGGTTGCCATGCAAACATGATAAGGAATAAGGCAAGTGCTCCAGGACCTAATGCAGGTTCAACAGCTGCAAACCCAATAACTGGTGGAATCGCCCCTGAAATACTTCCTACAACCGTGTTACTAACATGCTTCCTCTTTGACCACATTGAGTATAGAACGACATAAGCAAATATTCCTACTAGTCCCCACATGCCGGCCGCAAACGATGCCGCAAATAACAAAATTTCACCTACAATTAAAAATGAGAGGGCAATGGTCAATACAAAATTCGGCTTAAATCTACCCGTTACTGTCGGTCTACTCTTCGTTCTTTTCATGATTGGATCAATATCCTGATCAATAAAGTTATTCATTGCGCCCGAGCCACCTATAATTAATGCCGCACCCAGCATGGTGAACAATATGACATCTAGCTCTTGCAAGAAGTGTCTACTAGTAAATTGAAATGCCAGCCACATCCCTGTAAACGTTGTGACAAGATTCGAGTTGACGATTCCGATTTTTATTAGTGCTAAGAAATCTTTTACAACAGATGTTGATGCTGGTCCACCATTTCTAGTAACCGTCAGTGCACGACCGTTTGACATAATACCTCTCCTTTCATTTTTGTAAGCATATTCCGCTACCAATTACTATAGCGAAATTTGCGATTGATTTCTAGACATTAAGTGAAATTTAGATGAAGTTGTAAAAATTAGCTTTGTCTAGAAAAATAATTAAAAACAACATATCTATAGTAAAACATTTTCTAAAATGAATTGTGAAGGTTAGAGTACGAAATTATGAACAATTTGTGAAATGGAATCGACATCTAATACTCCCTACTCTTTACAAGTTGTTTTTTACCTGTATTTTCGATATCATCTAGTAGCAGAAACATTACTTTCATGTAATGTTCATAGATAAAGTAGGTGACTCATTTTATGCAACACAACAGGTATATGAAATGGTTTGCTGTTGCCGCTACAGTTGGAATGCTCCTTATTTTACTAGGTGGAGCACTTGTTACCAAAACAGATAGTGGCTTAGGCTGTGGTCGAAACTGGCCTGATTGCAATGGTTCTCTTATTCCAAAAGAAATTACACCAGCAGTCTTAATTGAATTTTCACATCGTCTTGTAACTGGGGTCGTATCTCTTTCAATTCTTGCGTTAACAGTTTGGACATGGCGTAAACTCGGTCATATTCGCGAAGTAAAATTATTAGGTTTCTTAGCGATGTTTTTCTTAATCGCACAAGCTCTTATTGGAGCGGCTCAAGTGTTGTGGGGACAAGGTGATTTCATACTAGCGCTCCACTTTGGGATTTCTCTTATTTCCTTTGCTGCTGTTCTCCTTCTTTCTATGATTGTATTTGAAGTCGATCGGAAATTTGATGCCGACAACGTTTTTATTGGAAAAAAATTACGTTGGCATACGATTGCTGTCACAATTTATTCTTATTTAGTCGTTTATACAGGGGCGCTTGTTCGCCATACAGACTCTAGCTTAATATGTCCTGACTGGCCATTTTGCTATAACGAAACACCATTCGCAGCTTTTAATAATATGTATGAATGGGTGCAAATGGGGCATCGTCTAGCGGTTCTTATCTTTTTCATTTGGATTGCATACATAACTTGGCACGCTGTAAAAGAATATAAACATCAACGTGTTATTTACTTTGGCTGGATTATTGCCTTTACGATAGTAATTTTACAAGTAATAGCTGGTATGTTAGTAGTCCTAACTAAATTGAATTTAACAGTCGCATTACTTCATTCATTATTTATTTCAATTCTATTTGGTCTACTTTGCTATATGGTGATGCTAGTTGCACGTAGCAATTATAATGAAAAAAACAAATAATAGTAGAAAAAGATTCGCCTTATTTTTCGATGGCGAATCTTTTTATTTCCAAACGCTTCTGCCTCAATAAAATGTAAAATAATTTACAAGTTTATTATTGAAAAAATAGTAAATTGATAGGCACATCATCAAAAGTTTGGAATGGCATTTGTTAAAACGTATGTCATGTGAATCAGTAGGAACGGAAATCAACCCGACATTATAGTAAAGAGCCACTATAGCAAAATAAAAAAGGTTATTAGTATGCTATAAAAGCCATCTAATAACCTTCTTTTTTATCGATTATTCAATTTCAATTAACAAATCACCTGTTGAAATGGCGTCACCCGCACTAGCGTATACTTCTTTCACGATGCCGTCTTTTGGCGCTTGAACGGTCGTCTCCATTTTCATCGCTTCGGTAATTAATAAGTGATCCCCACGTTTTACAGGGCTTCCTTTCGATACGACTACCTTTAAGACCGTACCTGGCATCGTTGCTCCTATTTGATTTGGGTTGCTTGGATCTGCTTTTAATGCAAGGCTGCCATCTACTTCAACAGTCATATCTTGAATGACTAGTTCACGGGATTGACCGTTTAGCTCAAAGTAAATAACACGTGTACCATCATGCTGTGGTTCGCCAATGGAAACAAGTTTAACAATCAGTGTTTTTCCTTTTTCAATCTCGACTTCGATTTCTTCGCCTAGTTTTAACCCGTAAAGGAATGTTGGCGTATCTAATACCGAAATATTACCGAAGGAGTTCACTGTTTTTGCATACTCTTCAAACACTTTCGGATACAAAGCAAACGCTAGCACATCCTGCTTCGTCACGGGACGATTTAATTTTTCCTCTAGTATCGCCTCTAGTTGCTCAAAATTCACAGGCTCCAGTAGCTCGCCAGGACGTACCGTAATTGCTTCACGATCCTTTAACACTACCTTTTGAAGTGCCTCTGGGAAGCCACCATGCGGTTGTCCTAAATAGCCTTGGAAGAACTCAATCACAGAATCTGGGAAGTCGATAGTTTTCCCTCTTGTCAGTACAGAATTTTCATCTAAATCATTTTGCACCATAAATAACGCCATATCACCGACGACTTTCGATGAAGGGGTTACTTTGACAATATCGCCAAATAGAAGGTTTACGCGGGAATACATGTGCTTTACTTCTTCCCATCTGTCCCCAAGACCCACAGCTTTGGCTTGCTGCTGCAAGTTACTATATTGGCCACCTGGCATCTCGTGGACATAAATTTCAGAATGTGGGCTAATCATGCCGCTTTCAAAATCCTTATAATACTTACGTACATCTTCCCAGTAGTACGATAACTTTTCAAGCGCATCGATATCGGCACGAACCTCACGCTTACTGCCCTTCATTGCATAGTACAGGGAGTTTGCACTTGGCTGTGACGTTAAGCCTGCCATCGAACCGAGCGCCGTATCAATGATATCCACCCCTGCCTCGATCGCCTTGGCATATAAATAAATACCATTGCCACTTGTATCATGCGTATGCAGATGGATCGGTAGACTTGTCGTCTCTTTCAACTCGGAAATTAAACGATATGCTGCTTCTGGTTTCAATAATCCAGCCATATCTTTTATCGCTAAAATATGGGCACCTGCTGCTTCTAGCTCCTTTGCCATTTCCTTGTAGTATTGAACTGAATATTTTGCTCTTGTTTCATCAAAAATATCTCCTGTGTAACAGATTGCAGCTTCAGCAATTTTACCAGATTGACGTGCAGCATCAATGGCTACTTCCATTCCTTTTATCCAGTTCAAGCTATCGAAAATACGGAATACATCAATGCCTGATGCCGCTGATTCAGCGATAAACTCACGAATTAAATTGTCTGGGTAGTTTGTGTACCCAACTGCATTCGCACCACGTAATAACATTTGGAATAGCACATTCGGTACTTGTTCACGCAACTTGGCAAGGCGCTCCCATGGGTCTTCCTTTAAGAAACGATACGCCACATCAAACGTCGCGCCTCCCCACATTTCGAGTGAGAAGAAATCATGCATCATGCGCGCTGTTGCGTCAGCAATTTCGAACATATCCTGTGAACGAACACGTGTCGCAAGAAGTGATTGGTGCGCATCTCGGAAAGTTGTATCCGTTAATAGCACATCCTCTTGCTCTTGAATCCATTTCACAAGCCCGTCTGCTCCTTGGGCATCTAAAATTTGCTTTGTCCCTGCTGGAGGAATGATTAATTTATCGACTTTTGGGATGCTCGGCTGTACAAAAATTGGTTTCGCCTTCTGCTCTACTCCTGGGAAGCCATTTAGCGTCACATTGCCAATATAACTTAAAAGCTTTGTCCCACGGTCCTGGCGCACAGGGAAAATAAATAGTTCAGGTGTTGTATCGATAAAGCTTGTATCAAATGCACCCGTTAAAAATTTCTCGTGTGTTACGACATTATTTAAGAATGGAATATTCGTTTTCACCCCACGAATACGGAACTCTTTTAAATTTCGATCCATTTTTGCTGCGGCTTCTTTAAATGTCATTCCTGTTGTTGAAATTTTCACCAGTAATGAATCATAGTACGGTGTTACTACAGCCCCTTGGAAGCCATTACCTGCATCTAAACGAACGCCAAAGCCTCCGCTTGAACGGTACACCATAAGCTTCCCTGTATCTGGCATAAAGTCATTCGCTGGGTCTTCCGTTGTGACACGTGCTTGAATCGCATAGCCGATCAATGGAATATCCGCCTGTTGTGGAATGTGTATTTCCTCACTGTGAAGACCGTAGCCTGCTGCCACTTTAATTTGGGCGTGCACAATATCAACACCCGTAATCATTTCAGTAATCGTATGCTCTACTTGAATACGAGGGTTGACTTCAATGAAATAAAAATCATCGCCAGCTACTAAAAATTCTACTGTCCCTGCATTTATGTACGAGACATTTTTCATTAATTGAACCGCAGCATCGCAAATTCGATTTCTTAAATCTTCCGAAATTGAGTTAGATGGTGCGATTTCAACAACCTTTTGATGACGACGTTGAATTGAGCAATCACGTTCGTATAAATGAATGATATTGCCCTGTTGGTCGCCAATAATTTGGACTTCAATATGCTTCGGCTTAATAATAGCCTTTTCTACATACACCTCGTCAGAGCCAAATGCTGCCTTCGCCTCTGATTTTGCACGTTCATAGGAGGAAGCTAGTTCCTCTTCTGTATGAACAAGGCGCATTCCACGACCACCGCCGCCTAGTGCTGCCTTAATCATAATTGGATAGTCATATGAGCTAGCAAAAGCCTCTACCTCTGCTAAATTAGCTACTGGACCATCTGTACCAGGAATAACAGGAATACCTGCAGCAATCGCTTGTTCTCGCGCCTTCACCTTATCTCCAAACATATCTAAGTGCTTTGAAGTTGGCCCAATGAAGACAATCCCCTCTTCTTCACATCGACGTGCAAATTCTACGTTTTCTGATAAAAAGCCATAACCTGGGTGAATCGCATCAACATTAGCATCTTTGGCGATCGATATAATGCCCTCAATATCTAAATAAGCATCAATTGGTTTCTTGCCTGCTCCCACTAAATAGGCCTCATCTGCTTTAAAACGATGGAACGCCCCACTGTCCTCCCGTGAATAAATAGCAACAGTTTGGATATTCAACTCCGTACATGCACGGAAAATACGAATTGCAATTTCTCCTCGATTGGCTACGAGAATTTTGTTGATTGATTCCATTGATATCCCCCTTTATGATTGTGTCTTTCTCCTTTCTATCTTTTCAAACATAGAAACATTGATCAATATTCCCATCGCTAAAGATAGAATAATTATAGATGTCCCGCCATAGCTAATAAAAGGTAGCGTTACACCGGTTAACGGGATTAACCCAGTTAAACCCCCAAGATTGATAAACGTTTGCCAGCCAATCCAGCTCGCAATACCAGCCGTAATCATACGTGCTAGTGGATCTTTCGTGCGCAACGCAATCGAAAATCCTTTATATACAATAAATCCTAAACCACCTAAAACGATAAGAACTCCCCAAATTCCTAGTTCCTCCATAATAATCGCCATGATAAAATCGGTTTGTGGTTCAGGCAAATACCCCAATTTTTGAATCGATTGACCGAGACCTCTTCCCTCTAGACCGCCTCCGCCAATGGCATAATAACTATTGACAACTTGGTGACCACTACCATTTTCATAATTAAACGGGTTTATGAATGATTGAAGACGTCCTAAACGGTTTGGAGTTACCATATTTCCTTTAAACAACATTAGTATACCAAAGATGACTCCGCCAAAAGCCCCTAATACTCCGAAAAACTTCCAAAATGTTTTAAACGGAATGCCACTTGCTGCTACAACAGAGACAGCAATTCCACAGAGAATAATACTTGCTCCCAAATCGGTTTCAAAGGCTACACCAGCAACAACTAGAATCCAGAGGAATATTGGATAAAATATTTCTTTTGGTTGTAGCTTTTCAAGTGTATATTTTTGTCCTTTCCGATAAAAAGCAGCAGCAAAATATAAAATTATAAATAGCTTCGCATATTCAGAAGGCTGAAAGTTCCCAAAACCAGGGACGTGAATCCAACTTTTAGACCCTATTCCTATTTCATCACCATTACCTGCAATTTTTACCCAAGTAAATAGTACAACTAATACAGCGGTAAGTATCAACATAACTTTTTTATTCGCATAATGCTTATACGGAAAAAATGCCGCTGCTAAAAATCCAAGAAAAGCTACAGTTAAATTGATTACTTGCTTGTGATAAAAGTAATCTGGGTCTTGTTTTTTTATTACGATCGCTACCATTATACTTGAACTATAAATCATTACTAAGCCAAATAAGCTTAATAATAGGAAAGTAAAAAATAATGGGTAATCAAAATTTTGTGCATAACGTTTTAAGTATTGTTTCATCGGAAAACCTCATTCTAGAAAAAAAACTCAAATCGCAAATTGCGTTTGAGTTTTTTCTTTTTATTTGTCTGTATACGCGTCATGTAGTACAGAAAGTTCTTTCTCGAGTGAATCGAGAATTTCTTTGCCTTTTTCGCGATCAATGAGTCCAAGCTTCACAGCAAAGTCAATTTCACGTGAAAGGCCGAACATTTGTGTATCTAATACTTCTTCATATAAAGGGCATTGTGGCATTGTTAAATGATCCATTTGTACTCGAATGAGGCGAGCAATTTTGTCTGCATCAGCAACTAAAAGCTCCAAAGCCTTCTCTTGAAAAGAAGTTTGTGATTTAGTATCCATGAGGACGCCCCCATTATCTGATATTTCTTCGATTCTATCTTAATAAAGTTTATCTTTTAGTCGTTAAAAATGCAAGTGTCTACATTGGAAAATAGAGAAATCGAATTATATTTCTTTATTATCTCTAGTCATTAGCGTTATACTATTTCATGGATATACAAGATTTGAGGAGGATTTCTATTATGGAAACAATAATTCCTATCAAGGGCGCAGTTACATTCCAACTAACATTAGATCCCACTGTTTGGATTTTCGATGATCGTAAATTAGATTTAAAAACATACTTCGACACAAAAGAAGTTGAGGAAGATTCGGATATTAAATATATGCGTGAAGTAGGTGCTCACTGGTCACGTGAGATTATGGAAGGAGCTACTTTCCCACCAACATTGAAATCAGAACGAAAATTTGACCGCAAAGGGATGGAAACAGGTACTTTCGGGATCGAATTAAGTCCCTTCTTGAAAAATGCTGAAATTAAACCTGAAGTAACAACAATCGTCATTGAATGTGAAGATGGCAAAGAATATCCATTTACAATCGAAGAAGCTCATACATTAATTTTAAAGTATAGCCAAGATGGCAAGCCATTACTAGAAGATGGTCCTGTTCATGTGCTATTTAGAGACGGTTCAAATGTAGACAACCCTATCAAAAATGTATTAGCTATTCGTGCTGAGTAGGAGGGAATGCAATGCGCGTAAAATGCGTTATTTGCGATACAATTAACAATATAGATGATAATTTACCGTTAGCGAAAAAATTACGCAATCGACCAATTCATACGTATATGTGTGGTACATGCCATGATCGTATTGAAGAAAATACCGTTGCACGCATTGAAACAGGAAATTTCCGCTTTTATCGTACTTCACCACACATGGACAAAGAATTTTAACAGCAACTGAAGGAGGTGTCTCATTATTTGAGACACCTCCTTTATGTTGTTGAAAACTATTGTGTCAATGAAATTAAGGTGTCCTAATCAATTATGCCTCGGCATAATTGCGTCCGGAATCGGCTTTGTGCTTAGGCCTGCATGAGGGCCGACACGATGTCGGTCATTTCGGTAATGCCACAGGACGTGGCGTTCTTAGACTGAGTTCCTCTATTTCAGCGGGTGTTTGGACACCCGCTGAAAGAAGTTAAATATAATATACTCTTCGGCAAAGCGAGGGGTTGATTTCCGTTTCGGCTGGGCTCTTTGTTGCTGCCGCTTCGCTTTCGCACAGAAAACAAGTGTCAGCGGCAAATGTTTTCTGTACGAAAGCGAAGTGTTAACGTAGCGGCAGCAACAACAGGTGTACAATAGCGTCACTGTTATAAATCTTTTCTGTTCGATTATGGTGAGTAGCCATAAGTGATCACTTTTGAAATGAATAAAATTTATAAAAGCTCTACTCTACCGCTGATTGGAGTGGAAGGCTATTCGAGTGCTCCTGTCGTTTCGCTTTCATCGCATAGCAAAGCTTACTGCAGTAAAAGCAAGTAGCCCAGAACGGAAACCACCCTCAAGAGTCACAACATTCATAAAAATGCCCTGGATCATTTTGTTTTTCAACATTATGAAGAGACTGGGACAAAACTTCTCAAAACCTTAAAAAACGCGAGAAATCAATTTTAAAAACGTTGATTTTTCGCGCTTTTTGATGTGAAATTTTTTAATTTTGCTTTAAAAATATACTTATGTCCCAGTCTCTTTAACCGTTTAACCATTATTTTTTACAACTACCTTCTCAATCAACTCGACAACCTGATACATAATCGTCGCAAAAAAGGCGATGATGAGAAGTGACATAAGCACAAGATTAAAATTAAACACTTGGAAGCCATAAATAATTAAATAACCAAGCCCTTTTGAAGCAACTAAAAATTCACCAACTATGACACCTACCCAAGAAAGTCCTACATTTACTTTCAAAGTAGAAATAATCGTTGGAAATGAAGCGGGTAAAATAACTTCTTTAAATATTTGCCATCTGGTTGCCCCAAAAGTTTGTAATACTTTGCTGTAGTTTGGATCCACCCCTTTAAAAGCTGTATAAACTACGATGGTTGTAATAATTATTGAAATCAATGCACCCATTGCTACAATAGAAAAATAACCAGGACCAAGTGCGACTATTAAAATGGGTCCTAAAGCAACTTTCGGCATGGCGTTTAAGATAACTAAATATGGATCAAGTACTTTTGATACCATCGGTGACCACCATAATACTATTGCTATTAATGTACCTATTAGTGTTCCCGCAATAAAGCCAATGATTGTTTCCATTAAAGTAACACCAACGTGCAGTGTTAACGTACCATCGCTCACTTTTTCTACTAATGTGTGCCATACCTGCGTTGGTGAACTAAAAATTAAACGATCAATCCATCCAAATCTTGAAAGAAGCTCCCACCCACAAAAAAATACGAGTAAGATGATCAGCTGATATAATCGAACATAGCGCTTTTCTTTTTTTAGCTTTTGCTGATACTGTTTAAATAATATATTATCCAAGACTCTCCAGCTCCTTCCAAATAATTTGGAATATATCTGAATATGCTGGATGCTGTCGAACATCAAAAGGTGAAAGCTCTTGTAACTCTGAAGGTATTTCAAACACTCTATGCAATGTACCTGGATTTGCAGAGAATAGAAATACCCGCTCACTCATCGCAATAGCTTCACCAATATCATGTGTCACGAGAACTGCCGTTTTTTGATAGGCCTTTAACGTTTCAACAACCAAGTCCTCCAGTTTTAATTTTGACTGATAATCAAGTGCCGAAAATGGTTCATCTAGCAATAAAATTTTAGGATCCACCGCTAAAGTTCTTGCAAGTGCAACCCGTTGACGCATGCCACCTGATAACTCTCTCGGATAGTTATTCCCTACATGCGGTAAACCAATTTCTCGCAAAAGTGCATTTGCAGTTACTTTATGAGTTTTAGTGCTTCGCTCCATGATTTTCAGACCTATAGTGACATTTTCTTCGATAGTTTTCCATGGAAATAAATAATCTTGCTGAAGCATGTAGCCTATGAGAGACTGATTGTGTGTTGAAATTTCCTCACCATCAATGTATATCTTGCCTTCTGTAGACGAAAATAAGCCCGCAATAATTGATAATAACGTCGTTTTCCCACATCCGCTCGGTCCTATAAAAGAAACAAACTCACCTTCACGAATATCTAAACTGATATCACGTAAAACTTCCTTTGCCTGCGTATTCGAAAAATAGCTATGGTGAATATTTGCTACTTTTAAAAATTCCATATTACTCAGCTGCCTTTTTAGCAAAGGTTGTATTCACAAGCTTTTCATAATCCACCCGTTGAGGAAGTTCACCTGCTTCCTCCATTATCTTTTGCAAGTTATCCCATTCCCCCTTATCCAAAATAGGATCTGTAGCATAGGAACCCTGTGATTTATAATGCTCTACCACCGTTTCAATTAATCCAACATCTACATTTTCAAAGTATGGCTGAATAATTTTCGCAATTTCGGCCGGACTCGCTTTTTGTACAAAATCCTGTGCTCGTTTCAATGCATTTGTAAAGCCTTGAACGGTCTTCGCTTTGTCCTTTAAATAACTGCTCTTCGCCATAAACGATGTATATGGTAATTGCCCCGATTCAGTACCAAACGAAGCGACAATATAGCCCTTACCTTCTTTCTCAAGCATGCTCGCTGTTGGTTCAAATAGCTGTACATAGTCCCCTGTTCCAGAAGCAAAGGCTGTGGAAATATTAGCAAAATCAATGTTTTGAATGAGTTTTAAATCATTCGCAGGGTCAATGCCATGTTTTTTCAGGACAAACTCACCCGCCATTTGTGGCATTCCACCTTTACGTTGCCCTAAAAATGTAGAGCCTTTTAACTGATCCCATGAAAAATCATCCATCTTTTTACGCGCCACTAAAAATGTGCCATCTGTTTGTGTTAACTGCGCAAAATTTTGAATCGGGTCATTGGCGCCTTGAAGCGTTACATAAATAGAAGTTTCCGATCCAACTAAGGCGATATCAATGCCATCAGAAAGTAACGCCGTCATTGTCTTATCGCCACCTGCAATTGTCTGTAGCTCAACGGAAAGCCCTTCATCCTTGAAGTATCCTTTTTCAAGTGCTACATACTGCGGCGCATAGAAAATCGAGCGCGTTACTTCCCCAACTTTGACTTTTTCAAGTTCTGTTTTATTGCACGCCGTCAAAGAAAGGAATAATAAAGCAATAACACTAAATAATAAACCTTTTTTAAGCCAACGCATTCCATTTCCTCCTTGATTGATGAAATAAGCCTATCGATATTAACTTATTCACTTATGACATTTAAGGTGCGAAGAATTATGTTAAATTACTACTAAAATAAATACTTAAACGTCACTTTCGGAAACCTTAGAAAAGTTACAAATATGATAGTATTAGAATCCGAAAGTAACACCTGTTTATTTTAATAAAGCACTGTAAAATCAAAAACGATTTCACATATAATTTAGTTGAATAATATAGTGATATATGTTAATTTAAGTATGTAATGGATAATATTTACCATAATAACGATATGTATAAAATAACTCAAAAGGGAGATTAAAATGAAAAAATTACTTAAATTTATCATGCCATTAATATTTATCTTGTCTATTTATACTTATAGTGCAGATGATGCTTCTGCATCTACATCGGAGGCTGTTTTTGTAGGCTCTTCTAATACTTATGACTACTCAAGTTTAATTAATGCATCATCAAAGGTTTATGTTCTAATTAAAAATACTGGTTCAGTAGATATTTATTGGACAATACTAGATGCAAATAATAAACCAGAATCAGACACTTTAATTGTTCGTCCTGGTGCAGCTCTTGGGAAATTTGTTACGACAAATACTAATACTAAGCATAAGTTAGCTTTGTATTGTTCTGGTGATACAAATAAATGTAGTGCAACTGGTAATATTTCTTTAAATTAACGCTCGTTAGCCGCCATTAAATATTTATTATCTATTACATCTATTTATTTAACATTTTATATGGCGTCCAATACAAACCAAGAAAACCCCGTAATGTTAGAAAAAATTAACATTTTCGGGGTTTTTAGTTGTTTTTTTATTTGAATCAATATAGCCTTTAAAGTCAAACCAGAACGTATTTTTATCGTCACTGTCTTTTGGATGATGCCCCGATTCACTTTTCTCCAATCTATAAAATAGAGAAATTTTTTTATCGAATGATTAAACACTTTAAGTTATTTTTATTTATGAGAACTTTTAATTTTTAAAAATAAAAAAATATTCAAAATACTATATCAAAGAAGCTATAATAATTTTGATTATTATAAGAATAAACCAGTTAGATGATAGTTTTATTATCACCTGACTGGTTTACTTATAAATTACCTTTTATGCATTTTTATTTTCTCTAGATAACCGCACTTTATAAATGCCTAAAAATAATGCTGCAACAATTAATCCTTCCATCATCGGTAATGAAAGAGCAAAGAATGTCAAAACAATACATCCTATGAACAAACAAATGTAGATAACAATGTTTTGCCTAAAGTTTAATTTTCGTGCAAAGCCTAGTTGATAAACAATTGCGCACAAAATGAATACGGAGAAGAAAACGATATACCCTGCTACAGTATAATTTGGTGAGTATTCATAAATAAGACGGCTAATACCTGTTAAATCCTCTAATACTTCAGCCTCAGTTCCTTCTCTCATTTCAGATGCTTGAACGGAGTTGAATAACAACCAATTCAACATCAATATCCTCTTCCTTTCCATGTCAGCGGAAAATTATTGTTCTGCGTTACGTAATTTTTTCGCTGCTTTCTCACGTTCGTTTTTATCTAGAATTTGTTTACGAAGGCGAATAGATTCTGGTGTGATTTCTAAGTACTCGTCATCACCTAAGTATTCAAGCGCTTCTTCTAGTGATAGAATACGTGGCTTTTTAATAACATTCGTTTGGTCTTTGTTTGCTGAACGGATGTTTGTTTTTTGTTTCATTTTTGTGATGTTTACAGTGATATCAGCGTCACGAGTATTTTCTCCAACGATCATACCTTCGTAAATATCTGTACCTGGCTCCAAGAACAGTGTACCACGGTCTTCAATTTGCATCATACCATAAGTTGTTGATTTACCAGTTTCCATTGAAACTAGTACACCTTGGTGACGGCCACCAATTTTTCCTGGTAATAATGGTTGATAGCAATCGAACGTATGGTTGATAATACCGAAACCTTTTGTCATCGACATGAATTCAGTTGTATAACCGATTAATCCACGAGCTGGTACTAAGAACGTTAAACGAACTTGACCACTACCGTTGTTCACCATATCAAGCATTTCACCTTTACGTGTACCAATTGATTCAATAATTGAACCAACATTTTCTTCAGGCACATCTATTTGAACGCGTTCGAAAGGTTCACATTTCACGCCGTCCATTTCACGCACGATTACTTGTGGTTTCGACACTTGTAATTCGAAGCCTTCACGACGCATGTTTTCGATAAGGATAGATAAGTGAAGCTCCCCACGACCTGAAACTGTCCAAGCATCTGGAGAATCAGTATCTTCAACACGTAAAGATACGTCTGTTTGTAATTGAGCACGTAAACGCTCTTCTACTTTACGAGAAGTAACCCATTTCCCTTCACGACCTGCGAATGGAGAATTGTTTACTAAGAAAGTCATTTGTAAAGTTGGCTCATCAATACGTAATGGCGTTAGCGCATCTGGGTGCTCAACAGGGCAAACTGTTTCACCAACGTTGATGTCTTCCATACCTGAAACGGCGATTAAGTCACCAGCTTTTGCTGTCTCAACTTCTTCACGTTTTAAGCCGAAGAAACCAAAGATTTTCGTTACACGGAAGTTTTTCACTGTTCCGTCTAACTTCATAAGAGATACTTGTTGACCTACAGAAATTGTTCCGCGGAATACGCGACCAATACCGATACGTCCAACGAAGTCATTATAGTCAAGTAAAGCTACTTGGAATTGTAATGGCTCTTCTGAGTTATCAATTGGTGCTGGAATAGCTTCGATAATTTTCTTAAATAGACATTTCATATCCGCTTCTTGCTTAGATGGATCAGCGTCTAAAGAAGCTGTACCATTTACACCTGAAGCATAGACAACAGGGAAGTCTAATTGATCTTCATCTGCACCTAGTTCAATGAATAATTCAAGTACTTCATCTACTACTTCTAGTGGACGAGCTGAATCTTTGTCTACTTTATTAACAACAACGATTGGTGTTAAACGTTGTTCTAATGCTTTTTTCAACACAAAACGTGTTTGTGGCATACAACCCTCATACGCATCGACAACTAGTACAACGCCATCTACCATTTTTAAAATACGTTCTACCTCACCACCGAAGTCAGCGTGTCCAGGCGTATCAAGGATGTTGATACGAGTTCCTTCATAGTTTACTGCTGTATTTTTAGCTAAAATCGTAATACCACGTTCGCGTTCAATATCGTTAGAGTCCATTGCACGTTCTTCAACACGTTCGTTTGAACGGAATGTACCTGATTGTTTTAGTAATTGGTCGACTAAAGTAGTTTTACCATGGTCAACGTGGGCGATTATTGCGATATTGCGAAGATCTTGACGTAAGTTTGTCATTATTCCACTCCATATTCTTTTTTCGAATGTTTAACTGTGATATTATAGCACATGAAGGATAGAAATGTCCTTATTAGAATTTACATCATTCTAAAAAAATATATTTGCATTATAAATTTTTAATATAGGAGGCTCGGCTATGAATCGTGCAAAATTCGTAATGGCCGTTTACGCATTAGCGGCTGTTTTAGCAATGTGTTCTATCGGATTATCTATTGCAGTTGGTAGTGGATTAGGTATAATAGCAGGCATTGTGGCTACTTGTGTCATTTTCATGACAGCCTTTAAAATGAAACGTAAACTGCGTGAGCAAGGACTACTTTAATAGCAAAAAGGAGCCTGTCTAAAAAAATAGACGGCTCCTTTTATTATTCATAAGGCACAATATATTTTTCTAATAACTCTTTGTGTATAGAAGGATTGGCAATGATAAACGTATCCTGATGCAAGAAATCAAAGCCCTCTCCATGTAAATTAGTGGTAATAGCACCAACTTCCTTAGCGATAATCGTACCTCCAGCAATATCCCACGGCGATAATCGCATAGATACATAAGCATCTAATTTACCACTGACAACAAACGCTATTTCCATTGCGGCTGAACCATAAGACCTCGTACCACGTACTTTCCTAACCAGTTCAATTACTTTTTCATGGTGAATATGTCGATTTGGTGCTACCCAGTGTGCGTTTATACCAATGACCGATTCCTCCATTTTGACTGACTGCAATCTACGTAATGGTGAGTCATTGTACCATGCCCCTTCGCCTGCAATCGCATAAAATAAATCTTCACGCATGACATCAAATATGTAACCTAGCTTGCCTACCCCATTAACAAAAATACCGATAGAAATCATAAAATGACGATGTTGTTTCACAAAATTCATCGTGCCATCGATCGGATCAATTATCCATACAACACCTTCTAACGACTCTACTTTCTCTCCCATTCCCTCTTCCCCTAAAATTTTGTGGGTTGGATCGAAACTTCGTATTTTTTCGATAAAAAATAATTCTGTCTCACGGTCAATATTTGTAACAAGATCATTGGCACTTGATTTTGTCTCGATAACTAGATTGTACGAAAAGGCCTCCCGAATACGGCTCCCCGCTTCAAATATAATACTTTTCGCAAATTGATCAATTTGTTGTAAATCCATAAAAACCCACCCTTCGATTATAAGAAAAGGCCTTATACATTTAGCAATGCTTTTCAACTTTCTCACTACTTAAGGCTTGATTTCTCATGACATTTTGTTAATACGTAGCACCTAATACTTCCTTGAAAATAGTACTTTCCATTATGATATACTATCCATTTTACCCTTTATAGCAATAAAAATCACCTGCTGTCGGAATATTCAGCAAGTGATTTTTCAAATCGGTATAAAATTTTGACTACGCATAGGCGTGCAAGCTATCAAGTTCAAGCTGAATTTCAGCCAGACGTTTTTTACTTTTTTCAATTTCAAACTCATTTTTTTCATTCATTGCCGAAAAGAGCGAGGCTAATTCATAATCTAATTCTAATTGTAAAATGTGTTCATATTGCTTTTCAATGTCGACTTTACGTATAATTTTTACGATTGGTTTCATAAAAATCACTTCCTTTTTTTATTTTTTCACAGTGACTTATCAGCTTCGATAAAGTTCTTGTTATAAGATTTTTTCCCATTTTCGTTATAAAATAAACCTTATAAATCGAAAGGAGTTAATAAAAAATGCCGAAAATAAAATGGACGAATAAAGACTTCAATGTTTTTCAAATAGACGGATTAGAACAGAGAATGGATGCCTTAAATGAATGTGTACGACCGAAATTCCAAATTCTAGGGGAGGATTTCTCTTCCTTCTTTTCGAGTCATCTTGGAGAAGAATTTTTTCCACATGTTGCAAAGCATGCACGTAGAACAGTAAATCCCCCGAATGACAGCTGGGTTGCCTTCGCTCCCTACAAAAGAGGTTATAAATCATTACCTCACTTTCAGATTGGTCTTTGGAGCACACATTTATTCATCGTCTTAGCTATTATTTATGAAGCTCCTCATAAAAGTGAAATAGCAGAACGTTTAATCGCCAACAGAGCAATGCTACAGCAACTTCCTGATGATTTCATTGTCTCTGGGGATCATATGTCTCCAGCAGCAATCTCCATGCAAGATGCTAAAGAAGACAAGCTAGATGAATTACTTCTTCGTTTACGTGATGTTAAAAAAGGTGAGTTTTTAGTAGGGCGACATATTCCAAAAGATCAAGCCGTTAAGCTGTCAGCTAGTCAATTTCAGCAATTAACTGAAGACACTTTTAGCCGTTTACTCCCTATTTACAACATCATTGTTGGAAAATAAAGTTTGACGGACTGTACTTCAAGCTTTGTGGCATAATAACTAAAATAATTTTCAATGACAAAACCTCGTATTTATATATTGTGGAAAATTTACGTTATTATCCCTAGTGAATAAAAATTTGTATGAAGAATCTTTTTTTGGATGAGAGTTTGAGGAAATTATTATTTTTTTCTGCTTTTCAAAATGTTTTATATTGTATATGTAGTATATGAAAAACGCTTATTTTTAACACAGAGATAGTGTAAAGCTATCAGATAAAAACAAGAACTGAAATTGTTCCGATAAAACGGGATTTTGTTCCGATAAACTATGATGAGTAGCCTGAAACGGAAATCACCCTCTTTTAAAAGCAAATTTTAAAAATTCCACATTAGAAAAGCGCAAGAAATCAACGTTTCTAAAATTGATTTCTCGCGCTGTTTAAGGTTTTGACCAGTTTTGTCCCAGTCAATTTTTATCGACGTTGCTTCGGGGCAACTTTAATAATCGTGCCATCCGTTGCATCTTTTGTTTGTTTCACAACAGGATAACTGACATAGCCACTTGCTTCTTCAAATTCACGGAAAATTGTTTTTTCCTCGGCCTGTGAAGGAACAATTTCTTTAAAACGACGATATTTCGCCATCATCACTTCACGCTTAATGCCTTTCTCATAAGCTTGTTCAATTCCTTCAAAAAATTGGACAACATCAACAATTTCCTCAGTTGACCAATCCGTCGAAAACGGATAAGAGTATTCCATGGACATAACCACCTCTTTATATTACTCAGCCCATTTTACCCGAATACTTTCTGCTTCTGCAACCATTCGAGTAATAAGCTCCTCGACTGTTGGAATATCATGAATCATTCCTGTAACTTGTCCAGCCCAGCCAATTCCTTCATCTTTCTCGCCATCATAAATAAAACGTTTATTTGCTTTCCCGCTAATATAATCTTTTAATGCTTCATACGTAGGTGTAGTGCGCTCTACTTCTAAAATCTTTTCTGTAAATTCACTGCGCAGCGCTCTTGCTGGTGCACCTATAGAGCGTTTTATAACAGTCGTATCTGCCTCGGTGCTTGCGATTAATGCTTCTTTATAAGCCTCAGAGGCATCAACACATTCCTTTGTCGCTATAAAACGCGTGCCCATTTCAATTCCCTCTGCTCCCAGTGCATGAGCTGCCATCCAGCCACGGCCATCACCAATACCACCAGAAGCAATAACAGGTATTTTCACACTATCTACAACCTGTGGCACGAGCACCATCGTCCCTATATCATCGCGTCCAAGATGACCTCCGCCCTCTTGCCCAACAACCATAACAGCATCTGCGCCTAGTTCTTCCGCCTTTTGAGCTTGTCTACGTGCAGCAACAAGAACTAATTTTTTAATATCCGTTCCTTCCAAAATATCAAAAATAGGTGCAGGATTCCCGCCAGTCATTGTAACAACTGGTACCTTTTCTTCCACCGCAACGCGGACCATATCCTCATAACCAGTGCCATACATACCAATTGCAAAATTTACGCCAAACGGTTTATCCGTTAATGTTCGTACTTTATGGATCTCAGCGCGCAATAAGTCAGGATCTCGTAAACTCATTGCTGTAATTTGCCCTAACCCCCCAGCATTCGACACCGCTGCTGCTAAATCAGCATACGCTAAATAGGCTAACCCTCCTTGAATAATTGGGTATTTAATATTTAAGAGATTTGTCACACGTGTATTCCAATTCATAGTATCTCCCCTTTCCTACGATACTAATTTCTCGAAATTATCGGAAAATCCTTTTATTTTTATTTTTTCTGTAAAGTCTTTTTTTTCTTGCAATTTGGTGCTATAATTCATTTGTTTTCTTACATATTATAAAGTGAGGTGGTACCTGCGTTGTCACAATTAGAGACTCCATTGTTCGACGTATTACTTAAACATCGGAACAGACATCCAATTCAGTTCCATATTCCAGGCCATAAGAAAGGTCAAGGTATGGACCCTGCGTTCCGAGAATTCGTCGGCGACAACGTTTTATCAATTGATTTAATTAATATTGCTCCACTAGACGATTTACATTCACCGAAGGGCGCCATAAAAGAAGCGCAAGCACTTGCTGCCAAAGCCTTTGGTGCTGATCATACATTCTTTTCCGTTCAAGGTACTAGTGGCGCCATCATGGCGATGATTCTGACCGTCGTCGGTCCAGGTGATAAGATTCTAGTACCACGGAATGTTCATAAATCCATTATGTCGGCGATTGTTTTCGCTGGAGCAATCCCGATTTTTATTCATCCTGAAGTAGATAGTGAATACGGTATTTCACATGGAATATCGCCTGAAGCTGTTGAAAAAGCTTTAAATGCTTATCCAGATACAAAGGCAGTTCTTGTCATTAACCCAACGTACTACGGCTTCTCGGCGGATTTAAAGCGTATTACTGAGATAGTTCATAGCCGCAACATTCCGGTAGTTGTTGATGAAGCACATGGTGTACACATTAAGTTTCATGATGATCTTCCTTACTCCGCAATGGAAGCTGGGGCTGATATGGCTGCAACAAGCGTACATAAGCTTGGTGGTTCTATGACTCAAACGTCTATTTTAAATGTTCGTGAAGGACTTGTTTCTGCAAAACGTGTACAAGCTATCCTGTCGATGCTAACAACGACATCGACATCTTATCCATTACTTGCTTCTCTTGATACAGCACGACGTCAGCTAGCAATCCATGGTTATGATTTAATTGGTGATGCACTTCGCTTGGCAAAAGATGCACGTAAACGCATTAACCAAATCCCACATATAAAATGTGCTGGTAAAGAAAAATTAAATTCATCCGCAACTTATGATATGGACCCTTTAAAGCTACTAATAAGTGTTAAAGATTTAGGCATCTCTGGTCATCAAGCTGAAGAGTGGCTTCGTCACAATGCAAATATTGAAGTAGAATTATCGGACCTATACAATATTTTATGTTTAGTGACATTAGGTGATACGAAAAAGGAAATTAATCTCCTCATCAATGCCCTTAGTCGTATGTCAAAAGCATTCGATTCAGAAGCTGCTATTACTGAAACAATGGTCAATGTACCAGAAATCCCTGCACTCGCTATGTCACCACGCGATGCATTTTATGCAGATACTGAAGTTGTTCCTCTTGCAGAAGCGGATAATTGTATTTGTGCAGAATTCGTTATGGTATATCCCCCAGGTATTCCGATTTTTATTCCCGGGGAAATAATTACTCAAGAAAATATTCGTTATATTCAAATGAATATTGAAGCTGGATTACCTGTTCAAGGACCGGAAGATACAACATTAAAAACAATTCGTGTCATAAAAGAACGCAAACCTATTATTTAATGGCAAAGCTACCTCAAAGAGAGGTAGCTTTTTGTTGATTAATAGTAATGAAACCAAGCAGAGATCATACCAAATATAGGAAAAATAAGCCACCAATGCCTCCACAAGAAATCCCCAACAGTTTTATGATCGGATTTATTTGAATCAGGGGCTGAGGCTTCTAGTGTATGATATTTTTCTTCACCTGTAATAAGTTGATCTAAAGAAATTTTATATAAATCACTTAACCTTCTTAAATTATCAATATCAGGATAGCCCTTTCCTAACTCCCATTTTGAAACGGATTGTCTTGAAATATTTAAAAAACCCGCGACATCATCCTGCGTATATTTATGTTGTTCCCTTAATTCTTTTAAACGGTTTTCTAAATTCATTGAACTTCACCTCCAACTTATCAGATTTTGATCAAATAATAATGGATTATTACACTTTATTCTAGAAGTTATCATTTGCTAATTCGCAACGCATAGTCGCTTTCATAAACGAAGCAAAAAATTCGATATTAGAGCATACTTTACTTACAATATTTAAAAGGAATTTTTACTTACACTATTTAAAGGGAGTGATGGAATGAACACATGGGATCAACGATTTAAAACAATCGAATATGTTTATGGTGAGCAACCAAATGCATTTATAGAAGACTATGTACACTATTTGAAAGATTATCTTAATGTGGCCGCATACGCAGAAGGTGAAGGTCGAAATGCTGTATTTTTAGCTATACAGGGACATAAAGTAACTGCCTTTGATTATGCCGAAAGCGGTCTTAAAAAAACCGAACAGCTGGCAGAAAAACATAATGTTACAGTTCAGACAAAGCTTACTGACTTACTGCAAGATGAACTACCAGTAGAAATGTTTGATGCTGCTATTATGGTGTTTGGACATTTTCCAGCTGAACAGCAACAAGAAGTGTTTAAGCGGATTGTAGATTCTGTGAAATCTGGCGGTCGTATTATGATGGAACTTTATTCAATTTATCAACTACCTTACGCCTCGGGTGGCCCAAGACAGCTTGAATTTTTATATGATCCATTAAATGTTCTAAAATGGTGTCAACCTTATAAAATTATCCATTTTTTTACAGGTGAACAAGTACGAAATGAAGGTATGCTCCACACAGGACTTGCTCATACCATTCAAATTATTATCGAAAAAAGTTAAAAGACTATATACAGATTTCTTATCTAGGGTGAAATATTTATAATCAAACTACTAAAAAAGTATTACATTTTAATGATGTAGTACCTTTTTTATTGTAGTTATATGTAAATATATATGGTATTATATGTAATATTATAATCAAAATATGGGAACGGGAGGATATATATGGGATATGTTCAGGTATCTTCAAAAACATATGAGGATAATACAGGCAGGAGCATAGACTTTCCTACTCTTCTAGTTGAGTATAATGGAGAGACAATGCTTTTTGAACAATTACACAGATATCAAATAAAGAATAGTAGTAAAAGCAGAACTTGGCATAAGAAGTTAGTACAAGCTGTTGGACTATTGCTTGATTATATGGAAGCTAATCAGGAGTTTTATTCTTCTCCAAAAGAATTCTTTGATACATTTACGAAGTCTGTTTATTCAGGAACAATAAATAATGAAGAAGGTTCAGGTATATAAGGCAGGATATATAACTGCCTTACAAAAAATTCTTAATGAAATATAAAAAATACATCCATTATCTCAAAAAAGATTGATTTAATGGATGTATTTTTATATTGTGGTCTTTTAATAAAGTTTGATAATTTATAACAAAGTCTAATCATTTATAAAAAAGATTGATAAGAAATCCTGTTAGTTAAGGTTTCTTATTCCGCTAACGTGGCAGTTAGTTCAAGTCCTCATAATAGTTGTTCGCTTAGGTTTTCTTTAATTAGTATGTAACTCGCTGCTGTATAGATCGTTTCTTCAGTTAAATCATCCGATGAAGAACAAAATGCATAAATTAAATAACCAGGCACTCCTATCATTGTGAGTACCTGGTCTTTTTACATATTAAAACAGTCAAAGAAAGTTGTAACATGGTTTAGATATGAAAGAACATCATTTAAATTAAGAGATAAGAAACATCATGTTTTCTTATTTGTTGGATAAAAACATGGTGTATTTACAACCATTATCGAGGGCAATGGAACTTGAAAAGGTTACCGCCTGCAAAATACAAACAGCAACTTCAAAAGGTTGCTGCTTTTTTTAAAATGTACTTTACAAAGGGTATACTCTAATGAGATGTTTACGAAAAAATAAAAAAACTCACCGTTCATTCCGCCAGGTTTTTAATACAATCACCTACACTCTATGCCTTGGAAAATGTAATCATTTCTCCAAGATTAAATGTTTTACTTTTCTTCTTTCCGTCCAATTTCCATGTTATTGTGATTGTTCCTTTATTCAATAAATTTTTGATATCCTTATTTTCAAGCTGCTTATAATTTATAATGATTTCGTCTTTATATTCTATCTTATTTTTTTCTGGATCTTTATCTTGATAACTATAACCGTTCCAATAAACGTCTTCCCCTAATAGCTCGCGAAATGAATAGGGTATGTTTATTTCTAAATCATCTATATTGTCAGAATAATCTATATTCAATGTAAATTCTAGTTTTTTAAAGTTATTTTTCTGAGATTTATCTATATTATTGTATTTTTCCTGAGACTTTTCATCAAGCTCAATTATTTTAGTATTAATATTAATTATTGGGTTAAAGCGATAATACGTATAAGTACCTACGCCGACTACTAAAAAAACTAGCAAAAGAACAACTATGAACTGACTTTTGTTCAAAATATCCCTCCTACTTAAAAAGAAAAACAATAACTTAATGCTCAAGCATAGGTTATTGTCTTTCTAGATTGAATTAACTTATTAATTTACCTTACTTTAATAACTACTTACCAGTATAATACATTATCATCCCATACCGACCACTTTTGTTGATTAGTACTTATACTAACGTCAAATGAAAGGCCACCTGTTATATTTCCTTTTTCGTAGTTAACGCTTGCTGAACCACCAACAGTTGTACTAACTGTCGAATAAGTGTGTATATATTTTGTTCCGTAACTTAAAGCATTATTAGTCTTTTTATTTATATACACAGTTGCATAAGAATCAAAATTTAGCTTATCATCTTCTACGTTAAATAGGTAGACACCAGAACTACTTTTACTACCATCTCTTTTAGACACAGGACTACCTGGTACAGCAGCATCATAATAAGTACCATCATTAGCGTTCCATTCAATTGATACTACGTCTATAGTTGATGCATAAACTTCACTTACTCCATTAGTAGTCCAACTAGTATTTAATCTCCAGAAAGAATCTCCTAATTTTTTAGTTGAATAAGCTGTTAGAGTCATTTGAGAAGGTTTGATAGCTGCTGGTTCAATTCCTACATCCGCACCTTTATTATCTATGTTTAGAGTAACGCCAACTAGTTCTAAATTTGCTTTAACCTCATCAAGATTATTTTGATTATCTTTTACGACATTATACATAAATCTATCAAACTCTTCATCAGTTAAATTAAGAATTTGTTTTTTATAGAATGATAAGTTTGTAATAATTTGGGAGTTTGATGCATTGCTAAAGTCATTAGCCATAATTACTTCTTTCTTTTGACTATAGCTAGAAGCATCAATTTCAGAAGCGTAAGAATTAGATACAAAAGCTGTTAAAGAAATAAATAGAGTTGCAAACAATATAGTAATAATTTTCTTCATATTTTTCTCCCTTTTTTCTGAATTTTTAAATTAATAAGTCAATTCAGTAATTATAATACAATTAATGGTTTTTTTGATTTTTTTGTTAAACAATTTCTAAAAAGTTTATAAACCTTCTTACCATGCAAAGCGACAATACATCACCCTGTTATTCAACCCTTTCTTTTTTACAGCTGTATCAACTCTTTTAAATCTTTTGCAGGGCACGAATTAATTCACTTTTTTCATGAAGAATATGTATTCAAGAAAGCTTTTAATTCTACAGTTGCAGTATTAGTTACAATAGTAAAAATAAAGAAATATGCAAAAAGATAATACAAAGAATCTTTTAAGAGAGGTGCGAGCTAATACAGAAGGAGCTACAGAGCTACATTGGCTTGTTTAAGCAATGTAGAAGTTATAGAGGTACATGACCTAACACAACAAAAAAATAACGACTCTTTAATTTCGAAATTTTTGTGGGTGGATATCCAGACCGAAAAATGTGTGGTAATAGAATCCTTGTGAATATCCATACTACATCCACATCCTTTCTACGGCCAATCAAATTAGAGGTTGGTGCAGCAACCTGAGTAGGATGAATCTCCCATGAGCGCTCCCTCGAGAGAGAGTGATAGTTCAATAAGAACTTTATTGCGATGGTAATTAATATTAATATAGAATGTAAATAATTTCATTTATAGGTGCAACTATGAAATTATATAAGATTTAGCCGTAATTAGTGAAACATCTTCATTTTTAAAGTGAAAAAATTTTTTTCAATATAAAGTAATTTTGTTCACACTTCGCTCGAATTTTTGTAAGGTCAAATGGCTTATGAGGGCTCAGAATATTAGTTATATGAAATAAAGATAATGACCGTAATAACTTCTATCATTAAAGTAAAATCCAAGAAGACGATTGAAAAAAAGGGGACGAGGTTATGTCAGAAAATAAAAAAAGTATACAAAAAAAGGTGCAGGGAAATTACAGACGGAAAATAAACCAAAACAGGACTAATAAGGATTTTGATAAAAAAGAGTTTATTATTCTGGCTATAATCGTTATTATAATTTACTTTTTGAATGCTATTATCCCAGAATTTTAGAAAAGTGCATTTTCCCCTAACATGTGAATAAAGTATATGTATCTATTTGCATATTTTCGATTCACAAAACACCAATAAAAAGGCAGATTTTATCTACACGTTTTGTAGATAAAATCTGCCTTTATGTATTAACAGAAACAATCTTTGAGAAAACAGCCTATATTTTTAATCATAAAAAGCCATAAAGTATCCATTGCTTTTGTGCGTTAGTTTTGCCATATAAAATTCAGCAGCACCTTTTACACCATCATCATCAACATAACCTGAAATACCTCGATATTCTAATGCGAAATATTTAGAGCCGGAAATCGAATATTGTTTCCCTACATTATCATCAATATATGGATCTTGTTCCTTTAATTGATAAAAAACTGGACCGAAATCAGTTTGCTCAATTTCTACTTTAAAATCTCCTCCAGTAGAATGCCAAATGCTTGAGTTTGAGTAAACTGTTTCATGTCCAAGTAAATCCCATACGCCGTTATTTAGTGTATTTATGCCTAAACGAATGGTTCTTTTAAGTAAAGATTCACTTGGCTCGATTGTTCTGATAATAACTTCATCCGTGATTAATATATCTTGTTTGTCAGTATCGTAATAAACGATATTATCTGTAGACTCGGATGGTTGACTTGTGGAATTGCTTAGTTCTTCTGCTGACGCATCATTATTAAATAATAAAAAACTACCCGCTAAAATAAGACCTGACAATAAACTTTTTTTCACCCTTATTACCTCCAATATTGTGATATAATGTAAATAATAACATATATCTAATTATATACAAATAATTTCTGTATTTTCAAAATATTTTTTGTGTTATAACTGAAAGAACATTTACTATAATTGAGTCTATTATTTTATTTATAGGGGTGTTGAAATGAAAAAAATAATTCTATCAATTTTGATTGTTACTCTTTTGAGTGGATGTAATGGTTTTCCAAACGGTACTTTTAGTCAGCCTGAAGGCAAAGTTATTGTGAACGGAGAACAATATACTATGATTTCAAGTAATTTCGAATGGGATGAAGACGATGTAAAAATAACAGAAATGCGTTCTCGGGATCTTAATGCATTAGCCGATGATTTTGAAACATTGGATGTAGAAAAAAAAGATATATTAAATTTTGAAATTGAAAAAAATCCTTCATTTATAACAATAACTAAACAGAATGAAGATGGTACAATTGATAATGTTGAAATGAATGATTATAAAATAACAATGCCATCTAAAGAAGGATATTATATTTATGAACTAAAGGTAACATGGGATAAAGGAAAAGAGTCCTTTGTTTTTGATGTTAATGTAAAATAAAAACTACACTAACATTGATTTGGATTGAGGAATCAAAAATTCAAAAGCAAAACCTATCGATTGATAATTAAATATACAACAGTTAGTTAAATAATAATGCCTAAAGTCCAAAATATTTTCCAGTCTTCCACGAGGAGCGCTCCGTTGTATGATAAGTTTCGAGCAAAGGCGACTACTTCATAAATATGTAGTTTACGATATGGCCGTTCAATCATTACAACGTGACTACAAAGTAATTGAAAACCTTAAATTGAGTAAAGTATATTTGCCCATACTTGATAAGCTATTGGATGATATTTCACAAGAATGTTACAACTCCAAGAGACTGTTGGTAAAAGAGGGTTGTTAAGTGGGTAAAGGTTGATCAGTATTTTAGCGATTTGACCGTTGCCACAGCTGGCGAAGACCTAGTGCTGACATATGCAAATCAAGCCCTGAAAACACAGGTTGAAAAATTATTATTAAGTCACCAAAATAAATAACCAGGCGCTCATAAATACGTGAGTACCTGGTTTTTTTGTAGAAAATGACTGTTAGAATAACCACGTGTGGTCAATGTTATAAAATCATACTAGATATATTTACTAGTATCAGGGTTATTTTAATGTCTATAAAGATGGGTATCTTAATATTGAATTTTCGCATAAAAGAATTTCTATTGTAGCTTTGAAATAAAGTTGCGATGTTTAAAATAAAGTCGCGATGTTTGTAAAAATGTTGCCAAGCTTTCCCCCTTTGGTATTTTTTAGCCAAAGGGGTGTTTTTTTATGTCTAAAAGAACTAGAACATCTAAAGTTGAAAAGTGGATTAAAGAAGGTCGTGGCTCAGGAAATGGTGCTGATTATAAACCGTGGTTAAATATTTCAGATGTTTCCTCATTTAGGAAGAACCACTTGTTTAAAAGGTATTAAAACGAAAAGGCAGCATGAATTTTTATCAGATTTGGAATGAAACTACTTTTATTTAACTGTATATTCGGATTTATCCGTTAATATTCCGGAGCAATTTCCTTTATTGCCGTTGGAAGAAACAATTGTCATTGCTGGTGAATTAGGTCTTGTGCCCAAACTTTATTTCAAAGCAACATATACCTGCATTTTTTAATAGTTCCTATATTTTAACTACAGGGGCTTTAATTGACAAACGATATTCCACAATCAGCGCGTTTATGGAGTAATACTGGTAGAAAATGTTCAAACTTTTTTATAAAAACTAAACTTAAAAACGCAAAAGAAGAATCCATTTTAATCAATCTTTTTCCAAAATGGATTCTTCTTATTAATCGTAAAATAAGGATTTACGAAGTGTTTTGCTCAAACTTTATTTCAAAGCTACATATATAAAAATAAAAAGTTTGATTATATATAATCAAACTCAAAACCTCTAAATATAAGGTCTGGTTCTATTTTACTATACTATTTACCCTATATTATACTGCTGTATATAGTTTTTTTATAAAAATAAATAAACAAAAAGTGGACATAAAAATGCGCCAATAATTGCAGTTAAGGCCATAGATAACGAGCCTACTGATAATTCTTGTTCTCCGTATTCTCTTAATTTCACAAGTCCAACGCCATGTGAAGCACTACCTACTGCAACCCCTCTACTAACGGCAGTATCAATTTTGCCGTATTTAATGACTAACGGTCCAATAATAGCGCCTACAAACCCTGCTAGCATTACAAGCACAGCTGTTAATGGTGGAATGCCGCCAATTGTCTCACTCACCTGCATACCTACTGGGGTCGTTAATGATTTAGGCAAGGCCGTCAACAGCCAGCTTTTATTGACACCAATCCATTTCAGCATAACAAATATTGTCACTAAGCCCGTAATCATAGCGATAAAAATACCTGACAAAATAGCATACTTATATTTCATAATGATCTCACGCTGATTATATAGAGGGTAAGCAAGGGCTACAACTGCTGGACCTAGCATTTTTTGAAGCCATTTCCCTCCCTCCATATAAGTAGAATACGGAATATTAAAGACTAATAACACGACTGCACTGACGATAGTTGTCGTCACTAGCGGAATCATTAAAGGATGTGGGTAACGTTGATAAAGTTTTGTAAATAACACGAACAAGATAACAGTACCAACGACAACGATAATTTCAATCAACAGTTAATTTCCCCTCTCCTTCTTCTACAATCACTTCTATTTCTTTTTTAGCCAGCTCTTTTTTCTCAACCATTTGACTAAGTAATCCCGTAACATAAATCGTGATGAGCGTGCTTGCTATAACGGCTAGCATAATCAATAGACCCGTTGTTGAAAAAAGTTCAGGGTAGTCAATCACTCCTACTGTTGCAGGAATGAAAAACAAGGTTAATACGCCAATTAAGAAGCCTGCGCCATCTTGAATGTATTCTACTTTAATTATTTTAAAATTGAGTGTAAGTGCTAATAATAGTAATCCAATTACACTTCCTGGAAGAGGTACATGTAGTAAATCTACAATACCGACGCCCATGTAATAAAAAATATTGAGTATCCCAATCTGCACAATAATACGAACAACCCTCTTTAACATCGCAGCAAAATTTTCATTCAACATTTCGCCACATTTCACCCCCTATTACGTTTATTCTACATCTGCAGGAATTTTCTGTCTATTATAATTTTAGGAAAACAATAGAAAAAAAGGATAACTCTAAAACACTTTGAGCCACCCTTTTTCTATACATAAAATAAAGAGGTTGTCTAAAACTGATCTACATTCATTTTTTTAGACACCGCTAAGTATTCTTTTCTCAAGGCTGTTTTCGTAAAGATTGTTGCTCTTCAACTAACGGGGCAGGTTAGTTGAAGAAGAAGGTTAGAAGGTTACTTTAAACAGATATACCAATGCGGAATTTTAAATTCCATCACTACATTGAATGAATATCTGAAAGAAATTGTTCAGTAAGCAGGAAAAAGAGAGCACATCATTCTGACTTAAAAGTGCTCTCTATAAATAAAAAAATTCCCCGTTAGATTAGAGGAAAGTTAAAGATTATTTTATTACATTTATTTTTAATAAAAATCTGTAATACCGTCAATATTTCCATCTGGATATTCATTGTATAGTTCATGAACTCGCACTTTATCCGTGTTTTACATTAATTCTTCTTTCCATCGTTTGTTTACTTTTGATTGTGAGATATTTGGGTGTGCGTACATATTTATTAAGCACCTTTTTCTATTTTTAGGGTGCCTTTATTGATAACACAGCATCAACTATGACAATAAAAGTTCTTTCTCTAGCTATCCCAAAATTGTGAAAAAATGCACTTAAACGCTATTATTATTTGGTTTAATTTCATGAAAATATAATTCCATAACCTTACAAAGCTCAATAATACCTTGTTCAAGCTTTTGATCATCTAGATAGGAGAAACTAATTCTCATATGGTTATAATGTGGTTCACTTGGATAACATGCTGAACTTGGCAAAAATGAAATATTTGACTGTTGTGCTTTTAAAAGTAGTTCATCTGTATTTCCACTACTAGGCAAAGTCACCCAGATGTTTAGTCCTCCCTTAGGTATTGCCCATTTAACTCCTTCAGGTGCATATTTCTCTAACAATGCAATCGCTTGATCTCTTCTTATTTCCAGTGCAATACGTAACTTTTCTAAATGTTTATTCATTCTATTTGAACTTAAAAATGGAATCAACGCTTTTTGTGTTAAAAGTGGACTGCCTAGGTCTGTACAAGATTTCGATGTTAACAATCGCTGATGAACTGTCCCATTTGAAACCGCTACACCAATTTTGCAGCCGGGTGCTAATACTTTGCTAAAACCTTTTAAATAAATAACATGACCGCTATTATCCATAGATTTAATATTGGGTGGCGGTAGACTATCATCAAAATATATTTCATTCCATGAGTCATCCTCTATAATAAGAAACCCGTTCCTTTGTGCCAATTCTAATAAGTCTATTCTTCTCTTTTTACTTAAAACCGTACCTGTTGGATTATGAAACGTAGGAATCGTATAAACAACTTTTGGTTTTTTTGTTAAACATAAAGTAGCTAAAATATTTGTCTGCATACCTTCTTCATCCACAGGAATAGGAATAATATGAGCTCCTCGATTTCGGAAAACATCGAGGGCTGCCGTATATGTGGGTGCCTCTGTAATAACAATGTCTCCAGGGCCAATAAAAGTTCTTGCAACTAGATCAATTCCTTGCTGAACACCGCTGGTAATTATGATCTCTGAGCTTATTGTTTTGAATTGGCAATATAGTTCTAAATATTTTCTAATCACTTCTCGAACTTCATAATCTCCTTGAATAGGACCATAGCGGGCTACAATTTGTGAATCATCCTGCAACACTTGGTTTATTTCTTTCGTTAAATAAGTTGAGGGTAGTAATCCTGGATTTATGATTGCACTAGATAGTTTAATCGAATTTTCAGGTGCCAAGTTTAACATGTATTGTGAACGCTGAATATAATCTGGAATAGCTAGCTGCCAATCATAATTCCTACTTTTACTATCTTCAATACTTTTCCTCTGTTCTTTCTTTCTAACAAAAGCACCCTTCCCATGCTCTAAACAAATATATCTATTTTTCTCCAAGAGTGTATAAGCCTTGCTTACTGTAACATGACTTACTTGATTTTCTTTTGAAAATTTCCGGATTGAAGGCAATTGGCTGCCCTCTTCTAAAGCACCTGAACGAATTTTCTCTGCAAGAATGTTTGCAATCTGATTAATTAAAGATTGATCTGATTGACGATTAAGCTTTATTTTCATATTATCTCCTACTGTTATATTCGTTAATTGACTGTTATACACAATACTATATATTGTGGAAATAGTTAAGGGCAAGAAAAAATTGTTGAAAGAGGAGAATGTAAATTATGAATGTAATAAACCAAGACCAAAAAAATTTTGAGCATATATTAAAAAAAGTAGTACAGCATGCAACAAATTTTTATAATGGCATTGAAGATAGACGCGTTTCGACTCAATCCTATGAAATGCCAAAAAACGAACTATCTAAATTAGGTATTGGTGCAAGTGCAACCCTTGAATATTTCACTCAATACTACGCCAAAGGCTTAAGCGGAAGTGCTGGTTCAAGATACTTAGGTTTTGTCACCGGGGGCTCCACACCTGCATCCATTATTGGAGATTGGTTGGTTAGTATTTATGATCAAAATGTATCTAGCTCACAAGATTCAATTGCTGGGTTAATTGAATTGGAAACGATTGATATGTTAAAAGAATTATTTTATTTAAGTAATGAATATAGTGGTACCTTCGTAAGCGGTGCAACCATGGCGAATTTTGTAGGTCTTGCTCAGGCAAGACAATGGATTGCACATCACTATGGAAAAGACACTTCCATTGAAGGCCTGTACGATATTCCGCCAATTAAAATTTTGAGTGGCGCACCACACTCAAGTGTTTTCAAAGCAACTTCTATGCTAGGCATAGGAAGAAAATCGATCAATTTAATACCTTGTAAGGAGGATCGAGAGGCTATCGATATCGAAAAATTAATTGAATTTCTTGAACAAAATAAAAGTGAACCATGCATTGTTGTTGCAAATGCTGGGACAGTTAACACTGTAGACTATGATGATATGGTTGCGATTGGGAAGCTTAAACAGCACTACCACTTTTGGCTACATATTGATGCTGCTTTTGGTGGTTTTGCTGCTTGTTCCCCTATGTATAGAGAATTAGTAGAGGGAATGGATTATGCCGATTCAATTACAGTTGATGCGCATAAATGGCTTAATGTTCCCTACGACTCTGCAATGCAATTTACTCGTCATAAGCAGCTTCAAGTGGAAGTATTTCAAAATAATGCCGCTTATCTTGGAGGATCTATTGAAAATCCAGAATTTTTTGATCTTACACCCGAAAATTCTCGAAGATTCCGTGCATTACCAGCATGGTTTACGCTAAAAGCATATGGAAAAAAAGGCTACCAAAATCTTATTGAGCAAAATGTTGAGCTGGCTAAACGTCTTGGGGACAAAATAAACGACAGCCAGGAGTTTAAACTTTTATCTCCAGTAAGATTAAACGTCGTTTGCTTTTCTTTAAACAAAGAATCAATAAGTACTGAAATCAACAACCAATTTCTTACTTCTTTAAATAAGCAAGGAAAAGTGTTTATGACACCAACTATCTATAAAGGTGTTCCCGCAATTCGTGCTGCCTTTAGTAATTGGCGTACAGAGGAAAAAGATTTAGATATTATATGGGAAGCATTAATATCAACAGTTCAATCCATCAAATAGTAACTTAATAAAAAATTGATGGGTTTCCGAGAGTTCTTATCAGGGGGTTTTTAAATGACACCAGAACAAATTATCAGAAAATTTTTTAAAGAAGTACGATTAGGTAAGAAACCTGATTATTCAAATCAATTAATGGCAGAACAAGTAATAGCACATCAAATTGTATCTGAAGAAGAACAAACAGTGTTGAGGACACCTAAAGATTATGCTGATCACGTAAGAGAAATGATTAAAGCATATGGTAATTTTTCATTAGAAATTCAAGAATTATTAGCGGACGGAAATAAAGTATATGTACGTTGGAAACAAATAGGTACACATGTAGGAGAAATCGACGGATACAAACCTACAGGGCTCCCAGTAATACAAATGGCAAGTGCGGTATATAGAATAGAAAATGAAAAAATCTCAGAGTATTGGATTCAGATAGATCGGTTAGGAATTCAAAAACAATTAGTACAGACCCTATAGGACTAACATTACCTTGACTTGTAGCAGCACCAACTTGACCAGTTGCGAAGGAGTCGTTACCACAAGCCTTGCAAACCAATTTATCATTTTCCATATTATCACCTCATTGTATAATTTTTGTAAATTCCATCATAAAAAAGCGCAGCGTTTGTACACCCTACTGCGAACTAATGAACAATATGAGGAAATTAATAAATATGGTGTGAATCTTTTTTAATTGCAAATATTTAAGAGTTTGTGAAGAATCGCACTTAAACTAACGGGGGGCTTTAGTTAAATTTTGATTCACGAAATATCAAACCAAGTTGTACAAAAAAGGTACTGCAATCGCAGTACCTTTTAATATGCTAATTAATTGTTTTTTTAACCTGCGATTTTGCTTTTTGTACTTCAAAACAGAACCCGTTAGTGTTTAGCAAGTTTTTTAATAAGCTTCACGCTTCTTCTTCAATTAAACCAGCTAATAGATTGTCAATAAAAATCTTTTAAATTAAAAAACACTTCATGCTACACTAAAAAGCGCAACCCAAATAACCCTCCGAATTCAATTTGGAAGGTTTTTGTTGTATTTGAAAATACCGTCACTAAATGGTTTCTTGAAATGGTGTTTCCGTTTTTAAAATAGCATAAATCCAATGTAAAAGCTTATTTTCACAAGCAATAATGGCTACTTTATATGGCTTTCATTCCTCACGTTTTAAATCGTAGAAGGCTCTTAATCGCTTATTTCGTGCTATATTTTCAGGTGTTGTTTTCTCTTTCCGACTATCTCGAATGGAACAATGAACAGCTGTATAAAGCATGTGACGAAGCCTAGTGGAGCCACGTTTAGTAATGTGATTTTTTATATTAAGCGATACAGCAAAACACCCAAGCAATAACAAAGATTCTAATCCGCTTGTTTACCCTACTGCAGGAAAATGGACGGAAATCTCACAGATATGAGAAGAAGACTGTCTTTGATATTATGGATGTTTCCTAGGATTATAATCTATGGCATTCATCCTTAAATTGATGGGCATGGGGTGTGGACTATTACTAACAAATTAAAAAAGCAACCTCAGAGGAAGCCTCATAAAGTTGCGATCATCGCCTGCATCAATAAGTTTCTGAAAGTGACCTCTCAGTTACTGACGTTACGATTATGAGTCCGCACTACCAGCTCAGAAATCGTAATCACCTACATAGAACTAAATCATAATGACCTTTCGAAAAAAATAAAAATCGTAAGGTCTTTTTGATGTATCTAAAAATGAGTGTGAAGTGGTGAGGGATATCCCTCACCACTTCACACTCATAAAAATATAAATCATTCTTTAAATAAGGTTGACTAATCGTAAGAAGAGGCTGGAACATAACTAATTAGCTTTTTGTGAAAACCCAATTACATTCAAACAAATCAAGCACTGTATTTAGAAACCCGAACAATGGCAAAACACCGTATGAGTGTCTTGCAAATTTGTTCGGGTTTTACTTTAGCTAAAATACTTTTGTCCTAGCCTCTTGTGAATTAGGTATTATTAATTTCGTTTACTACTAACTTCTTTTTGCTTAAATAAACTGCTCGATCCGATTTTTTTGCAACTTCTTGTGAATGCGTAACAACAATTACGCATTTATTCTCTTGATGGGCGAGCTCCTGAAACAACTCAATAATCTCTTTTGCTGTTTCTTCATCAAGGTTTCCTGTTGGTTCATCAGCAATAAGTAAATCCACATTGCAAGATAATGCTCGAGCAATTGCTACACGTTGTTGTTGTCCACCACTTAGCTGCAAGACGTTGCGTTTCGCTTCTACTTCTGTGAGTCCTACCTTCTCTAGTAATTCTAATGCTCTTGCTTTTTTATTTTGTACCTTCACACCTGTAATTTCCATTGCCGTTAGTACATTCTGAAGAGCAGTCATATAGGTAATCAAATTATAGGATTGGAAAATTACGGATACATTTTGATTACGGTATCGATCCAAACCAATTTTTCTAATATCCTTGCCATTATATAGTACATAACCATTCTTAGGTATATCCAGCCCACAACCTAAGCTAAGAGTTGTAGTTTTACCAGATCCAGATGGCCCTAAAATCGTATAGAAAAGCCCTTTTTGAAAAGAAAAATTCACATTCTCTAGTATCGTTACTTTTTTTCCGTTACTTTCATAATAATAATCTAAGTTTTTAAATTGTAAAATCGTCTCCATATCGAGCCTCCTTATTCATCTTTTAAAAGGATTTGTTTTGGATTTAAGCGCAGAATAGATAATGCTGGAAGAAGAGTGGCTAATAGAGCAATAGCTAGTCCAATTCCCCCCATTTTCCCTAAATCCTCTACTGTTATACTTACATCAATTTCATCAATTGGATCTTCTGTTTCATTTTGTAGCGTACCACCAGGTCCAGATACCACAACTGCACCACTATTTTGCGGATTTTCTTCTTCGCTTGCTGTAGCAATTTCGCTCGAAAGTAAGCTATCCCCTATAAATTGAGAAACTTTAGCTCCTGTTGCTAGAGATAATGAAAATGCTAAAATAGCAATACATACTACTTCCACCATAAACTGCGCCATCAATTTCCATTTTTTCTCTCCAATGGACAATAGAATTCCCATTTCCTTACGACGTGATTTAATCGATAACATAATGATTAATCCTAAGATAATAGCACCTGCAATAGATACAATATAGATAATCATTTGAGAAGTAGACGAGATATTTTCGATAGGACCAATCATTTGTTTGTACAATGAATCATGTGCATCTAACTTAAAATACTTAAAATCAATATCAGATTGTTTTGCTTCTTTTTTAAATGCATCAATGTCTAGTGGATCGTTCAAGAAGTACACAACTTGAATGCTACTCATATTACCTTCATCTGCTTCTAATTTTTTTAGAGTAGAGTAAGGCATATATAGCTTATTAGCTGGATCAATAAATGGTGGGGGATTTTGACCCATTCCTTGCTCATCCGTTTCATAAATACCAATAATTTCAACTTCAAGAGTTTTCTTCTTATCCCCTGATTGAATTTTAACCTTATCTCCTACTTTTAATTTGTTTTGTTCCGCTAATCTTTTTTCCATTAAAGCTACATTCTGATCTTCCATCTTTTCTGTAATTGGTTTTCCATCAATGATTTTACTTTTTCCATTTTTAAAACTTTCTTGTAATAAAGTCTTCCGAACTCCTTCTATCAGAAAAGAGGAATTCATATCTATTTCTATAGCTGAACCTGCTGATCCTCCTGCTACACCCGCCATTCCCGCTTTGCCTGCTCCTGCGTCGTCTTCTCCTTCTTCTGGAGCTCCTACTAATTTAAGCCCCTCCGAAGTTCCCATAGTACCGGTTAGATAATTATAGTCTTTTACATACTGGGACTTCGCTAACTGCTCTGCTTCTTTTATGTTGAGATCTGGCACAATAGGCATTTCGCCAGTTTCCCTTGCTTGTTTTCCTAATTTATCAAAATCAAGACCTAAAGTAACATCTGCGCCCAGTTTTTTTCTTGCTGAATCAGCAGCTTTTTGTGATGCATTTTGGATTGCGAATCCTCCTAGCACCAAATTTGTTACAATCAGGAAGACCGCCATCAAAATTAATGATGTTCCTATTCTTTTTTTCATACTAAGAATTGCGCGTTTTATAAAATTCATTTTCCTAACCTCCTTGATAGTTATTATTCTAAATATGCTATCTGGAGTTTGTATGAAGTTTTTCAGGAATTCGTATGGAGTTCTTCAGTAGATTGTATGGAGTCAATTTTATTACCCAATTATTTTTTCTTCTTAAATAAATATTTACGGAATTGGATGACATTTTCTATTTTTTTTTTGTTCATTCAATGTGCAATCATAACATCATATTGTTGTAATCCACTTTTTCTGCTGGTGATTGATTGGAAATATTACCTATTAATGGGTTTATTATAAAGGCTTGTAATGCTAATCCGTAATCACCGGTTACTTCCGTTTCTTCTACACATAGTTCTATAGTTTTCATTACTTTCAGCCAGCCTCTTTCAGCCGGTTAACGTACCGAAAGCAAATAATAGCAAGTATTTGTATTAAGTCATTTATACTAAAAATTACACAATGCATATTTCATCATTATATAATTCGTCATTTCCTTTAATAATAAGTTCGTTGCTATCCCTACATTTAACTCTTGTAGTTCATCCAATTCTCATGAGTAATACAGAACAAAATAACTTATTGAGAAGTAAAAGCTTTAGTTTCATTTGAACAAAAAGTACCCTTCGAAATAGGGTTCCCATCTAAAGGTATAATTTAATGGAAGAGACAGTGATTATTTTGCTCTGAAGCACACATTTCTGCTCCAGTAACCAGATAATTGATAAAAAAGAACAGATCATACGAATGGTTAACAGAACCATTTGTATAATCTGAATTCTTACTAATTATATAAAGAATGATATATCAACAGTTTGACATGTTTTTAAAGTGGTAAAAATATTTTTTACCGTTTATTTTACTTAATTACTTTTGTACTCAATTACATGTAATACTTTTAATTCGATACATTTAGAATATTCTTCTATCATTTCTCCTGTTTCTCCTCTTTTAAACTGCATCTCTTTTTGTGCTTTCGCAATAACTTCAATCACTTCTTGTGTGGATACATTCTTAGATGATGCAATTTCTACAACCAGGAGATTCTTTTTCAAATTATATTTTCTTTACTCGTTACTTATTTTCACAAGTTTTTCTCCTTGTTCTAAAAGTGTTTCATAGTCATTGTTCTCTTTAATTTCTTTTATTTTATTTTCAATTATTGGCGTATCATTTATATTAAAGTACGTATTTAATATTTCATATGGTGTCTTACCTTGTTTAGTTGCACTATCTTCAATAGCTTCTTTCCAAGGAATATTTGCTTTATCCATGCATAATTCAAGAGCTGAACCAGTCTCATATCTCATATTCCGCTCTAAAAACCTTGGAGATTCTGCCTGTCCATTAGCAATGAAGTTGAACGCCTCCATAAAAGTAACATGATATGGCTTCTGTTTCTTTGCAAGTACCATAAGGTTTCCACCAGTTAACTTACTATAACGATACTCTATGTATCGTGCTGAACCTTCTATTGCTTCAGTTTTTGTTTCTCCAATTAATCGAGGCCATTTTTTATAGCGATAATTACGTACAATTGTCCAATCATATAATGCCTGCTTGATACTTTCTGAGCTCGTATCAATCATTGCTTTATCTAATAACTTAAATTCTAACCCCATTAGCGCGTAATTTTCTTTATCTATCGGATATTCGTGAATAGACTCTCCACCATTTGAATCATATGTCCAATTTTTTTGTTTATAAGCATGAAAAGCCTCATGTAATAAGAAAGACGAAAAATCAAAATATAAATCTGGATTACTAAACATTTTAGGATAATATTTTAAATAAAATACATCCATATCGTTAATATTTATTGTCCCAAAGTTCCAAGGCATCCAAGTAGAAATAGTTCTAAAATCAAAACGAGTTAAGCGATAGACTTTAGGTAAATGCAAAGAATTTGGGACTTTTATTTCATTTGCAAAAATACTATTTTCTAACCCCTTTACATTAACTGCATAAGCTTCTTGTCTAAAGAACCCCCCATCTTTATTACTACGTATCAGAACTAATGGCCTTTTTTCGAAATGATAATCTTCATCCCAAAGTTTATCACTCGATTCTTCGAAGCTCTTATAAATAGTAGATAATTCTTTTAACATGTTTTGATCCGTTTCATTTATAGACTTAAACTCTGTATGATATGTTTTATTTAAAATTATGCTTCCCACCATAATTCCTATAAATATCACCAATAAGATTAGAATTACTCTTAAAAACTTTTTCATCATACACTCCTTTTCTGAAACGATAATTCTTACGATGAGTAAAATTTAAAAATCTTATTTTTATCAACACTCTTTTGGTGCAGATCCAATTTTATATAATAATTATCGAAAATACAATGTAACAAGATATTATTTTGATGGTTATTCCAACTTATCAAAAATGTTGATTATAGTTAACAATTAATATTCGATGATTATTCAATTTTATTATAGGGGGATAGTGCAAGTATTCATACAACTGGGGATAAAGTAGTATTCTATGTAGGAAAGATGCTACTTTGTCTCTTCATATTCCTTCGCGAGAACAATTGAGTAAAATTAGAAAGACATTAGGATTTCGGACATTTACTTTAAAAGAATATCGAGAGTTAGCACGTTGGCTTCCGCCTATAGCAATGAAGACAGATCAAGGACATCTTTTAGTAGATGCTCTTATTACAGAAATGAGGAAAAGAAAAGTTATTCTACCGGCCATATATGGCAGTTGAACATTCAGCCTGGGCTGTACGTGAGTCAAAACAAACTAAGCATTTACCATTCTCTTATTTCTGTAGGTATCCTGTTTTTCACAATATCATTAATACAACAATCAACTGAGCATCATTTATTATACACTGTATTGTTTTTGATTGTAAAAAGTCTGGTGGATATTGTATTTCATAAGTTGGGTTATACATTTAGAGGCTTTGGTATAAGAAAAATGTTGATTTTAAATTTAATACTTTTATTTTTGTTTGTTATCTGGAGTGCTTTTAGAGTTTATTAATAGCGAGTCCAATATTAGATTAATTGATTTTTCTTCAATGAGAAGGTATATATATATATTCTATCTTTTAACATCCAAATAATTATTAAAATAATTCGATGACTTATAATCGAATCAGTCACTAGTCTTTTCCCTAAAATATTTGCTCAATGTTAATAGGGTTATCTCTCGATTGATTTTTTGAGCGAGTACTCTGTGATTAATTCATAATCCCCCTTCCTCCCCAACATTCCTTCACATTTAATTCAATAATAAATAAAGCCCATCTCGCTTTAAAGTGTACCCTTTGTAAAGGACATTTTGAAAAAAAGCTAAGCAACCTTTTGAAGCTGCTGTCTGTATTTTGCGAGGGCACTGAAAAACTTGAGCTTTTTAAGGGTTCAGTAGTTTTTTAAATAAAATTAAGACACTTTCTGTACATTTTGAACAGAAAGTGTCTTATTTTATTGTCTATTACTTACTCTTTTTCGTTTAGCAGTTTCAATATTCGTTTGAGATTTACCGCAAATATCGTTGTGGCCCCTTGTATTTCCATGCCAAATAAACCCGCTGATTTGGCCGTATGGAACCCGTGCGGATTTTTAATTTCATTATTTTTGGCTTCGATTTTATATCTTTTTTTTGAAAGCTCTTTGAAAATTTCAGTTTCTTGAAAGGCTTCTTGCTCTTTGTGGTCGGTGGATTTTATTGAAATACTATAAGTTTTCATTTTTCCACCTTCTTTATAACAGCCTTCACGCAATGGACATACCTTACACTTTTCTATATCGAAATAAAACTTTAATCGCTGACTTTTTTTGTCATTCTTCTTTCCTGTGCGTGCTTTCCGGATAGCCATATGCCCAGCTGGACCTGGCGCGATTGTTGAATAAGCGTCTCTGTTCTTATAAAACTAACGGGGTGCTTTACTAGAAGTTTATTGAGCTGTTTTAGACAGCTCTTTTTTCTTATTGTACTAACGGAGCAGTTTAGTGGAAGAAGGATTTTTTTAATATATTAACGAATAACAAGTTGAAAAGGGAAATATGGATATAAGGGAGGACATATGAGTATATACAAAACACAATCCGGAAGAGAAATGTCACTAAAGCTTTATGATGCTCAATTAAAGAAATTAGATTATTCATGTAAGGATGTTTACGTTCATACTCGTTTTGGAAGAACTCATATCATTGAAACTGGCAATCTATCGGGTGAACCATTGTTAGTATTTCATGGTGGAAATAGTACGACTGCCTATAATTTACTAACGTACAGATTCCTGCTTATGGATTTTCATATCTATGCGGTTGATATTATTGGCCATCCCGGAAAAAGTGATGAAGTTACTCTCTCACCTAGCAATTATGATTATGGAAAGTGGTCCAGTGACGTTATTTCAGGGCTTGGATTTGATAAAATAGCTTGTTTTGGGGTTTCGTTTGGAGGCGGAGTTTTGGCAAAACTGATGTGCATTGCACCGGAAAAAGTAAAAAAATCCGTATTAATTGTACCATCAGGTATTAATAATGCCTTTCCAATCAGTACTGTGAAAATGATGATGCCACTACTCAAATATAAACTAACAAAGATAGAAAAATATATAAAAGAAACGGCTTTATTTATGGCCATTAACGAAGAAATTCTTGATAAAGATACTTTGGATATGGTGAAAGATAGTTTTGATCATGTAAAAACAAAAGTAGGGATGCCATCCAATGTAAGTGAAAAATTAATGCAACAATGTAAAGCACCCACACTTATTATGGCAGCAGAAAAAGATTGTTTGTTTCCAGCGAAAAAGGTATTACCAAGAGCAAATAGAATCATACCAAACAACACGACTCATATGCTAAAAGGATGCGGACACATACATATGTTGCCAGAGCGTGAAAAGAAAATGATAGTTGATTTCTTAAGTGTTTAGTAACTTTAAAGTCCTATAAAAAATAATAAAGTTGTTTAATTCTTATTCAACTAACGGGTGCTTTAGTTAAAAATTCGATTTTCGAAATATCAAACATAAAAACAGAGTTGATTCTACACATTTTGTAGATTAACTCTGTTTTTATGTTTTAACAGCAACATTCTTTTAGAAAACAGCCTTTCTCAAAAAACATTAACTATAATGCATGCCCTGAACCGCCATCAATGTTTACAGAAGTGCCCGTCACATAACTAGCAGCATCTGATACTAAAAAAGTAATGACATTTGCTGCTTCTTGAGTATCCCCTACGCGCCCCAGTGGAATCGCTTGACCTACCTTGCGGGAATAATTTTCCCACGAAAGCTCTGGTGCTTCTTCTTTCCACTTCTTCTCTATTTGATCACTACGAATAAGCCCAATACAAACAGAATTCACACGAATATTATCTTTACCTAAGTCTTTGCTCATAGCTTTTGTTAACGCGAGCCCTGCCGCACGGCTTACAGTAGTAGGAAGTGAACTTGCTGGTGGCGTTTTAGCCATTACCGCGGTCACATTTACAATTGCACCACCACCAACCTTACGTAAATGAGGTGCAGCATATTTTGAACAATTGACAGCACCAAACACTTTTAAATCTAAATCAGCCTGCCATAGCTCACTGCTAACCGATTCAAATGGATTAGCTGAAGCTGTACCTGCATTATTTACAAGAATATCAAGACGACCAAAATGCTCTACTGCTCGTTCAATTAAGTACTTACAATCCTTTTCCTTTGTAATATCAGTCGGTACAATTAAAACGTCCTCGCCTGTTTCGTTTTTAATACAGCCAGCAGCCACTTGGAGTTGCTTTTCACCACGGGCACAAAGTACAACCTTCACCCCCTCTTTCACAAGCTGCATCGCTGTATAATAACCAATTCCCTTACTTGAACCTGTAATAACCGCTACTTTCCCCTTTAAGCCTAGTTCCATCTTTATCACCCCAGTTTTTTGTTCAACTTCTCTTTTTTCATAAATATTGTTATCATTTTCGGACATCTAGCAGTTAATGTCAGAGATCTATCTGACACCTTCACTAAGTCTATCCGGCGTTTAATAGATTCCAAACCGAATTATATTTTTCGAAAATTCATTCGATATAATTACTTTATCAAAATTACAAGTAATATACAAAAAACGGCTACAAAGCAAATGGACTGGGCGACATAATAAAGTAAAAGGTTTCGCACACAGTTTTGTGTATGAATCCTTTTTTGTTCTTTGGACGGTGGATGTCGATAAAATTCAGAAGTTGGGTGATAAAACGTGAAAGTTAGTCGATAAAATTTAAAAGTTGGGCGATAAAATGTGAAAGTTAAGCGATAAAATTCAAAAGTTAGATGACATTTTGTTAAAACGTATGTCATGTGGATACGTTGATTGGAGTGGAGGTTGGGCGACTCCTTGGGGATTAGTAATAACGGAAATCAACCTCTCGTTGGGCCGAATAGCCATACTTTATTTAATATGACACCTTAATTTCATTGAAACAATAATTATTCAATAAAAAAAACGGCTATAAAGCAAATGCTTTATAGCCGTTTTCATAAACTTTATTATTTTTTAGCTACAATATGGATTGGGTTGCCAAGTAATACTTCAGCAGCTTCCATAGTAATTTCACCTAATGTTGGGTGAGCATGGATTGTTAACGCAATATCTTCAGCAGTCATGCCGCCTTCAATTGCTAAGCCCATTTCAGCGATCATATCTGATGCACCAGCACCTACGATTTGAGCACCGATTAATAAGCCGTCTTCTTTACGCGCAACAAGCTTCACGAAACCTTCTGTTTGGTTTAATGCAAGTGCACGACCATTTGCTGCGAATGGGAATTTCGCTGCAGTGTATTCAATGCCTTCAGCTTTCGCTTCATCTTCGTTATAACCAACTGTTGCCATTTCCGGATCTGTGAAGCATACAGCAGGAATAGCTAAATAATCAACGATTGATTTTTCACCAGCGATTGCTTCAGCAGCAACTTTACCTTCGTAAGATGCTTTATGAGCAAGTTGAGGACCTGATACAATATCACCAATTGCATAGATGTTTGGAATATTTGTACGACATTGTTTGTCAACATTGATAAGACCACGTTCACCGAATTCAATACCGATTTCAGCTAGGCCCATTTCATCTGTATTTGGACGACGACCTACAGTTACTAATACATAGTCAGCTTCAACTTTTTTCTCTTCTCCGCCAACTTCATATGTTACTACTACGCCGTTTTCTGTTTCTTCAACGCCTTTTGCAGATGCGTTTACTTCCATTTCAACGCCTTTCTTTTTAAGGCCTTTTTTCACTATTTGTGTCATTTGTTTTTCGAAACCAGCTAAGATATCTTTTCCGCCTTCGATAATTGTTACTTGTGAGCCAAGATTAGCATAAGCTGAACCTAACTCTGTACCAATATAGCCTCCACCGATAACAACTAATTTACCTGGTACTTCTTGTAAAGAAAGTGCGCCAGTAGAATTTAGTACGCGATCAGAGAATTTAAATGTTGGAATTTCAACTGGGCGAGAACCTGTTGCGATAATTACATTGTTAAATGTGTAAGTTTGAGCAGATTCACCATTGATGATACGCACTGAATGAGCGTCAACGAAATAAGCTTCACCTTGTACAATTTCAACTTTATTACCTTTAAGTAAGCCTTCAACACCGCCAGTTAATTTTTTAACAACGCTGTCTTTAAATGCTTGTGCTTTTGAGAAGTCTAATTTCACATCAGAAGCGATGATACCCATGTCATCTGAATGTTTAGCATGCTCAAAACGGTGACCTACTGAAATTAATGCTTTTGATGGGATACAACCTACGTTTAAGCACACACCACCAAGTACATTTTTTTCAACGATTGTTACTTTTTGGCCAGTTTGAGCTGCACGGATTGCTGCTACATATCCTCCAGGACCTGAACCAATGACAAGAGTATCTGTTTCGATTGGAAAATCTCCTACTACCATTTTTGTTACGCCTCCATTAATAATAATTCTGGTTCACTTAACAAACGCTTTAAGTGATTTAAAGCATTTTGCGCAGTGGCTCCATCAATCATACGATGATCAAAGCTCAATGATAATGCTAACACAGGTGCGGCTACAATTTCACCATTTTTTATTACAGGTTTTTCTGAAATTCGACCAATACCTAGAATTGCTACTTCAGGATGATTAATTACCGGAGTAAACCATTGTCCTCCTGCAGAGCCGATATTCGTAATAGACATCGAAGCGCCCTTCATTTCATGTGGTGCAAGCTTGCCTTCACGTGCTTTAGTCGCTAATTCATTAATCTCGTTTGATACTGCAAAAACAGATTTACGATCCGCGTGCTTAATAACTGGTACAAGCAAGCCTTTTTCTGTATCTGCTGCAATACCAATATTATAATAATGCTTCTGAATAATTTCTTGCGTTGCATCATCTAATGAGCGGTTAAATTCTGGGAATTCGCGTAAAGTTGAAATAAGCGCTTTAACTACGTATGGTAAGTACGTTAATTTTACACCCTTTTCAGCAGCGATATCTTTGAATTTTTTGCGATGTGCTACTAGAGCTGTTACATCGACTTCATCCATTAGTGTAACATGTGGAGCCGTTTGTTTCGAGTGAACCATCGCTTTTGCAATCGCTTTTCGAATGCCCGACATTTTCTCACGTGTTTCTGGGAATTCACCTTCAAGGACTACTGGTGCTGCTTGTGTAGTTGTTTCTTGTTGAATAGCTTCTTCATTAGCCACTGGTGCTACTTCAGCTTCTACAACGCCTCCACCTTTTAGGAAATTCTCAATATCTAGTTTTAAAATACGTCCATTTTTGCCTGTACCTTTAACTTCACGAATATTCACATCATTATCTCGTGCAAATTTACGTACGGAAGGCATTGCAATGATACGCTTATTATCTTCTGCTACTACAACAGCTTCAGACTTCTCAGGAGTTTTCTCTGGAGCCTGCTCAGCTTCAACAGGTGCCTTTACTACTTCCTTACCATACTCAGCTGTCGCTTGAACTTGAGCCTCTGTTTTCGCTTCAGCATGGTCATCACCTTTTAGTTTTAAGTCTTCATAGCCAGGTGCATCAAAACGGATTAAGATATCACCAACAACCGCTACTGTGCCTTCTCCTACTAAAACTTCCTCTACTTTCCCTTCAACCGGAGAAGGGATCTCTACCACTGCTTTGTCATTTTGTACTTCACAAAGAATATCATCTTCTTTTACTGTATCTCCAGCTTTAACGAACCATTTCACGATTTCGCCTTCGTGAATACCCTCGCCTATATCTGGTAATCTAAATTCAAATGCCATGTGTACCCATCCTTTCTATATTACCGTCGTTTAGAAGCTACAATCAATTATGCCTCGGCATAATTGCGTCCGGAATCGGCTTTGTGCTTAGGCCTGCACGAGGGCCGACACGATGTCGGTCATTTCGGTAATGCCACAGGACGTGGCGTTTTTACCGATGCAGGTCAGTTAGCCGTTATCGCATGGATGCGATGATTTTAGGCTAACTTCCTTTAAGCATCCCTTTCCGATTCTGTGACATCCGCCGGAGGCTTTAGGCCAACAGGATGTTGGTCACTCAGTCATGTGTTGCTGTCGCTTCGCTTTCGCACAGATAAATTGCCACAGGACGTGGCGTTCTTAGACTGAGTTCCTTTATTTCAGCGGATGTTTGGACACCCGCTGAAAAGTGACTTCAAACCGCATTCATCACACCACCTATAGAAGTGGGAGACTTCGCTGAAAGAAGTTAGAATGTTAAAACTTTTTTCGCTGTTTCCATTACATCTTTAAAGTTTGGTAACCAAACACCTTCAGCTTGTGGGAATGGGTACACAGTATCTGGTGCAGCTACACGAAGTACAGGTGCTTCTAAGCTTAAAATCGCGCGTTCTGTAATCTCAGCCACAACATTTGCAGCAATACCAGCTTGTTTTTGAGCTTCTTGTACAACGATTGCACGACCTGTTTTTTCAACTGACGCAATAATTGTTTCAATATCAATTGGTTGGATTGTACGTAAATCAATAACCTCTACAGAGTGGCCTTCTTTTTCTAGCTCTTCTGCAGCCTTTAAGCTTTCGTGAACCATTAAACCATAGGCAATAATTGTTAGATCTTTACCTTCACGTTTTACATCCGCTTTACCTAGTGGAATTTCGTATGCTTCCTCAGGTACCTCTTCACGGAATGAACGATATAATTTTAAATGCTCTAAGAAAATGACTGGGTTATCATTTCGAATAGATGAAATCAGTAAGCCTTTAGCATCGTACGGTGTTGATGGAACAACAACCGTTAAACCTGGCTGTGCTGTCATTAAGCTCTCTAAGCTATCAGAGTGCATTTCAGGTGTATGCACGCCACCACCAAACGGAGAACGGATTGTTACTGGTGCATTATAGACACCACCGCTACGATAGCTCATACGTGCTAATTGACCACTAATTGAATCCATTACTTCATAAACAAAACCGAAGAACTGTATTTCAGGAACTGGACGGAAACCTTGTAGAGAAAGTCCGATTGCTAAACCACCAATACCTGATTCTGCTAATGGTGTATCGAATACGCGGTCAACACCGAATTCTTTTTGTAGGCCTTCAGTTGCGCGGAATACCCCACCGTTGACACCTACATCTTCCCCGAATACAAGAACGTTTTCATCATTCTTTAATTCTGTGCGAAGTGCATCTGTAATTGCTTGAATCATTGTCATTTGTGCCATAGGTTATTTCGACTCCTTCTCTTTGTAGATTTCATACTGTTCTTTTAAATTAGATGGCATTTCGCCTTTATACATGTTTTCCATTAACTGTGTTACTTTTTGTTTTGGAGCAGCATCGGCTTTTTTGATCGCCTCTTTAATTTCTTCTTTCGCACGCTCAATAACAGCTTCTTCTTTTTGCTCATCCCATAGACCTTTCGCCTCTAAATATTTACGGAAGCGTACAAGAGGGTCTTTTTGTGCCCATTCATTATCTGTATCAGATGTACGGTAACGCGTTGGGTCATCCCCTGCCATTGTATGAGGACCATAGCGATAGCACATTGTTTCAATTAAAGTTGGACCTTCGCCATTAACTGCGCGCTCACGTGCATCACGTGTTGCTACGTAAACTGCTAGCGCATCCATACCATCTACTAAAATACTTGGTAAGCCAGCTGCTACACCTTTTTGAGCAATTGTTTTCGCAGCTGTTTGTAATTCACGAGGTGTTGAAATTGCAAATTGGTTATTTTGTACAATGAAGATTGCTGGTGATTTAAACGCACCTGCAAAGTTAATGCCTTCATAGAAATCCCCTTGCGATGAACCACCATCACCTGTATAAGTTACAGCTACAGCCTTTTTACCACGTTTTTGAATACCAAGCGCTACACCTGCAGCTTGGATATATTGTGCACCGATAATGATTTGAGGTGCTAATACGTTTACACCTTCAGGAACTTGGTTCCCCATAAAATGACCACGCGAGAATAAAAACGCTTTATCTAAAGGTAAACCATGCCATACGATTTGTGGTACATCACGGTAACCTGGTAAAATCCAATCTTCTTTTTCTAATGCAAAGTGTGAAGCAAGTTGTGAAGCTTCTTGACCAGCCGTTGGTGCATAGAAACCTAATCGACCTTGACGGTTAAGAGAGATAGAACGTTGGTCTAAAATACGTGTATAAACCATACGCGTCATTAACTCAACTAGCTCCTCATCAGATAACTTTGGGTCTGCCTCGTCATTTATAATTTCGCCTTCTTCATTCAAAATTTGAAACATTTCAAACTTATCTTCTATTTCAGTTAGCGTTTGTTTAGCGTCAAAAATATTATTGTTTTTCTTGCCCATTTGTCACATCTCCCTTTCAGCTGTATTAAAATAAATCACCATTTCAACTAGTACAACTTATTCTTTGCACTCAGTATACTGAATAAAATACTGTCGGTCAATCATATATTACGCGTACAAACAAAGATTTTTTCTAAGATAACGATTAAAGAACCCTGTTTTATACTGTACCACCAATTAACAAGAACTGTATTATAACAATTTGTTTGAAGTACACAATTATTAAGTTTCCCTACATGTTACCAATAGTAGAATGCCCCAGTTCTAGACAATCTAATAGCTGTAGAAAAATTTTTTAAGTATATTCAAATAAGGTCTTTTTTCATGTGATTGTTTTAATTCGTGATGTATAATTATAAGTAAGCACTACAAAGTTGAAAGGAAGATTCATATATGATTTTAATGGATGATATTATTCGCGAAGGTCATCCGACTTTACGCACAAAAGCTGAAGAGGTTAAATTCCCTTTAACTGATGAAGTAAGACAGCTTGCAGAAGACATGCTTCAATACTTAAAAAACAGCCAAGATCCTGAAATGGCAGATAAATATAATTTACGTAGCGGCATTGGATTAGCTGCCAATCAAGTAAATAGCCTACATCGAATGTTTGCCCTTCATTTAACTGATGAGAATGGGGAACAATTAAGTTTTGTAGCAATCAACCCAAAAATCGTTAGCCACTCTGTAGAAAACACATATCTTGCAGCGGGTGAGGGTTGTCTTTCTGTAGATCGCAATGTTCCAGGCTATGTACCACGTCATGCTCGCGTCACAGTTAAATTTAAAACAATTGACGGTGAAGAGAAAAAAATGAGACTTAAAGGCTTACCTGCTATAGCCTTCCAACACGAATTAGACCACCTTAACGGCATTATGTTTTACGATCGCATCAATGAAAAAAATCCATTTGTGGAAATTCCAGATTCTATACCATATGAGCGCGATTAGGAGCACAGAAAGAAAGCAAACCCCTGCAGTTATTGTAAACTGCGGGGTCTACTTTCACTCAGGTCTAACTTAAATATCCCAATTATTTTTATGCCATTTCTATCCCTTGTTCTAAACGTTCATTAATTTTCCCCAGCAGTGCAGGCAGTTCTTCCATCGTGCCTCCAATATCGAAGTGATCATCATCGGCGGTAAAATTCGTCATTCTGAAAAATCTGTAACGTCTAATGATTTCCTCTTCCGCTTCGATCACCTTCATATTAATAAAGCTTTTATTTGCGCTTGTGGGGTCTCGATCGAAAAAGGAATTTCAGATTTCAATTTAGAAGAAGCTATCACCCGGAAACAAATTATAAATATTTCTCAAACTGTCTATGTAGCAGCAGCCTCTTCGAAATTCAACAAAGATGTCGCTATTCAAGTTTGTCCAGTACATGAGGTAGATATGATTATCACAGATTACGCACTCTCTAAAGACACTATCAATCATTTCACAGATAAAGGTGTACAGTTGAAACTTGTAAATACAAACAAAGACACTGAATAATTCAAATACAAAAGCAACTAGTTGTAGTCAATTCCTCCAACTAGTTGCTTCATTAGATAATATTTAATTGGTGCATGATTTTAGCAAGACCGTCCTCATCTACATGCTCTGCAATATGAGTAGCAACAGCCTTTACTCTCTCATGTCCATTCCCCATCGCCACGCCTGTCCCAACAGCCTGCAGCATTTCAATATCGTTGATACCATCTCCAAAAGCAATGGCATCATTTAATGTCAGCCCCATTTTCTTAAGGATCTTTTCAATACCAACAGCCTTCGAGCCTCCATTTGGTAAAATATCACAAGAATAGCGATGCCAGCGCACAAACTGCACATTTGGAAATGCTTCACGATATAAATGTTCATCTTTTTCTTCCATAAAAATAAGTGTTTGATAGACGTCGTTCTGCATATAATAAGTTGAGTCTATAGTTGGATACTGGTATTTTAATGTATTTAAGCTTTCTACTACCATATCGTTATTTCCTATAGATGCAATCATTCGTTTGTCGTCTAAAAATACTACAGGTTCATTTCGCGCTTCACCAAAGGCAATGATTTTGGCTAGCTTGTCTTTCTCAACACCATTTGTATAGACAACTTCACCACGATAAACAACATATTGTCCGTTAAATGTCACATACGTATTAATATCTAGCTCTTCTAGCAAGGATTGAATCATGAAAGGTCCACGCCCAGTTGCAATCGCTAGCTCATATCCATTACGACGAGCTTCAAAAAGCGCTTTTTTCGCAGAATCAGGTAATATTTTCTCACTATTATAAAGTGTACCATCTACATCAAAAAATAATATTTTCTTCATCTTATAGTCCCCTTCATTATGTAATATAACTGCAAAGGTTAATAACTTTACCGAGGTAATATTTTTTATTATAATGATCCTAAGGAGTGATGTGCCATGCTGAAGAAACTCAAACGAAAATTGTTGAAGCAACTTCGCGGCATACTCGGAAAAAAATCAATTGCCTAACATTTGCCCTTCATTATTTGAAGGGCTTTTCTTTATTTTAGAGTAACTGCGTGATAATATAAAGGAAATGCATTTATTTGGCTATGTGCAACCACTGTCTCATTGCTTTATTCAATTACACCTTGTTGTAATTACGTCTGGATTGTAGCATTGAGATACAAGAACTTCAAACACCTAATTTCATCCTTAGTATCTAGAAATTTGCTGTTTTTCCTTGTAGTACGTGCGTGGTATTAGTCAAGGTGCAATAAAATTGTACGCAATAAAAGGAGAGCAAACTATGATTTACAAAGTTTATTATCAAGAAAATGCAAATGAAATTCCAGTTCGCGAAAACACTAAAAGTCTATACCTTGAAGCTGCTTCAGAACGCGAAGTACGTCAAAAGCTACAAGACCGAAACTACAACATCGAGTTCGTTCAACTGCTTGAAGGTAACTATTTAGTCTACGAACAAGCAAGTCCGAACTTCATCTTGGAGGAAATTTAACAAACATGAAGTTTGTTAAAAATGACCAAGCAGCTGTTTTCGCGCTCGGCGGACTGGGCGAAATCGGCAAAAACACTTACGGCGTTCAATTTCAAGATGAAATCATTTTAATTGATGCAGGTATTAAATTCCCAGAAGACGACTTACTCGGCATTGACTATGTAATTCCGGATTATACGTATTTAGTACGCAACGTCGACAAAATTAAAGGATTATTTGTTACACATGGTCATGAAGACCATATTGGTGGTATTCCCTACTTATTACGTCAAGTAAATGTCCCTGTCTACGGTGGTAAGCTTGCACTTGGCTTATTACGCAATAAGTTAGACGAGCATGGCTTGCTACGTACTACAAAGCTTATCGAAATTAAAGAAGAGGATGTTATTAAGTTCAGAAAAACATCTGTTAGCTTCTTTAGAACAACACATAGTATTCCAGACGCTTACGGAGTTGTTGTAAAAACACCACCTGGTAACATCGTGCATACCGGTGACTTTAAATTTGACTTTACACCTGTAGGCGAGCCAGCCAACTTAACAAAAATGGCTGAAATCGGCCGTGATGGAGTACTGTGCTTACTTTCAGATAGTACAAATGCAGAAAAGCCGAACTTCACAATGTCAGAGCGTACAGTTGGAAAAAGTATCGATGAGATTTTCCGTAAGGTTGATAGCCGTATTATTTTCGCAACTTTCGCATCCAACATTTACCGTTTACAACAAGCAACGGATGCTGCAATAAAATACGGAAGAAAAATTGCTGTCTTCGGACGTTCAATGGATAATGCCATTACACTTGGTCGTGAACTAGGCTATATTAATGCGCCAAAGGATACATTTATTGATGCCCAAAGCATTAATCGTCTTCCTGCCAATGAAGTAATGATATTGTGTACAGGCTCTCAAGGTGAACCGATGGCAGCCCTTTCTCGTATTGCCAACGGTACACATCGTCAAATCCAAATCCAGCCTGGTGACACAGTTATCTTCTCTTCTTCACCAGTACCAGGAAATACGGTAAGTGTAAACAAGATCATCAACTTACTTTTCCGTGCTGGTGCAGAAGTTATTCATGGTGCACTAAATAATATCCATACTTCTGGTCACGGTTCTCAGGAAGAACAAAAATTGATGCTGCGCTTAATGAAACCGAAATTCTTTATGCCGATTCACGGTGAATTCCGTATGTTGAAAATGCATACTCATCTAGCAGAAGATTGTGATGTTCCACTTAAAAACACATTCGTTATGGAGAATGGTGACGTGCTAGCATTAAGTGCCAATGAGGCACACGTAGCAGGTCGTATCCCTTCTGGAGACGTTTATATTGACGGCAATGGTATTGGAGATATCGGCAATATCGTATTACGTGATCGACGCATTCTTTCTGAAGAAGGTTTAGTGATCGTTGTTGTCAGTGTGGATATGGAAAATCAAAAAATTGTTTCCGGCCCAGACATTATTTCTCGAGGCTTTGTTTACATGCGTGAGTCAGGTACGATGATTAACGAAGCGCAAAAAATGTTAAATCGTCACCTAAACGAGACAATTCAAGGTAAAACACCTCAATGGACTGAGCTAAAAAATGAAATCACTGACGTATTAGGACCATATTTATTTGAAAAAACAAAACGTCGACCTATGATTTTACCGATTATTATGGAGGTTTAACCTCATTACAAAAAACTACGCAAAATTGCGTAGTTTTTTTTACAATTTTTTGAAACCTCTTTGCTTCTTTTTTCGTATATAGTATGACGACTCTAAAATCATTTCAATGACAATAAGATTCGAAAATAATTAGAGTAGTTCAAGAAATGGCTAATTGAATGGAATCATGTCCCTATTGTAGCGCTTTTTGAAACACTGCAATCACTTCTAATCACCTAGACCATTACATAATTGCCGCTAAACACTTCATTTTTTTGTACGGCCATTTTTTAATCTCCATCAATTTCATTGACAGAATTTTAGCTATCGCACAGAAAACATTTCTGAATGAAGATAAAAATAGGATTACTCACCCGTTAGAGTAAGCAATCCTATCCTTATGCCTAAATATTAAAGTATTTAGCTATTACATAAGCAACCCAACGATAATCTGGTCGCAAGCGTATGTTTTCAATTAAACCTTTTATAATCGGTTTACTATAGGTTGGGTTTTTAACTTGAAATTTTAATAATTCAAGCGACTCGCGTTCTATAGTGTCTTCTAAGCCATCTAGATATTGTTCGATTAATTCTAGCAAAGATTCCTGTGAAACTTCTTCATTACAAGGTTTTTCTGTTAATCGAACGAGTTCTTCTGTTATAAATGGTATCGTCGTATGCCGTGCAATGATCTCCGTCTTTTCAGCTAGAGATTTAGCCAATTGATCTAAATCGAGTGGTATATCGGAAAAAATAAATAGTTCTGAATAACTTTTCATAAATCCTTTAATACAATACATAACATCATATTTTGTCTCCTGAAGTTCACCCTGATATAGCTGCTCAAGCATATAGATAATCGACTTAGACATCTCAACATCATAGGCAATTATTTTTTGAAACAACTCTTTTTTTGTAAGAAGTACTTTTTCATTAAAAAAAACACGGGCAGATGCAGCATGGTTTTTAAATGCTTGAAAAATACTTTTATAAAATTCAACTAAAATAATATCTTTACTAAGTGAACTTCTGACTACTTGGTCAACGTCAGTGACAAACTGTTGTAGAAAATACTCTACCATGGAAATTAGAAGCTCGTCTTTTGTTTTGAAAGATAAATAAAATGCACCTTTTGAAATTCCACATCGTTCTGTGATTTGTTGTACAGATGTAGCTTCAAAGCCTTGTTCTGAGAATAGCTCCAATGCTTTCTCCATAATAAGTTGTTTTTTTAACATACTTTTAATTCTCTCCTAATGTATTTCATTGACAAATGACCGATTAGTCATTAGTATAAATAACGAAATCTAGTTAGTCAATAAAGGGTAGGTGTGAAGGTGAAAGGTTTAGTTAATTTCGTATTGAAAAACAAATTGGCAGTGTGGTTATTAACAATTATCATCACTGTCTCTGGTATTTATTCAGGTACAAGAATGAAAATGGAATCCATACCTGACATTTCTATACCATATTTAATTGTAATGGGTGTTTATCCTGGTGCAACACCTGAACAGGTTATGAATGAGCTTTCCATACCATTTGAAAAGTCAATAGAAAGCTTAGAAGATGTAAAGGCTGTTTACTCAAATTCCTCTTCAAACGTAGCTCAAGTTCAAGTTGAATACGACTACGGAATTGATATGGATGAGAAAAAGCGCCAATTAGAGTCCGCTTTAGAAGGTATAAAATTACCTGAAGGTGCTCAAAAACCGACAGTTATGGCAATTAGCATGAATATGATGCCCGTTGTCGGTTTATCGGTTAGTAGCTCTAAGGAAGATATTGTTGGATTAACGTCAACAGTAGAAAACATTCTACTTCCTAAAATCGAAAAAATTGATGGCGTTGCTTCAGCAACTATCAATGGTCAGCACATTAATGAAATATCATTTAAATATGATAAAGCAAAAATGGCTGCTCTTGGCTTAACAGAGGATTCTGTCAAGCAAATGATTCAAGCAAGTGATATGTCACTTTCACTTGGTTTATATCAATTTACTGTAGGTGAACAGGCCGTTTCAGTAGACGGTAAAGTTAAATCTATCGATGAGTTAAAAGACTTATTAATACCAGTTACACCTTCAGCTACAAATCCTTCACCATTCGTTCGCTTAGGCGATATTGCAACGATTGCAGTAGAAGGTAAAGTACAATCCGTATCACGTACAAACGGCAAAGATGCAATTGCGATTCAAATCGTGAAAGCTCAAGATGCAAATACGGTAAAAGTCGTAAATGCAGTGAAGGATTTAATGAAGGCCGAAGAAAAATCATTGGACGGCCTAAAAGTGGATATCTCACTTGACCAAGGTAAACCAATTGAAGATTCAGTCTTTACAATGATTGAAAAAGCGGTATTCGGTGGTGCCATTGCCGTATTAATTATTTTACTATTTTTACGTGATTTCAAATCAACAATTATTTCGATTATTTCAATCCCAGTTTCAGTATTCATGGCATTACTACTATTAAACTGGATGGATATCACATTAAACATTATGACTCTCGGCGCGATAACCGTGGCGATTGGTCGTGTAATCGATGACTCAATTGTAGTTGTTGAAAATATTTATCGACGTATCCATTTAAAAGATGAAAAACTAACAGGTCGCGCTCTTATTCGTGAAGCGACAATTGAAATGTTCAAACCAATCCTTTCTTCTACATTAGTAACTGTAGCAGTATTCGCCCCACTAATGTTTGTAGGCGGTATGGTTGGTGAATTATTCATGCCGTTTGCGTTAACAATGTCGTTTGCGCTAGGTGCTTCATTAATAGTGGCGATTACAATTGTTCCAGCTCTATCTCACTTCCTATTCCGTAAAAAAATATACGGTGAGAAAAAAGAAAGTCAACATAAAGAAGTTGGTAAACTAGCTCTTTGGTATAAAGATGTACTAGCAAAAGCATTAAATCATAAAATCATTACATCAGTTATAGCGATTGTATTGCTTGTTGGTTCTCTTGCTTTAGCACCACTTATTGGCTTCAGTTTCATGGGCTCACAAGAAGATAAGGTTATGTACTTAACTTACACTCCTGGTACAGGCGAGCTAATGAAAGATACAGAAGCAAATGTTGCAAAAGTTGAAAAAGAATTAATGAAACGTAAAGACGTTAATATTTTACAAGTTTCGATCAATGACCCTAAACATGTTGATCCTTCGGCAATGATGATGGGTGGCGGTGCTGGTGGTGCCTTAATGTACCTCATCTTCGATCCAGATATGAAGGACTTCCCTGAAGCACGTCAAGAAGTTGAAGACTATGTAACTAACATCGGTCAATCAGGAACATGGAAATCTCAAAACTTCTCATCAATGTCGTCGTCTTCAAATGAAGTAAGTTACACATTATATAGTGAAGATTTAGATAAGCTTCGCAAAGCAGTGAAACAAGTAGAAGGCGCATTAAAAGAAGTTGATGGTTTAGAAGACATTAAGTCTGATACTGAAGATCCATTTGTTGAGCATATCCTAAAAGTGGATCAAAAGAATGTTCTACAATACGGTTTAACTACTGCTCAAATTGTAATGGCTTTAAATCAAAATACATCATCAGAAGTCCTAACTAAAGTTCAGTATGATGGTGAAGATATTGATGTTATTGTACAACATGAAGAAAAAGCTGCAGCTAAATCTCTTGATGATGTATTAGCTACTAAAATCCAAACAGCTTTAGGCACAACAATGACAATCGGTGAGTTAGTAAAAGTAGAAGAAGGCACTACATTAAACAAATTATCTCGCTCAAAAGGTGAATATTTCGCAAAAGTTTCTGGTACGATTATCGGTGACGATATTTCAAAAGCAACTTCAGCGGCTGATAAAAAAATCGATAAATTAGATTTACCTAAAGGTGTAACGACTGGCGTTGGTGGTGTTGCTGCCGATATGCAAGAAACATTCACGAAGCTTGGAATTGCCATGTTAGCGGCAATTGCTATCGTTTACTTCATCCTAGTAGTAACATTCGGTGAAGGTTTAGCACCATTCGCTATCCTGTTCTCACTTCCATTCGCAGTAATTGGTGCATTTGTCGGCTTGTTCGTCACAGGTCAAACAATTTCTGTTTCTGTTATGATGGGATTATTAATGCTGATCGGTATCGTTGTAACAAACGCCATCGTATTAGTAGACCGCATTATTCATATGGAACGTGGCGGACTTGCTATGCGCGAGGCCATTTTAGAGGCAGGTGCAACTCGTTTACGTCCAATCCTAATGACTGCCATAGCAACAATCGGTGCGATGATTCCAATGGCACTTGGTAGTGGTGGTAGTGGTCTAATTTCAAAAGACTTAGCAATTACAGTAATCGGTGGTTTACTATCTTCAACATTGTTAACATTAGTAGTTGTACCAATCGTATATGAAATGTTATCTAAAATGTTAAAGAAAAACCGAAAAGATATTGAAGAAGATTAATAAAGTGAAACTTCAAAAAAACAGCTACTCATGCGGTCATCGCGTGAGTGGCTGTTTTGTTAATCATAAGCTATTTACTGATCTTCTTTCACCACAAAAACTTCCTTGCTTTCCACACCTGTAGCAGATACAGCCGTAATGCCGTATGTGTAGCTACCCTTAGCAAGAGCTGTCTTGTCCACAAACTGGGTGATGCCATCCATATTATAAACAACATCCACTATATTTTGAGGGTCATTATAAGAACCTTCTCTGTTCCCTGTAAAACGATAAATGACATACTTGCGTGGTTGTGCTTCATTTTCGTCTATAATTTCAATCTTGCGACCAGCCGCTTCCTTTGTCACTTGTACAAAAGTTGGCTCGCTCGGCACTGTGTCACCATTCCAAGTTGTATCTGGTGTCAGTGCTGTGTAATTATATAGTTGCTGTTTAACAATCGTTGAATAGCCCAGTTTATTATTTTGAATACTTTTTAGGGAGAAATGCATTTGTCCCTTGGCTGCTACTTGCTCCGAACGATTCGCCATAATTTGGCTAGGTAGCTCCATCTTATTTTTCCATGCCCCATCACTGTCATTCCCTACTTTATAGTCGGCAAGTCCAATATACAACTGAACAGGATGTGTCTGTGCATAGGTTTGTACTTCATGGCTCCACCAATCCAATAACGTACCATATTTGGCAACAGCTAATGTTCTTGACCAATAAACTTGTGGTGTAATGTAATCGATCGTGCCCTTTTGAATCCATGTTCTGACGTCTGCATATAAATCATCGTAATTATTGACACCAGCTCGCGTATCGCTTCCTGTTTTATCCAACGATTTATTGCGCCATACACCAAATGGTGAGATACCAAATTGAACATATGGCTTTGTGTCTTTAATGGCAGTGTAAAGATTTTCTACAAGCTGGTTGACATTATTTCGTCGCCAATCTTCCACCTTTTTAAAAGAAACACCGTATTTTTTGTAAGCTGCTTGATCCGGAAAAGCTTCATTAGCAATTTTGTATGGATAAAAATAATCATCCATATGGACTGCATCAATATCATAATTGGCTACTAGCTCTCTTACTGTATCAACTAAATAGTTCTGCACTTCTGGTAAACCGGGATTTAAATAATATTGCTTGCCATATTTGACAACCCAGTTTGGATTTTTTCTAGCCACATTATCGGCAGCAAGGTCTGTTAGTTGTTGTCCAGACATTGTTACACGATAAGGATTCATCCATGCATGCAGCTCCATACCCCTTTTATGTGCCTCCTCTACCATAATCGTAAGAGGATCGTAACCAGGATTTGTGCCCTGCTTTTTACCTGTTATGTAGGACGACCATGGCGCCAGCTCAGATGCATACATTGCATCATTTGTTGGTCTTACTTGATAAATAACAGTATTCAATTTACTTGCTTTTAATTGATCCAATGTTTGACGCGTCCAAACCGTGTACTGCTCCTTAGTCATGCCTGCTTTCATATCAATATTAAGAACCGTTGAAATCCAAACAGCCCGCATTTCCCTTTTCGGCTGTGTAGTGCTTGCCATTGCTGTCTTTGCAGGGATTGTCGATAGGCATAACATAATAATCATCGCGACTAATGTGACGAGTTTCCATTTACTAGTTTTCTTTCTCATATTTCCTCCATTTGCTATTTTTCTATTTTAGTATATGACAAGTGCTCGCTATATGCACGTCTTCGAAGCCCGAATGTTCTTTTCGATTTTCGAGGAAGTATGAATTTTTCATCAAGAGTGTTTAGATGTCGGAGCTAGCCATTTCTATCGATAAACGTACAACCCAATATTATATGAAATGGAATAGACTTTTTCATATAATATTGTAAAGGAGGGTAAATGAATGAAATATTCTATACCTAGTTTAAAAACTGAAAGGCTACTTTTAAGACCTATTTCACCGCAAGATTTAGAGGCTATGTTCGATTATGCTTCTTGCGAAAGTGTAGCACGATATGTGACATGGCAAGTTCATACAAGCATTGAGGATACAAGAGCTTTTATGGCACTAATTTTAGATGGTTATCAGCAAGGTAATCATTTGTTTTGGGGTATTGAATTTGAACAAAAATTAGTTGGCACCATTGATTTCGTATCGGTTAACGAGACACATAAATTCGCAGAGATTGGTTATGTACTTTCTGAAGCTTATTGGAATAAAGGGATAACGACAGAAGCGGCAAAAAAATTAATTGATTTTGGTTTTAACGAATTAGGATTAGTTCGAATTCAAGCGCGATGCTTTGAAGAAAATATCGGATCTCAAAAGGTAATGGAAAAATCAGGGATGCTTTTTGAGGGGATTTTACGAAAAAGTATGTTTATTAAGGGAATTCATCAAAATGTTAAAATGTACGCTATTACAGAAGATGACTACGTCGGGTCTTAAATGAAACTAAGCCCTGCAAAAAACCTGCAGGGCTAGTTAATTTACAACCATCTCTCAATACAATAGACTTTTTTAGCCGTTGCATCTAATCTTACTTGTTTTCCAATAGCAATTGGATGCATCGGGTGAGTATGGCAAATATCAAATTTTGCTAAGATCGGGATATCGATGTCATCTAACTGTTCAAGCAGGACTTCATACGGTTTACGTCCAGTTCCTAGATCATCATAACGCTCATGCTTACCTAAAATAATGCCACTTATTTTTTCGAATACACCATGCAATTTCAGCATTGCAAAATTCTTCTCAACGATAGCCGTATTTTTAGCGCAATCTTCTATTAATAAGATATCTCCATCATTAATTTTCGGGAAATAAGAAGTACCAATAAATCCATACATAGCATTTACATTGCCACCAATTAATCTACCTTCAGCAACTCCTTCTTGAACCGTCACCCATTCATTTTTATATAACTTTTTTTCCACCGTAAGTGCCAGTAATATTGCCGTTGCATCAGAATAACCAACGACGATTTTTGGATTGCTTCGAAATGCCTCATAATCAATATATGGCAGCATACTGTTTGAATTTGTACCACCTATTGTCGACATGATGATGTGGACGTTTGAATCACGTAATAATTCATTCAATTCCTCAGCGCGCTCTTTAGGAGTACCTGAACGATAAATATCAGATTTACCAGTTAGTCAATTAAGTTTATATTTCTTTGTTCAAGAAAAGCTTTTGCACGCTTATATCGAGATAGTGCATTGATGGATGCGGGTGAAGATGGTGAAAAAATACCGATATTAATAATTCTAGTTCTAGAATTCATATACACACACCCTTTGTCTTACAATATTTTTGACATAAAATATTCATCAATGTACTCCCCATCAACATATAAGGAATGTCTCTTAGTTCCCTCAATTTCAAATCCCATTTTTTCATATAATGCTACCCCTGCAGTGTTGTTCGCCATTACTGTCAGTTCCAAGCGATGCATGCCCTTTTCTTTTGCCCAATCGTCAAGATGACTAAATAATGCAGTACCAATCTTTCTTCCTCTAAAATCACTATGGATGCCTACGACAATATAGGCTCGATGTGAAACTCTAGATGGCATATTATTACCTTGAACAATTAAATAACCAACTACTCTCTTTTCAATTTCAGCTATAAATAAAGTTGAATGGCTGTTATTGTGAATATTCTCGATAAATTTAGTAAATTGTTCAGTCTCTAACTTTCGTTCACCTGGCCCGAATAACATTAAATTAGACTCTTCCGCATTTTTTATGACAGCTATGATCTGTTCAGCATCTTCACGTATTGCTTCTCTTATTAACATTTTTATTAACCCCCTACTGCCTAAAATTTAGTGACATGTATCATCAAGTCTTTCGTGTTCATTTGAATTTCACCACCGATAGGGAACGTAAAGATTGGCTGTGTATGTCCAAAATCAACATCATAGATAACTGGTATTCTTTTTAAATTGGGATGCTTATCTAAAATAAAACGTAGCTGCTCCTCTGTCATATTAGAAGCTCTTTGAAAACGCCCTATCGCTATTCCTTTAATATTGGTAGTGGCTTGTAATAATGAGGTGAAATCACGGGCAAATATTTCTGGGTTAACTATTTCATCATCTTCTAAAAATAAAATACTATTCGATAGATCAGGCATATACGGTGTCCCTTGAAGTAAATTTAACGTACATAAATTTCCACCAAATAATTGTCCACTTGCCTCTCCGTCAGAATACACCTTCCAGCTAGCTGCTTCAAAATGACGATTATGTTGATCTAAATACCATGCGTCATCACTCCATACGTTTGATGCTTTAATCGTATATGGTGTATTGTTCATTAAACATTGTTGAAAATATATTAACTGATAGTCTTGTGCCTGTTCCATACGAAAGCTAGAAAAATGAGGACCTGAATATGTAATAAATCCACATTTTTTTGTAATAGCTGTTGCTAAAGCTGTGATATCACTGAAACCACAAAATATTTTTGGGTTATTTGCTATCATGTCGTAATCCAAATAGGGTAATACCTCATTACAGTTATAACCACCAATGACTGTTAATACAGCCTTTACATTCTCATCACGAAAGGCATCATGAATGTCAGCAACTCGATGCTCAATTGATGATGAATGTTGGAGATCACATTCAAAAATATGACGCCCATAGGATACCGTAAAGCCTAACTCTTCAAGTTTTTTCGTTGTTTGTTCAGCGCCTTCTGCTGTGATGATTGCCGCACTGCGACTAGGTGCGATAACACGTATTTCATCACCTACTGTCAATTTATTCGGAATACGCAAACTGCTCCCCCCCTTATAAGTTTTAATTTTTCATCTAGAACTAAAATTTTCTCTATTATTACAAAGCGCTAATGGAAAATCAAATATAAAATTACAATTTTTTCATGTGTTTTATATCATCGTGTAATGAAAAGTTGATTTTTCACATCTACCGGCTTTGCTTGTTGTTTATAGCAATTCTGGCTCCTTTATCAGCGATTCCGGCTCTTTTATCAGCGATATCCGCTGTTCTTCCAACGATAAAAAATCCATCAAAAAAGATGCATCGCAAAGTAATTTTGCAATGCATCTTTTTTTGTATTGGCTGTGCGACCAATGCGTTTAATTATGCTGGTCCTTCTAACCCTTAATTAGCTTCCCACTCTTCTCTATGCAAGCAGTGTGAGACCTTTGCTACTTATTTTCTCTTTTTGCCTATTAATAGCGTAACTTGTGCCATTGTAAATGGTAATGAAGATTTTTTTCGATACGCTATATACTTTGGCTCCCAAAAATCTGCATATTTTAATTTAAAGTTTTTTAATCCTTTAAAATGGTAGAAGTGCTGCCCATGTAAAAATATTTGTGCTGCAATTTTTTCGCTTAAAAAAGAATACCTGGATTGTCCGACATTTGACAATGGCGACATCCCCATATTAAAAACATGATAGCCTTCTGCTTTTGCCCATTCAAAGAGCGATAGGAAAATGAAATCCATCGTCCCAGATGGAGCTCCTGGCTTAAAACGCATGAGATCTACTGAGAGTCTTTCGCCATTATCGTACATTGGCATGAGACTGGCAAAGCCAATAACTCCTTCTACTCCACGTAAAACGGCAATGTTTGAAGTGTTTAAATAGTGTTCATCAAAAAAGCCAAGAGAAAAACCTTTTTCTGCCCTTCCCTGCAACCACTTCGTAGACACTTCCTCCAATTCACTCATTAATTCCCGTGAGTAAGGAGGACTTACTAGTTCAACTGTAAAATCTTCTCGTTCAAATTTATTTTTTACCGCTCGACGTCCCTTCATTCCCTTACCAGCGAGTGTAAACTTATCTAAGTCTACAAAAGCTTGCTCGCCAAGCTTAAAAAAACTATACCCATGCTCATGTAACGAAGGAAAAATCTTATTGTTAATTTCATAAAACACCGGTGTATAACTATGCTTATCCGCCAATTCCAAAAACTCCTGAATAGCAGATAAAAAATCAGCTTCATCTCCTACTGGATCTCCCAGTACAACGATTTTATCAGCAAATATTTGATAAGAAAATAAAACTGTACCTTGTTTATTCCAATGTACAAACTTGTCATGTAAAAAAATTAAATGTGAATACTCCGTCCCTTTATAGGACATCAAATGATTTTTGATTCTTTCTTCTTGCTCCCTCGATAAAAGCTTTTCCATTTTCTTAGGTGCACGGATAAAATAACCTATACAAAAAATGACAATTGCTATTAGGATGCCAATTACTGCACTATAAAATAGGTCTCGGTAATCTGTAATGATATATTCCTGTAGAGTGGCTGGAATACGAATTTTGGAAGTAGGTAAGTTCACATAACCAATCAATACATACATCACAGTAATAATTGTCACTGCGGCAAGGTCAATCAAAACGATTCCCCATGTCAAAACGTTACTTTCACGGTAAAATTGTTTTTTTGAGGCAATTAACAGCCCTGCGACAATCAATAAAAAAATAGCTTCTTCATAGTCCAAGCCTTTAAAAATTGAAAATAGTGCAGAGCTACTTAGCACAATGAGGCAAAGCTGGTATGCCCTTTTTACTTTATATTTAATCCCCCTACATAACCCTAAGAGAATAAAGCCAGCTGCAACAGTCATTTGATGGGAGACATGCATGATTGGTGAAGATAGAAATTCCTGAGCTATTTTTAGTCGGCTTAAAATACCTGGCACCGACGCTGATAGCAATAATACAATACCAGAGAGAAATACCAATATCGTTAATAACGTGTGACTAAGCTTCTGAAAAATAACATTCGGCAAGTCATCCCACGATTCATTCCAACGATTCCAATATTCTTTTACAAATAAAAGGGCAGAAACCAAAAATGGAAGCACAAAATAGCCAATCCGGTACAAAATTAATAGAAAAAGGACCTTTTCATCAGCGATTCCTAAACTTTGTGTCCCCCATAAAAAAACAAGGTCAAATGAGCCAACTCCACCAGGTATCATACTGACAATTCCCGCACAGGAAGCAATTAGAAATACGGGAATTAATCCAGATAATTCTATTGGTATCTTCAAAATAAAAGTTAATATCCAGATAACTAAAAAGACCGCAAGCCATTCAGTTACTGAAGTTGCCATCAATTGAAGGGAAATCTTCGGAGTTATAGAACCTGCTTTTTTATTGCGAATGATGAGTATAGCAATAAAAATCGGAACATATAAGCTGACAAGAATAACCGCTATTTTTAACCATCGTACTTCTTTTAGCAATGGGAAGTCCCAAAAGAATATAGACATAATCCAAGCTAACAGCGAAATCCCTGTTAAATAAAAGAGTGTAACGGAGGCAATGCTTTTTAACAAGTCTTCCTTATCCTCTTTATATTTCGAATAGAAATAATTACGCAGAAATACACCAACTAAACCACCAAAGCCTATAAGATTTGAAAAGGTATTCACAATAAATGAATGATTCAGCAAAATACGGTTGTTTATTTTGATTCCTACTATTTTCACTAAAATAACATCATAAAAAATCATCGGTGTAATAGCACAAAAGGTGATGAAAAGAATAAATAATAGCTTCCATATCTGCAATTCATTAACTTCCTTCTGAAGTAAATGAACATCTATCCCACTTATCGTTTGTAGAATTTCATAAATTGCTATTGCTAAAAGTGCTAATGGAAATAGAATTTTCAAAAATTTAAATAGCGACTCTTTTCGAACGTTGAACATGTGTTAAACCTACTCCTCATAAGCTTTCTCGAAACTTTAAATATCTAAGTTCATTGACAGCAGATTCTTTTTTCATAAAAACGTCCTTTTAAGACTAATATACCATTATTGTAGCGTATTCTATGCTATATGTATTGTCAAAGAAAGTTTGTCTCGTGGGATAAAGCATATTTTTAGTTACTAAAAAGGTTGCCCTATAAAAGATGTATTAAACAGCTTTATAAGACAACCAATTTAGAATCAATTACTTATTTCAGCGGGTGTTTGGACACCCGCTGAAATAAATTAAATATAATATCGATGGATAGGACGTCCCACACTTCCATATTGTATATCTACTTTTAATAAATTTTGTTTTTCTAAAAAATCCAAGTAACGTCGAGCTGTTACACGAGCCGTTCCAATATACGTGGACACTTCTTCCGCTGATACGGCTTCGTTACTCTCTTGAATATAGGCAAGTACCTTGTCTAATGTTGCTCGGTTAAAACCCTTTGGTAGCTCGTCAATTATGATTGTCTCAGTGATTGGAGGAACAACTATTTGCTCAGGGATACGTTGCTGCATTAGATGATCCACATCATGCTGTGTTAGATCTTGCATACCACTTATTTTCTTTCTATAAGCTTGATAATTTTTTAAAGTTTGTTCAATTCGTTCAAACGTAAAAGGTTTCATAATATAATCATAGACGCCTAGGTGTAAAATTCGCTGCACAGTAGGCATATCATTCGCAGCAGTTACGGCAATAACATCAACTGGAATATGTTCTTCACGAATTTTTCCTAGCGTAATAATACCATCCTGCTCTGGCATAAAAATATCCATAAAGACAAGTTCAGGGTTTAATTGTTTAATCTTCTCTACCCCTTCTATCCCATTACTAGCATAGCCTATCAGTGAAAATCCTTTGATTTGCTCAATAAATTGCCTGTTCACTTCTCGTACCATCGGATCATCTTCAATTAATAACACATTTATTACATCCATCTACTCTTCCCCTAACTCGAATAAGATTAAGAAACTTGTCCCTTTCATAAATTCACTCACTACCTCAATATCGCCATTACCTTTTCTTACGATTTCATGTATTAGATGCAAGCCAATACCGCGATTCTCACTTGCCTTTGTAGAAAATCCATTTTCAAACATACGAGCTTGCACCCCTTCAGACATCCCGATTCCATTATCAGAAACAGCAATTGCTAGCACACCGTCATGCTCATCTACAGAAATCGCTACATATTTATCATCCTTTGAAAGAACATTTAGCGCTTCAAATGCATTTTCAATTAAATTTCCTAACAAGACGACAAAATCGTTGTGATCTAATAATGGTGGAAAGCGTTTAAAATGACTTTTTCGATCGATTTCTACTTGTATGCCTAATTCCTTGCCATAACTAACTTTACTTAGCAATAATCCTGAAATATTTTCATTATGGAAGCGTTCATTCAAAAACTTCGTTAAAGAAGCTTCATTTTCGGTAGTAGCTGTAACGTATTCAAGCGCTTGCTTTGTATGTCCCAATTGCAGAAGTCCTGCAATAGTATGAAGCTTATTTTTATGCTCATGTGTTTGTACACGCAGTGCTTGCACAAAAGCTTTAACACCCGTTACCTCTTCCGCAAGCTTTTTCACCGCTGTTAAATCTTTAAACATGGCAACTGCTCCGACTAATTCTCCATTTACAATAATCGGGACACGATTACTCAAAATACTATGATGATTGATGTAGAGCTCTTGATTGTATACAGGCGTTGCTGTTTCAACAATTTCAGGCAATCGTGTGTCAGGTAAAACATCATAAATCTTTTCCCCAATACAATCCTCTATCTTTCTAGTAACTCCTAATATATCAGCTGCTTTTTCATTAAAAATTGTAATATTCATTCCTTTATCGACCGCTATAATGCCTTCATGCATAGCATTGAAAGTTTCTGTTCGTTCCACATACATCTTTGCAATCTCATGAGGCTCAAGCCCAAACATTTGCTTTTTAATATGTCGGCCAAGTGTATATGCCCCCCAAATACTAAAAACAAGCGATATAAGAAAAGTAATAAAAATTTCATGCTCATAATTTTGCAACATTTCTATAAAAGTTGGCAGTGAATACCCTACAACGACAATACCTACTTGTTCTTTTTTGTCATCAATGATGGGGACGAAAGCTCGAATCATTACACCGGCTTCCCCTTGTGCCTTCGATACATAATAATGCTCACTAAAGGAAGCATTTAAATCCTGTGACTCACTACGCTGCCCTATTTCTTTACTGACTGGGTGAGATAGTTTAATACGATCCATATTCATTACAACAATATACTCTGCTTTATTAACAACACGAATTCCATCTACAATTTTATTGACATTTTTCGCCGCTTCTTTAATATTGTCATTTTTCAAATGCATACTGATTTCGGGCACATTTGATACAGTCCGCGCAACAAGCATAGCACGCTGACCAAACTCCTTTTCTTGCTCAGTTAAGAGGTTTCCAAGTACAAAAATGCCACCAAGTAAAAAGGAGAATGCAATGATTAAAAATGTCACTAACAGGATTTTGCCGTTTACAGGCATTTTTATCATTTAAAATTTCTTCCTTTCCAAATTTGCATTTCACTATTAGAAAAGCCTAATGGACGGATTTTACTCAGGCTCAGAATGTCACTTCTATCAATGATATGCTTTTAAGATTATCTTCAAAAAAATCTTTTGACAACACTTTTAGTTGACATAAGTAGGAGAAAGTCATGAACTTAATGAACAATATTACGAAAATTGACATAAAACAAAATTTTCTATCATTAATTATTTTTGTATTATAACAATAGTGAATTATTTACAGAGCATCATAACAGCTTGAGTTATTGAAAACACTACATTTTATTTAAAATATGGATGAATGTACTTAATGAACGATATGTTTCTTATTTTCTAAATCTCTTTTTTCTAAAAGGATTCGCTATGATAAATCTAGTGAAAACGATATCAAAGAGAAAATTTAGAAAAGAGGTAGCATACAGTGAAATTACTGAAAAATCTGACCGTTCAGGTTATAGCTGCGATCATTCTAGGGGTTATTGTTGGGGCAATCTTCCCTGAGTTTGGTGCAAGCCTTAAAATTCTGGCAGACTTATTCATTAAGCTAATTAAAATGTTAATCGCCCCTATTATCTTCTTAACAGTTGTAATTGGAATCGGTAGTATGGGAGATATGAAAAAGGTTGGAAAAATCGGAGGAAAGGCGTTACTGTATTTCGAAATCGTCTCTACCATTGCTTTAGCAATCGGTATTGCTGTTGCAATGATCGTTAGCCCTGGTACTGGATTAGATACATCAGGTGCTTCCGAAGCTGACATCTCAAAATATACAACCGCTGCTGCAGAAAGTGAGCAAGGCTTAGGTGCTTTCATCTCTAGCATTATTCCCGAAAACGTAGTAGGTGCACTTGCAACAGGACAATTACTTCCTGTGTTATTCTCCGCAATCTTGTTCGGCTTAGCTGCTGCTTCTATTGGAGCACCTGCAAAACCTGTCATCACATTTTTTGAACAAGTGGCAGAGATTTTCTTCAAAATCGTAAGTATGGTAATGAAAATATCTCCAATAGGTGCTTTTGGTGCAATGGCCTATACGATTGGTAATTTTGGTTTGAAATCGTTAGGTAACTTAGGCCTATTAATGGCTGCAGTATATATTACAATGTTCTTGTTCGTAGTCTTTGTTTTAGGAACGATTGCAAAATTCTTCGGCTTCAACATTTTCAAATTTATTGCTTATATTAAAGAGGAGATTTTCTTAGTAATTGGTACTTCATCATCTGAATCTGCCTTGCCATCTATGATGCGTAAATTAGAAAACTTTGGCTGCTCTAAACAAGTTGTTGGCTTAGTAGTACCAACTGGTTATTCCTTCAATCTTGATGGAACTTCCATCTACCTATCAATGGCTGCATTATTTATTGCACAAGCATACGGAATGGAATTGACGTGGATTCAGATTATTACACTTCTTGGGATTTTAATGATTACATCCAAGGGAGCAGCTGGTGTAACTGGTTCTGGTTTTATCACATTAGCAGCGACACTTGCTGCCTTCCCAATGATTCCAGTCGAAGGGATTGCGCTATTAATTGGTGTTGACCGCTTCATGTCTGAGGCACGTGCTGTAACAAATTTAATTGGTAACGGTGTAGCTTGTGTAGTCGTATCAAAATCTGAAAAAGAGTTTGATGTAGAAATGCAAGAACGTGCGCTTCAAGGAAAAACTACTATTGTATCCTAGCGCTTTAGCCTAGACGAAAACTATGCCCATGATTATCCATTAATTACTTTATCAAGAAGGTTCTAAGTCAAATGTTGGGGTGCACTAATCTCTCAGCACGTTAGCCCAAATGAACTCCGATTTCTTTATACTTTAAATTTAATAAGATTTTTGCTCGAAAGTGATCGAAACGTCGAAATCCATATGC